>JBJMIG010000050.1:0-183029 GCA_045806965.1 Labedaea sp. | reverse complement strand
TGTACTGACCTGAGAGGTTGGGGACGCGGCTGGCGGGTGGTTTGCCGTTGAGTGCGGTGTGGCCGCGGTGGTGATTGTAGGTGTGGAGCCACTGTGGCAGTGCTTGGCGTCGCTCGGTCTCGGATCGGTAGGGGCGGGCGTAGGCCCATTCGTCGAGCAGGGTGCGGTTGAACCGTTCGACTTTGCCGTTGGTCTGGGGCCGGTAGGGGCGGGTGCGCTTGTGCGTGATTCCGGCGGTGGTGAGGGTGTCGCGCCACAGGCGGGAGCGGTAGCAAGAGCCATTGTCGGTGAGGACTCGTGTGACGGTGATCCCGTTGGCCTGGAAGAACATCTGCGCTCGGGCCCAGAACGCGACAGCGGTGTCTTTGGTCTCGTCGGGCAGGATCTCGGTGTAGGCCAGGCGGGAGTGGTCATCGACAGCGTTGTGCAGGAATCCGTATCCCAGTATCGGGTTGCGGTAGGCGTTGCGCTTGGCGGTGGCGCTGCGTTGGCGGTTGCGTCGGCCGATCTGGCGGCCGTGGACGCGGTGCCCGCCGCCGTCGGGGATGTTGCCGAGCTTCTTGATGTCAACGTGGACCAGGTCACCGGGCGCGTCGTGTTCATAGCGGCGCACGACCCGACCAGTGGCGCGGTCCACGTGCGAGAGCCGGGCCAGCCGGTAGCGGAGCAGCACCCGGTACACCGTCGAGCACACCAGCCCCAGATGGGAGGCGATACGGGCCGGTCCCCATCGACGGGTGACGCGCAGCCCGATGATCCGCCGTTCGGTCCGCAACGGCGTGCGGCGCGGGCTGACACGCGGACGGCTAGACCGGTCAACCATGCCCGCTTTGCCGTGCTCGCGGTAACGCTGCGCCCACCGCCCGGCCGTCGTGGGCGAGACCTGAAAACGCTCGGCGGCCCGCCGCAGCGGCCACCCGTCCTGCACCACACACAAGGCCAGGCGCAGCCTGCCAGCCGCAGTAAGCGGTGCGTTAGCGTGAGTCACGAGGGCCTCCGTCAGCTCGGTGCAGATATCGCAATCCACACCGAACCCGGAGGCCCTCCCTCATTCCAAGATCATCCGATCACGTGTCGCCCCGTACCCAACCTCCGTGAGCAGTACAGCTAGATTGCCTGGCCGCATGCTGCAACAGCATCGACGACAGTGACGAGGTACCGATGAACGAGCCGAACCCACCCCAGCAGCCTGGTCCGTACGGTCCGCCGCCGGGTCAGCAGCCGCCGCCCGGCGAGCAGCAGCCGCCGCACGGTCAGCAGCCGCATCCGGGACAGCCGCAGTTCGACGCGCCGCCACCCGGGCAGCAGCAGTTCGACGCGCCGCCGCCGCCGTACGGCCAGCAGCCGGCCCAGCCGGCCCAGCCGGAAGGCGTCTACCCGCCGGTGCCGGCCGGCGTGCCGCCCACGAAGAAGAGGGGCAAGGGCCGCGTGCTGATCGTCGCTGTCGTCCTCGTGGTGGTCGCCGCCGGCATCATCGTCACCCTCATCGTCAACCGCAACAACCCGAGCAAGGCCAACGCCGGGGACTGCATCAAGGTCAAGTCCGCGTCCAGCACCAACGCCGACGTCGAGAAGATCGACTGCAACGATAAGGCCGCGGTGTTCAAGGTGGCCAAGAAGCTTGGCAACGACACGGACACCTGCCCGACACCGGACTACGAGAAGTACGAGCAGAGCGGTGGCAGCGGCAACGCCGACTTCGCGCTCTGCCTGATGCTCAACGCCAAGGAAGGCGACTGCTTCGCCGAGTACGACAGCCCGGACAAGCGGGCCAGGGTGGACTGCGGCAGCGCCGAGGTCAAGGTCACCAAGGTGGTTGACGGCAAGGCCGACGAGTCGGCGTGCGACCAGCAGAGCATTCCGATCGCCTACCCGGAGCCGGCCACCACCTTCTGCCTGGCTCAGCCGTAGTCGGGTAGCTTGGCCCGAGTGACGACGACAGTACGGGAAGTCACCAGGACGCTGCTCCGCCAGTACGGCCTGACCACGGTGTTCGGTAACCCCGGCACCACCGAGATCGGGTTCTTACGCGACTGGCCGGCCGACTTCCGCTATGTCCTCGGGTTACAGGAGTCGGTCGCGGTGGCCATGGCCGACGGTTTCGCTCAGGCCGGTGCCCGGGCGGTGCTGGTCAACCTGCACTCGGCCGGTGGTGTGGGGCATGCGCTCGGCCAGGTGTTCACCGCCTACCGGCACCACACTCCGATGGTCGTGCTGGCCGGGCAGCAGGTGCGGTCGCTGTTGCAGCCGGGGGAAGCGTTTCTGGCGGCCGACGACGCCGCGGTCTTCCCCCGGCCGTATGTGAAGTGGAGTTGCGAGCCGGCGCGCGCGGCGGACGTGCCGGCCGCGATCGCCCGCGCGTACCACATCGCGACCCAGGCGCCCTGCGGTCCGACGTTCGTCTCGGTCCCGGCCGACGACTGGGACGCCGAGGCGGAGCCGCTCGACGTGCGCCCGCCGGTGACCGGTTACGCGCCGGACCCGGTGGCCATCGGCGAGTTGGCCGCCGCGCTCGACGCGGCCGCGCGTCCGGTCCTCGTGGTCGGGCCGGGGGTGGACGGTGCCGGGGCGGTGCCGGACATGGTCGCGCTGGCCGAGCGGTGCGGGGCAGGCGTCTGGGCCAGCCCGATGTCCAACCGGTCCTCGTTCCCCGAGGATCACCCGCTGTTCCAGGGGTTCCTGCAACCGGAGGAGCGGGCCACGGTCAAGGTGCTGGCCGGCTACGACCTGGTGATCGTGCTCGGCGCGCCGGTGTTCACCTTCCATGTCTTCCGAGGCGTCGAGTCGGACCTCGCGCTACCCCCGCTGTACCTGGTCAGCGACGACGAGCAGGTGCTGGCCAGGGCCAAGACCGGGGTCGGCATCCGGGCCCCGGTGCGGGCCGCGATCAAGGACCTGACGGCGGTAGTGCGGCCGGCGCGGCGGCCGGCCCCGGCGCCGATGGCCCGCCCGACGAAGCCGGCCGACCGCACGCCGCTCCCGGTCGCCGCGGTGTTCGCCGAACTCGCCGAGCAGTTGCCAGCGGACGCCATCCTGGTCGAGGAGGTGCCGAGCCATCTCAATGTTCGGCGCGCCTACCTGCCCGTGCGGGCCAGGGGCACGGGTCTGCTCAGCACGGCCAGCGGCACGCTCGGCTACGCCCTGCCGGCGGCGATCGGCGCCGCGATGGCCCGGCCGGATCGCCGGGTGGTCGCGGTGCTCGGGGACGGCTCGAGCATGTACAGCATCCAGGCGCTGTGGACCGCGGCCCGGGAGCAGGTGCCGGTGACCTTCGTGGTGCTGGACAACGCGCAGTACGCGGCGGTACGCATCCTGGCCGAGTCGGAGGGCGGCGCCAAGGTCCCCGGCGTTGAGCTGGGCGGCATCGACTTCGTCGCGCTGGCCGGTGGCATGGGCTGTGTCACGCACCGGATCGAGCAGCCGCACGAGCTGCGCGCGGCACTTGCCAAGGCGCTCGTCGACGACCGCCCGACCCTGCTGCACGTGATCGTGGACCCGGACCCGCACCCCCTCTACTGACCTGAGCGCAGAGATACAGCGGAATGTCACCTTGCGCGTCTACATCTAGAACCGCATGAAGGTGACATTGCGCTGTACGCCCTGACGACGTCTACCGAAGCTGTGCGCGCGGCGGAGCGGCCGCGAGCCGCGCGCACGAGCGCGATCAGACGCTACGTGCTCTGGCCGCGGCCTCGGCGCGTTCGGCCGCCAGGAACCGGTCGTTGGCCGCCTCGCCGTCCGTGGTTTGCGGCGGCTCCCGGCGGGGATCGCCGGGGGCGGAGTGCAGCAGCCGGGCGATCTCCGTGCGCAGCTCGACGAAGGTGCTCGAACCGCGGGTGGTGATCTGGTCCCGGTCCGCGGGCAGGCCGACGGTCAGGTCGGCGATGATCGTCGCGGGGGAGCGGGACAACACCAGCACCCGGTCGCCGAGGTACACGCTCTCGTCGATGTCGTGGGTGACCAGCAGCACCGTGCAGCCCAGCTCGCGGCGCACGCGCAGCAGCAGGTCCTCCAACTCGGCCCTGGTCTGCGCGTCCACCGAGGCGAACGGCTCGTCCATGAGCAGCAGCGCCGGCTGGCAGGCCAGCGCCCGGGCGATCGACACCCGCTGCTGCATGCCGCCGGAGAGCTGCCACGGGTACTTGCCGCCCACCTCGCCGAGGCCGACCCAGCCGAGCGCCTCGAGCGCCCGTGCCCGGCGCGCGGCCCGGTTCGGGGTGCGGCCGCGCAGCGGGAACTCCACGTTGCGCTGCACGGTCAGCCAGGGAAACAGCGACCGGCTGTAGTCCTGGAACACCACGGCGAGGTCCTTCGGCACGCCGCGCACCGGGTCGCCGTGTAACGCGATCTCGCCCGAGGTCGGCGTGATCAGCCCGGCGATGCAGCGCAGCAGCGTGGACTTGCCACAACCGGACGGTCCCACGATGCAGGCGAGTTCCCCGGACGACACGGTGAACGACAGCTCGTTCACCGCTACGTGTGCCGTCGTCCCGGCACCGTAGCGGTGCACGAGCTCGCGCACCGCCAGCATGGTCGGCATGTTGATCACCCTCCCACTTGCGACGAGCGTTCGGTGTGCCGGCTCGGTTGCCAGCCGAGCACCCGACGCTCCACGATGAGGAACAGCGCGTTGAGCACGTATCCCAGGATGCCGAGCAGCACGATCCAGGCCCACATGATCGTGAAGTCGAACTGGCGCTGCGCGTAGATCAGCTGGTAGCCGAGGCCACTGGTGTGCCCGACCAGCTCCGAGATAACCATGAGCAGCACGGCGATGGAAAGACTCAGCCGCAGCCCGGCGACGATTTTCGGCAGCGCGGCCGGCAGCACCACCATGGCGATCCAGCGGTGCCGGGGGGTGCGGAACGAGCGGGCCGTTTCGGTCTGCACCGGATCCACCGTGCGCACGCCGTCGATTGTGTTGAGCAGGATCGGCCACACCGCGCCGAACATGATCGTGGCGAGCTTCATCTCGTTGTAGAGGCCGAACAGGAGCACGAACACCGGAATCAGGGTCGGCGGCGGAATGGCCCGGATGAACGCGAACAGCGGGCCGACGTAGTCCACCCCGGTGCGGGACCGGCCAAGCGCGGTGCCGAGCGTGATGCCGATGACGGCGGCGAACAGCCACCCGCCGAGCACCCGGCCCAGGCTCGGCAGGATGTCGGTGAACCAGGTGTCGGTCAGGTACAGGTGCTTGGCCGGCCCGCCGAACCAGAGTTGCGCCCCCTGTTCGAGGATCTTGGTCGGCGGCGGGAAGTACACGTTGTTGCCGCGTCGGGCGGCCAGTTCCCAGACCGCGAGGGCGAGGACGAGCACCGCCCAGCGCTGAAGTAGCCAGACCAGTCGCCGGTTCACGGGGCCTCCCGCACGACAGTGCTCCACCGGAACCAGTGCCGGCCGAGCCATTCGAGTCCCTCGTTGATCAGGTAGCCGACCGCGCCGGCCACGATGGTGCCGGCCAGCACCAGATCCATCCGGCCGGCGCCCTCGGTGGCCTCGAGGATGAACTTCCCGATCCCGCGCACCGCGCCGGCCAGGAACTCGGTGCTGACCACGACAATCAGCGAGATCGCCGCGGACATCCGAATGCCGGTGAAGATGAACGGCGCGGCGTGCGGCAGCGCCACCGAGGTCATCACCCTGGTTCGGCCGGTGCCGAACGACCGGGCGGTGTCCACCAGCAGCGGGTCGATCTCGTCCAGCGCGTAGATCGTGTTGAACAGGATCGGCCAGACCGAGGCGTAGACCGCAAGTGTGATCTTGGTCTCCGGCCCGCCGCCGATCGCGACGATCGCCGCCGGGATCAACGCGACCGACGGGATCGGCCGGAGGATCTCCACGATCGCCCTGGTCGCCACCCGCAGGCCGGGGATGCTGCCGAGCAGCAGCCCGCCGGGTACCGCGATCGCGATCGCGATCACCAGGGCGATCGCCCAGGCCAGCACGGTTGCGATGATGTCGCGGACGAACGATTCGGTGCCAAGCAGCTCGAACAGCTTGGGCAGCACCGTCGTCGGCGGTGGCAGCGAAGAGCTGGACACCCAGCCGAACCTGGCGGCCGCTTCCCAGATGATGAAGAAGCCGCCAAGTCCGATCAGGTTCCTGACGAGTGGTCGCACGCCCTACCCAGAGCTGGTGGACTTGGCGATCATCGTCGACACGTCGATCTTGTCCTTGATCACGCCGAACTCGAGCATGAGGTCGGGCACCCGCTGGATCCGGGTCGCGTCAAGCGAGGACTGGAAGGTCAGCAGGGTGGTCAGCTTCGCCGTGTCGGCATCGATCTTGGCGAAGTCCTGGAGCAGCTGCTCCACCTTGGACCGGTCCGCCTTGGCCTCGTCCGTCGCCCGCTGCATGACCTTCTGCCACGCGGCCAGCGTCTTCGGGTTGTTCTTCACGAACTCGGCGTTGGCGCCGAAGCCGGCGGCCGGCATGTTGGCCGTCGGTCCGACCGCGGTGTCGAACACCGGCACCGCGCCCTGCTTCTTCTGCGCCTGGGCAAGGAACGGCTCGGTCAGGAAGGCCGCGTCGACCTGGCCCTTGGCCAGCGCGTCGCCGGTGCTCGGGAACGGGATCTCCACCCAATGGATGGTCGTCCAGTCCACGCCGTTGGTCTTGAGGGTGGACATGACGAGCAGGTCGGAGATGGTGTTACGAGCGGTAACGGCGACTCGTTTGCCCGCCATGTCCTTGATCGACTTGACCGAGGACGTGGGCATGGTGACGACCATCGTGGCGCCGGGTCCGGCGGACGCGGCGTCGGAGACGAACTTGATGTCGGCCACGCCCTTGCTCTTCGCCACGAAGAACGGGGTGTAGCTGGAGTAGGCGATGTCGACTTCCTTGGCGGCCAACTTGGCGACGGACTCGCTGCCGCTCTTCGACGTCACGACGTCCTTGGCGGGGTCGAAGGTGAAGCCGGCGTCCTTGAAGTACCCGCCCTTCACCGCCAGCCAGAACGGGGCGAGGTCGGTGGTGGTCATCACGGAAACCTTGAGATTCGGCTTCTCCAGGCCGCCTGACGAGGCGTTGTTGGTCGGCTTGTCGTCGTTGCCGCCGAGCAGACCGCAGCCGGTCAGCGACACGAACAGGGCCAGAGCCACGGCGGGGACGCCGATGCGGGGGAGGATGGAGCGTCTTAAGGAGGTAGTGCGTCGGGGCATGAAGCCTCTCCTCGTGGGGTGAGGTGTCCTGTGGATGGTATGGACAACCGCGCAACACTGTAGAGATAGTGGCTACCGCGTCACAATCCGTGCCCGAATTTCGCGCTTTTGCCTGTTGACACGGCTCGATAGCGTGGTCTAGACCCTCCTCTGCGCGGGTTCACCGCTACCCAGGCGAGCCCAAAGCTGTCCTGATTACTTCAAGTGAGTGACAACTACAATGCGTTCAGCACGATGGTCCAGTTGATACCAGTCCGTTAAGCCGCCGATACCAGAGCACGATTTGGAATTGTTGCCCGAGTGTGATTCGGTGCTCCAGGTGTGTGACCATGCACCTGGAAGGCTTACATCGAGGCGTAGAGTCCGCTACCTTCGGTTGCCACAGTGAGGTTGAGGTTCATCGAAGCGGTGAGGGTGGGCGCCCGATGGGTCGGTGTCTTCACTGGGGTAGCTGTCCATAAGAGCTGGCCTCAGGTAAGGGCTACTGGCTGAAGAGCAGGGAGAGTGCTGGGAGTGCCCGACCACACTGCCGGGGGTCAACCTGGCCCCGGGATCGGCGCCCTACCGGGTGGTGCTGACGTGTCCGACCGTGACCACGACAACGTGGCAAATGAGAGGGCGCGCGCCCTCGCTTCACGACGTGCGGTGAAGGGCGGGTCGCCGTGGCGCATGCGCAACTGGCGGCTGCGCACCAAGCTGATCGCCGTCCTTTTCGTACCCACGCTGACCGCGCTCGCCCTCGGCGGGCTGCGGGTGAAGGCGGACCTGGACGCCGCGGCCGACTTCCGGCACACGGTGAGCCAGGTGGACTTCGCTCGCAATGTCACCGCGGTGGTGCACGAGTTACAGAAGGAACGCACGCTCTCGGTGGCCAGAGTGGCCAACGGGCGGGCCACCACTCCGCGCGCTGACCTGGACGCCCAGATCATCAAGGTCGACCAGGCCATCAACGAGGCGAACAGTGCGGCCGGCCGGCTGGAGACCGACGACGCGGCCACCCGGCAGCGGTACAACCGGGGTCTGCAGCGCCTTTCGGCACTCAAGGCCGTGCGCACCGCCGCCGACACCACGGACTACCCCGACGTCTCCCTGTTCACCGCCTATTCGGCCATTCTGGACTCGCTGGTCCAACTCGGCCGCGAGGTGAACACCGCGGGCACCGACCGGGAGTTACTCCGCCAGGGCGCGGTGATCCAGTCGCTGTCCGAGGCCAAGGAGTTCGTCGGCCGGGAGAACGCGGTACTCCAGATCGCCGTGTCCCCGTCGCCGCAGCGCAACTCCTTCCCCGCCGACCTGCTCAACCAGGCCCGCGGTGCACAGGCGAGCGCGGCCGCGGCGCTCGCCGGTTTCGCCGCGAACGCCACGCCGGGCCAGCAGCAGCTCTACTCCGACACGGTCAGCGGCACCCAGGTCGACAACCGGGAACGGCTCAAGGCGAGCGCGTTCGCCCGGGCCGAGAACGGCCAGGGGCTCGACTTCAGGGACGACGACCGCAAGAAGCTCACCGAAGACGGGTTCGCCACCGTCGAGCGGATGCGCACGGTCGAGCGGAATCTGCTGGACAAGCTGCGGTCCGACGCGGATGTCCAGGCCCAGGCGGCGACCACCTCGGCCTTCCGCAACGCCGGCCTGGTGCTGCTCGCGCTGGCCTTCGCGCTGCTGCTGATGCTGATCGTGACCCGGTCGCTGCTCAAGCCGCTTCGGGTACTCCGGCGCGACGCGCTCGACGTGGCCAACCGGAGGCTGCCGGCCACCGTGCAGCGAATCCTGGCCGACCCCGACCCGGTGGCCGCGTCCAAGACCGCCATCGACCCGGTGCCGGTGTTCACCCGGGAGGAGACCGGTCAACTGGCTCGCTCCTTCGACGCGGTGCACGAGCAGGCCGTCAAGATGGCGACCGAGCAGGCCATGCTGCGGGACAACATCAACTCGATCTTCGTCAACCTGTCCCGGCGCAGCCAGGCGCTGGTCGAACGCCAGCTCGCGCTGATCGACCGGCTCGAGCAGGACGAGCAGGACCCCGACCAGCTGGCCAGCCTGTTCGAGCTGGACCACCTGGCCACCCGGATGCGGCGGAACTCGGAAAGCCTCCTGGTGCTCTCGGGTTCCGGCCTGTCCCGCCAGCTGTCCCGGCCGGTGCCCGCCTCCGAGGTGGTCGGTGCCGCGGTCTCCGAGGTCGAGCACTACGCCCGGATCGAGGTCGTCTCGGCACCCGAGGTGACCGTGCAGGGCCGGGCGGTCTCCGACCTCGTGCACCTCATCGCCGAGCTGCTGGACAACGCCACCTTCTTCTCCGAGCCGGACAAGAAGGTCATCGTGCGGATGGCCGTCACCCGTAAGAAGGAGCTGGCCATCCAGATCACCGACTCCGGCGTCGGGATGAGCGAGGACGAGATCGAGGCGGCCAACGGGCGTCTCGCCGACCCGCCGGACCTCGACGTCGCGGTGACCAGGCGAATGGGTCTGTACGTGGTCGCGCGGCTCGCCAAGCGACACAACATCGTGGTGCGGCTGCGGGACAACGAGGACATCGAAGGCGGTCTGATCGCCCGGATCAACGTGCCGGCCGAGCTGGTGGCACCGGCCTCCGGCGTGCCGTCGGTGACCCCGCCCGCCGCGCTCACCGCCGAGATCGGCACCACCACCAGCCTGCTC
Source organism: Labedaea sp. (assembly GCA_045806965.1). Classification (GTDB taxonomy): domain Bacteria; phylum Actinomycetota; class Actinomycetes; order Mycobacteriales; family Pseudonocardiaceae; genus DASYTH01. Next base: position 173,208 of record JBJMIG010000050.1, on the reverse strand, counting down.
GCCGCCGGCCCGGCCACCTCGGCCAGCAGGGCAAGCGGGATCGCCGGGGCGTTCACCGGGGGTCTGCCCCGGCTGCGTTCCGACGGCGGGCTGGTCGGCGAGTCCCAGGTGGACCGCCCGGCCAGGGAGGTCGCCGGCTATCCGCCGTACGCCGCCTCCTACAGCGGGGCGCCCACCGGGGTCGGCACCGCCGGCAACGGTGGCGCGGACCAGGGCGGCTGGACCAGCAAGCCGGCCGACGCGGTCGCCGACAACGGGATGCGCAACGGTCAGCACGACGACTCGGCTACCGCGCTGTTCGGCAACCCGCTCGACGAGCCGCCCCCGGCGCAGTCGCCGGAGGACACTCAGGTCTCGACCCGCGCCGGCACCCCGCACCAGGAGGTAGCCCTCAACGTGGATGCGCCGACGGAGCGGCTGCCCATCTACGAAGCCGTGCTGTCCCAATGGTTCGAGGCCAACGACACCGGTGCGCACAAGCGCGCGGCGCAGGCCCCGGCGACCAACGGCGGCAGCGCGGTCACCAACGGCGGCGCTGTCACCAACGGTGGCGCGCCGGCCAACGGCACCGTCGAGAGTCCCGCCGAGCCGATCACCGAGGAAGCGCCGGAGTACGTCGAGGCCGCATCGTGGGTCTCGCCGGGCGACGAGGGTTGGCAGGCCGCTCGCGCGTTGCTGGAGAGCACCGAGGAAGACACGCTTACCACGGCGGGGCTGCCCAAGCGAGTGCCCAAGGCACACCTGGTGCCCGGTTCCGCCGCGCCTCGCCACGAGGCTGCCGAAGAGCCGGCGCCGGCAGCGCCGCTGCCACCCCGATCGGCCGATGCCGTGCGCGGCCGCATGTCGAGCTTCCAGCAGGGGGTACGGCGCGGTCGGCACGCGTTGATCGACGCATACGCTGGTGACCAGTCCGGTCTAGACGATAGCCGTCAAAATGAGGAGCAGGAGTGACGACTGCGACCACTGCGCAACCCGGTAGTTTCGGGTGGCTCATCACTGATTTCGTTCGGCAGGTGCCAGGCGTGGCGCACGCCGTCGTGGTCTCGGCCGACGGTCTGCTTCTGGCCAGCTCCCAAGGCTTGCCGAGGGACCGGGCCGAGCAGCTCTCCGCCGTGGCCTCCGGGCTGGTGAGCCTGACCCAGGGCGCGGCCAGATGCTTCGAGGCGGGCGGCGTGAACCAGACCGTGGTCGAGATGGACCGCGGCTACCTGTTCCTCATGTCCATTTCGGACGGTTCGTGCCTCGGCGTGCTCGCCGCGCCGAACTGCGACATCGGCTTGGTGGCTTACGAGATGACGCTGTTGGTCGAGCGGGTTGGCCAGCAGATGACTCCTGAGCTGCGAGCCCAGCTGCAGGGAGCGCAGCGCCGGTGAGCGACGGCACGTCAGCGGTATCGGCGTGCCAGAGCGGAGGGTAGCCGAGATGCCGGAGAGAGGCTGGGAGGATCTCCCCGAACACGGGGACGCGCCGAATCGCTTCGATGTCGGCGGGTTGGGTGCCCGACTGTTCGGGGGTCCGAGCGCGACCCTTTACGGTGACCCGGGAATCCCCGCCCCGACCGACTGGGACAGCAAGGAGATCCCCTCCTTGGTGTCCGGTTCGGACGGCGCGAATGGGCTCGCCGAAGAGTTCCGCGACGCGCGGACCGAGACTGGCTCGATGGTGCGGCCCTACACCAAGACCGGCGGCCGGACCAGGTCCGACTACGACCTCGCCATCGAGGCGCTGGTTTCGACCAGCGAACGAGGCAGATCGCCGGACGGGACGGTGCGGCCAGAGCACCGCTCGATTTGTGGACTGTGCCTTGACACCAGGTCCGTCGCGGAGGTGGCCGCGCACTTACGGCTGCCGCTCGGCGTCGCCCGAGTGTTAATCGGAGATATGGCTGGCTTGGGGCTCGTCCTGATCCATCAGAGCGGCATGGTCGTTGGCGACCGGCCGTCTATCGAATTCATGGAAAGGGTGCTCAGTGGTCTCCGCAGGCTCTAGTCCCCTCAGCTCGCGCGGCGCGGCCGCTTCGCAACCGACTACTTCGGCCAAGATCGTCGTGGCCGGCGGCTTCGGTGTGGGAAAGACGACCTTCGTCGGATCGGTCTCGGAGATCGTTCCGCTGACCACCGAGGCCGTCATGACCGAGGCGAGCGTCGACGTCGACGACCTTTCGGCCACCCCGAACAAGGTGACCACCACGGTCGCCATGGACTTCGGTCGTGTCTCCCTGGACAGCGACCTGATCCTGTACCTGTTCGGCACTCCCGGTCAGCACCGCTTCTGGTTCATGTGGGACGACCTCGTCCGCGGTGCCATCGGTGCCGTGGTACTCGTCGACACCCGCCGGCTCGCCGATGCCTTCGCCTCGATCGACTTCTTCGAGGACCGGCAGCTTCCTTACGTGATCGGCATAAACTGCTTCGACCGCGTGCTGCACCATCGGGTCGACGACGTCCGCGACGCCCTCACCATCGAAACCACCGTCCCGGTCGTGACGTGCGACGCCCGTGACCGCGATTCCACCAAGGACACGCTGATCACGCTGGTCGAACATGCTATGCACCAGCGGATGTCCGCTCGCGCCGTGTGACGCACCTGTCCACAGGGTCCGATACCCTGTGGACAACTCCCCGATCTCGATCTTGCCACCACACCAGGGCGGTAGACTGGAGCGGGGCCGCCCCCCGGGATGGGTGGGGGCTGTACTGAGGTTGCGGCTGTGTTCGCTGGGCCGCACTGACCTGAGCGTTGAGCGCACGGCTTGGCTTGATGGGGAGTTGTGAACGCGTGGCTACCGTGACGGTGGCCGGCGGTTCAGCACCGCTGATCTTGGTCCTTCCGCACCCCGGGACCGTCCCCGCCGCGGGCTCGGGTGGTGGCGGTTCAGGCGGCTTCGCCAAGGGCGCGGCGGGCGTAGTAGCTCATTGACGCGGTGGCGTCGGTGGCGCCCTCGATGTCCTCGCGGGCAAAGGCGCGCAGCGCGTCGGCGGCGCGGCAGGCGCCCATGATGGCGTCGATCAGGCGCTGGTGCCCGTCATCGGTGCGGCTCAGGTCCAGCTCGCTGAGCAGGGTGCGCACCGACGCGTCGATGCTGTCGGCCCGGTCGAGGAAATCCTGGCGCACAAAGCGCACCTGCCCCTCGGCCGGCTCCCCGCCGGCCGGCCCCTCAGCCGGTTGCCCACCGGATTCCCGTTCGTCGTCGGCCATACCCCACGGTGGGCCAGACTGGTCAAATGTTGGTCGTACGCGACTCGAGGACGCTCAGTTCTCGACCAGCGCGGCCGAGGTGATCCGGTGCAACGGGTACTGCCGGACGGTGCCGTCGCCGGCGTCTCGGCCCTCGAGCACGCCGCCGCCGACCCGATACGGTTCGACGATCCGTTGGCTGGCGCTGCCGTGCCCGTCCACGAACCAGATCCACACGTGGCTGTCCTGCTCGATCGCCTCGCGCAGCAACGCGACCGTGGCGCCGGTGTCCGCCGCGCCGGCGCCGGACCAGGACGACACCGTCCGTCCGCGCCGGTCCGACGCGGACGCGGCCCGGTCCCCCGCACGCACCGTGCGGACCAGCTCGGCCAGCTGATCCTCGGTGGCCGGGCGTGGCACGGCCGGCCGGCGCGCGGCCCGAGTGGGCGCGGGCAGCCGGCGCCCCTCCTGCCGCAGGTCGACGATCTGGCCGTCCGAACCCTCGGCCGCAGGCGAGTAGCCGGCCTTGCGCAGCTCGTCCAGGATGTCCACCAGCGGCACCGGGCTGACCAGCACGGTCGGCGCGATCTTGCGCAGCTCCAGCGGTCCGGCCAGCGGATGCGCGGCGATCTCGGCCAGCAGCACCGGGTCGTCGCAGCGCAGGAACGAGCTGGCCGCGCCGCCGCGCAGCCGGCCGTGCTTGCGGGCCACGTCGTCGATCAGGTACGTCATGCCCTGCGGTACCGGGGTGCGCGACCGCGTGGCGAACAGCTCGTGCAGCTCGGTCGCGGTCCGGCCGGCGTCCAGCGCGCGCCGGATCGACGACTCGGTGACCCGGTAGACGGTGGCGCTGCCGGTCGACTCGACGTCCGCCGTCTCGCTGATCCGCTCGGCCAGGTCGGGCTCGAGCGGGCCGGGCGCGACCACGGTCAGGTCCGCCTGCACCAGCACGTGGTCCACCGGCGGGGGCATCGCCTCGACCATCTGCTTCGCCGCGCTCGCCGGGCCGTCCTCGAGCAGTGCCCGGCCGGGTGAGCTGAGTGCACCGAGCGCCACCAGGCCGAGCGCGGTCGCCTCGACGAGGGTCCACCGGACGATCTCGTCGCGCAGCCGGCCGCCGCGCCGTGGTGCCCGCCATGCCTGCACGGCCACCAGGTCATCGGGTGCGACGCAGGCGCCGGCCGGGAGCGCGGCCAGCATCTCCAGCACGCGGCGCCGCTCCACCGGGGCGGGCGGCCGGCGCAGGTCCTCGGACAGCGGCGCCAGCAGCCGGTCCTTGCCGTCCCGCAGCCCGGCGAGCCCTGGCATCCGGGGCAGGTCCAGCCAGGCACCGGCCAGCGCGGCCCATCGGTTCGCCTGGCCGGCTCCGAGCCACCCGTCGGCCTGGGTGGTCGGCACCCACTCCGGGTTCGGCGTGCCGCTGTGGGCAATCAGCGCGGCGCCGAGGGCAAGCTCGGCGAGCAGGCCGGCCTGGCGCTCGTCGGTGTCGGTGTCCTTGGCCAGCCGGCGCAGCTCACGCACCCCGAGGCCGCCCGACTTGAGCACCGGCGGCGGATCCACCGACCAGGCGGTGAGCAGAGATTCCATGTGGCGCACCAGTTCCAACGCCGCGCCGGCCGCCGTTCCGTCCACTGTAGACATACGGCGCACGGTGCTGGGCAGCTCCGGTTCGTCCAGGCTGAGCGTCCCGAGTGGAGCGTCGCCGCGCAGGGCGAGGCCGACCTGCCGGGGCAGCTCGACGGTCTCGTCGTCGCGGCGCAGCAGCAGGCCGAGCGCGAGTAGCCGCTGCACCGGGGTCTCCGCCCGGTCCAGCGGCACCAGCGTGGCCGCGTCCCTGGTGCGGCCGATCGGCTGCCCGTGCGCCAGCGCGGTGAGCATCCGGCGCTCCGGCCCGGAGAGCTCGTCGAGCAACGCCCCGATGTTCGCCCGGTCCAGCTCCGGGGACGGCCGGCCGAGCCCGCCCGGAAACGGGCCGCCGATCTCCCTGGCCGCCGGCACCAGCGCGATCGCGTCGTCCGCACCCCAGGCGATGGCCAGGTCGCGAAGCCGGCGCACCGCACCGGTCGCCCGCTCGGCCGCTCCGCCGAGCATCGGGACGACCGAGGGGAGCGGGACCGGCTCCCGGTCGGCGTCGACGATCAGTAACGCGTCCAGCACGGCCAGGGTAAAGGTGTCCAGCCCCTCCGCGGCCCTGGCCACCGAGGCCCGTGCGCCTGCCCTGGCGGCGAGCACGCTGCTGTCCGGCGGCGGCGGGGTGGCCAGATCGGGTCTGGCCCGCAGCAGATCGACCATCGACTGGTCGTCGAGCGCGCGCAACCACTGGGTGAGCGTGGGACCGGGCACCCTGACCACGGTATACGGGTACTGCGGGGGCTGGCGGGGTCGAGTAACCTACGGTCCGCACGGCGAAGCAAACGGGAGGACCGGGTGGCGAAGGGCGTCAACACCGATCGCATCGACCCCGCATGGCCGGGGGATGACGACGATGGCAAGCACCCCGTGAGCGAGATCACCGCCGACCGGCAGGGCGCGCTGTCCCCGTTCGGCGAGCTGACCTTCCCGCTGCCGGCCGAGGAGCTCGGCTACGTGCACCCGGTCACGGAGATCAACTGGCAATCCTGAGCCGCCCCCGGCGGTCCTGGCGATAGGGTCTTGGCCATGCCGGTTCCAGGCCCTGGTTACTCGATCACCCTTCGGCTCGAGGCCCCGCCGTCCGCCAGCGCGGCCGGTGACCTGGCCAGCTCGATCGGCAAGGTCGGCGGCGTGATCACCGCCTTCGACGTGGTCGAGTCGCACACCGACCGGATCGTCGTCGACATCACCGCCAACGCGCTGAACGACGACCACGCGCGGGACATCACCGAGGAGCTCGAGCGACTGCCCGGCGTGGTGGTGCGCAAGGTCTCGGACCGAACCTTCCTGATCCACCTTGGCGGCAAGATCGAGATCCGGCCCAAGATCGCGTTGAAGAACCGGGACGATCTGTCCAGGGCCTACACGCCGGGGGTGGCCCGGATCTGCCAGGCCATCGCGGAGAACCCGGACGACGCCCGGCGGCTGACCATCAAGCGCAACACGGTGGCCGTGGTCACCGACGGCTCGGCGGTGCTTGGCCTCGGCAACCTCGGGCCGGCCGCGGCGCTGCCGGTCATGGAGGGCAAGGCCGCGCTGTTCAAGAAGTTCGCCAATGTGGACGCCTGGCCGGTCTGCCTGGACACCCAGGACGTCGAGGAGATCATTCGCACGGTGCAGTTGATCGCCCCGGTCTACGGCGGGATCAACCTGGAGGACATCGCCGCGCCGCGGTGCTTCGAGATCGAGCGCCGGCTGCGCGAGAAGCTGGACATCCCGGTGTTCCACGACGACCAGCACGGCACCGCGATCGTCGTGGTGGCCGCGTTGCGCAACGCCCTGCGGGTGGTCGGCAAGTCGCTGGCCGACTGCCGGATCGTGGTCTGCGGGGTTGGTGCGGCCGGCTCGGCGATCGTGCGGCTGCTGCTGCACCGGGGGCCGGGCGACGTGATCGGCGTGGACATCAACGGGATCGTGCACGCCGACCGCGCCGACCTCGACGAGAACCTCGCCTGGATCGCCGCGCACACCAACCGGGAGCGCCGGTCCGGCTCGCTGCACGATGCGCTGGTCGGCGCGGACGTGTTCATCGGCGTGTCCGCGCCCAACCTGTTCGGCGCCGAGCAGGTGTCCACCATGGCCAGCCGGCCGGTGGTGTTCGCGCTGGCCAACCCGGACCCCGAGATCGATCCGCTCGAGGCGCAGCGCTACGCCGCCGTGGTGGCCACCGGACGAAGTGACTACCCGAACCAGATCAACAACGTGCTGGCTTTCCCAGGCGTGTTCCGAGGCCTGCTGGATGCCCAGGCCCGCACGGTCACCGACGAGATGCTGCTGGCGGCCGCGGACGCGATCGCCGACATGGTGGACGGCGAGCGGCTCAACGCCTCGTTCATCGTGCCGAGCGTGTTCGACTCCGCGGTCGCGCCGGCGGTCGCGGAGTGCGTGCGCAAGGCCGCCACGCCGCACGTCGTAGCATCGGACCGTGGGTGAGCTGAGCCATCTGGACGCGTCCGGCGCCGCGCGGATGGTGGACGTGTCGAACAAGCCGGCCTCGCACCGGACCGCCGTGGCCACCGGCGTGCTCCGCACCACGGCCGAGGTGGTCGAGTTGCTCCGGCGCGACGGTTTGCCCAAGGGTGATGCGCTGGCCACGGCGCGGATCGCCGGCATCATGGGCGCCAAGCGGACCCCGGACCTGATCCCGCTGTGCCACCAGATCGCCTTGTCCTCGGTGACCGTGGACTTCGCCATGGCCGGCGCCGACGTGGAGATCACCGCGGTGGCCCGGACCACGGACCGCACCGGGGTCGAGATGGAGGCGCTGACCGCGGTGGCCGTGGCCGGGCTCGCGCTGCACGACATGATCAAGGCGGTGGATCCCGCCGCGGTGCTGGACGGGGTCCGGCTGACCCGCAAGGAGGGCGGTAAGACCGGCCTCTGGACCCGACCGGAGGGCAGATGAGCACGCGGAGGGCCACTGTGGTGGCGGCGTCCAACCGGGCCGCGGCCGGGGTCTACGAGGACCGGACCGGACCGGTGATCGCCGGCTGGCTGCGCGAGCGCGGGTTCGACGTCGGCGAGGTTCAGGTGGTACCGGACGGTGAGCCGGTGGCGGCGGCGTTGCGGGCCGCGGTGGCCGACCGGGTGGCCGTGGTGATCACCACCGGAGGCACCGGGATCAGCCCGACGGACCGCACCCCGGAAGTGACCGCGGCGGTGCTCGACTACCAGATCCCGGGCCTGGCCGACGCGGTCCGGGCCGCCGGGCTGCCCACGGTGCCGACTGCGGTGCTGTCCAGGGGGCTCGCCGGGGTGGCCGGCCGCACCCTGGTGGTGAACCTGCCCGGCTCGACCGGCGGGGTGCGCGACGGGCTCGGCGTGCTGGACCGGGTGCTCGAGCACGCCGTCGACCAGCTTGCCGGCGGAGATCACGCCCGGCCGGCCGCGGCCGGCGAGCCCGCGATGGTGTTGCACGCCAGGGTCACCGAGACCGACCTGTCCGTCGACGAGCTCGCGGCCATGGTCGCCGACCGGGCAGCCGGCGCGGTGGTGACCTTCGCCGGGGTGGTCCGCGACCATGACCACGGCCGGGCGGTGCGGGAGCTGGCCTACGAGGGGCACCCGTCCGCGCAGCCGGTGATCGAGGACGTCGCCGCCGCGGTCGCCAAACGGCACGCCGGGCTGCGGGCCATCGCGGTCGGTCATCGGGTTGGGCAGCTCGAGATCGGTGACGTGGCCCTGGCCTGTGCGGTGTCCTCGGCGCATCGCGGGGTCGCCTTCGCGGCCTGCGCCGACCTGGTCGACGAGGTGAAAAGGTGCCTGCCGGTCTGGAAGCATCAGACCTTCGCGGACGGCACCGACGAATGGGTCAACTGCCCATAATCGCTTCTCCAGCGCGCCCCACCCCCGCGAGTCGCGCGCTCCAGCAAGCGAGTCGCGCGCTCCAGCAAGCGAGTCGCGCCTCCGGCAACTGAGTCGCGCGCTCGGGTACGGCGGAAGGTCACCTTCCTTCGCTTCTTTAAGCGGAATGTCACCTTGCGCTGTATCGGCACCAGTGCGGTGCCTGAGCGCAGAACTCAGTTGCCTGAGCGCGAGACTCGCTTGCCTGAGCGCGAGACTCGCGGTTTTGGGAATGGTTGGGGAACACGACAAGCGGCCCTGCCGCGAGCGCGGCAGGGCCACTTGACAATGCGCTGTCGCGCAGCTGTGTTGCTGGTGTTACTTGGTGGCGAGCTTCTGGCCGACCAGGATCAGATCCGGGTCGCCGATGAAGTCCTTGTTCTTCTCGAACACGGTCTGCCACCCGCCCGCGACGTTCTGCTGCTGGGCGATCTTCGACAGGGAGTCGCCGGCCACCACGGTGTAGTCACCGTTCGGGTTGGACTTGACGGTGACCGGGGCGGACAGGACCGGCGCGGCCGGAGCCGGGGCCGGGGCGGTCCGCTTGGGGGCCTTCGGGGCCGGCTTGGCGGCCTTCGCCGGCGTCTTCGCCGGTGCGGCGTGCCCGCCGCTGCGCTTGCCGCAGACCGGCCAAGCGCCGATACCCTGGGTCTTCAGCACGTTCTCCGCGACCCGGATCTGCTCCTCACGGGAAGCCGAAGCGGGGCTGCCGGAGCCACCGTTGGAGCGCCACGTGCCCGGCGTGAACTGCAGACCACCGTAGTAGCCGTTGCCGGTGCTGATGCCCCAATTGCCGCCGCTCTCGCACTGGGCGATCGCGTCCCAGTCCGGGCTGGCCTGGGCCGGTGCCACGGCGATGCCCAGTGGGGCGCCGACCGCGACGCCTGCGATGACAACGCGGGCGATGTTGCGTTTGGCAGCATTCGGCTTACGGTGCTTGCCTCGGATTGCCATTTCGGGTCTCTCTTCCGCGCCTGCGAACAATTTCTGGTGTGGCCATAGTGGGCCGTCGCCCCTGTCCGGAAGTCTCTTTCAGTCGGGAGTAATAACTCGGATGCCGTTGGACAGGGCTCGACGCATGCGGACATCCGGGCCTAGCTAGCTGGTCGGGACCAACTGAAAAAGGACGATAGATAATTCGCGGCCTAATGTGAAATCGCAGGACGTGTGACCGTCGTCACAGTAACGTGTCTTCTGTCGCTGCGATCAGAGGCATAAGCGCAGGTCAACCGGCCCGTTATCGGCCGTTATTGGTGGGTTTTCGGTTCGAGATTGGTTGCCCCACTGAGGTGTGAATCACGCTAACGAGTGCGCCTCAGCCGCCGGCGAACGGCGGCAGCACGTCCAGTTCGACACCATTAGTGAGCGAGACACTACGGTCCCGCACCGCGATTCCGTCGAGGAGGAAGCTGGACGCGGTCAGCACTCGGGACAGCCCGTCGCCATGCCGAGTGCCCAGCGTGACCAACACGTCCTGAATTGTGGCTCCAGCCGGCACGAGCACGCTCTCCTGGGCTACCCCGGACGCGGCCCGGGCCCCGGCGAAATACCGCACCTCGATGGTCAGGTCGGCCACCGTCAGCCTCCGATCGCGCTCATCGGCCGCAGCGGCTGGGCGAACCCCGCCTCGTTGATCTCGTGGCCGGCCAGCTTGGCCCACATCGTGTCCCGCCACAGTCCGGCCAGTTCCTCGTCGCTGGACCCGTCCCGCAGCGGACCGCGCAGATCCGTCTCGGACTGGCTGAACAGGCAGTTGCGCAAGGCCCCGTCGGCGGTCAGCCGGGTGCGGTCACAGGCCGCGCAGAACGGCCGGGTGACCGAGGCGATCACGCCAACCTCGCCCGGGCCGCCGTCCACCAGCCAGCGCTCGGCCGGTGCCGCGCCGCGCGGAGCGACGCTCGGCGCCAGGTCGAAGGCGGCACCGAGCCGGTCCAGGATCTCCGCCGCGGTGACCATCCGGGTCCGGTCCCAGCCGTGCTGCGGGTCCAGCGGCATCTGCTCGATGAACCGCAGGTGGTAGCCCTGCTCGAGACAGAACCGCAGCAGCGGCACCGCCTCGTCGTCGTTCACCCCGCGCAACAGCACGGCGTTCACCTTCACCGGGCGCAGGCCGGCATCCTGGGCGGCGGCCAACCCGGCCAGCACGTCGGGCAGCCGGTCCCGGCGGGTGATCTCGGCGAACCGCGCCCGGTCCAGGGTGTCGAGCGAGATGTTCACCCGGTCAAGGCCGGCCGCGCGCAACGCCTCGACCTGCCGGGCCAGCCCGATCCCGTTGCTGGTCATGGAGATCCGCGGCCGGGGCCGAAGCGCGGCCACCCCGTCGATCAGCTCGGCGAGACCCTTGCGGAGCAACGGCTCACCGCCGGTGAACCGGACGTCGGTGATCCCCAGCCGGGTGACCGCGATGTCGATCAGCCGGCCAAGCTCGGCGTTGGTCAGCACGGTCGCCTTCGGCAGCCAGTCCAGGCCGTCCGCCGGCATGCAGTATGTGCAGCGGAGATTGCACCGGTCGGTGAGGGAGACCCGGAGATCGGTGGCCACCCGGCCGAACCGGTCGATCAGGTGGGGGGTCGCGGGTCGGGTCGCGCCGGACACGACGCCACTCACCGCGGGTAGGCCGAGGTCAACCGCTGTCACCCCGTCGAGACTAGTCCTGTGACCCGACAGTGGGCGGAGGTATCCTATCTTCATAGCTGAACTTCTTAGAATTCGAAGGAGTGCTCCGGCGCGATGACCGAACAGGCACGGAAGGTTCCCGAGGACGTGCTCGCCAAGGCCGGGGCACTCGGCCGGGAGATCTCCACCCTGACCGTGCTGCTGCACTCCAGGATCGCCGAGCAGATGGGCCTGTCCGGCACCGACCACAAGTGCCTTGAGCTGGCCGTCCAGGCCCAGGAGCCGCTCACCGCCGGCCAGATCGCCCACCTGTCGGGTCTGTCCACCGGCGCGGTGACCGGGGTGATCGACCGGCTTGAGCGGCGCGGCTTCGTGCGCCGGGTCCGCGATCCGCACGACCGCCGCAAGGTGCTGGTCGAGGTCGCCGAGTTCGATGAGGCCCGCTATGCGCACCTGTTCCAGCAGATGGTCGACCTCACCGAACGGGTGCTGTCCCGGTTCACCGCCGACGAGTGGGTCGTGATCGAGCGCTACAACCGGGCGATCGTGGACGAGTACGGCCAACTGGTTGGCGAACGCACACCGAGCTGAGCATGCGGGTAGCCCCTGGGGGACCATGGGGCATGCCCGCATGGACCTACCTGATGGACATGGACGGGGTGCTGGTGCACGAGGAGCACCTCATCCCCGGCGCGGACAAGCTGATGGCCGAGCTGACCGCCGCCGGGACGCCGTTCCTGGTGCTCACCAACAACTCGATCTACACGCCGCGGGACCTCCGGGCGCGGCTGCACCGGACCGGTCTCGACGTGCCGGAACAGTCCATCTGGACCAGTGCGCTGGCCACCGCCCGGTTCCTGGAAAGCCAACGTCCCAAGGGATCCGCGTTCGTCATCGGCGAGGCGGGGCTGACCACCGCGCTGCACGAGATCGGCTACGTGCTGACCGACCGGGATCCTGACTACGTGGTGCTCGGCGAGACCAGGACGTACAGCTTCACCGCGATCACGGCGGCCATCCGGTTGATCGAGCAGGGCGCCCGGTTCATCGCGACCAACCCGGACGCCACCGGTCCGAGCCTCCAGGGCCCGCTGCCGGCCACCGGCTCGGTCGCCGCGCTGATCGAGCGGGCCACCGGACACGCGCCATACTTCGTCGGCAAGCCCAATCCGTTGATGATGCGCTCGGCGCTCAACGCGCTCGGCGCGCACTCCGAGGAGACCCTCATGATCGGCGATCGGATGGACACCGATGTCCGGTCCGGGCTCGAGGCGGGGTTGCGCACCATCCTGGTGCTCACCGGGATCTCCTCGCGAGAGACCGCGGAGCGCTTTCCGTACCGGCCGAGCCGGATCATCGAGTCGGTCGCCGAGTTGGTCGGGCACACCGACGACCCTTTTCCGCGCGAGGAGTGAGCGGGTGCCCTATGGTGTCGAGCTGTGTCGGCTGAGCACCCGACCTATGTAGTGGGCGACGTGCACGGACACCGCGCCGAGCTGGTGTCCGCGCTGTCCGCTGCCGGGCTGGTGTCCGCGCCGGACGGGACTTGGACCGGCGGCGCGGCGCACCTGTGGTTCCTCGGTGACTTCGTAGACCGCGGACCGGACGGGATCGGCGTGATCGATCTGGTGATGCGGCTGGCCGCCGAGGCCCGTCCGGCCGGCGGCGCGGTCGACGCGCTGCTCGGCAACCACGAGATCCTGCTGCTCGGCATGCGCCGGTTCGGCGACACCGAGGTTCCGTCCGGCCTGGCTCCGCGCAGCTTCGCGCGCAGCTGGGAGCTCAACGGCGGCCAGGCGAGCGACCAGGAGGCGCTGACCGACGAGCACATCGCCTGGCTGACCGAACGGCCGCTGCTCGCGCTGGTCGCCGGCCACCTGCTGATGCACTCCGACACCGTCGAGTATCTGTCCTGGGGCGCCGACCTCGCCGAGATCAACGCCGCGGTGCAGGCTGTCCTGCGTTCTGATGATCTGGTCGAGTGGTGGGAGGTCTGGCGCAGGCTCACCACTCGGCACGCGTTCCGCGGCGCACACGGCGAGGAGGTCGTGGACAAGCTGTTGGCGGTGCTCGGCGGGGAGCGCCTGGTGCACGGCCACAGCGTCATCGCCGACCAGCTCGGCATCATGCCCCATCAGGTGGACGGCCCGCACCCCTATGCGGGTGGCAAGGCGCTCGGCGTGGACGGCGGGGTATTCATCGGGGGTCCGTGCCTGGTCGTTCCGCTGCCCTGGGATTCCACCGCGGCCGAAAGCTAGCAACTCGACCCGGAAACCAATACCGAGCGGTGCATTTTCCGGTCCATTTCATGGTCAGGCAAGTACCACTGTTCCGCCGGCCGCGGCGAACGCGTCGAACTGCGACTGCAGGCCGAACCCGAATCCCCGGAAGTACGCGGGGAGCGCGGGGAGGTCGGGCGGAGGGTCGATTACCGCGTCGGCCGAGCCGGCGAAGTTCAGCAGGACCGCGAAATCGTCACTCTTGCGCAGCGTGACGGAACCGGAGTCGCCCTTGGCCACCCACACGTCGTCGTGGTTGCCGCTGGCGTTACGGATCACGGTGACGTTCTGCCATCCGGTGGTCGGGGGGTTGTAGCCGACGAGCGTCACCACACCCTCGGTGAACCTGCTTGTCGCACCGTACTTGTAGACCGGGTCTCCAGGTATGGCGACGCCGACGCCTGCGATGGCGCGACGGCCGGGATTCCATGGATAGTTCGGCACCGTGTTCTCGAAGCCTCGGGTGGTCAGGTTGACGATCGCGCAGTCCCGGGTCGGGCTCAGGTAGCCGGCGACGTAGACACCGCACTCGTAGTGTGGCGGCGGGACCATTTCCTGGATCGAGGGTTGGATGATCCTTGGCTCGCCCGGGCTGGCGTTCGCGAGCACGTGCTGACAGGTGAGCAGGTAGTTCCCGGCCGGTACCACGTTCGCCGGATCTCCCGTGGTGTTCAGGAAGCAGCCGATGGACCCCCAGGCCGGGGGAGCCTCCCACGGGGTCACCGAGATCCCGCCGAACACCGGGTCGTGCCTGGCGAACGGATCGGTGGCGATCGGCCGCGGCTCCATCTCGTGCTGCTCGACGACGTCGGTGGGAAAGCCGTCGAGCTCGGCCGGCACCAGCTCGGCTTGCGGCACCCTTGGGGACTTCCTGGTGACGAGCACGGTTATCGCGAACTGGCCCGTCGGCTCGCCTCGGATCTGCTTGAGGCCGACCGCCACACCGGCGCAGCCCGGTATGCGGTGCAATTCCTCCCGGCGTCGCTGCACCACCTCGACCATTCGTGCGACGCGTTGTTCCTGCTCTGTTCTGTTCATCGGTCAATTCCGTTCAGTCGATTTAACGGCCGTCCGGACTGTAAGCAATTCTCGCTTTACGTCGCAATTAGTCAGTGTGCGCACAATCCCTTTGAGCGCCATTCACCACTCGGCCAGGGCGGCCGGCGAGCACGGAACGTCGGCGCGCCATTTTCGGCGAACACGAGGAGTTTCCGTTTCCGGCGGAAGCCCGCTCGAACGGGGTACCGGGGGTGACCGGACGGCGGCGCCGGCTCACCTCCGACTGGATCACCCCCCCGTATCCTGGGGTCGTGACGGCCGGACATTCCGAGGTGGGCCGCGGGTTGCGGCAACTCCGGCACGCCCGAGACAAGTCGCTCACCGTCATCGCCGGCCTGGCGGGAATCTCGGCCAGCTACCTGTCGCGGCTGGAAAACGGGGAGCGAGCCCTCGACCGACGCTCGCTGATCGTCGCCTTGGCCAACGCGCTGGAGGTCGCGCCGACCGAGATCACCGGGGCCGAACTGGCCATGCCGGGCAAGGCTGACGACGACCGCGCGGTGAGTGAGGTCCGACTGGCCCTGCTGGCCGTGAGCCTGGACGAACCACGTGGGGAACTCCAGCCGGTCGAGCAGCTCAGCGCGCGAGTCAAGTCCGTGCTGGCGGCCCAGAACAACGCCAATACCTCTTGGGTGGGTGCGGCCCTCCCCGGCCTGATCCGGGACCTGCACGCGGTCGCGCGGGTCCAGGACGGCGAGCCCGAGGTCTTGCGCCTGCTGACGCTGGCACACATGCAAGGCACCCAGGCGTGGCTGTGCACCGTCGGCGCGCCGATCGACCTGGCCTGGCAGGCGGCCGCGCTCGCGCGAGCGGCAGCCGAACGGCTCGACGAACCCACGAGTCTAGGTGTCAGCGCCTACGGCACCGCGTTGGGACTGCTCGGTGCCGGAGCGTTCGAACTGGCCGCCACCACCCTCACCACCGTGGATCTGCCGCTGGCCACGACCGAGGACCTCCAGCTCGCCGGCTCGCTGGCGCTGGCGTCGTCACTGATCTACGCGACCCGCGAAGACCAGGCCGAGCGCTCGGCCGCACTGGACTACGCGGCCGAGCTGGCCGAGCGCACCGGCGAGACCAACGTCTCCGGCTTCGGCTTCGGGCCTCCAACGTCGCGGTGTGGCGGATGCAGTGCGCCCTGGAGGCCGGCGAACATACCGAGGTCGCCGCCATCGCCGAGACGGTCAACCCGAGCGCACTCCCCGTCCGGGCCCGTGAGGCCGTCTACTGGCGCGAATATGGCCGGGCTCTCGCACGGCAGGCCAAACGGCGGGATCAGGCCGTGTTGATGTTGCGCCGGGCTGAGCGGATCTCGCCGGAGCATGTACACCGCCACCCCCTGACCCGGTCCCTACTCGCCGAGCTGGTGGCACGGTCCAAACGCGACGCCATCGGCCAGCACGGTCACGACCGCCGCCTGACCCGCAGTTCGGCCCGTACCCTCCTAGGCGCACCCCATCGCCGAACGCGCCTACCCGCACCGGGCCATCGGCGGGCAGGGCTCAGCCGGTCCTGGCGGGATCGGCCGGCAGGTGGCCGCGCAGCTGGAACTTCTGGATCTTGCCGGTCGAGGTCTTGGGTAGCTCGGAAAGGAACTCGATGCTGTCCGGGACCTTGTACCGGGCTATCTGGGTGCGGGCATGGTCCCGGAGGTCGGCCTCGGTTGCCGTGGCGTCGGCGCGCAGCACCACGAATGCCTTCGGGCGCTCACCCCATTTTTCCGACGGGACGCCGACGACGGCCACCTCGAGCACGGCGGGGTGGGAGTCGATTGCCGCCTCGACCTCGATGGTGGAGATGTTCTCGCCGCCCGAGATGATGATGTCCTTGGCGCGGTCGCGGAGCTCGATGTAGCCGTCCGGGTGCCAGACGGCCAGATCGCCGGAGTGGAACCAGCCGCCCCGGAAGGCCTGCTCGGTGGCGTCCGGGTCGGCGAAATAGCCGGACATCACATTGTTGCCGCGCATCACGACCTCGCCGAGCGTGGTCGCGTCGCGCGGGACGTCGCGCAGGTCCGCGTCGACCACCCGGACGCCGTCGGTGACCACGTTGCCGACCCCCTGGCGGGACAACAGCCGGGCTCGAGCCGAACCGTCCACAGTGGACCAGGATGGCTGGCGCTCGCAGACGGTGTAGGGGCCGTAGGTCTCGGTGAGGCCGTAGACGTGGATGATCGTGGCGCCCAGCTGCTCCATGGTCGCGATCACCGTTGGGCTCGGCGGCGCGCCGGCCGTGGTGATCACCAGCTCGCGGTCGAGCGGGTGCGCCTCGGCCGCGTTGGCGATGCTCACCAGAACCGTTGGGGCGCCGTTGAGATGGGTGATCCCCTCGGTGTCGAGCAGCCGCCAGATCTCCGCCGGGTCCACGGCGCGCAGGCATACGTGGGTGCCGCCGATCGCGGTCACGCCCCAGGTCGTGCACCAGCCGTTGCAGTGGAACATCGGCAGCGTCCACAGGTAGGCCGAGTCCGGGGTGTGCCGCGAGTGGATCACCTCGGCCAGCGCGTTGAGGTAGGCGCCGCGGTGGTGGTACATCACGCCCTTGGGCTTGCCGGTGGTGCCGGAGGTGTAGTTGATCGAGATCGTGGCGCGCTCGTCGGCCACGGTCCACGGCAGCGGGTCGTCACAGCCGCGCTCGAGCAGGTCGGCGTAGCTCGGGCCGGGCACCGCCGGATCGGGCGCCGCGCCGGACGCCGGATCCACCAGCGTCACGATCTCGGCGACCTGGCCGAGCGAGGAGACCACCGGCGCCACGGCCGGGTGCAGGCCGGCGTCCACCACCAGCAGCTTCGCCCCGGAGTGCGCGCAGATGTAGGCCACCTCGGCGGGCGCGAGCCGGGTGTTGATCGCCACCAGGACCGCCCCGGCCAGCGGCACCCCGAAGTGCGCGATGAGCAGCTCCGCGACGTTGGGCATCAGGTAGGCCACCCGGTCGCCCGGCTGGATCCCGCTGGCCCGCAACGCCCGCGCCAGCCGGGTGGCCGCGGCGGCGAACTCGCGATAGGTGATCCGCCGCTCGCGGTGGGCGATCGCCACCTTGTCCGGGTACACCTCGGCCGAGCGTTGCAGGAACACCAGCGGGGTCAGCGGCGTGTACCAGGTCTGCGAGCTGTCGGCCATCGCGCACCTCCAGGCGGTCAGCGCCAACACCATAGCGCGGCGGAAGTGCTGACCAAGATCATCACGCCGGGCCGGAAAGGTGCAGGATGGTGATCTCGCGCACGAGGAGGTCCACACCATGCCGACCAGGCCAAGCTACGTGTCCGGCACCTCGGACAAGCCGCTGCTCGGGGACACGATCGGAGCCAACCTCGACCGGACGGTGGCCGCGTACGGCGAGCGGGACGCGCTGGTCGACGCCGCGACCGACCGGCGGTGGTCCTACCGGGAACTGGCCGGGGAGGTCGCGGTGGTCGCGCTCGGGCTGCGCGAACTCGGTGTCGGCAAAGGGGACCGGGTCGGCATCTGGGCGCCGAACTGTGCCGAGTGGACGTTCACCCAGTACGCCACCGCGAAGCTGGGCGCGATCCTGGTCAACATCAACCCCGCGTATCGCACCCACGAGCTCGAGTTCGTGCTCAACCAGGCCGGGATCCGGACCCTGGTGGCCGCGCCGAGCTTCAAGACGTCCGACTACGCCGCCATGATCGAGCAGGTGCGGCCCGACACCCCGGAGCTGCGCGACGTGCTGCTGATCGGCGAGGCGGGGTGGACCGAGCTGACCGAGGCCGGCCGGGCGGCGGATCCCGCCGTGCTCGAGGAGGTCGCCGCGACGCTGTCCGCCGACGACCCGATCAACATCCAGTACACCTCGGGCACCACCGGCTTTCCCAAGGGCGCCACGCTGTCCCACCACAACATCCTGAACAACGGCTACTTCGTTGGGGAGCTGTGCGGTTACACGGAGTACGACCGGATCTGCATCCCGGTGCCGTTCTACCACTGCTTCGGCATGGTGATGGGAAACCTGGCCGCGACCAGTCATGGGGCGTGCATGGTGATTCCGGCGCCGGCCTTCGACCCGGCCGCGACGCTGGCGGCGGTCGCGGCGCAGCGGTGCACGTCGCTCTACGGAGTCCCGACGATGTTCATCGCTGAGCTGGCCGATCCGAGTTTCGACCGGCACGACCTGTCGAGCCTGCGCACCGGGATCATGGCCGGGTCGCCGTGCCCGGTGGAGGTGATGAAGCAGGTGATCGAGCGGATGGGCATGACGGAGGTGACCATCTGCTACGGGATGACCGAGACGTCGCCGGTGTCCACCCAGACCAGGGCGGACGACTCGATCGACCGGCGGGTGTCCACCGTGGGCAGAGTGCATCCGCATCTCGAGGTCAAGATCGTCGATCCCGAGTCGGGGCTGACCGTGCCACGCGGCACACCGGGGGAGTTCTGCACCAGGGGGTACTCGGTGATGCTGGGCTACTGGGAGCAGCCGGACAAGACCGCGGAAGCGATCGACGCGGCCCGGTGGATGCACACCGGAGACCTGGCGGTGCTGGATGACGACGGGTACCTCAACATCACCGGCCGGATCAAGGACATGGTGATCCGTGGTGGGGAGAACATCTATCCGAGGGAGATCGAGGAGTTCCTCTACACCCATCCCGATGTGCTGGACGCGCAGGTGGTCGGCGTGCCCGACGAGCGCTACGGCGAGGAGCTGATGGCCTGGGTGCGGATGCGGGAGGGCGCGGAGCCGCTCACGGCCGAGGCGGTGCGGGGGTACTGCGAGGGAAAGCTCGCGCACTACAAGGTTCCGCGCTACGTGCACGTGGTGGACGAGTTCCCGATGACGGTCACCGGGAAGATCCGCAAGGTGGAGATGCGGGCCACCTCGATCGAGCTGCTCGGACTGGCGGACGTGGCCGCGCGCCGGCATGCGTGAGACGTACCGCACTGCCGGTTCCCCGGGCCTGTCGCCAACTCCTGCCCCAAGGGAGACTCGGGTGGCATAGGGTGGTGAGTACGCGTCCTGGGTACGCCTGGGGCGCGTTCATTGTGCGGATTGAGGAACGGTGAGGGCTGTGCCGACCGGCAAGGTCAAGTGGTACGACTCGGAGAAGGGCTTCGGGTTCGTCACGCAGGACGGTGGTGAGGACGTCTATGTCCGCTCCTCCGCCCTGCCCCCGGGCATCCCGGGGCTGAAGGCTGGTCAGCGGATCGAGTTCGGCGTGGCCGACGGCCGGCGCGGTCCGCAGGCGCTGTCGGTCCGGCTGCTCGATCCGCCGCCGTCCGTGGTCGAGGCGCGCCGCCGGCCGGCCGAGGAACTGCACGGCCTGGTCGAGGACATGATCAAGCTGGTCGAGGCGAAGGTGCAGCCCGACCTGCGGCGGGGCAAGTACCCGGACCGCAAGGTCACCAAGCTGGTGGCCGAGGTGGTTCGCGGGGTGGCCCGCGAGCTCGACCCGTAGTCGTGTCGTCCGCGGTAACGCGGCCGCGCACAGGTGTCTAGCTCGACCGCACCTGGAGCGACCAGACCGCCCTGGCCAGCAGTTGGATGTCACCGGTGACGGCCGGGTCCTGTTTGGCGCTGGCCTGTTTCACCTCGACGGTCTGCAACTGGTCGCCGCTGCCGGGCAGCGTGACGGTGTAGTCGTGCGCCTGGTTCGGCACGAAGGTGGCCACCGTGGCCGGCTCCTTCTGCTCACCGGCCGCCGTCTTGTACTCGATCGCCACCGACCACGGCGACTCGGCGACCTCCTGCGGGACGCTGATCCGGACCTGCTTTCCCGGCGGTACCGACAGCTTCGCCGCCGCGTTCGGATCCCGGTCGCACGCGGTGACCATCACGTCGCAGTGCAGCAACGGGCGAGCCGACACGCTGCCGCCGTCGATGGAGAAGGTGACCTCCGGTTGCGGCGGGGGCGGATCCGAGCACCCGGTGGTGAGCACGGCCAGCGCGGCGAGGGCGAGGGCCAGGGCGGTACGGCACACGGCGACGAGGTTACGGGTGGCCCGCCGCGCCGCGGTCCCTCGGTTCCGGCTGGCGGTGCGGGGCGGAGTCGGTGCGCCACGGGCGGATCGGCCGGTCGCCACCGAGGCCCGGGATCAGCGTGGAGCCCCGCTGGGTCAGGAGGGTCTGCGCCAGGCCGACCGCGAGCAGCACGGATACCACGAGGAAGCCGACCCAGTAGGTCGGCGGCAGCAGCAGCCCCACGGCGCCGCCGAACACCCAGGTCAGCTGTAGCGCGGTCTCCGAGCGACCGAACGCGGACGCCCGTGACTCGTCCGGTAGGTCGGTCTGGATCACCGCGTCCAGGCTGTTCTTGGCCAGCGCGCTCCCGGTGGCGCCGACCAGGGCGACCAGCGCGGCGGTGCCGACGCCCGGCGCCACCGTGGCGATCACGGCGGAGACCAGCGCGCCGATCACCGCGCCGATCACGACGGTCTGCGGGTGGCCGACGGTCATCCGGGCGCCGATCGCGTTGCCGGCGAAGCTACCGACTCCGGCCGCGCCCGCGATCAGCCCGAGCAGCATCAGTTGGGTGAACGCGGCGTCCTCGTGCTGGGCCCGCACGGCGAACGCGGCGAACATCATCAGGAACCCGGTGAGCACCCGGATCGTGGCATTGCCGGACAGCGCGACGACCACGTTGCGGCCCATGGGTTGCCGGCGCGGCTTGTCCGGGTGTGCGGAGAGCGACGCCGGCACCTCGCCCTCGGTCACCTCGACCCAGGACGGGATGCGCAATGCCTGCACCCCGCCGAGCAGGCAGATCAGCACGGTCAGCCAGAGCGCGCCTGGCGAGCCGAAGATATTGGCGAACATCGCCGCGACCCCGCCGGCGACCAAGCCCGCGGCGAGGCCGAACACGGTGAGCCGGGCGTTCGTCTTGGCCAGCGTGATGTCCGGCGGCACCACCCGGGGTGTGACCGCGGCCTTGAGCACGGTGAACGACTTGGACAGCACCATCTTGCCCAGCGCGCCGGGGTAGATCAGCCAGGTGTCGAAGTTGGTCGCCATCAACAGGCACATCAGCGCCTGGCCGACCGAGGCCACACACATGGCCACCCGGCGGCCGTGCTGAATCCGGTCGAGCATCGGTCCGATCACCGGAGCGATCAGTGCGAACGGGGCCACCGTGATCAGCAGGTAGAGCAGCACCTTGCCCTTGCTCGAGTCGGTGCTGGCCGGGGAGAAGAACAGTACGTTGGCCAGCGCGACGGCCATCGCCGCGTCGCTGGCGTAGTTGATCATGGTGGCGTAGGTGAGCGCGGTGAGCCCGGATTGTTCGGCGCCGTCCGCCCTGGTGGCCCGGCGGAAGGCCTGCACCGCCTGGCTGGTCAGCTGCCTGCTGCGCAGCGCCGCCACCCTGGTGACGGTGAGCTTGCGGGGGTACTGGGGGGCGCCGGAACGGTAGGCCGGGTCGACGTCGCCGTAGGTCTCCACCCGGCCGGGCCGCGGTTCGGCGTCCGGTAGCTCCTCGGGCTCGAGCCGACGGGTCGGCGGGCGTTGCGGCGCCGGGTGTTCCGCGGCCGGGTGCTGGGGCCGCGGCGGCGGCACGTCTCGCCAGTTGCGTGGCGGCTGCGGCTGGGGCCGCTGGTGCTCCGGCGGGACCTGACGCTGGGGTGCGTGCGGCGGGTTGCGGTGCACGGGTTGGGTCCGG
This sequence comes from Labedaea sp., assembly GCA_045806965.1. GTDB lineage: Bacteria > Actinomycetota > Actinomycetes > Mycobacteriales > Pseudonocardiaceae > DASYTH01. Next base: position 150,996 of record JBJMIG010000050.1, on the reverse strand, counting down.
CGGAAGTCCTCGTCCCGGGCCGGGACGGCATGCGCCGGCGGCTCCTGCCAGCGCTGCTCGACACCGGTCCAGTTCCTCCGCTTGCGGCCCACCTCCCCATCCTGCCGTAAGCGCTCGCCGCGGCGCAGAGACTTGGCGCGCACGATCAGGCGACGAACCTCACGCGGTACATCTGTGGCCAGTACTTTCCGGTCACCAGGAACTCGTCGGTGCCGGGGATGGCCGCGATCCCATTGAGCACGTCAGCGTGTGCCCGGTCGGCGGCCGGCAGCAGCCCGGCGAGGTTGATCTCGTCGGTCACGACGCCGCTCGCCGGGTCGATCCGCACCACCGTGTCGGTCTGCCAGACGTTGGCGAACACCGCGCCGTGCGCGCATTCCAGCTCGTTGAGCCGGGTGACCGGCTGTCCGGCCATGGCGACCCGCACGCTGCCGGTCTGCTGGAAGGTGTCCGGATCGCGGAACGTCAACCGGTCCGTGCCGTCGCTCATCACCAGCCGGTTCGCGGCGGCGTCAAGGCACAGGCCCCAGCCCTCGCCGGTGTAGTTGACCCGGCGCCGCTCCGCGAGCGTGGCCCGGTCCCGTTGGATGGCGACGCCGTCCTGCCAGGTGAGCTGCCAGACGTTCGGTCCGGTCACGGTGATGCCCTCGCCGAAGAACTCCTTGGGCAGCGCGGTCTGCTGGCGCACCTGTCCGGTCGCCGGGTCCACCACGCGCAGCGTCGAGCTGCCTTTCAGTCCGGTCCCCTCGTACAGCACGCCGTCGGTCAACTCGAGGCCCTCGGTGAACGCGGTGGTGTCGTGCGGGATGGCCTGGAGCACCTCGGCATGCAGCCGGTTGGGGGCCGGCCCGGCCGCGGGGTGCGCGGCGCAGCCGGCCGCCAGCATCGCCACAATCCCGACCAGGGTGGTCCTACCCACAGTGCCATGTTGCACAATCGTGCGTGATGAACTCCACGCGCGTCCCCGATAGCGGCCCGGCGCAGGCGCCGCTGGATCCGAGCGATCCGGTGTTGCGGCAGCTCGCCGAGGCCGTCGCGACCGCGCGCGCCGCCGCCGAGGAGGAGGCCCGCGAGGACGAGGTCGGCGAGCACGCCGGGTTCGCGCTCGAGGACGCGGCCGCGGTCACCCATCTGTTCGAGGCGCACCGGGCCGGTTACCGCGGCTGGTGCTGGGCGGTCACCGTGGCCAGCACCGGGCCGGACCGGGACGTGACGATCAGCGAGGTGGTGCTGCTGCCCGGCCCGGACGCGCTGGTTGCGCCGGAGTGGGTGCCGTGGCAGCAGCGGGTCCAGGCCGGTGACCTCGGGGTCGGCGACCTGATGTACACGGCGCCCGATGACCCCCGGCTGGTGCCGGGCTACCTGGCGTCCGACGACCCGGCGGTCGAGGAGACCGCGGCCGAGGCCGGGCTCGGCCGGGTGCGGGTGATGTCGCGGCCGGCGCGGCTGGAGGCGGCCGAGCGGTGGAAGGCCGGCGAGTTCGGGCCGCGCTCGGACATGGCCCGCGGCGCGCCGGGGCAGTGCGCGACGTGTGGCTTCTACCTCCCGCTGGACGGCTCGCTGCGGGCCGCGTTCGGCGTCTGTGGCAACGAGATCGCGCCGGCGGACGGGCACCTCGTGCACGCCGAGTACGGCTGCGGGGCGCACTCCGAGGCGGAGGTCGAGCAGGTGTCGCCGGTGCTGGTGGCGGACCTGATCTACGACGACAACGCGTTGCTCGACATCGAGGTGGTCGAGCTGGACGAACCGCCGGCAGCCGATGCCAACCCGGCCGCCCGCTCCCAAGCGGACGCGGCCGCCGACGGGGACGCGGATCTGGCTGACGATTCGGCTGCGGACGCCGGTGCGGTTGCGGAGGCCGGTGCGGCCCCCGCCGACGACGCGGACGAGTCGCCGGCACCGGCGGCGTCCGACGCGGCGCCGCCCCCGGAGTGAGCACCGACCCGTTCGGCACCGCGGCCCTGCGCGATTCGGTGCTGTCCGGGTGGTTCAGCTCGCCGACCCGGTTCCGCGAGGACGCCAACGCGGAAGAGGATCTGCACCTCGGCGCCTACCGCGACCGGCTGCTGGTCGAACTGGCGCAGAACGCCGCCGACGCCGCACTGGCCACCGGGCACCCCGGCGTGCTCCGGCTGTCCATGACCGACGGTGAGCTGCGGGCGGCGAACACCGGCGCGCCACTGGACGCGGCCGGCGTGGCCGCGCTCGCGTCACTGCGGGCGTCGGCCAAACGCGGTGGGGTCGGCCAGTTCGGTGTCGGTTTCGCGGCGGTGCTCGCGGTCACCGACGCACCCAGGGTGGTGTCCACCACCGGCGGTGTGGAGTTTTCCGGCCTGCGCACGGCTGAGCTGGTCGGGGCGCTGCCGGAGCTCGCCGAGCGGGCCGCTGAGCGCGGCGGCCGGGTGCCGGTGTTGCGCCTGGTCTGGCCGGTGGAGTCCGGCGAGCCCGGACCGCCCGAGGGGTTCGAGACCGAGGTCCGGTTGCCACTGCGGTCCGATGTAGACGGTGCCGAACTGCTGGCCGGACTGGCCGCGCAGGTCGAGGATCTGCTGCTGTCGCTGGTCGGGCTGGATCGGGTGCAGATCGGCGAGCGGGTCTGGTCGCGCGCGGAGTCCGGCGGCCGGATCGAGCTGCACGGACCGGCTGGCACGTCATCCTGGCTGGTGTGCAGGGACTCCGGCGAGTTGCCCGGGCAGGTGCTGGCCCGGCTGGGTGCCGAGGCGCGTCCACAGTGGACGATCTGCTGGGCGGTGCCGGCCGACTCCGACGGCACCCCCAGCCCGCTCGAGTCCGACGTGCTGCACGCGCCGACGCCGACCGACGAGCGACTGTCGCTGCCGGCCAGGCTGATCGCCTCGCTGCCGATCGAGCCGTCCCGCCGCCGGCTGTTGCCCGGTCCGGCCGCGGACGTGGTCCTCGCCGAGGCCGCGCGGAGCTATCCGGAGCTGGTCGAACGGGTGGCACCGGAACACCGCACCGCGCTGGTGCCGCGCGCCGGCTTCCCGTTGTCCGAAGTGGACGATCGGCTGCGAGAGCTGATCCTGGTCCAGCTCAGGGCGAGCCGGTGGTTGCCCGCCGCGGGGGAGGAGCGTGACGCCGAGGACCTGGCGCCGGTGCGGGCCGTGGTGCTGGACGCGGCGAGCCCGGCGCTGGCCGACCTGCTCGCCGGCGTGCTGCCCGGCGGGGCCGACGGTGCGCTCGGCGGCCCTGAGCACGCCAAAGCCCTTGCCGCGCTGGGGGTTTCCCGGCTGGGTATCGGTGCGGTGGTGGCGGCGGTGACCGGCATCGACCGGCCGCCGTCCTGGTGGTATCGGCTGTACGCGGCGCTCGACCCGCTCGCCGAGGTCGACTCGACGGTGCGCGAGGAGCTCGGTGGCCTGCCGGTGCCCCTGGTCGACGGGCGCACACTGCCCGGCCCGCGCGGTGTGCTGCTGATCGACGACCCGGTCGCCGAACTGTCCGAAGTGGACGTCGGCGGACTGCGGGTGGTACACCCGGATGCCGCGCACCGGTTGCTTGAGCGGCTGGGCGCGCGCCACGGCGGCCCGGCGGAGCTGCTCGACTCGGAGCCGATGCGGGACGCGGTCGAGCGCAGCCTGGACGACGCCGACTCCGGCGTGGATGTCTCCGGCCTGGTGGACGCCGTGCTCCGGCTGGTCGCCGAGGTCGGACCCCGGCCAGGCGAGCAGGCCTGGCTCGGCGCGCTCGCCCTGCCCGACGCGGACGGCGAGTGGCGCCGGGCCGACGAGTTGGCCCTGCCCGGTTCGGCGTTCCTCGACCTGCTCGTGGACGACTCGCCGATCGGTGTGCTGGCCGACCGGATGGCCAAGGCCTGGCCGGTGAGCACGCTGACCGCGGTCGGCGTGCTCGACTCGTTCGCCGTCGTAGTCGACGAGGCGCCGGCCGGACCGGACCACGACCTCCCGGACGAGGAGGACTGGTGGGACTCGAGGCCGGACCCGCCGGTGCTCGTGCTCGGCGTGCGCGACCTCGACCTGATCGCCGACGACTCCTGGCCCGAGGCGCTGCGGCTGCTCGCCGGCGACCCGCTGACCTGGCGCGCGCTGACCAGGGCCGGCGGCTACCCGGCCTGGTGGATCGGCCGCAACGCCGTGCTGGCCGGGCTGGCGCCGCGGGACTGGCGGCTGCCCGGAGCGACCGCGCTGGCCGGGTTGTACGACCCGATGCCGGACCTCGGGCTGCCGGAGCGGCTGCTCGAGGCGATCGGCGTGCGGACCGCGCTCGACCTCGCCGATCCGGACGATCTCCTTGCCCGCCTTGGGGATCCGGCGCGGAGCATGCCGGCCGGGGTGGTGCTGCGGGCACATGCCGTGCTGGCCGCGGCCGACCCGTCGACCGTCGAGCCGCCCGAGCGGGTCCGCACCATGGCCGGCTCGGTGCGGCCCGCGCCGGAGTGCGCCGTGCTGGACGCCCCGTGGCTGCTTGGGCTGCTGCCGGACGAACGCCTGGTGTCGGCCGGTGCCGACTTCGCCCTGGCCGCCTCGCTCGCCGAGGTGCTCGACCTCCCGGTGGCGAGCGAGCTAGTAGAGTCCACAATAGACAGTCCGGGCGACTGGGTGGCATGGTCGGACCTCGGCGCCGTGTTCGCCGCGGGCGAACTGCTCGACCTTGAGCTGCCGGACGGCGGCCCGGTGGTCCACGACCGGCTGACCGTTGGCGGCGCGGCGGTACCCTGGTGGGTGGACGGAGCCGGGGTGCACGTCGAGGACTCCGCGGATGCGTTCGGCCGCGCACTGGCCTGGCTCACCGGCCGCTGGCCCGAGCGGCACCTCCTCGCCGCGCTCATCACCGACCCCGACGCCCGCACCCACCTCGCCTGACAGCGCTGTACGTGCCGCGCAAGGTGACATTGCGCTGTACGGAGCCGCGCAAGGTGACCTTCCGCTGTACGGAGCGGCGCAAGGTGACATTGCGCTGTACGTGCCGCGCAAGGTGACCTTCCTTCGCTTCTATTGGCGCAAGGTGACCTTCCGCTCTACGGAGCCGCGCAAGGTGACCTTCCGCTGTCAAAGCGAACCGCGGGTGGGGCAGGCTAGAGGTCGCGTTGGGCGGAGCGGGAGCCGCGGCGCGACGCGGTGCGCTGCCACCACATGACGAGCATCCCGACGAACCCCAGCGCGGTGCCGGCGAGGGTGGTCCACAACCAGATGGGCGGGCTGAGGTGGTAGCCGTACTGGAGGATCAGCAGCACGCAGGAGGCCACGAACCACAGGATGGTGCCGGCGTAGACCAGCGGCGGGAGGGCGAGCAACCGGTCGGGCAGCGGCGGGAGCGCGGGCAGCGGTGGTGACTTCTGCGTATCGGTTGGCGGTTCGGGTTCCGCTGTGGACGCCACGTCCGGGAGGCTACCCGCCATGGTTACCACCACCACGGACACGGCTCCGCCGCGCAGCGGGATCGACCGGTTCTTCAAGATCAGTGAGCGGGGGTCGACGACCGGCCGGGAGATCAGGGGCGGCCTGGTCACGTTCGTCACGATGGCCTACATCGTCGTGCTCAACCCGTTGATCATCGGCAGCTACCCGGACGGCGCTGCGCATACCGACAAGTTTGGCGACATTCTGCCCGGCGCTCAGGTTGCCGCGGTCACCGCGCTGGTCGCCGGAGTGATGACCATTCTATTCGGACTGATCGCGAACTACCCGTTCGCCATGGCCACCGGGCTTGGCATCAACGCGTTCGTCGCGGTCACCATCGCCCCGCAGATGAGCTGGGCGGCGGCGATGGGTCTGGTCTTGGTGAACGGCCTCGTGGTGGTGATCCTGGTGGTCACCGGGGTACGCACGATGGTGTTCAACGCGGTGCCGGCCCCGCTCAAGTCTGCCATCGCGGTCGGCATCGGCCTGTTCATCTGCCTGATCGGCCTGGTCGACGCCGGGTTCGTGCGCCGGCTGCCGGACGCGGCGAACACCTCGGTGCCGGTCGGGCTCGGCATCGGCGGCTCGATCGCGTCGTGGCCGACGCTGGTGTTCGTGCTCGGTCTGATCATCACCGGCATCCTGGTCGCCAGGCGGGTGCGGGCGGCGATCCTGATCGGGGTGCTGGCCACCGCGGTGATCGCCATCGTGCTCGAGGCGGTCGTCAAGGCCGGCCCGTCGCGCGGCACCAACCCGAAGGGCTGGAACTTACAGCTTCCGGCCGCGCCGGACCGCATCGCCGGCACGCCGGATCTGTCGTTGCTCGGCAACGTCAACCTGGACGCCTGGGTGCAGGTTCCGGTGATCACCGCGATGTTGCTGGTGTTCAGCCTGGTACTGACCGACTTCTTCGACACCATCGGCACGATGACCGGGCTGGGCAAGGAGGCCGGACTGCTCGACGAGGAGGGCCAGCTGCCCGGGGCCGGCAAGGCGCTGTTGGTCGACGGCCTCGGCGCGGTGGCCGGCGGTGCGGCCAGCTCCAGCTCGAACACCGTCTACATCGAGTCGGCTTCCGGCATCGCCGAGGGCGCGCGGACGGGTCTCGCGAACGTGGTGACCGGGCTGCTGTTCATCGCCGCGATGTTCCTTACCCCGCTCTACCAGGTGGTTCCGGTCGAGGCGGCGGCGCCGGCCCTGGTCATCGTTGGCGCGCTGATGATGGCCCAGGTCAAGGAGATCGACTTCGCCGACTTCAGCATCGCGCTGCCGGCGTTCCTGACCATCGTGGTGATGCCGTTCACCTACTCGATCGCCAACGGCATCGGCGCCGGCTTCGTCAGCTTCGTGCTGCTGCGCTCGTGCACCGGCCGGGCGCGCGGCATCCACCCGCTGATGTGGGTCGTCGCCGCGGCCTTCGCGGTGTATTTCGCCATCGGTCCGATCCAGGCCGCACTGCGTTGACCTGCGCACGGTGGCCGTAAAGTAGTTAGTGAGGTATGCTAACGATATGCCAGCGCAGAGCGATCGACCGCTGGCCAGCCGCCTGCGGCTGGCCGTGGTGCGGCTCAACCGCAGGCTGCGGGCACAGCGGACGAGCAGTTCCGTCACGCTCACCCAGTACTCGGCCCTGAGCACCCTCAAGAAGTGCGGCCCGATGACGCCGGGGGAGCTGGCCGGCCGGGAGGTTGTCCAGCCGCCGTCGATGACCCGGGTGATCGCCGCGCTCGAGGACATCGGCTATGTCAGCCGCCGGCCGCACCCGACCGACGGCCGGCAGTCCATCGTGGAGCTCACCGAGGCGGGCCTCGGCTACGTGCTGGCCGACATCTCGGCCCGCGAGGCATGGCTGGACAAGCGGCTGGCGGAGCTGACCGACGCCGAGCGGGACACCCTCGGCGGGGCGGCGGAGATCATCGACAGGATGGCGGGGCAACCGGACTGATGACGTGGTGGGGCAGGACCCGAGACCGGCGATCCGATCGCAGCTCACCCCTACCCACGCCACCTCCTCGAGCCGGGCTCGCCGAACCCTCAAAGACGGCTCGACAACATGGGGGCATGTTCGGCTCACTCAAGGTCCGCAACTACCGCCTGTTCGCCTCCGGCCAGGTGGTGTCCAACGTCGGCACCTGGATGCAGCGGATCGCCCAGGACTGGCTGGTGCTCGAGCTCACCGGCAACAACCCGATGGCCCTCGGGTTCGCGGCCGCGTTGCAGTTCCTGCCCTCGCTGATGTTCACGCTGTGGGCCGGGATGCTGGCCGACCGGTTGGACAAGCGCAAGCTGCTCGTCATCGTCCAGGCGGGGATGGCGGCCTGCGCGCTGATGCTCGGCCTGCTCGACGTGACCGGCCTGGTCCAACTCTGGCAGGTCTACCTGCTGTGCTTCGCGCTCGGCGTGTTCACCGCGGCGGACATGCCGGTGCGCCAGTCGTTCGTGGCCGAGATGGTCGGCCGGGAGTACCTGGCCAACGCGGTCGCGCTGAACTCCTCGACGTTCAACCTGGCCCGGATCGTCGGCCCAGCGGTGGCCGGTCTGATGATCATCTGGGTGGGCACCGGCTGGGTGTTCCTGGTCAACGCGGCCAGCACGGTCGCGGTGATCACGCAGCTGCTCCGGATGAACCCGGCCGAACTGCACCGGGGCGCGGTGCAGCCGCGCCGCAAGGGCCAGCTGACCGAGGCGCTGCGCTACGTGCGCGGCCACAGCGAGGTGCTGACCGTGCTGGTGCTCGTGTTCTGTGTGAGCACGTTCGCCATCACGTTCTTCGCCACGCTGGCCATCGCGGCGGCCAACGTGTTCCACCGCCAAGCCGACGCCTACGGCATGCTCTCGACGTTGCTCGCGGTCGGCACGCTCACCGGAGCGCTGCTCGCCGCCCGGCGCAGCACCCGGAGCCGGCCCGGACTGCGGCTGCTGGCCGGCGCCGCGGTGGCGTTCGGCCTGCTGGAGCTGATCGCCGGGCTGATGCCCACCTACCTGACCTTCGGGCTGGCCCTCATCCCGGTCGGCGTGGCCTTGATGACGTTGATGACCACGGCGAACAGCACCATGCAGCTCACCGTGGCGCCGGAGATGCGCGGCCGGGTGATGGCGCTGTACATGCTGGTCTTCATCGGCGGCAACCCGGTGGGCGCGCCGATGGTCGGCTGGCTGGCCCAGGAGTTCGGCGGGCGCTCGCCGTTCCTGGTCGGCGGGGCGATCGCGCTGCTGTCCGGGGTCGGCTGCGTTGTGGTGCTGGCCAGGCGCCGGGCGCGGCAGGGTGCCGAAGCCAGCGAGGCCGAACCGGAGACCGAGGACGAGGAGCCGCGGCGCGTCGAGCCGGTCGCCGTGGTCAACGGTTAGCCCACGCCCTCATGGCCAGGTGTGCACCGGCGCACCGGACTGGGCCAGCTCGACGTACCGGCGCAGCATCGCGACCAGCGCGGCGTCCCGGTCGAGACCGGTGTCCTCCAGCCGGGCCACCGTCTCTCGCTGCCAGGACGAGCCGGTGCGCCGGGCCACGCAGCGCTGCTCGATCACGCCGAGGTAGCGCTCCCTGGCCGCGTCGGACACGCCGTAGTCGCGCAGACCCTCGTGCGCCATCGGCAGCAGCCGGCGCAACACCAGCTCGTCCGGCGGCACCCAACCGGCGCCCGGCCAGTAGAGCTGGGCGCCGAACGCGTGCCTGGCGCCGGCGTGCAGGTTCTCCTCGGCCGCCGCGAACGACATCTTGGTCCAGAGTGGACGCTCCTCGGTGGCCAGCGCGCGCTGGGCGCCGAAGAAGAACGCGGCGTTGGCCACCAGGTCGAGCACGGTGGGTCCGGCCGGCAGCACCCGGTTCTCGACCCGCAGGTGCGGCACGCCGTCGACGACGTCGTAGACCGGCCGGTTCCAGCGCCAGATCGTCCCGTTGTGCAAGCGCAGTTCCGAAAGTTGCGGTGCGCAGCCGTCATCCAGGGTCTGGAACGGGTCCTCGTCGGCGATTTCCGGGAGCAGGCCCGGGAAGTACCTGACGTTCTCCTCGAACAGGTCGAAGATCGACGTGATCCAGCGCTCGCCGAACCACACTCGCGGACGCACCCCCTGGTTCTTCAGTTCCTCCGGCCGGGTGTCGGTGGACTGCTGGAACAGCGGGATCCGGGTCTCGTGCCACAACGCCTTGCGCAGCAGGAAAGGCGAGTTGGCCGCGATAGCAACTTGCACTCCGGCAAGGCATTGCGCGGCGTTCCAGTGCGCGGCGAACTGTTCCGGATCAACTTGCAGATGTAGTTGCGTCGAGGTGCAGGCCGACTCGGGCACGATCGAGGTGGCATAGCCGCGTAGGCGTTCCGAGCGCTGGCCGGGAATCGCCGGGCCTTCCATGCTCAGTACCATGTCCTCGCCCCGCGCGGCGAAGATCTGGTCGTTCAGCACGGCGTAGCGAGGGTTGTCGGACAGCCACCTCGAGTCGAAGTGCTCCTCCCGCAAGGTGGGCAACATGCCGATCATCACGATGCGCGCGCCCGCGTCCTGGGCCTTGACGTTCGCGTCGGCCAGCGCGTCGGTGAGCTCCCACTCCAACTCGACCGAGTGTGTGCCGCCGAGCGGCCGGGGCCGCACGTTCAACTCAAGGTTGTGCTGGGCCAACTCGAGGGTGAACGCGGGATCGTTCAGCTTCTCCAGCACCACCGCGTTCGCCATGGCCGGCCGCAGGTCGTCGTCGACCAGGTTCAGCTCGATCTCCAGGCCCATCCGCGGTGGCGAGGGTGCGAACCCGCCCTCGGTCAGCATTCTCGCCAACGCGTCGAGGCACCGTTGCACTTTCTGCCGATAGCGCTGCCGGTCCGCGCTGCTGAACGCGGTAGTTGCCACGGTGCGTCCCATGCCGCCCTCCTCGACCATGTTGGACCCTGCCAACCGAGCGGGGACACCAACCGTGGCACAGCGAGGAACCGCTTTGCTAGGGGCCAACTCGGTGCCGGCCGACTTTTTCGACGTGACGCTCCGCGAAGACCGGCGGCGTGCGAGACTTCGCACATGGCGCGGCTGATCGAGGTGGCGGATCCGGCGGACCCGCGGCTGGCCGACTTCCGCGATCTGACCAGGGCCGACCGGCGGCCGGATCGCCCTGGTGGCAAGGGTTTCGTGATTGCCGAGGGCACGGTCGTGGTGCGCAGGCTGCTCGCCTCGCGGTACCCGGTGCGGTCGTTGCTCGGCGTGCCGCGCCGGCTCGACGAGCTCGCCGGGGAGTTGGCGGATGTTTCCGGACCCGCCTACCTGACCTCCGCCGAGGTGATGGCCGAGGTGGTCGGCTTCCACCTCAACCGTGGCGTGCTCGCGGTCGCCGACCGGGCGCCGGCCGCCCAGGTGGAGCCGCTGGTCGCCGCCGCGCGCCGGCTCGCCGTGCTCGAGGGCGTTGGGGACCACGAGAATCTCGGCGCGCTGTTCCGCAACGCCGCGGCGTTCGGAGTGGACGGTGTGCTGCTCGGGCCCGGGTGCAGCGATCCGCTGTACCGGCGCAGCGTCCGAGTGTCCATGGGACACGTGCTCGGGGTGCCGTTCGCACCGTTGCAACCGTGGCCAGGCGGCCTGAAGTGGTTGCGGGACCAAGGTTTTCGGGTGCTGGCGCTGACCCCGGGCGGACCGGTGCCGCTGGTCGAGGCGGCCGGCGGCAGCGAGCGGCTCGCGGTGCTGCTCGGCTCCGAGGGGCCGGGACTTACCGAGGAGGCGGTCGAGGCGGCGGATGCCGCGGTGCGGATTCCCATGGCGGCCGGGGTCGACTCGCTCAACGTCGCCACCGCGGGCGCGGTCGCCTTCCACGCGCTGGCCGGCCGATGACCGTCAAGGGAGCGATGCTGGAGCTGCGCGCGGTCGACGGGCGACCGGTTCTGGTCGGGGGCACCGACGAGCGCGAGGTCGACCCGGGAAACCTGGCGCTGGACCGGAGCCTGTCCGAGGCGTTGCAGGAGTGGGCCGCGGTGGCCAGCGCGGTGCGCCGCAGCACGGACGCCGGCCCCGCGGTCGCCGTCGTGTCCCGCCGCGGCCGGCAGCTCGCCGCCCAACTGGCCGAGTTCATGGGTGTGCCGGTCAGTTATGCCGACCCGTTGACCGGCGAGGTGGTCGTGCTGGAGCCGGCCGAGCCGGGCGGCGGCGTCGGCGAGGCGGCGGCCGGCCCGACCGAGCCGGCCGCCTTGGCCGAGCCGGTGCCCTGGCTCTCCGGACTCACCGTGTCGGCGTTCATCTTCGTCCTGGTGTTCGTCGCCGTGCTCACCCTTGCGGTCACGCTCGCCGCCACCAACCCGCTGCTCGCCGTGGCGTCCAACGTGGTGGTCACCGCCGGTCTGCTGCCCTCGGTCTGGCTGGTTCGGCAGACCCCGATCTGGCGCTGGATCGCCCTCGGCGTGGCCGCCGCGATCGCCGGCGGCTGGCTGGCGCTGCCGCTGATCCTGCTGTAGCGCCGGCGTTACACCAGCGAGTCGCGCCAGGTCTGGTGCAGGTCGGCGAAGCGGCCACCGCCGTCGCGGCCGATCAGGTCGGCCGGGGAGCCGTCCTCGACGATCCGGCCGCCGTCCACCACCAGCACCCGGTCGGCGATCAGCACCGTGGACAGCCGGTGCGCGATGATCATCGCGGTGCGGTCGGCGAGCACCGACACGAGCGCGGCCTGCACCGCCCGCTCGGTAGGCACGTCCAGGCTCGACGTCGCCTCGTCGAGCACCAGCACCGCCGGGTCGGCCAGGAACGCCCGGGCGAACGCGACCAGCTGGCGCTGCCCGGCGGAGAGCCGGCCGCCGCGCTTGTGCACGTCGGTGTCGTAGCCATCGGGCAGCAGCTCGATGAAGGCGTCCGCTCCGACGGCGGCGGCGGCCCGGACGACCTCCGCCCGGCTCGCGTTCGGCCGGCCGAGGGCGATGTTGTCCGCGACCGACCCGGCGAACAGGAAGCTCTCCTGGGTCACCATGACCACCGCGCGGCGCAGCTCCGCGTCGGTCAGCCGGGCCAGATCGACCCCGTCCAGCGCGACCGTGCCGCCGCTGGGGTCGTAGAAGCGGGCCACCAGCTTGGCGATGGTGGACTTGCCGGCCCCGGTCTCGCCGACCAGCGCCACCGTCTGCCCGGCCGGGATCGTCAGATCGAACTCGGGCAGCACCACCGGCGTCCTCGGGCCGTAGCGGAACGAGACCGCGTCGAAGGTGATGCTCCGTCCGCCGCTCGGCGCACCGGGCAGGGTCAGCGGCTCGGCCGGGTCGGCCACGTCCGGCTGCTCCTCGAGCAGCCCGGAGATCTTCTCCAACGACGCGCTGGCCGACGAGTAGGTGTTGGCGAACATCGCCAGGTCGTCCAGCGGGTCGTAGAACTGGCGCAGGTACAGGGTGAACGCGGTGAGCACCCCGAGCTCGAGCCCGCCGCCGATCACCCGGAAGGCACCGACCGCGAGGACGATGGCGAGCGAGACGTTGCCGACCGTGCGCACGGTCATGGTGAACGTGGCGAGCAGGTCGTAGGAGTGGGCGTGCGCGCGCCGGTACTCGTCGTTCAGCTCGCTCATGATCGACTCGTTGCGCGTCTCCCGGCGGAACGCCTGCACCGCGCGCAGCCCGTTCATCGACTCGACCAGCTGAACGATGATCTTCGCGATACCCGCGCTGGTCCGCCGGTAGGTCTGCTGCGAGGCGCGGTAGAACCACCGGGTCACCCAGAGCAACGGCACGAAGCCGGCCACCACCAGCAGGGCCAGCGGCACGTCCAGCACCAGCAGCATGATCGCGATGCCGACCACCGAGAGCATGGCGCTGAGCAGATCCTCGACGCCGTCCTGGATCAGGTCGTTGATCGATTCCACGTCGCTGGTCATCCGGGAGATCACCTTGCCGGAGGTGTACGACTCGTGGAACGACAGCGACAGGCGCTGGGCGTGAACGAAGATCCGCCTGCGCAGCTCGAACAGCACGTCCTGGCCCAGTCGCCCGGACAGCCGCAGGAACAGGTAGCGCAGCCCGGCCGCGCCGAGCGCGGTGCCCAGGTATCCGGCGATGCACCAGGCCAGCGCGGTGGAGTCGCCGTTGATCGCGTTCGGGATGCCGGTGTCGATCGCCACCGCGACCAGCAGCGGCCCGGTCAGCCCGACCGCGTTCTGGGTCAGCACCAGCAGCAGCGCGAGGACCACCCGGCCGAGGTGCGGCCGCAGCAGCGAGCCGAACAGCCGGCGGGACCGCGCCTGCAGCCGCAGCCCCGTGCTCCGGTTCACCTCGACGTCCTCGGCGGCGACGCCGCGCCACGACTGCTCGCTCATGCCACCACCTCGTCCCGCTCGGCGTCCAATGTGGACAGCAGGGCCCGGTACTCGGGATCATTGGCCAGCAGGGCGGAGTGCGTGCCCACCGCGGCGATCCGGCCCTCGGCGAGCATCGCCACCCGGTCGGCGAGCTGGACCGTGCTCGGCCGGTGGGCCACCACGAGGGCGGTCACCTCGCGCAGCACGCTGCGCAGTGCGTGCTCCACCTCGGCCTCGGTCTGCACGTCCAAAGCGGACAGCGGGTCGTCGAGCACCAGCAGCGCCGGCCGGCCGACCACGGCGCGGGCCAGCGCGAGCCGCTGGCGCTGGCCACCGGAAAGGGACAGGCCCTCCTCGCCGATCCTGGTGTCCAGGCCCCACGGCAGGGCGTCGACGAACGTGTCGGCCTTGGCGATCCGCAGTGCCTCGCGGACCTGCTCGTCGGTCACGTCCGTGCCGCCCATGGCCACGTTCTCCCGCACGCTCGCGGAGAACAGCACCGGCTCCTCGAACGCGGTGGCGACCACCGAGCGCAGATCGTCGAGGGCCAGTTTGCGCACGTCGACGCCGTCGACGGTGATCCGCCCGCGGGTCACGTCGGCCAGCCGGGGCACCAGCATGGTCAGCGTGGTCTTCCCGGCGCCCGTGCCGCCGACGATGGCCACCGTCTCGCCGGGCCGCACCTCGAGGTTGACCCCGGTGAGCACCTCCCGGCCGGTTCCGGTGTGCCGGAAACCGACGTTCTCGAACCGCAGGTGGCCGCGGACCGGGGTGGCGAGCGGGCCGGGCCGGGCCGGGTCGGTGATCGTCACCGTGGCGTCGCGCACCTCCCAGTACCGCTCGCAGGCCGTGGCCGCCTTGTTGGTCTCGGCCAGCAGCCAGCCGATCGAGTCGATCGGCCAGCGGAGGTAGGTGGCCACCGTGACGGCGGCGACCAGCGTGCCGACCGTCATGCTCCCGTTGACGATGCCGGCCGTGCCGAACAGCAGCTGGCCGCCGATGCTGAGCTCGGGCAGCACGATGATCGCCGCCCAGAGCATGGCCATCACCCGTACCATGGCGAGCTCCGTGTCGCGCAGCTCACCGGCCTGCCGGAGGAACTTGCGGGTCAGGTCCGGCCCGCGGCCGAACGCCTTGAGCACCCGGATGCCGAGCACCGACTCCTCGACCGTGGTGGCCAGGTCGCCGCCCTGATCCTGGCTGCGCCTCGCCAGCACCGCGTACTTCGACTCGTACAGCGTGGAGATCAGGACCAGCGGGGCGGCGCAGCACAGCGAGACCAGGCCGAGCACCGGGGAGAGCACGAACAGCAGTCCGAGACCGAGCACCAGGGTCAGCGTGTTCACGACCAGGAAGATCACCGCAAAGGCGATGAACCGGCGCAGGGTCGCCAGGTCGGACACCGCGCGGGAGAGTAGCTGACCGGACTGCCACCGGTCGTGGAAGGCCATCGGCAGGCGCTGGAGGTGCTGGTAGAGGTCGTTGCGCAGCCGCGCCTCGACGACCGTCATCGGCTTGGTCATCAGCTTGCGCCGGACGAAGAACAGGCCGGCCTCGGTCGCCCCGAGCGCGGCCACCGCGAGCACCAGCCAGGGCAGCGCCGCGGTGTCCCGGTGCGCCACCGGTCCGTCCAGGATCCGCTGGATGATCAGGGGGATGGTCAGCCCGCAGATCATCGACCCGAGCACGGCTAACGCGGAGCCGATCATCCGAGCCCGAACCGGCCGCACGTACGGCCCCAGCCGGAGCAAGCTGGCCATCCTGGAGCCGCGCTTGACTCGAACCTCGCTTTGGTCAGCCACAATCGTCCCCTCGCCGCCCTTTCGACGGTAGGCGATCGGCCCACCGCAAGCATCTGGTTTTCAGCGCGCAACCTCGAGCGGGCTGAAGGTCGAGCGGTACGGCAGGATCCTGAGCATGACCCACCCTGACCCGGTGCGGTTCCTGCGCACCGAGCCGACGATGGCGTTTCCGGAGGGGCGACTGCTCGCCATCCGGGACGGCCAGCTCCACGTTCTCGCGCCGGACGGCTGGACCCGCCTCGGCGGCCCGCAGCCCACCGGCCCGGCCCGGCTCACCCGCCAGGAGGCCGAGGACTGGTGCGAACGCGAAGGCTGGGACCTGCACCTGCTGGAGCAGGTCCCCACCCTGTGAGCCGATCCAGCGCAAGGTCACCTTGCGCCGTACCGGCTCGGGGTTGGCGGCCCGGGGGTTGGCGGCCGATGATCAGCGCAAGGTGACCTTCCTTCGCTTCTAGACGCGGAATGTCACCTTGCGCTGTATGTGGGGCGCGTGCGTCCGGTTCGCCGCGGTGTGCGGCGACTACTGGCACACGATGGGAGGGCGGGGACGCAGCGCCGCCTGTGCGTAGACGGCGGTCAGCTCACTCAGGACGGCCGCCGGCTCGTTGACCAGCCGGGACGGCAGGGTGTGCAGCACGATGATTCCGGCGCCGGTCATGGTCGCGTGCCGGCGCAGGGTCCGGTCGTAGTCATCCGGAGACAGATGGAACTCGAGGGAGTCGATGTCCCAGGCCAGGCCGACCTCGTCGAACCAGCCGTCCGAGGTGGGCAGCCGGCGTCCGTCGGACGTGGTGAGCGTGGGATTCCATCGCGGTCGCGGCAGGTGGCTCGCGGTGACCAGTCGTTCGGCGTCTGCCTCGGCTTTCGACCGGGTCCCGGCCAGCATCGCGCGGATTGCCAGTCGGGCGCGGGTGGTGCCTCGGCGGGTGCCCTCGTTCAGTTCGCCGGCCAGTTCGGATGGGTCGGTGAGACCTCGCTGGACGGCTTCTGCCAGGAGGGCGTCGACCTGGACCTGCACGACGAGCCGCCGGGCGCCGTCGAGCACCGCCCGGGTCGCGGGGGCTACCGGGAACCCGTTGCGATGCATGGGGTTGGGCAGACGGGTGGTCCTTTCGACGATCACGTTGCCGTAGGACGCGGGTTGCTTCGCGTGCGGAACGAGCAGGTGGATCCGTTCGATCGGCGGGATTCGGCGCAGGCCGTGCAGCCGGGCGGCGGCCAGCCCGGTGATCATCGCGCCGCGCCGGGTATAGCGCAATGCGGCTTCGAGTTGCTGAGTCCAGACCGGCTCACCGTTGTGCAGGCTGATGATGCCGGGCAGCACCCGCCGCCACACGCCGCCGGGCCGGCATCGCTCCCAGATCATGCCGTCGGTGACGCCGAGCAGGTTCAGCTGCCACCGGGCGATGACCGCGTGGGGTTTCGCGGCGGCGGTGACCGCGTCCCAGTCCACTGAGTTTGGTCGAGGCATGGGTTCAGGGTGCGCATCACCCGCGTCGCGGCGGAACGCCTCTTGCCGCGGCCTGTGGACAACTCCCCGTCCATCCACAGGCGCCCCTCGGATGCAGCGCAAGGTGACGTTCCGCTGTACAAGCGGTTACCGCGCAAGGTGACATTCCGCTGTATACGGATGCGAGCCGACCAGCGCGGCGGAAACCTCAGCCTCGGTTTGAGCGAGTGCCGAGGAGCACGTCCTCCCAGGAGGGGACCATCGGCCGGGCCTTCTTGCCCTTGGTTCGGCGCGCCGCGGGCTGCTGGGCCGGCGCCGCGGGGGGCTGCTGGGCCGGCGGTTGCTGGGCGGCCGGGGGCTCGGCGGCGGGGGCCGGCTCGGGCTCCGGTTCCGGTTCCGGCCGCGCCGGGGGCTCGGCGGCGGGGGCCGGCGCAGCCTTGGGTTCTGCCGCGGGTGGCGCCGCCGCGGACGGCTCTGCGGACGGAGTTTGCGCGGGCTCGGGGGTGAGCTCGAAGTCCTGGACGAAGTCCTGCTCGGTCCGGGTCTCGGGCTCCGGCGGCGCGGTCGTGGGCGGAGCCGCGGGGCTGTACTGCTCCGGCGGGGTGTAACCGCGCGGCGCTTCGCCGCCGTTGACCGCATGGCGCGCCGGTGTGGTCTCGGTCCTGGCGACCTCGAGCGCCTGCTGGGCGAGCTGGGTCACCGGCCGCACGGTGCGCAGCGGGCGGGTCGAGGTGGGGTCGAGCAGGTCGTGCGAGTGGTCGTCGAGCGGCGTCACGGTGCCGCCGTGGGCCCCGGGGTGAAAAGCCCAGTGCGCCCGGTTGAACGAGCGGCCCGCGGTCCAGGACAGCTGCACCACCCACTTGCCGTCCTCGCCGCGCCAGGAGTCCCAGTTGGCGATGGAGTAGTCCTGCCCCCTGGTGCCGAACGCGTGCGCCACCACCTCGCCGAGAGTTTGCACGTCCGGCCCGTCCTCGCGAACCGGGTGCGCCCGCTGGGCCAGCTCCGCGGTGCGGGACCGCTCGAGCAGCACCGGGTAGGCGAACCGCTCAACCCGGTGCTCCGGCACACCGGCCGCGGCGGCCACCTGCTCGACGGACTCGCCCGCGCGGATGCGGGCTTGGATCTCTCGAGGACGCATCTGGCTCTCCAGCTCGATGGCGATCTGGCCCAGTCGGGTGATGTCGCCCCGGGCTGCCGCGCGCAGCCGCTCGCCCGGGGGAAGTTGGAACCGCTCGCCGGGGGCCGAGTCCTCGAGGTTGACGGTCGGGCCGTCATCCTCGAGGCCGACGATCCGCAGCGCTCGCATCGCTCGCCTCCTCATGGCTGTGAACAGACCTCACCTCACCTGTGGTCCACCGTAGTTGGCCGGGCTGCCCACACGGTCGCGGCGCGCCGGGCGCCGACCAGGTAATCCCCGTGATCAACTCGTACACCTCGAGGTAGCGCGCCCTGGTCGCGGCCACGATCTCGGCCGGGATCGCCGGCCCGGGCGGCTTCTTGGACCAACCGGTGCCGGCCGCCCAGTCGCGCACGATCTGCTTGTCGAAGGAGCGTTGCGGCCCGCCTGGCGACCATTCATCGGCGCGCCAGAAACGCGAAGAGTCCGGCGTGAGCACCTCATCGCCGAGGACGATTTCGCCTGCCGGATCGAGGCCGAACTCGAATTTGGTGTCCGCCACGATGATGCCGTTTGTCGCGGCGTGCTCGGCGCCTTTTCGGTACAGCTCGATGGTGAGCAGCCGGAGCCGCCGCGCGGTGTCGGCGCCGACCGAGGCGACCACGTCGTCGAACGTGATGAACTCGTCGTGCCCGCCGGTGGAGTCCTTGGTGGTCGGCGTGAAGATCGGTTCCGGCAGCCGGCTTCCCTCGGTCAGCCCGGCGGGCAGGGACACCCCGGACACGCTGCCCGTGGACTGGTACTCACGCAGTCCGAGCCCGGTGAGATAACCGCGAGCGATACATTCCACCGGAATCATCTTCAGCCGCTGGCAGCGAATGGCGCGCCCGGCGAACTCGGCCGGCACGTCGGTGGCCGAGATCAAATGGTTGGGCACCACGCCGGCGAGTGTGTCGAACCACCAGACGGACAGCTGAGTCAGCAGCGCGCCCTTGTCCGGAATGGCGGTCGGCAGTACCACGTCGTACACCGACACCCGGTCCGAGGCGACCAGCAGCAGGTCGCCGTCGAGCGCGTAGAGGTCCCTGACCTTGCCCGCGTACAGATGCCGCATGCGGCAATTAGATCCGCTCGGCCACCCAGTCGACGCAGCGGGTCAGCGCGGTCACGTCGTCCGGCTCGACCGCCGGGTACATGGCTATCCGTAGCTGGTTGCGGCCCAGCTTGCGGTACGGCTCGACGTCGACAATCCCATTGGCGCGCAACGCTTTGGCGATTGCCGAGGCGTCGTGCGATTCGGCGAAGTCGATCGTGCCGACCACTTGCGAGCGGTGTTGCGGGTCGGCCACGAACGGCGTGGTGAAGGAGGTCCGCTCGGCCCAGGAGTAGAGCCGGTCCGAGGAGTCCTTGGTA
Source organism: Labedaea sp. (assembly GCA_045806965.1). Taxonomy (GTDB): domain Bacteria; phylum Actinomycetota; class Actinomycetes; order Mycobacteriales; family Pseudonocardiaceae; genus DASYTH01. Next base: position 131,597 of record JBJMIG010000050.1, on the reverse strand, counting down.
CGCGACACCGCCCAGGAAAGCCCGCCGTTGCCGAGCATCCAGTCGATCGTCTCGGCCAGCAGGTAGAGCGTGGCGATGGCCGGGGTGTTGTACGTCTGATCCTTCACCGAGTTGTCCACCGCGGTCGGCAGCGACAGGGACTCCGGGATCCACCGCCCGCCGGCGCCGATCTCGGCCACCCGCTCCAGCGCGGCCGGGCTCATCAGCGCCAGCCACAGGCCGCCGTCGGAGGCGAACGACTTCTGCGGCGCGAAGTAGTACACGTCGTAGTCCTCGGCGGCCACCGGCAGCCCGCCAGCGCCCGAGGTGGCGTCGATGGCCACCAGCGCGCCCGCCGAACCGGCCGGCCGGCGCACCGGGACCGCGACTCCCGTCGAGGTCTCGTTGTGCGCCCACCCGACCAGGTCGCAGCCGGCGGTGTAGGTGATCTCCGGCGCGGTGCCCGGCTCGGCCCGCACCACCACCGGCTCGGTGAGGAACGGCGCCGCGGTGGCCTTGGCGAACTTGGCGGAGAACTCGCCGTAGCTGAAGTGCTGGGCCCGCTCGCGCACCAGGCCGTACGCCGCCGCGTCCCAGAACGCGGTCGCGCCGCCGTTGCCGAGCACCACCTCGTAGCCCTCCGGCAGCGCGAACAGCTCGCGCAGACCGGCGCGCACCCGGCCGACCAGCGACTTGACCGGCTTCTGGCGGTGCGAGTTGCCCATCAGCGCGGCGCCATCGGACGCCAGCCGGGCCAGGTGCTCCGGGCGCACCTTGGAGGGGCCCGAACCGAACCGTCCGTCGGACGGCTTGAGCTCGGCCGGAATCTGCAGGGTGGCCGGATCGGTGGTGGTCGACTGCGTCATGCCCCCAGTGTCTCAACCACGGCTGATGGCGGGGGCGGCACCCGGTCTTGGGGCAAGCGAGGTCACATTGCGCTCCACCGGGGGCAGGTGCACCTCGATCCGCAGGCCGCCGCCGAAATTCGGGTTGGCGTTCACGACCCCGTGGTGCGCGTGCGCGACCGAGCGCACGATCGACAGGCCCAGGCCGGCCCCGTCCCGGCTGGCGGTGCGCTCCCGGTCCAGCCGGCGGAAGGGCTCGAACAGTGCGGGCACCATCTCGGCGGGGACCGCCGGACCGGTGTTGCTGACCTCGAGCGCCGGGCGGTCGGCCACCCGGACCCGCACCGAACCGCCGTCCTCGTTGTAGTGGATGGCGTTGTGCACCAGGTTGGTGACCAGCCGTTCGAGCAGCACCGAGTCGCCGATGACGAAGCGCGGCTCCAGCTCGCTGACCAGCGTGACCCCCTGCTCGACGGCCATCGCGCGCGACGAGCGGAGCACCCCGTCGACGACCTCGTCGAGCCGCACCGGCAGCCGGCTCACCAGGCCCTGGTCGCTGCGGGCGAGCAGGAGCAAGCCCTCGATCAGGCGCTCGCTGCGCTCGTTGGTGTGCAGCAGGTGCTGGCCGAGCCGGAGCAGCTCCTGACTGGCCGTCGGATCGGCCATGGCCACCTCGACCAGGGTGCGCTGCACGGCCAGCGGAGTGCGCAGCTCGTGTGAGGCGTTGGCGACGAAGCGCCGTTGGCTGTCGAACGCCGTGGCCAGCCGGTCGAGCATGCCGTCGAACGTGTCGGCCAGCTCCTTGAGCTCGTCCTCCGGCCCGTCCAGGTTGATCCGCCGGTCCAGGCTCTCCGCTCCGAGCCGCCGCGCGGTCGCGGTGATCCGGTGCAGCGGCCGCACCATCCGGCCGGCCATCAGCCAGCCGAGCAGCGCGGCGATCAGCCCGGCGACGAGCAGTGCGATCCCGGACGCCAGGAGCAGCGTCTCCATGGTCTGCGCGCGGAACGTGCCGACCGCGTCCTTGGTCGCGGAAATCAGGTAGCCGGGGGCGCCGGCCGCGTCGGGGGTGGGCTCGATACCCGACCTCGGCTCGAGGCCCGCCGGGGGTGGCGCGGCATCGAAGTGCTGCACGAACCCGCCGGCCTGTGGCACGGTCTGGTTCACCAGCACGTAGTTGATCAGCAGCAGGGCGACCCCGGTGAGCAGGAAGAGGCCGGCGAACATCATCGCCCACTTGGCGCGCACCGACATTCTCATGACGAGATCCGGTACCCGGCGCCGGGCACGGTCTCGATCACCTGCGGCTCGCCGAGCTTGCGGCGCAGGGTCATCACCGCCACCCGGACCGCGTTGGTGAACGGGTCGGCGTGCTCGTCCCAGGCCTTCTCCAGCAGATCCTCCGCGCTCACGATGGCGCCCTCCGCTCGCATCAACACGTCAAGCACGGCGAACTCCTTCGGCGACAGCGGGATGTGCCGGCCGTCCCGGCTCACCTGGTGGCGCGGCAGGTCGAGCGACAGGCCGGCACGTTCCAGCACCGGCGGCAGCGCCGGGCGGGCCCGCCGGCCGAGCGCCTGGATCCGGGCCACCAACTCGGCGAACGCGAACGGCTTGGTCAGGTAGTCGTCCGCGCCGATGGACAGCCCGGCGACCCGGTCGGTGACATCCCCGGCCGCGGTCAGCATCAGCACCTTGGCCTCGCCGCCGGACGCGACCACCTGGCGGCACACGTCGTCGCCGTGCGCGCCGGGCAGGTCGCGGTCCAGCACCACCACGTCGTAGCCGTGTACGCCGATCCGTTCGAGCGCGGCGTCCCCGTCGTAGCAGACATCGACCGCCATGGACAGCCTGCGCAGCCCCTCGGCGACGGTGTCGGCGAGGAGCCGCTCGTCCTCGACCACAAGCACCCGCACGTCGACAGTGTCCGCCATCGCGGCGTAAGCGCGAGATAAGCGCTTTCGCTTAGCGCGCCCGAATCACCCGATCCGTAGACAGGGCACCACAGTCGAGTGAAAGGAACTGCGATGGGCGTTCGATGGCGGGTGATGATTCTTGCCGTGGCGACGGTCGCGCTGGTCACGGCATGTGGCGCCGGACCGGATGGGAACCGGGTGGCTTCGCTGTCGTCCGGCTCCGCGACTCCGTCCGGCCAGCAGCAGGCGAGCGACGGCCGCAGCGACGAGGACAAGATCCGGGACTTCAGCAAGTGCATGCGGGAGCACGGGGTGGACGTCCCGGAGCCGACCATGGCGCCGAAGGCCGGCGATGGCGGTAACACCGGCGGCCCCGGCATCGTGATCCAGGGCGCCGGGCCGGAGAAGGAGAAGATCGACACGGCCAACGAGGCGTGCCGTCCGCTGCTGCCCAACGGCGGCCAGCCGCCCAAGCTGGACGCCAAGCAGCTCGACGAGATGCGCAGGATGGCCCAGTGCATGCGTGAGCACGGCGTGAACATGCCGGACCCGGACCCGAACAAGCCGGGGATCGCGATCGACAAGAACGACGGCCAGGATATTGATCCGGAGGCCATGAAGAAGGCCGCCGAGGCCTGCGGCGGTGGCGAGCTCCACACCGAAACGCGCGACGACGGCGGTGGCGGAACCAGCCCACGCAGCGGGACGAGCGGCGGTTCGAAGTGAGCCTGACCGACGGGCCGCGCGCGGTGCACCGGCGGCGACGGACCAGGTGGGTGATCGCCGGCGTGGTGGTGGTCGTGGTGCTCGGCGTCGGCACCGGGGTGGTGATGACCCGGCAGGGTGCCCGGCCGGCCGCCGCCGCGCAGGCCCCGTCTCCGGCACGAACCGCCGAGGTGTCCACGGTGGACCTGGCGGACCGGCAGACACTGACCGGCAAGCTGGGATACGGCGAGGAACGCGCACTCTCCGGCCGCAAGCAGGGCACCGTCACCGCGCTGCCGGCGCAGGGCACCGTGCTGGACCGGGGAAAGGCCGTCTATCAGGTGGACGCCAAGCCGGTGCCGCTGTTCTATGCCGACATCCCGCTCTACCGCGACATCGCCGCCGGGATGGCCGAAGGACCGGATGTGAAGGTGGTCGAGGAGAACCTGAAAGCGTTGGGGTTCGGCGGGTTCGGCACTCCGGACAAGAAGTTCACCGACGCCACCGCGACCGCGATCAAGAAGTGGCAGAAGGCGCTCGGGCTGGACCAGACCGGCGTGATCGGCATGGGCGACGTGGTGGTCACGCCCGGTCCGGTGCGGGTCGGCACGGTCAGCGCGGAGCTCGGCGCGCGCGGCGACGGCTCGCTGCTGAAGTTCACCGGGACCGGGCGCGTGGTCACGGTCGAGCTGACCGCGGCGCAGAAGGAGTTGGCCAAGGTGGGTGCCAAGGTGGGCCTCACCGTGGCCGGCAAGACGACGGTCGGGACCGTGGCGTCGGTGGTGCCCGCGGCGCCGAGCAGCAACGGCAACGAGAGCCAAGACCAGAAGTTCAACGCGACGATCACGCTGGACGATCCGGCCGTGGTCGGCGATCTGGACGCCGGATCGGTCGAAGCCAGGTTCACCACGGCGACCCGGCAGGGCGTGCTCGCGGTGCCGGTCGGCGCGCTGCTGGCACTGGCCGAGGGCGGTTACGCGGTCGAGGTCGTCGACGGCGCCAACCACCGGCTGGTGGCGGTGAAGACCGGCCTGTTCGCCGACGGCAAGGTCGAGATCAAGGGCGACCTGACGGCCGGCACGCGGGTGGTGACCACCTCGTGACCCCCGTTCTCGCACTGCACGCGGCGAGCCGGACCTACCCGGGCAAGGTCCGGGCGCTGCGCGAGGTGTCGCTGGCCGTCGAGCCGGGGGAGTTGGTCGCGGTGGTCGGGCCGTCCGGCTCGGGCAAGTCGACGCTGCTGCACCTGATGGGCACGCTCGACCGGCCCAGCTCCGGGCGGGTGGAGGTGCGCGGACACGACGTTGCCCGGCTCTCCGACCGGCGGCTCTCGGCACTGCGGTCGCGCTGGATCGGGTTCGTGTTCCAGCAGTTCTTCCTGACCGACGGGTTGCCGGCGGTGGACAACGTGGCCGCCGGGCTGACCTACGCCGGGGTGCCGGTTCGCAGGCGCCGCGGCATGGCGCTGGCCGCGCTGGACCGGGTCGGCCTGGCCCAGCGGGCCTGGCACGTCCCCGGTGAGCTGTCCGGGGGTGAGCGGCAGCGGGTGGCGATCGCCCGGGCGGTGGTCAACCGGCCGGCGATCGTGCTGGCCGACGAGCCGACCGGGAACCTGGACAGCCGCACCGGCTCGGAGATCATGCGGCTGCTGGTCGAGCTGAACGCCGGCGGCACCACGGTTGTGATCGTCACGCACGACCCCGCCATCGCCGCCTCCGCCCGCAGGCGGATCGAGATGCTCGACGGCATTCCGCGGCTGGACACCGCGCATCCGGTGGAGGTGCTCAGATGACCACGCTTGTCGCCGTGCCGCCCGAGGTTCCGGACACCGAAGCGCTGCCGCGGCCGCGCCGGCTTGGCCCGCGCGACGTGCTTCGGTTGGGCGGCCACGGGATGCGTACCCGTCCGCTGCGCGCGGTGCTCTCCGCGTTGGGCATCGCGATCGGCATCGCGGCGATGATCGCGGTGGTGAGCATTCCGGCGTCCAGTGCCCAGGCGTTGCGCGACGAGATCAACGCACTCGGCCCCAACCTGCTGGTCGCCCAGCCGGGCCGGACGTTCGGCGGAGACGACGCCGAACTGCCGGAGACGGCGGTCCCGATGGTCCGCCGGATCGCCCCGGTCACCGCGGCATCGGGGGTCGGCGTGGTGTCCGCGACGGTCCGGCGTAGCGACCGGGTGAACTCGGTGGACACCGGCGGGCTCGCCGTGTACGCGGCGAACCCCGACCTGCTCGGCACGCTGCGCGGGTCCGTCCACAGCGGACAGTTTCTGGACGCCGTGAGCGAGCGCTTCCCGACCGTGGTGCTCGGCGCGGAGGCAGCCACCCGGTTGGGCGTCGACCGGATCACGCCGGGCGCCTCCCGGCAGGTGTGGATCGGCGGGCAGTGGTTCACCGTGATCGGCATCCTGGACAAGATGCCGCTGGCGCCGGAGATCGAACGTTCCGTGCTGGTCGGCTGGACCGCGGCCAAGGATCGGCTGGGTTTCACCGGCCATCCGGGTGTGATCTACGTGCGGGCGGAGAGCGACCAGGTCGAAGCCGTGCGCGGGGTACTCGCCCACACCATCGGTCCGGAACGGCCCAACGAGGTGCAGGTGGCGCTGCCCTCCGAGGCGCTGGTCGCGCAGCGGCTCGCGGACAGCTCGTACAACGCGCTGTTCCTGGCGCTCGGCGGGGTGGCACTGCTGGTCGGCGGGGTCGGCGTGGCGAACACCATGGTGATCGCCGTGCTGGAGCGGCGCCGGGAGATCGGGCTGCGCCGGGCGCTCGGCGCGACCCGGCGACAGGTGCGCGGGCAGTTCCTGACCGAGTCGGTGTTGCTGAGCATGCTCGGCGGCATCGTCGGGGTGCTGGTCGGGGTGGCGGTGACCGCGGGCTACGCGCTGAGCAAGCACTGGCCGGCGGTGTTCCCGCCGGTCGCGCTGCTCGGCGGGGTCGGGGTGGCGGCGCTGGTCGGAGCGCTGGCCGGGATGTACCCCGCGATGCGGGCCGCCCGCCTCGCGCCGACCGAAGCTCTCGCCTGACCGGGGACCGGGCGTGGGACCCGACTCGACTCAGTCGACCGGGTCCCGCGTCCGGGTCAGCGCACGCCGCGCCAGCCGCGTTCGTCCACCCCGCCCGGAATGGGCGCGGCCGGGTCGTACGGGGTGCGCGCGAAGATGAACGTGGCCAGGTCCAGGGCGGTCGGCGTGCCGTCCGGCGCGCGGATCACCCGCAGGGTCTCCCCGGCGTAGTACGCGTCCAGCCCGCGCCAGGTGCCGTCCGGTTCGGGCCGCAACCGCGACGCCCGCCCGGCGCCTGCGGCCGGCCGCAGGTTGAGCCAGCCGTTGGGCATCAGGTGCATCGCGTACGGGGTGGCGCCCCAGAACCAGGGGCCGGTGAGCGCCAGCAGCTCCGGGTCCGCCCGCTCCATCGGCTGCCACTCGGCCGGCAGCTCCGGCTCCGCCTCGTCGGCCAGCTTGAGCAGGTCGAACGCCAGCGACATGACGCCGACCCCGGTTGTGCTGTTGGTCAGCACCAGCGCGCCGGTGGTGGTCTGCGGGTCGGTGACCACGCTGGCCAGGAAGCCGGGCATGGACCCGCCGTGTCCGGCGAGGCGCCGCCCGCAATCGCGGAACGTCTGCAGACCCAGCCCGTAGCCCGCGGTCCAGGCGTCCCCGTCGTCCACGTGCGCCGGCTCCCGCATCTCGGCGACGGTGTCCGGGTGCAACACCTCGCCGGTGTCACCGCCGAGGAACCGGGTCCACCTGGCCAGGTCGTCGACCGTCGACCAGAGCTGGCCGGCGGGCGCCATCGCCCCGGAGTCCGGGGTCGGCTCGTGCATCAGCACGTCGGCATACGGGTGCACGGCCCAGCCGAGCGCGTGCGGCGGCCGCGGCATGGTCGTGGTCCGGCGCAGGCCGAGCGGCTCGAGCACCTCCTCGCGCAGCGCCTCGTCCCAACTGGTGCCGCGCAGCCGGGCCACCAGTTCGCCGAGCACCCCGTAGCCGACGTTGGAGTAGTGGAACCGGGCGCCGGCCCGGTGCCGCAGCGCGCCCTCGGCCAGGCTGCTCTGCAACGACTGCCAGTCCGCCCCCTCGGCCCGCTCCCACCAGGCACCGGGCGACTCCGAGGTGAGCCCGCCGGTGTGGGCGAGCAGCTGAGCCACGGTCAGGTGGCCGAGGCTCGTGCCAGGTACGTGCTTGTCCAGCGGGTCGTTGAGGTCCAGCCGGCCCGCGTCGCGCAGCCGCATCACCAGCACCGCGACGAACGTCTTGGTGATCGACCCGATCCGGTACTGGGTGTCGTCGGTCGGCCGCTCGCCGTCCACCCGGCCGCGCGAGCCGGTCCACAGCAGCTCGGAACCGCGAACCACCGCGGCGACCAAGGAGGGGGCTCGGCTGTTGGTCTGCTCGACGGCGACCCGGCGGAGCAGCGCGGACTCGGTGGAGGGCAGCATGCAGGCATTGTGTCCGACACCGTCGGGCCAGTGCAGTTTTCACGTTTACCCGACGGTAACCCCGGCGCAACGGTGCCGGCCGCACCGATCGGTGGACAGCGCCCGGGTCAGGCCAGCGTGTCCCAGCCCTCGACCTCTTCCGGCTGGCGCGGGCCGGGTCCGACGTAGCGGGCCGACGGCCGGACCAGCCGGCCGGTGCGCTTCTGCTCCAGGATGTGCGCACACCAGCCGGCGGTGCGGGCGCAGGTGAACATGGCCGGCATCATGTGCGGCGGCACCTTGGCGAAGTCCAGGATGACCGCGGCCCAGAACTCCACATTGGTCTCGATCGCCCGGTCCGGCCGGCGCTCGCGCAGCTCGGCGAGCGCGGCCTGCTCGAGCGCGGCGGCGACCTCGTAGCGCTCGGCACCGAGCTCCTGGCAGGTCCGGCGAAGCACCCGCGCCCTGGGGTCCTCGGCCCGGTAGACCCGGTGTCCGAAGCCCATCAACCGGTCGCCGTGGTCGAGGACGTTGGCGACCACCTTGCGGGCGTCACCGACGTTCTCCACCTGCTCGATCATCGGCAGCACCCGGGCCGGCGCACCGCCGTGCAGCGGGCCGGACATGGCGCCGATCGCGCCGGACATCGACGCGGCCACGTCGGCCCCGGTCGAGGCGATCACCCGGGCGGTGAAGGTGGACGCGTTCATGCCGTGCTCGGCGGCCGACACCCAGTAGGCGTCGATGGCCTTCACGTGTGCCGGGTCGGGCTCGCCGCGCCACCGCACCATGAACCGTTCGGTGGTGGTGCCGCACTCGTCGATCCGCTTCTGCGGCACCGCCGGCCGGCCGATCCCGCGGGCCGACTGGGCCACGTAGGACAGGGCCATCACCGAGGCCCTGGCCAACTGCTCGCGGGCTTCCTCGTCGCTCACGTCGAGCAGTGGCTGGTAGCCCCAGATCGGCGCCAGCATGGCCAGCGCGGCCTGCACGTCGACCCGGACGTCACCGGTGTGCACCGGGATCGGGAACGGCTCGGCGGGCGGCAGGCCCTGGCCGAAGCGCCCGTCCACGAGCAGTGCCCAGACGTCGCCGAAGCCGACCTTGCCGGCCAGGTCCTCGATGTTCACGCCGCGATAGCGCAGCGCGCCACCGTCGCGGTCCGGTTCGGCGATCTCGGTCCGGAAGGCGACCACGCCCTCCAGGCCGGGCCGGAACCCGTCATCCGGGTTCGCCGGGCTCGGTACCACCGCCGCCGCCTGCTCCACCGGAGCCTGTTCCACGTGCTGCACAACGCCGTGCATTCTCTCGCCTTCCACGCCTCTACCCCGATTGTTCGCGCGGCGGGCGGCGGCAACGCACGCGTCACCGGCGCCGGGCTCCACTGCGCGGCCCGCACCTACCATGCCTCCATCGACGGCTCGTAGGCAATTGTCCGCCCGGTGTTGTCCGTCACGGTTAAGTGATCGATTCAGTTTGTAGGGTGTCTCTTATGCACCTCTCGCCGCAGGAACGGGACAAGCTGCTGGTCCACGTCGCCGCGGAGGTCGCCCGCCGCCGGCTCGGCCGGGGTGTGCTGCTGAACTACCCCGAGGCCATCGCGCTGATCACCGAGCACGTGCTCGAGGGCGCGCGGGACGGGCGGGGCGTGGCCGAGCTGATGGACTCGGGCCGCACGGTGCTGCGTCGCGCACAGGTTCTCGACGGCATCCCTGAGATGATCGACTCCGTACAGGTGGAAGCCACCTTCCCGGACGGCACGAAGCTGGTGACCGTGCACCACCCGATCGTCTAGACCGGAGGACAAGGGTGCGACCAGGAGAGATCATCACCGGCGACGAGCCGGTCCCGCTGAACCCCGGTCGGCACCGGGTGGTGCTGCAGGTGCGCAACACCGGCGACCGGCCGGTGCAGATCGGATCGCACTACCACTTCGCCGCGGTGAACCTCGGCCTCGAGTTCGACCGCAACGAGGCCTGGGGTTACCGGCTGGACATCCCGGCCGGCACGTCGGTGCGGTTCGAGCCGGGAGTGGAGCGCGAGGTCACCCTGGTACGCATCGGCGGCCGCCGGCTAGTGCCCGGCCTCCGGCACGAGTTCAGCGGGGAGTTGGACCGGTGACGGCCATCGACCGGGGCCGCTACGCGGAGTTGTTCGGGCCCACGGTCGGCGACCGCATCCGGCTGGCCGACACGGACCTGCTGATCGAGGTGACCGAGGACCGGAGCATCGGTCCGGCCGGCTCCGGCGACGAGGTGATCTTCGGCGGCGGCAAGGTGATCCGCGAGTCGATGGGTCAGGGTGTCGCCACCCGGGCTGAGGGCGCACCCGACCTGGTGATCACCGGCGTGGTCGTGCTGGACCACTGGGGCGTGATCAAGGCCGATGTCGGCGTGCGGGAGGGCCGGATCGTCGCCATCGGCAAGGCCGGCAACCCGGACATCATGGACGGGGTACACCGCGACCTGGTGATTGGTCCGTCGACGGAAGTGCTGGCGGGCAACGGAAAGATCCTCACCGCCGGCGGCGTGGACTGCCACGTGCACTTCATCTGCCCGCAGCTCGCGGACACCGCGCTCTCCGCCGGGCTGACCACGCTGGTCGGCGGCGGCACCGGGCCGGCCGAGGGCAGCAAGGCCACCACGGTGACACCCGGGGCCTGGAACCTGGGCCGCATGTTGCTCGCCATGGATGGCATCCCGCTGAACATCCTGTTGCTGGGCAAGGGAAACACCGTCAGCGAGGAAGCGCTTCGGGAACAGCTCCGGGGCGGCGCGGGCGGGTTCAAGCTGCACGAGGACTGGGGCAGCACGCCGGCCGCGATCGACGCCTGCCTTCGGGTGGCCGACGAGTCGGGCGTGCAGGTGGCGATCCACACCGACACCCTCAACGAGGCCGGCTTCGTGGAGTCCACTGTGGACGCCATTGCCGGACGGTCGATCAACGCCTACCACACCGAGGGTGCCGGCGGCGGGCACGCGCCCGACATCATCCGCTTGGTGGCCGAGCCGAACGTGCTGCCGTCGTCAACCAACCCGACCAGGCCGCACACCGTCAACACCATCGACGAGCACCTCGACATGCTGATGGTCTGCCACCACTTGAACCCGTCGGTGCCGGAGGACCTGGCGTTCGCGGAGAGCCGGATCCGGCCGACCACCATCGCCGCCGAGGACGTGCTGCACGACCTGGGCGCCATCTCCATGATCAGCTCGGACTCCCAGGCGATGGGCCGGATCGGTGAGGTGATCATCCGCACCTGGCAGACCGCGCACACGATGAAACGCCGGCGCGGCGCGCTTGCCGGCGACGGTGCGGCGGACAACCTGCGGGCCCGGCGCTACGTGGCCAAGTACACGATCAACCCGGCGATCGCGCACGGCATGGCCCACGAGATCGGCTCGGTCGAGGTCGGCAAGCTGGCCGACCTGGTGCTCTGGGAGCCCAAGTTCTTCGGCGTTCGGCCGAGCGTCGTGCTCAAGGGCGGGTTCATCGCCTGGGCCGCCATGGGTGACGCGAACGCCTCGATCCCAACCCCGCAACCGGTGCTGTCCCGCCCGATGTTCGGGGCCGCGCCGTGGGCCGCCGCCGCCGGCAGCGTGCACTTCGTCGCCCCGGAGGCGATCGACGCCGACGCGGCGGACCGGATCGGCACCGCGACCCCGATGATCGCGGTGGCCAACACCCGCCGGCTCGGCAAGGCCGACATGGTCGGCAACGACGCCCTGCCGGACGTCCGGGTCGACCCGGACAGCTTCGCCGTGCACGTGGACGGCGAGCTCATCGAGCCGATGCCGGCCACCGAACTGCCCATGGCCCAGCGCTACTTCCTGTTCTGATGGGCATCCCGGACCGGTCGGTGGACCTGACCGCGCTGCTGCTGGCGGATTCCCGCTTTCCCGGCGGGGGTCACGCGCACTCCGGTGGCGTCGAGGAGGCGGCCGCCATCGGCCGGTTGTCCACGGTGGACGAGCTGGCCGCGTTCCTGTGCGGTCGGCTGCGTACCGCGGGCCTGCTGGCCGCGGTGTTCGCCGCCGCCGCCGCGCACGCGGCCCGGCGCCGTACCGCCCCGGAGTTCTGGCCGCGGCTGAGCGCCGAACTCGACGCCCGCACCCCGTCCCCGGCCCAGCGGGAGGCCTCCCGTGCGCAAGGCAACGCCGTGCTCCGCGCGTTGCGGGCGCTGCCATCGGCCAACCCGCCGAGCCAACTGGACACGATCTTTCCGCCGGCCGGAAGCCGGCCGCACCACTGCGTCGCCCTCGGTGTAGCGGTCGGAACGGCCGGCGGCGCGCCGCTCGATGCCGCCCTGGTCGCCGCCTACCTGTCGGTGAGCGGGCCGGCCAGCGCCGCCGTCCGGCTGCTCGGCCTGGATCCGTTCGCGGTCAACGCCGTGGTCATGGCCCTCGCGGCCGACATCCGGGCGGTCGCGGGGCAGGCCGCCGACACGGCTGCCACGGACCCGGCCGACCTGCCGGCGCCCGGCGCGCCCGGTCTCGACCTGCTTGCCGAGGCGCACCGCCACAAACACCAGAAGGAGGTGCGTCTCTTTGCCAGCTGACGGTTCGCACCCGCACTCCGACCCACATCCCCCGCGGCCGGCCGCCGGCCGGGCGTTCCGGCTCGGCGTCGGCGGCCCGGTCGGCAGCGGCAAGACCGCACTGGTCGCCGCGCTCTGCCGGGCCTTGCGCCCGGACGTGGACCTGGCCGTGGTGACCAACGACATCTACACCACCGAGGACGCCGACTTCCTGCGCCGGGCCGGCGTGCTCGACGACGGGCGGATCGTGGCGGTGCAAACCGGATGCTGCCCGCACACGGCGATCCGCGACGACATCACCGCGAACCTGGACGCGGTGGAGCACCTCGAGGAGCACTTTCCCGGCCTACACCTGGTGATCATCGAGAGCGGCGGGGACAACCTGACCGCCGTGTTCAGCCGGGGACTGGTCGACCGGCAGATCTTCGTGGTGGACGTGGCCGGCGGCGACAAGGTGCCGCGCAAGGGCGGTCCCGGGGTGACGACCGCGGACCTCCTAGTGATCAACAAGACCGACCTGGCCCCGCTGGTCGGCGCCGATCTCGCGGTGATGGCCGCGGACGCCGACCGGGTGCGCGGCGGCCTCCCGGTGATCAGTCAGTCCCTTGTGGACACTCCGGGCGCGCCCGAGGTGGCCGGTTGGGTCCGCACCCAGCTGGCCGCGGTCGCGGCCAGCGCGTGAGGGCCCGCGCCCGGCTGGCGGTCGAGCTGGACGGGCGCGGCCACAGCGTGGTGCGCCAGCTTCGTTCGGCCGCGCCGCTGACCCTGATGCCGGCGTCCGGCCCGGACCGGGCGCCGGCGCGGGTCCATCTGGTCAACTCCGCCGCCGCGCCGCTCGGCGGGGACGACCTCGAGCTGACCGTCCTGGTCGGCCCCGGCGCCCGGCTCGTCCTGTCCGGAGTCGCGGCCACCCTGGCGCTGCCCGGCCAGTGCGGTGAGCCGAGCCGCCTTGCCGTCCGGCTGGAGGTCGCCGAGCGCGCCACGCTGTCCTACCTGCCCGAGCCGACCGTGATCACCCGCCGGGCCTGGCACCAGACCGAGCTGCGCGCCGAGTTGGCCGGTGACGCCGCCCTGCGCTGCCGCGAGGTGCTCGTGCTCGGCCGGTCCGGCGAGCGCCCCGGCCGGCTGACCAGCGCGATCCACGTGCGTCGCGGCGGGCAACCGGTGCTGCGCCAGCGGCTGGACATCGGCGACCCCGAGCTGGACGGCGCGCTCGCCCACCTGGCCGGGCACCGGGTGCTGGCAACCGAGCTGCTGATCGACGACCGGCCGGTGCCCCCGCCGGCCAGCGGGGACTGGTGGGCGCGCACACCGCTGGCTACCTGCGGTTGGACCGCCACCGCCCTCGGCGGCGACGCGGTCACGGCGCTGCGGCGCCTCGAGCGCGGCATGATCGTCACCGGTTAGCCCGTTCGGTGTAACCCGCGCGGGGCAACTTGCAATCGACAGTTACCTGATCGCCAGATCTCGTGTTGTGATGGAGGACGCACACGGCAAGGAGGCGGTTGGATTGGCACAGGACGTCGGTATGCAGGCCCGCACGTACGCGGGTGTCGATACCGAGCAACGCCGAACCGAGCGGCGGGACAAGCTGCTCGAGGCGGCCCTGGACGAGTTCACGTCCAAGGGCTACCACCGGACGAAGATCTCCGACCTGTGCACAAGGGCGGGTGTGTCCACCCGCAACTTCTACGAGAAGTTCGCCAGCAAGGAAGCGCTCCTGCTGGAGCTGCACGCGCACATCAACCGGGTGGCGATGCGGCGCATGCTCCCGCTGCTGGACACGCTCGGTGACACCGACGCGATCACCCGGGTCACCAAGCTGGTCGACGCGTTCGTCGAGGCGATCACCTCCGATCCCCGCTTCCCCCGGTTGAACTACGTCGAGGCCCCCGGGGTGAGCGAGACCATGGAGCGCCAGCACCAGGACTGGTTCGCCCGGTACACGGAGTTCATCGAGGCGGAATGTGACCGCGCCGCCGCCGCCGGGCTGGCACCCGTGCGGGACTACCGGCTGACCGCGATCGGCCTGGTCGGGGCCATCACCGGGCTGCTGCGCGAGTGGCAGACGCATCAGCCGCCGGTGCCGGCGCGAGACGTGGCGGACGAGATCAGAGCAATGATCATCGCCTCGATCACCCGTCCGGTGAACATTTCGTAACACCATGGGGCCCTGGGGAATCGATACGGTGGTCGGAGTCACCGCCGCGGCGGTTTCCGTTTGTCCTGTGTACCCGTACCGTGCAAGGGAATGACGGGATACTTGCGAGGAGATTGCGCATGGCGGACGGCGAGCTCACCACCACCGACATCGCGGTAAACCTTCCCGCGATGCGGGTCTCTTATGAACAGGGCGCGCTGTACGAGCCGGATCTCGCAGACACCTGGCTCGGGCAGTTGCAGCGGTGGATGGACGACGCGGCCCGGGCCGGGGTGGCCGAGCCGAACGCGATGGTGCTGGCAACCGCCAACGCCGCCGGCATGCCCTCGTCCCGAACCGTGCTGTGCAAGGCCCTCGATGAGCGCGGTGTGGTGTTCTTCACCAACTACACTTCGACGAAGAGCCACGATCTGAGCGCGACCCGGTACGCGTCGGCCACGTTCCCCTGGTACGACCTGCACCGTCAGGCCACCGTGCGCGGCATCGTGGAGAAGGTGAGCGCCGAGGAGACCGCCAGGTACTGGGCCAGTCGGCCGCGCGGCTCGCAGCTCGGCGCCTGGGCCTCGCCGCAGTCCAGCGTGGTCAGCGGGCGCGAGGCGCTGGACCACGCGCTGGCCAACATCAAGCGCCGGTTCGCCGAGACCGCCGAGGTGCCGGTGCCGCCGCACTGGGGCGGTTGGCGGATTCGCCCGGAGCTGGTGGAGTTCTGGCAGGGCCGGGCCGACCGGATGCACGACCGGTTGCGCTTCAAGCTGGTGCTGGACAACTGGCACGTGGAGCGGGTCGCGCCCTGACCGACGGGTAACCGGTGGCCGGGTCGCGGGATGCTCCGCGACCCGGCCACCGGCAGGTCGCCACGTCACGTCGCACCACAGCGTGATCACGGTCCCGCAGGCGCGCCGACGCTCATTCCGCCAACTCGTTAGCCAAGCTAAGCTCGTCTGGGTGAGCACTGACCAAGGTTCCCGCGCCGATGGTCGTTCTGGTTCGGCTCGCCGGGTGCTCGGCCGGATCGTCATCGACACCACTCCGTTGCGGGTACCGGAGTTCCGCCGGCTCTGGGTGACCTCGGCGGTGACCGCGGTCGGTAGCCAGCTCACCACCGTGGCGGTACCGAAGCAGGTCTACGACCTCACCGGCTCCTCCGGCTACGTCGGTCTGACCGGAGCGGTCGGGTTCGTCTCGCTGATCGTGTTCGGGCTGTGGGGCGGCGCGATCGCCGACGTGGTGGACCGGCGCAAGCTCCTGATCGGGACCAACGCCGGGATCGCGGCGATGTCCGCGCTGCTCTGGTTGCAGGCGTTCGTCGGACTTCGCTCGGTGTGGCTGGTGCTCGTGCTGATGGGGGTGCAGCAGGCGTTCGTCGCGGTCAACATGCCGACCCGCAGCGCCGTCGTGCCGCGGCTGGTGCCGGCCGAGCTGGTCGCGCCGGCCAACGCGCTCGGGTTCACCGTGTTGACCGCGGGCGCGGTCTTCGGCCCGCTGGCCGCCGGCGCGCTGATCCCGCTGTTCGGGCTGTCCACGTTGTACCTGATCGACACGATCGGCCTCGTCCTGGCGCTGCTGTTGATCCTGCCGCTGCCGGCCATGGTCCCGGGCGACGGCGCCTCGCAGAGCGCCCGGCTCCGCGACATAGTCGCCGGTTTCCGATACGTGTCAACGCAGAAGGTGTTGCTCGCGGCGTGCCTGCTCGACCTCATCGCGATGATTTTCGGCATGCCTCGGGCGCTGTTCCCGGAGATGGCCCAGCACACCTTCGGTGACCCGCCCGGCGGCGGCCCCGCGCTGGGTTGGCTGTACGCGGCGATCCCGATCGGCTCGGCGATCTTCGGCCTGCTCTCCGGCTGGGTGTCCCGGATGCGGCGGCAGGGTGTCGTGGTCACCGTCGCGGTGCTCGCCTGGGGAGTGTCCATCACCGCGTTCGGCCTGTCCTCCTGGCTCTGGCTGGCGGTGCTGTTCCTCGCCATCGGCGGCGGCTCGGACCTGATCAGCGCCATTCACCGTGGCGCCATCCTGCAAACCGCCGCGACGGATGAGATGCGCGGCCGGATCCAGGGCGTGTTCGTCGTGGTGGTGGCCGGCGGCCCGCGCATCGCCGACATGGTGCACGGCTGGTCGGCCACCAAGGTGGGCACGGCCGTGACCAGCTGGGCCGGCGGCCTGCTGGTGATCGGCTGCACCCTCGCCGCTGTGATCGCGATGCCCGCGTTCTGGCGCTACGTCGCGCCGAGTACGAAAACCTCGCCCGGCGACTAGCCGGCCGCCGGGGGCATGGTGGGAGCCAAAGCTTGGACAGTTCGTAACGACATGGTGTCCTTCTGGTCTCGGACCGGCGCGTGCTGGCCCTAAGCTTCGGGTCCATGAGCGGATCCACCGGCGAGCAACTGGAGATCTCCCAGTCCGGCGCCAGAGCTGTCGTCACCACGATCGGGGCGGGCCTGCGCGCCTTCGAGGTGGAGAGCGTGCCGTACATCGAGACCTACGACGCGGCGGACGAGCCGCCCAAGGGTGCCGGGGCGGTGCTGCTGCCCTGGCCGAACCGAGTGGCCGGGGCACGCTGGAGCCGCGACGGCGAGGTGTACGACCTGGAGATCACCGAACCGGAGCGGGGCAACGCGATCCACGGCCTGGTCCGCCATGAGAACTGGACGGTCACCGAGCGCGGCAAATCCAAGGTGACCTTGGAAACGACGATCGACGCGCGCCCCGGCTGGCCGTTTCCCTTCCGCAGCACCATCTCCTACGAGCTTGGCCTGCGCGGGCTGAACGTCACGCACGGCATGCACAACCTTGGCGACGCGGTCATGCCGTTCGGCGTCGGCACCCATCCCTATCCGCGGCCGGGAAGTCTGCACCTGGAGGACTGCGATCTCAAGCTGGCCGCGACCACCATGCTCCCGCTCGACCCGGTGCGGATGGTGCCCACCGGGGAGCCGGTCGACGTGCGGGGCACCGACTACGACTTCCGGCGTGGCCGGCTGATCTGCGACATGCCCGAGCTTGATCACGCCTTCGGCGGCTGCAAACCGCGTGGCGGTGGGTTGATCCGACATTCCATCCTGCACCCGGCCGGGGGCGGCGTCGAGCTGTGGGCGGACCGGAGTTTTCGCTGGGTGCAGGTGTACACACCGTACGATTTTCCGGGCGCCCGTGGCGGTTTCGCGATCGCCATCGAGCCGATGACCTGCCCGCCGGACGCGTTGAACTCCGGCGTCGACCTGATCAACCTGGACCCTGGAAAATCATGGGCGGGTCGCTGGGGCATCATGCCGCTGTGAGCACAGCTTTCACTGGCGGGTATGTGGTTCCGGTTGTCTCCGCGCCGATCGAGGACGGCATCGTGCTGATCGACGACGGCCGGATCGTGGCCATCGGTTCGGCCGCCGAGGTGGACGTCCCGGACGACGCGGAGATCGTGGACGCCTCAGGTTCGTGGCTGCTGCCAGGTTTCGTCGAGGCGCACGGTCATGTCGGCGTCTGGGAGGAGGCCGAGCACTGGGCCGGTGACGACGTCAACGAGAAGACCGATCCGAACGGCGCGCGGATGCGCGCGCTGGACGCGATCAACCCGGACGACGAGGGCTTCCGGGACGCGCTGGCCGGTGGGGTCACCACGATCCTGATCAAGCCCGGCTCGGCGAACCCGATCGGCGGCCGCACGGCCGCACTGAAGGCCTGGGGGCGCACCGTCGACGAGATGCTCATCCGCGAGCCGGTGAGCGTGAAGAGCGCGCTCGGCGAGAACCCGAAGCGGGTCTACAGCGACCAGGGCAAGCTGCCGTCCACCAGGCAGGGCGTGGCGGCGGTGATCCGGGACGCGTTCACCAGGGCGCAGGACTACAAGGCGCGCAAGGAGTACGCCGCGCGCACGGACGCGCCTTTCGACCGGGACAACACGCTCGAGACGCTGATCCGGGTGTTGGCCGGCGAACTGCCGTGGAGTCAGCACACCCACCGCGCGGACGACATCGCCACCGCCATCCGGTTGTCCGAGGAGTTCGGCTACCGGCTCGTGGTCAACCACGGCACCGAAGGCCACCTGATCGCCGACCTGTTGGCGGACAAGGGTATTCCGGTGATCATCGGTCCGCTGCTGACCAACCGGTCCAAGGTCGAGGTGCGCCGCAGGCACCTGCGCAACCCGGGCATCCTGGCCAGGGCCGGGGTCAAAATCGCGATCACCACCGACCACCCGGTCGTGCCGATCCACTTCCTGGTGCACCAGGCCACCCTGGCCATGAAGGAGGGGCTGGACGCGGACACCGCACTACGCTCGATCACGGTCAACCCGGCCGAGATCATGTCGCTCGACGACCGCGTCGGCGCGCTGCGGCCCGGCCTGGACGCGGACCTGGTGATCTGGTCCGGCGATCCGTTGGACGTGATGAGCCGGGCCATGCGCGTGTTCATCGGCGGCCGCGAGGTCTACCATTTCGACGAGAGCCGCGGCGAGGGCGTCACCGCGAACCCGTACTACCGCGAATAACGGGCGCTCGCTCGACATCGCTCGCGTACAGCGCAAGGTGACATTCCGCTGTTAGAAGCGCAGGAAGGTGACATTCCGCTGTACGGACAGCTCCGGTACAGCGCAAGGTGACCTTCCGCTGTACGCGCGGGCTCCGGCGGATCAGGACCGGCGTAGGTCCCGGGCGATGACCATGCGCTGGATCTGGTTGGTGCCCTCGAAGATCTGCGGGACCTTCGCCTCGCGCATGTACCGCTCCACCGGAAAGTCCCGGGTGTAGCCGGCGCCGCCGAGGACCTGGACGGCGTCGGTGGTGACCTTCATCGCGGCGTCGGTGGCGATGAGCTTGGCGATCGAGGCCTGACGCTGGAAGGGTAGCCCGCGGTCGCGCCGCCGGGCGGCCTCCAGGTAAGTGGCCCGAGACGATTCTACCGCCGCGGCCATGTCAGCGAGCAGGAACTCGACGCCCTGGAACTCGATGATTGTCTTGCCGAACTGGGTGCGCTGCTTAGCGTAGGCGACCGCCTCGTCCAGCGCGGCCTGCGCGAGACCGACCGCGCAGGCGGCGATGCCGAGCCGGCCGGAGGACAGCGAGGACAGCGCGATCTTGAGGCCCTCGCCCTCGGCGCCGAGCAGCCGGTCCGCGTCGATCGTCGCGTTCTGGAAGACCATTTGGGTGGTGGTCGACCCGTTCAGGCCCATCTTGCGTTCCGGCGTCCCGGCCGAAAGGCCCGGTGTCGCGGCGTCCACCAGCAGGCAGCTGATCCCGCGCGGGCCGTCATCCGAGGTGCGCACCATGGTGGTGTAGTAGTCGGCCTGGCCGCCGTGCGTGATCCAGGCCTTGGTGCCGTTGACGGTGTACTGCGTCCCGGTCCGCACCGCGCGGGTGGACAGCGCCGCGGCGTCCGAGCCGGCCTCGGTTTCGGACAGCGCGTAGGCGCCGAGCAACTGGCCGGCGAGCAGGTCGGGCAGCCACCGGGTGCGTTGCTCCTCGGTGCCGTACTCGGCGAGTGCGTAGCACGACATGGTGTGCACCGACAGGCCCACGCCGACGGTCATCCAGGCGCTCGCGATCTCCTCGAGAGCCTGGAGATACACCTCGTAACCGATGGCGCCGCCACCCCAGCGCTCCGGGTAGGGCAGGCCGAGCAGCCCGCTTCGGCCGAGCAGCCGGAACTGCTCGCGCGGGAAGCGTGCCTCATCCTCGTAGCGGGACGCGACCGGCGCGAGCTCGTCGCGGGCGATCTCCCGGACCAGTTTGAGCAGGTCCTCGGCCTCGGTGGTGGGCAATAGGCGCTCGGCGGGCATGTGCTCTCCTGTACTAGTAACAGTACTGGGGGACGCCCCAGCGTACTGTGCGGTGCGCCCGGCTGTCGAATACTGTGAACGGTTGTGAGCCTGAGCCCGCCGCAACCGCCGTTCGAGTCGGCGCGGACCAGGCCCGCACCGACCGCGCGCCAGGCGGCCCTGCTCGACGGCCTGGTCGAGCTGGTTCTCGCCGAGGGTTTCGCGCACCTGACGCTGGACGACCTGGCGTCCCGGATGCGCTGCTCGAAGTCCACCCTCTACGCGCTGGCGCCGAGCAAGGCCCAACTCGCGGTGAAGATGGTGGGGCACTTCTTCCGGGGCGCCACCGAGCGGATCGAGAAAAGGATCGCCGGCCGGCTCGATGCCCGCGAGCTGATCGCCGCCTACCTGCGCGGCGTGACCGAGGAGCTCGGCGACGCCTCGCCGGCGTTCATCGCCGACGTCGCCGCCTTCCCCCCGGCCAGGGCCATCTACCAGCGCAACTCGCGGGCCGCGGCGGAACGGCTGCGCTCGTTCATCTTGCAGGGGCTCGCCGACGGGACGTTCCGCCACGTACACGCGAAGCTGGTCGCCGAGATGGTGGCGCTGCTGATCGAGGGCATCCAGACCGGGGTGCTCGGCGAGCGCACCGGCGTGTCGGACGCCGAGGCCTTCACCGCGCTGTCCGAGTTACTGTTGGGCGGGCTGGAGAAACCGTGATCCTGGTAGGTGGTGAGGCGCTTGTCGATCTGGTGCCGGAAAAGTCCACTGTAGACGATCGGTCCGGCGGTCGGACGGCCGGCGAGCTGCCGCTGCTTCGCCCGCTGCCCGGTGGCGGCCCCTACAACGTGGCGATCACGGTTGGCCGGCTGGGTGTTCCGGTCCGGTTCCTGTCCCGGCTGTCCACCGACACGTTCGGCGAGGCGTTGCTGCGCCGGCTTCGGCACTCCGGTGTGGACGTCACCATGGTGCAGCGCGGGAGCGAGCCCACCACGCTCGCGGTGGCGGGCATCTCCCCGGACGGCTCGGCGCGCTACTCGTTCCATGTGGAGGGAACGGCCGACCGGCTGGTGGCCGACCCCGGCGAGTTGCCGGCCGAGGTGACCACGCTCTCCCTCGGCACCCTGTCCCTGCTGCTCGAACCGGGCGCGAGCAGCTACGAGGCGCTGCTGCGCCGGCATGCCGCGCGCGGCGGGCTCACCGTGCTGGATCCCAACATCCGTCCGGTGCTGGTCGCCGATCCGGACGCCTACCGGGCCCGGTTCGCCTCCTGGCTGCCGGACATCGGCCTGCTCAAGCTGTCCGTTGAGGACGCTCGCTGGCTGGCCGGGCTGGACGTGGACGCGCCGGAGGGCGCGGTGTTCGAGGCGGTTCTTGACTGGCTGGCCAAGGGCCCGGCCGCGGCGGTGATCACCAGGGGCGCGGACGGACTGCTGGCCGTGACCCCGGATGCCGAGCCGATCGCCGTGCCGGCCGGGCGGGCCACGGTGGTGGACACCATCGGCGCCGGTGACACCGTGCACGGCGCGTTGCTGTACTGGCTGGACCAGGCGGGCGTCGGCGATCCGAACGGGCTGCGCGAGATCGGTACGGACGGCTGGCTCGCGGCGCTGCGCCTGGCCGCGCGTGCGGCCGCGATCACCGTGTCCCGGGCGGGCGCCGAGCCGCCCTACCGCGCCGAGCTCATGTGAGAGACGTCGCGGGGCGACAAGTGTCCGTAGCGCCGGTGAAGCACTACCGTAAGAATGGACAACCCAAAACCAACAGGGCTTTGAGTGGGAGACGCACATGCCTGACGGATCCGGAAACTCCGATGGCGTCGTGCTCCGCTATCCGGGTGGCGAGCACGCGATGACGCTGTCGCCGGCCACCGAGGGTGCGCCCGGCATCGGCCTCGGCAAGCTGCTGACCAGCACCGGGCTGGTGACCCTCGATCCGGGTTTCGTGAACACCGCGGCCTGTTCGTCCGAGATCGCCTACATCGACGGTGACGCGGGAATTCTCCGCTACCGGGGCTATCCGATCGAGCAGCTCGCGCAGCGGTCAACGTTCATCGAGGTCAGCTACCTGTTGATCTACGGTGAGCTACCCAGCCAGGCCGAGTTGGCCGACTTCACCGAGCGGATCAACAAACACACGCTGCTGCACGAGGACCTGAAGCGGTTCTTCGACGGCTTTCCGCGCGACGCACACCCGATGCCGGTACTCTCCTCGGCCGTCTCCGCACTGTCCACTTTCTACCAGGACAGCCTGAATCCTTTCGACCCAAGGCAGGTCGAGATTTCCACCATCCGGCTCATGGCCAAACTGCCGACCATCGCGGCGTACGCGTTCAAGAAGTCGGTCGGCCAGCCGTTCCTGTACCCGGACAACTCACTCGGGCTGGTGGACAACTTCCTGCGCATGACGTTCGGGCTGCCGGCCGAGCCGTATCAGGTGGACCCCGACGTGGCCAGGGCGCTCGACCTGCTGTTCATCCTGCACGCCGACCACGAGCAGAACTGCTCGACCTCGACGGTGCGGCTGGTCGGCTCGTCCGAGGCGAATTTGTTCGCCAGCGTCTCGGCTGGAATCAACGCGTTGTTCGGCCCGCTGCACGGCGGCGCGAACAGCGCCGTGCTCGAGATGCTGGAGCGAATTCGCGAGGACGGCAGCGACGTGGACACCTTCGTGAAGAGGGTGAAGAACCGCGAGGAGGGCGTGAAGCTGATGGGCTTCGGCCACCGGGTGTACAAGAACTACGACCCGAGGGCCGCGATCATCAAGAAGACCGCGGACGAGATCCTCAGCCGGCTCGGCGGTGACGACGAGCTGCTCGACCTGGCCATGAACCTCGAGGAGCGGGCGCTCGCCGACGACTATTTCGTGGAACGCAAGCTCTACCCGAACGTCGATTTCTACACGGGGTTGATCTACCGGGCGATGGGCTTTCCGACGAAGTTCTTCACCGTGTTGTTCGCGATCGGCCGGCTGCCCGGCTGGATCGCCCACTGGCGCGAGATGATGAACGACCCGGCCACCAAGATCGGCCGTCCGCGCCAGGTCTACGTCGGCGAACCCGAGCGGGACTACGTGGCCGTCGCCGACCGCTGACCTTGCGCGCCGGGCGAGCGCGGCCCAGACCCAGCTGACGCGGCCCCCGCACCGATCCGGTGCGGGGGCCGCGTCGGGTGATGTGCTCAGCGGGTTCCGATCCGGATCCGCATCGAGGTGCCGGACTGGGACACGACCCTGATGGTCGTGCCGGTGGCCGGCAGGGTCACGCCCGCGTTCGGCTGCTCGGGGTAGAGGAACTGCTTCGTGTCGTCGAACAGCGGCACCGCGTTCTGGCCCCGGATGAAGCTGGCCTTTCCGTTGATGTGCAAGGTGAACGAGTCCGCCTTGCTGAGCGAGAACGGCACGTCGTAGCCGGCGATCCGCTCCCGCCATGGCAGGCCTTCCAGGTTGTAGATCGGCGCCGGGTGCGCGTCGATCGGCAGGATCAGGCCCTCGCCGTGGTGCTGGCTGGTGTTGTTGTCCGCCTGCGAAGTGTCCCAATAGGACACGAGTAGGCCGGTCTGGTACGGGAAGTGCTCGACCCACTTCGGCCGGTCCGGGAACCCGAAGTTGTACGGGCCGGTCTGCATGTACTGGTCGTAGGACTGGTACGTGCGGTTGGACGCGACGTAGAAGTTGTCGAACGACTGGGTCTCGGTGCCCGTGGTGGTGCGGAAACCGTTGAGCGCCCAGCCGTTGTTCCCGTTCTCGGCGCCATCGGAGAGCACCGTCGCGCCATCCGCGGTGATCGTGATGTTGTCCGCGAAGAACCCGTTGAGCGCCAGGCCGCCGTCGGTGCGGTAGCGGAACCGGAACATGACGTTCTTGCCGACCACCGAGGTCAGCGGGATGTTCAGGTCGACCCAGGCTCCGTTGGTGCTGCCGGTGATCGACGGCGCGTTGCCCGAGTCACGGCCGAACGGCTGCCCGTTCACCGTTCCGTCCAGCGAGGTCCACGTGGTGCCACCGTCCTGGGACACCTGCGCGTAGAGGTAGTCGAAGTCCTCCTCGATGTCGTACCTGGCCTTGAGCGTGATCGAGGCCGAGGACTTGCCGGTCAGATCGATCGGGCGGCTCATGGAGTTGTCGAGGTCGTCGCCCTTGCTGCTCCACCACTGCCGGGTGCCGGCGAACGGCCCGCCGTACTGGGACGTCTTGACCTTGTCCGGCAACACCACCACGGCGCCCTGTGCCTTGGCCGAGTTGTACTCGTGCGGGCCAAGGTCGAGCGTCCGGTTCTGACCGGCGACCACGACCTCGTAGTCCAGCCAGCCGAGCTGCAACTTGGACCAGGCGTCCATGTCGTTGACCCGGGTGGCCAGCACCTCGCCGGGGCCGGAGACGCGCTGCTGCGCCATCAGCGACCACCAGTTGACGTTGTTCTGCCCGCCGCCGGAGGTGTCGTACAGGTCCGGTAGGCCCAGGTCGTGAGCGAACTCGTGGGCGAACACGCCGACGCCGCCGTTCTCCGGCTGCATGGTGTAGTCGCCGACCCAGAGGCCGGTGTCGCCGACCTGGGTGCCGCCCTTGAGGTTGCCGACCGGGCCGGTGCTGGTGCTGCTGAACGCGAAGCCGCGGTGGCTCCAGATGGCGTCCTCGCCGTAGACCGGGTCAGCGTCGGCCTGGTCGCCGCCGGCGTGCACGATCTGGAAGTGGTCGAGGTAGCCGTCCGGCTCGTCGAAGTTGCCGTCGCCGTCGAAGTCGTTGCGGTCCCGCACGTCGAACTGGGCCAGTTCCGCCGTGACCAGCTCGCGGGTCTTGCCGGTGGCCAGTTGGTCGTTGAACCACTGGTTGACACCGTCCTTGACCAGCTCGAAGGCGTTGTTGCAGATGATCCCGCCGCACGGGAAGCCGTTGGACCGGCCATACCGGGCCTGGTTGAACGGCACCCGCACCCAGTCGGTGACCTCACCCTCGACCGAGTACCGGCCGGAGGACTGCTTGCGGTAGAAGTTGGTCAGCGAGTCGGTGCTGGGGTTGGTGGAGAAGTACAGGTCCTCGTAGTGCTGGCGGCTGTATTCGGGCAACCAGAGGGTGCTGTTGTCCACGTTGCGGTTCGGCTGCGGGATCTGGTTGTGCGACGGTCCGTCGAACCGGACCGGTCCAGCGGTGTTGGGATCGGTGTCCCGGTCGGGATAGGACGGGTGCCGCTGATCGCCGAACTCGGCGAGCACCACGAAGATCCGATCGGTTCGCTCGTTGGACAGCTCGACGTACTGATCGACCTCGGCGGGACCGTTCTTGCCCTTGGCCGCGGGCTTCTTGCCCATCTTGACCACGGTGCTGCTACCGCGCTTCTCGGCCTTCTTGGTGCCGTTGAGCACGCCGGTGAGCGCTTCTTGGCGCAGCGTCCGGGTTTTCTGCTCGGTGACGCTGACCTGCTCGTCGGCGCCCTGCGCCGCCCGGTTCGCGCCGATTTGGTCGGTGGCGGCGGGGGCCGCGGTGGCGGCCGGGGTCGCCGCCACCAGCCCGCCGACCACAAGGGCGGCGGCCGTGGCCAGACTGACTACTACTCTTTGTCGCAACTGATTCCTCCAAGGGTCGCCCAGAAGGGGTGATCGACCCGATCGAGTCATTAGACAGTTGCGCATTGTCGCTTATGCGACACGCGGGAGGAACCCGACGAACGGTGTAGACCAAAGGAGCTAGCGCAGGACGTCGCGCAGCCGGACCCGGCTGCCGACCCGCAACACGGCGTTGCCGTAGATCTTGCCGCCGATCAGGGTGAGCCCCGCGATCGTGGCCAGGGTGAGCAGGATCGCCACGGCGACCTGCCAGCCGGGCGCCGCGTTCAGCGCGATTTTGCCCGGCATCAGGATGGGGGAGAACGGCGGCAGCAGCGACAGCACCGTGCTGGCCGTGCTGGTCGCGTCCCTGGCCAGCACGCTGACGCCGAGCACGAACGACACCACCAGGATCAGCGTGATCGGGGTGAGCACGGCCTGGGCGTCCTCCTGGCGGGAGACCAGCGACCCGACCGCGGCGTACACCGTGGCATAGAGGAAGTAGCCCAGCACGTACCAGAACAGTCCCCAGAGCAGCGGCCCGGCCGCCGTTGCCGAATCGCTCAGCGCCCCGGTCACGGAGGCGGCCAGCAGTCCGGCGATACCGATCACGGCTAGCTGGATCAACCCGACCAGGCCGAGGCCGAGCACCTTGCCGGCGAGGAGCTGCCAGGGCCGCACCGTGGCCAGCAGGATCTCCACCACCCGGTTGGACTTCTCCTCGATCACGCCGTTGGCGACCATGGTCCCGTAGACCACCAGCGACCCGTAGAGCAGCGTGATGATCAGCAGGGCCACCGCGAGCCGCTGGCCGCTTTGCGGATCCGGGGCCTTCAGCGCCGTCACCGCGACGTGCGCCCTCGCCACGGTCTCCAGCACCTTGTCGGCGTCCAGGTCCTCGATGGCGGCGAGCTGCGCCTTGAGCACCTGCTGCTGCACGATGGCGTCCAGCGCGACCCGCAGGTCCTGGTTCAGATCCTCGCGGACCAGCACGGCCAGGCCGGCCGGGGCGCCACTGACCACCGCGTCCAACTCGCCGCGATCCACCATCGCCGTGCCGTCCGGCAGATCGGCGACTTCCCTGGTCTCGATCTCATGGCCGAGCTGCTGTCCGGCCTGCCGTAGCTGGTCGGCGACCGAGATCGCCTGCCCGGTCAGCCCGACGACCACTTTGTTGGGACTGTTGAAAAGCGCGCCCTGCATGAGCACGAACCCAGCAAGCACCACAATGGACACCGCGGTGCCGATCACGAATGATCTGGTGCGCAGCTTGGCGTTCAGCTCGCGCGCGGCGATCAGCCGAACGGTTCGGGCGAGGCCGGCGCGGCTCACCGGCCGGCTCCGCGGACCCCGCCGAGCCCCGGCCGGTGCCGGCGCGCGGAACTACCGCTGATCTCCAGTGCCGCCGCTGCTGGCACGCGGACCCCTTCCTCGCCTGCATCCGGTGAACCAGTATCCAGAAGTTGTCGGGAAACCGTTCCCTCGGGGGAACCAAATCGGGCATGCTCCGTCAAAGATGCACGATGATCCGTCACGGACCGTTGGAGGGCGCGCGGTGGATCCACAGCAGTGGTTCCTGGAATACGACGAAAAGCTCAAGGCCGCCGCCGCCGCCGCGGAACACGCCGACATGGCGCTGCGTGAGGTCGAGGGCTCCGCCACGTCCCCGGATGAGAACGTGTACGTGCGGGTGAGTGCCAGCGGCGCGACGATCGAGCTGTCCCTGCGGCCCGGCGTGCGCGACCTGGAGCCCGACGCCCTGGCCCGGCTGATCATGGAGACCACCCGGAAGGCGCAGCGCGACGTCGGCGGACAGGTGGTCGACACGATGCGCGACCTCCTCGGCGAGTCGGAGGCGCTGGAGCTGGTGAAGAGCAACCTGCCGGAGGGCTACCCCGGCGACGGCAAGGAGATCACCCCGGAACTGCGGCCGGACATCCGGCCGGACGACGAGTACTTCGAGAACCCACCGGAAGTCATCCATTAGAGGGCGGTACCCATGGACGGCAGCTTCACTGTCCACACCGGCGAGGTGCGTTCCCACGCGGCCACCGTGTCGGCCATCGCCACCCAGGTGAGCTCGGCCAGCGGTGCCGCGCAGTCCTCGGTGCACGGCAACGCCTACGGGGCGATCGGCCAGTTCTTCGCCGCCGCCATGATGCTGGCCGGCGACCAGGCGCGGGAGGGAATCATGAAGGGCGCGCAGTCTTTCATGGACGTCTCAGCCGGGCTGCGCTCGGTGGCCGCGCTGTACCAGCAGGTGGACGAGGCGCACGCGCAACTGCTCAGCCTGACCAAGGGAGAGGTCAAGAAGCCATGAGCACGCCATCAGCCGGGACGACCATGGGGACGACCACGGGGACGCGCAGCCCGCAGCAGGCCGCCAACAGCCTGTTCAACGACGTGAAGACCACCTCGAACGCGATCGAGCAGGGTGACTGGCTCAGCGCCGGGATGGGCGCGACGAAGGTCGCCATGGACGTGATCAGCATCAGCGGGGATCCGCTCGGCGCCATCTCCAGCGCCGGATTCGGCTGGCTCATCGGGCACATCAAGTTTCTGCGCGAGCCGTTCGACAAGCTGCTGGGGGACGCGAACGCGATCACCGGAAGCGCTCAGGGCTGGACCAGGGCCAGCACCCAGCTGGCGAACTCCGCCAACGCCTACCGGCAGGCGACCCAGCAGGAGACCAGGAGCTGGACCGGCCCGGCGGCGGACGCCTACCGGGCGGCGGGCGAGTCCCAGGCGCGCAACCTGGACAGCCTCGCCGAGGTGAGCAAGGCCGTCTCGCAGGCGCTCGAGGGTGCCGGCAAGATGCTCGCCGAGGTGCGCAAGGCCGTGATGGACATCATCAGCCAGGCCTGCAACAAGATCATCATGATCATCATCGAGGCGCTGGCGGCGGCGTGGGGCTCGTTCGGCGCGAGCATCGCCAAGGGCATCGCGCAGTCGGTGCAGACCGCGGCCACCTCGGCCGCCAAGTCCATGCAGAAGATCCAGAAGCTGGTCTCCTCGCTACAGAAGATCATGCAGCTGGTGCAGAACATCATGCGGCTGGTGCAGGCGGTCAAGCAGCTGCTGCAGACGATCGGCGGCAAGGCCAGCGGCGACACCTCGGCCATGCAGGTGTCCGGCAGCACGCTCGGCTACGGCGGCACCATCTCCGACGGCACCGCGCCGCGCGGTACCAGCGACGTGGTCAACCTGCAATCCCTCGACCCCGGCCGGAACTACACCTACGCGGCGTACACCCCGGGCACCCCCGGCGCGGTCAACCTGACGCCGCTGGACCCGGGCCAGAGCTACCGCTACGACGGCTACCAGCCGGGCGTGCAGCTCGCCCAGGCGAACACCGGAGGCGGTGCGGCACAACAGGTCTCACAGAACGGCTGGCCGGTCGACCCGCCGCGCGCGGCGCGTACCGTGCCCGGCACCACGGTCCGGGTGGTGGTCGCCAATGGCCCGGCCGGCGACGTGCTGATGCACGTGCTCACCCAGGTCGACCAGCGAGTCGAGCGGCTGGACCCGAATGCCACCTGGGGCTACGCGCACCGGGAGATCCGGGGCGGGGGAGAGCTGTCCAACCACGCCAGCGCGACGGCGGTCGACGTCAACGCCCCGCAGCACGCGCTCGGCGCCCGAGGCACGTTCAGTCAGGCGCAGGTCGACGAGATCCACCGGATCCTCAACGACGACGTGAACGGCGTGGTGCGCTGGGGCGGTGACTATCGCGGCCGCCGCGACGAGATGCACTTCGAGATCATCGGCAACGAGGAGCAGGTGCGCGCCGCCGCCGAGCGGGTGCGGCTGATCAATTTGACGCCGTAGGCAGGCCGGCGAGGCTCCTTGCCACCAGGTCGGTGACGGTGGCCTCGGCGGCGGCCAGATCCTTTGGCGCCAAACCGATCCGGGTGCGGCGGTGCAGCACGTCCGCGGCGTCCAGCGCGCCCTCGTGCCGGACCGCCCAGATCACCTCGGCCGCGGTGACCTCGAGGCCGGGAGCCACCGGTTGGGCCAGCGCCGGATCGAGCCGGCCGAGCGCGTCGACGGCCGGGGCCTCGGCGCCGTACCTGGCCACCAGCCGGGCCGGCGCGTCCGCCGGTCCCAGCCGGCTCGCTCGTAGCGTTGTGGACAGTCGCGGGTTGGGCGGCGGCGTCGCTGCCGCCGGGGCGCCGACCAGTGGGATCTGCCTGGTGCGGCACGGTCCGCCTGGCAGGTTGCCGTACATCATGGCCGCGTCCACCGCGTCCTCGGCCATCTTCCGGTACGTGGTCAGCTTGCCGCCGACCACGGTGATCACGCCGTTCGGCGCGTGCAGCACGGCGTGGTGCCGGGACAGATCCGCGCTCGCGCCGCCGCTGTCCAGCAGCGGCCGCAACCCGGCGTAGCTGCCGAGCACGTCCGCCTCGGTCACCGGCCGTTCGAGCACGGACGAGGCGATGGCCAGCAGGAAGTCCACATCGGACTGCGGAACCGTTGGCACGTCGGGGATCGGGCCGTCGAATGGCTCGTCGGTGAGGCCGAGGTAGACCCGGCCGTCGGACTGCGGCAGCAGCAGCGCGAAGCGGCCGAAGCTGCCCGGCACCGGTACGGTCAGCGCGGTGCCGGTGAGGCCGGCCGTGCGGCCGTCGAGCACCAGGTGCGAGCCGAGGGACGGGCGCAGCCGCACCGAATCAACCAACTCGCCGGCCCAGACCCCGGTCGCGTTCACCACGCTGCGAGCGCGCACCTCGAAGCTGTCGCCGGTGAGCAGATCGGTGACCTCGGCGCCGGTGCCGGTCGCGGCGCCAACCCGTGCCCTGGTCAGGATCCGGGCTCCGAACCCGGCCGCGGTCCTGGCCAGCGCGACGACCAGGCGGGCGTCGTCGACCAGTTGGCCGTCGAAGGACAGCAGGCCGCCGCGCAGATCGCCGGCGCGCAGGCCGGGCACCAGGGCGAGCGCCTCCGGCCGGGACACCGTGCGCGGGCGGGGCAGCACCGCCGATGGGGTGCGGGCCACGCGGCGGAGCACGTCGCCGGCGTTCAGTCCCGCCAGGACCAGCGCTGCGGTCCGGCGGGACACGCTGGCGTGCAACGGAAGCAGTTGGGGCAGCGGGCGGCACAGGTGCGGCGCGGTGCTGGTCATCAGCACGCCGCGCTCGACCGCGCTCTCGCGGGCCAGCCCGACATCGCCCTTGGCCAGATAGCGCAGCCCGCCGTGGACCAGCTTGCTCGACCAGCGCGAGGTGCCGAAGGCCAGGTCGTGCGCCTCGAGCAGGGCCACCGAGAGGCCGCGGGTGACGGCGTCCAGGGCCACCCCGGTACCGGTCACCCCGCCGCCGACCACCAGCACGTCGACCACCTCGCCGCCGGCCAGCGCGTGCAACTCGGCGGCCCTGCGTTCGGCATTGAGCGCGGTGTTCACCGGTTCTCCTTTGGGTTGGGCGAAAGTGCGGCGTCGAGCAGTTGGGTGAGCTCGCCGATCAGGGCGTTTCGGTCGAGGTCGCGGGTCGCCGGACGCAGGGAGAGCACGAACGACTGGGCCACCAGGAAGACCGCCCTGGCCTGCACGGCCGGCGCGCCGCGGCGGATCGAGCCGTCCTGGTGGCCGGCGATGAGCTGCTCACGCAGGAACTGCTCGGCGATTCGCTGCACCCCGCCGATCCGTTCGACCAGGTAGGGCAGCAGCAGGTCGGCATCGCGGTCCAGCACGCCGCGCATCAGCGGATCGACACTGAGCGCGCACACCCCGTCGACGATGGCGGCGACCAGCCGCTCCCGCGCGGTGGTCCGGGTCCGGGCCCCGGTGTCGGGCGCGTTGCCGGTCCTGGTGAGCAGCGCGCCGAACTCCCGGGTCATCAGCGCGGCGAGCAGGCTGCGCACGTCGGGAAACCGGCGGTAGAGCGTCATCCGGCTGACCTCGGCCGCCCTGGCCACACTGCTCAGCGTGGTCCGGCGCACCCCGTCGGCGAGCACGCAGTTCTTGGCCGCGTCGAGCAGCACGTCGTCTTCCACTCGAGTGGGCGACGTCAAGGTGTGACGTTTTAACGCCATGTGTCACACTGTAGCAGTGGACACACTGGACCCTCACGTTCGCCACGGCTGGACCAGGAACGGTGCCGACGACACGCACCTGACGCCGCCCGCGCTGCGCTGGCTGCGCACCAGCACCGGCCTGGCCGAGCGGAGCACCCCGGTCGCGCCCGACTCGGCGCTGCAGGTGGCCGGCTCGGCTCTCGCCGATGCGGCCAGGGAGGCGCTGGAAGCCGTGGTCGGGCCGGACGAGGTGCTCGTCGAGCGGGCCGACCGGCTCGGCCGAGCGGGCGGCCTTTCCTACTTGGACCTTTTGCGGCACCGGGGTTGCGGCGAGCTGGCCGCGCCCGACGCGGTGGTCCGGCCGGCCGACCCGGAGCAGGTGCAGCGGGTGGTCGAGGTGTGTGCCGAGCATGGCGTCGGCATCGTGCCGTTCGGCGGCGGCACCTCGGTGGTCGGCGGGGTGGCTGCGCTGCGTGGCGACCGGTCCAGTGTCGTGGTGCTCGACCTGGCCCGGCTCAACCGGCTGGTCTCCGTGGACCCGGTGTCCCGGATGGCCGTGTTCCAGGCCGGTGTTGTCGCTCCGGACGCGGAGAAACTGTTGCAGGACCACGGGTTCACCCTCGGTCATGTGCCGCAGTCGTTCGAGCGGGCGACCATCGGGGGGTTCGCCGCGACCAGGTCCGCGGGGCAGGCCTCCGCCGGCTACGGCCGGTTCGAGGACATGGTCGAGGGCGTGCGGCTGGCCACGCCGCGCGGTGAGTGGCGGCTCGGCGCGGCCCCCGCCTCCGCCGCCGGACCGGACCTGCGTCAACTCGTGGTGGGCAGCGAGGGCACCTTCGGCGTGATCACCGAGGTGGCCGTGCGGGTGCGTCCGGTGCCGAAGGTGCGCCGCTACGAGGGTTTCGTGCTGGACGGCTGGACCGAGGGCGCGGGCGCGGTGCGTGCCATGGCACAGGCCCGGGTGCTGGCGGACGTGTCCCGGCTGTCCGACCCGGTGGAGACCGACGTGGCGCTGCGGCTGGGGGGCGGCTGGAAAACCGTGGCGCTGCGCCGGTTCCTCGCACTGCGCGGGTTTCGCGAGCCGTGCTTGCTGATCCTTGGGTGGGAGGCGGACTCAGCCGCCGCGCTGACCGCGCGGCGGGCGGCGACCCTTGGTGCGCTGGGCGGAACCCGGCTGGTCCGGCTCGGCCGGTCGGCCGGCGCGAGCTGGCTGCACGGCAGGTTCGCCGGGCCGCGCCAGCGGGACCTGCTGATGGACATCGGGGTGTGCGTCGAGACCCTGGAGACCGCGACCTACTGGTCCACCCTGGACGCGCTGCGCGAGGGGGTGCGTGACGCGCTGACCGGCGCGCTCACCGGGGCGGGCCGGACGCCGGTGGTCGCCTGCCACATCTCCCACGCCTACGAGACCGGCGCCTCGCTCTACTTCACCGTGCTGGTGCCGCGCGCCGAGGACGACCCGGTCGGTCAGTGGACCCGCGCCAAGGCGGCCGCCTGCGCCGCCATCGGTCCACTGGGAACGATCACGCACCACCACGCGGTCGGCCTCGACCACGCCCCGTATCTCGGCGCGGAGATCGGCGAGCTCGGTCTGGACGTGCTGCGCGCGGTGAAGCGCACGCTCGACCCCGACGGCATCCTCAACCCCGGCAAGCTGCTTGCCTGAGCGCGCCAGAAAGGCCGCTGACAACGCGCCGCCTGAGCGACGTGGTCACGTTCGGCTGGCGGGCCGGCGCACCACGCCCAGATAGATGATCACCAGGCCGCCGCCGAAGAACAGCGGCCACGAGTAGGAGACCCGGTTGCTGACCGCCCGCTCGCAGATGTCCACATACGACACGAGCGTTGCGCGATCGGGTTGGCCGAGGTCGGCGGCGATGGCGCCGGTCTCCACCCCGCCGATGGTGTTGCCGCAGCCGACGCTGGCCGAGCTGGTCGGGTCGGGACCGGCGACCAGCACCGGGACCACCGCGAGGATCAGCCCGACCAGCAGCGCGATCGTGGCCAGCAGCGTGGCGAACCCGCGCGGACTCAGGGTGACCTTGGCGAGCGGGTCGGGTTCGCCCGCCGCCGGGTCGGGCCGTAACACCGGTGTCGGCCCGGCGACCGGCTCGGTCGCGACGATCGGGTCGAGCCGCTCGGTGCGCGGAGGCCTGGCCTGATACTCGCTGCTCATGGGCACCAGGGTGCACCGTGCGCGCGGCGTAGACCAGGAGTTTGGCGAACTTAGGGGTTGGCGTACGCGCTGTGCTCGAGCCGGCCCTTGTTGCAGACCTGGCCGAAGTCGTAGCCCACGTGGAACGCCTCGAACTCGTCCGGCGGGACGACGTCGACGCCGGCGGACGGCGGCTGGCACGGCTTGTCCACCGGCTCGTCCGAGGCGGGCACCACGCTCCAGTGCAACTTCTTGACCGCGGTCTCGCCGGGCCGCACGGTGATCAGCGCCGGACCGGGATTGGCCGTCGGCACCGCGTACGTCGGCGTCGGGTTTCCTTGTGCGTCAACGAGTTGCAGCACACCGTAGCCGTTGAGGGTGCAGTCGAGCAGGCCCGTGTTCAGC
Organism: Labedaea sp.; assembly: GCA_045806965.1. GTDB lineage: Bacteria > Actinomycetota > Actinomycetes > Mycobacteriales > Pseudonocardiaceae > DASYTH01. The sequence continues at coordinate 97,169 of JBJMIG010000050.1, read as the reverse complement.
ACCGTGAGCGTGGCGTAGCGGTTGCCGGCCGCGGCGTCGTTCATCTGGACACTGCCGCGCAGCACGCTGGCCCGGCAGCGAGCGGTGCCGCCCGGGGTCGGCGTCGGGGTCGGGGTCGGGAGGGTTGGCGGGCTGGCCGCGCTGGACGAGGCCGGGCTTGCTGCGCCGGACGAGACCGGGCCGGTCGTCGGGACCGGGCTCGTCGTCGGGGTGCCGACCTGCCCGGCGCCGGTATCCGGGGCCGGCGTGCCGCAGCCGGCCGCGATGGTGCCGACCACGCCGAGCAGCGCACAACCGGTCAGCCGGAACCCTCGGCGCACGGTCGCCTCATCTCATCCGTCCGAGCCGGCCATGGCGTGCTGAGCCGGCGCATCCCGTCGAACCCTGCGATCCAGACGTAGGTCCAGCAGACGACCCCGTCCGGGAGGGCCACCAGCACCCGCTGGTACTCCGACCCTTCGTACGAGTCCAGCACGGTCAGCGCCGTCGCGCTCGGCGCCCGCAGCTCCACCACCCATCCGGTGACCCCGACGCCACCCTCGGGGCCACCGTCGCCCTCGCCCGCACGGTTGAGGTCCAGGGCCGGGTAACCAAGGCCCGTGTCGTAGAGCGCGCCGGGCAGGACGGCCGGCCGGGGCGGGCCGGTCGTCCACGGTCGCAGCAGGTGCCAGGCGCTCGCCCCGGGTTGCAACGTGCCGTAGACGAACAGCAGATCCCTCACCCGGACGAGGCTACGGCGTGCGGTGACCCGCGGGCGCGATGATGTAGGCGACCCCGCCGGACCCGCCGGCGACCGCGCCGCTCGCGGTGTAGCGCTTGGTGCGCAACCAGATGTTCTCGAACTGGTCGCGGCGGTAGACGTTGCGCACCGCCTGGTCGCTGCTCGACGCCGGGTCGTTGGCGATCACGTCACCGGTCGCGGTGAACCCGATGATCACCATCAGGTGTCCCGAGGTGCCGTAGCCGGCGCCGTCGAGCTCGTCGGCCCGGAACGACTGCGAGGTGACGACCGGGATCCCGGCCCTGATGTAGCGCTCGAGCTCGGCCAGCGAGTGCAGCCGGGTGACGTGCGCGGTCAGGCCGTAGGTGGCCGCGTAGGCGGTGTTGAACGGCCAGTTGCCGGTGCCGTCGTAGTCCTTGTCATAGGTGAACCGGGCCGCGTGGTCCACGCTCGGGTCCACAAAGGATGGGTCCACCCAGGACAGCTCCGCCGCGCTCGGGTGCTTGCCCCAGTACTCCACCACCATCTCGGTCGAGGTGGGGCTGCACCAGGCCTCGCCGCCGCCGCCGTACCGCGGGTACTGGCCGACGTGGATGTTCTGCGACAGCCGGGGCACCGGCAGCTCGATCCCCCAGGCGCCGGCCGGCCCGGAGACCGGCACGGTGAACCGGTCCGGGATGGCCGAGGTCATCGCGCCGATCATGGTCAGAGTTGGCGACTGGTGTCCGCCCGCTGTCCGGTAGAGCGTCACGCGCAGCTGGTAGGCGCGCAGCCGCTGGCCGGTGGCCGCGACGAAGGTGTCCACGTCGACGAACCCGGCGGCGTCGGACTGGTCCGGCACGCTGGTTCGGATGATGTCGGTGTCGCCGCTGGCCCAGCGGCCCATGGTGTACCAGGAGGTGGTGGCGCCGGCCGCGGTCCGGCCCTGCATCTCCACCTGGAGCCAGGTGCCGGCCGGGGTGCTGGCGTTCCAGGAGGCGACGAGCTGGCTGGCGTCGAAGCCGTGGCGGTAGAGCGGCGAGGTCCAGCGGCCGAACTCATAGGTCCGGGTGGTGCCGAGGCCGGGCTCGGTGTGTTCGACCGTCCCGGCTGGCCAGCCGATGCGCAGGCCGCCGCGCGGTGCCGGCAGCAAACCCTCGGTGCGGCCCGAGAACAGCTCGGGCAGCGAGCGCCACTGGTGGAAGTTGACCGGAGCGGACTCCGCCGGGTCGGCGGAGCCGGTGGCCGGGAGCGACACAGCCACCGCGGCGCCGGTGACCGCGACAGCAACCAGACGGGCGAGGACCGGGCGGACCCGCGACAAGGAAGCGCTCATGCCGGTGATTTTCGCGCTCACCCAGCGGTATGTAAATAGTTCGCGGTCAGTCCGGCCCGTCGTCACCGGTGCCGCTGTCCAGGTCGGCGAGGAACTCTCCCCAGAACCGCTCGACCGTGCGCTCGTAGCGCACCCCCAACTCCAGCGTCTTGACCTGCCACGGATCGGCGATGTCGACGATTCGCTCGTGCTGCTCCTCGTAGCTGTCCGCCCGGGTCCGGTGCGACTCGTACCGGTCACGGGCCAGCCGCAGCAGATCCGCACGGTCGCCGAAGGAGGCGAAGAACAGCTTCAGCAGGCCGAGGTCGCGTACCTCGACCTGATCGTGGGTGGGCGTGGCCAGCCAGTCGCGCAGCGCCTCCCGGCCGGAGCCGGTGATCGCGTAGGTGCGCTTGCGCCGGCCGCCCTCCTCGACGGTCTCGCTGACCAACCCGTCGGCGACCAGGCGCACCGGCTCGTCGTAGATCTGCGAATGCGCGAACGCCCAGAAGTTGCCGATGGTGTACCCGATGCGCTGCTTGAGGTCGTAACTGGTAGCCGGCCCGTGGCAGAGCATCCCGAGCACGACGTAGGAGGTCGCGTTCAGCTTGCGCCCCTGTTCGGTGGCGCGCATGGGTTCCGGCAGGACCGGCTCAGGCGGCAGGCTGCTCACCTCCCTCGGTGATCGCCGGAAGATACATACCTACCGGAAGGTTAGCGCCCCGGACCGCGTGGTTCCGGTCACCGGACCGCGTGGCTCCGCACCAGTGTCCAAACCAGCCGTCCGCGCTCTTCCTTTGTGTCGCGCGGAAACTCGATGCCGAGCTCGGCGGCGACCGGCACAGCCGGATGAGCCGACGCGGTCACTCCACAGTTCTACCGCAATGATCAACTCAGGTGGCGGATGTCGAGCTTGCCGTCCGCGTGCGCGGCCCGCAACACCTTCTTGTCGAACTTGCCGACGCTGGTCTTGGGCACCTCGGCGACGAAGGTCCAGTGCTCGGGGATCTGCCACTTGGCCACCTTGCCGGCCAGGAAGTCACGCAGCTGCTCCGGTTCGACCGTCTGGCCGTCCCGCACCACCACCGCCACCAGCGGCCGCTCGTCCCACTTCTCGTCCGGCACGCCGATCACCGCCGCCTCGGCCACCGCCGGATGCGCCATCACCTGGTTCTCCAGGTCCACCGAGGAGATCCACTCCCCGCCGGATTTGATGATGTCCTTGGACCGGTCGGTGAGGCGGAGGAAGCCGTCCGGCGTGATGGTGCCGACGTCACCGGTGCGCAGCCAGCCGGCGTCGAACTTCTCCGCGCCGTCGCCGCTCTCCTCGAGCCGGTAGTAGGAGGCGGTCACCCACGGCCCGGCCACCTGGAGTTCGCCGACGCTCTCGCCGTCCCACGGCATCTCCTTGCCGGCGTCGTCGACGAGCCGGGGGCGCACGGACGCCGGGAACCGGCCCTGGAGGATGCGGTACTCCCAGGTCTCCGCGGGTGAGCGCCCGGCAGGCGGCCGGGACACGCAGCCGAGCGGCGAGGTCTCGGTCATCCCCCAGGCGTGGATGATGGTCACGCCGAGGTCGTCGAACGCCTTCATCAGGGCCGGCGGACAGGCCGATCCGCCGACGATCACCTCGTTCAGCGGGGCCAGGCTCCGCGGGTGGTCGGCGAGGTGGGCGAGCAGGCCCTGCCAGATGGTCGGCACCGCGCCGGCCATGGTCGGCCGCTCCGCCGCGATCATCTTGGCCAGCGGCTCCGGCTGGAGGAACCGGTCCGGCATCAGCAGCGAGGCGCCCACCATGAACGCCGCGTAGGGCAGGCCCCAGGACATGGCGTGGAACTGCGGCACGATAACCAGCGCGCGGTCCGCCTGGGAGATGGCCATCGAGTCGGTCATGCACACCTGCATGGAATGCAGCCAGATCGAGCGGTGCGAGTAGACGACGCCCTTCGGGTTGCCGGTGGTACCGGACGTGTAGCACATCGCGGCCGCCGAGCGCTCGTCCACCTCCGGCCACGGAAACTCCTCGGGCTGCCCGGCCAGCAGCTCGGCGTAGGCGTGGACCTGCACGCCGTCCGGGGCCTGCAGCGCCGCGGCGTCGCCGTTGACCACGATGACGTGCCGCACGGTGGTGAACGTGGGCAGCACCTTGGCCAGCAGCGGAGCCACCGTGGCGTCCACCAGGATCACCTGGTCCTCGGCGTGGTTGACGATGTAGGTGAGCTGCTCGGGGAACAGTCGGAGGTTGAGCGTGTGCAGCACGGCGCCCATGGCCGGGATGGCCAGGTAGGCGACCAGGTGCTCGGTGTTGTTCCACATGAAGGTGCCCACCCGCTGGTCGCCGCTCACCCCGAGGCCGCGCAGCGCGTGCGCCAGGCGGGCCGCCTCCCGGCCCACCTCGGCATAGCTTGACCTGCGGGAACCCTCGCCGGTCCAGGTGACGACCTCGGCCGAGGCATGTACTCGGGCGCCGTGCCGCAAGAGGTTGGCGATTGACAGGTCGCCGTCCTGCATGGTGCTCAACATCGCTGCTCAGGCCTCCTTTGGCTGGCGTGGGACGGCTCCACGATAGTGCGACCGGGGCTCCGGGTGGCACCCCGACGGGTGGGTATCGCCAGGTTTGCGCGTGTCGCGCGGTGCGATGGCGCCCGCTGTCGTTTACTGGACCGTGGAACTGTCTCTGACCAGGAAGGACATCACGGTGGCTCTGCCCACATTGACCCCAGAGCAGCGCGCTGACGCGTTGGCAAAGGCGGCCGAGGCGCGCAAGGCGCGCTCCGAGCTGCTGGCGTCGATCAAGGCCGGTAAGCAGACCATCGCGTCGGTGCTCGGTCGCGCCAAGGACGACAAGACGGTCGGCAAGACCAAGGTCGCGGCGCTGCTCAAGGCCGTCCCCGGCGTCGGCGCGGTGAAGGCGGCCGCGCTGCTCGAGCAGGCCGGCATCGACCCGGACCGGCGCGCCGCCGGCCTGGGTGACCGGCAGCGTTCGGCGCTGATCGACGCGCTGAGCTGAGGTTCTAGAACCGGGTTCAAGACCCGTGAGTGGCTGAGGGTGTAGTCAGCACCCTTGCCCGCTCACGGGTCTTGAACGTGTTCAATATCTCACCGTAGCGGCCCGCTCTGAACGCGCGTCCCGTACGGGTGCCAAGCATGATGGGGTGGTGGGCGCCGTATGCGAGGAGTCAGACCCGCTGTCCCTGGTTGACGACTACCGGCTCGGCTCGTTCTTTCTGGCCACCCCGGAGAGCGCGCTGCTCGCCTCCGGCGTGCTGGACACGGTCGCCGAACGCGATCCGGACGAACTCGCCACGCTGGTGACCAAGCTGCTGGCGGACTCGGACGCGCCGGTCGCGGTCGGTGCGTTGCCGTTCGACCCGGCCGAGGCGCCGCATGTGGTGCTGCCCGAGACGGTGCGCTGGGCCGGCCCGCCGGTGGCCGGCGGTGCGACCGGCCGGTCGTCGCCCGGCCTGTCCGCCGCGACCGCGGGCTGTGTGGTCGAGCCGGTGCCCGCCCCCGAGGAGTTCGAGCGGTACGTGGCCGCGGCCGTCACCAGGTTGAACCATGCGCGCACCGGCGGGTCGTTGCGCAAGGTCGTGCTGGCCAGGGCGCTGCGGCTGACCATGGCGCGGCCGGTGGAGATCCGCGCGCTGCTGGCCAACCTGGTGCGGGACAACCGGCACGGCTACACCTATGCGGTCGATCTGCCGGCTGACTCCGGTGCGCCGCGAACCCTGGTCGGAGCCAGCCCCGAGCTGCTGATGCGGCGATCCGGCCCGGTGGTCACGGCCAACCCGATCGCCGGCACCCTGCCCCGGCTGGCCGACCCGGCCGGGGACCGGCGCAACGCCGCCGCGCTGTTGGCGTCGGGCAAGGACCAGGCCGAGCACCAGGTCGTGGTGGAGGCGGTGGTGGAGGCACTGCGGCCGTTCTGCCGCCGGCTCGCCGTCGCCCCCGAGCCGTCGCTGGTCAGCACACCGGCGGTCTGGCACCTGTCCACCGAGGTCACCGGGGAACTGATCGACACCGGCGTCACCGCGCTGCGCCTGGCCTACGCCCTGCACCCCACCCCGGCGGTCTGCGGCACCCCGCCGGAGCTGGCCCGCCACACCATCGCCGAGTTGGAGCCGTTCGACCGTGGTTTCTATGCCGGTGCGGTCGGCTGGTGCGACGCGGCCGGCGACGGCCAGTGGGCGGTCGCCATCCGTTGCGCGGAGATCACCGGCCCCACGCTCCAGCTCTTCTCCGGCGCCGGAATCATGCCGGACTCCCAACCCCACCTCGAGTTGGCCGAGACCTCAGCCAAATTCCAGACCCTGCTGCACGCCATGGGCCTGAACCTGGAAATCTGAGCCGGTTCACTCACTCGTTCATGCGCCGGTCAGTGCCGGAGCACGTTGCGTATGAGTTTCTGTTGGGGGTCCACCCATTTCGGTGGCTTGAAATAGGGGATACCACGTATTACGTGGATGGTCCATGGGGTGCTGACCAGCCGGTGTTCGCGACCGACATCCAATGGTGCCTCGTCGGTGTTGAGGACGATGGGGATGAGGTTCGGCGTCGCAGGCCAGTTTCCGGACGGCGTGGGCGTTGAGGGCGCTGCCACAGTCCAGGGTGGCGTTCCCGACTCCTTTTACGAGCGTGGTGTGGTCGAGGATGACGTTGAGGTGGGGTTTGATGCCGCCGTGTACCGGTGCATCCCCGGCGGTGACGGCGAGGTGTACGACGGCGGCGAACGCATCACCCTGCCGCTGCTCGACCGGGCGTGGATCCGGCACACCCTCAGCAGCAGCGGTCGGTTTGGCCAGCGGCCCGAACAACGCCACAAGTTCCTCGGCGGTCTCGGGGTCGCCTTCCCCGGTGTACTTGATCCGCCCGGTCGGCAGCAGTGTGTACCGGAAGGTGTTGCGGGGTTCGGCTTCGTGGTCGTGCGGGTGGGGGTCGGTGCCGTCCTGGTTGATCCGGTTGAGCAGCACTCGTCCGTGATCACGTACGACTGCGGGGGAGTGGGTGCGGGCGGTTTCGGCGAGGGTGGATTCGAGGAGTTCGCGGTGCTGCAGGGTGGCCCAGGTGGGTAGTTCTTTGATCGCGTCGGCGACCGCGTCGATGTGTTCGCCGTCGATCAGTCCGTCCAGCAACGCGGTGCGGAGGGTGGGGAGCGTGGCGGGTGTGGTGTGTCCGGTCGGGGTCACGGTCGAGGTGATGTGCTCGGCTTGGGTGAGCATGCGGGCGGCTTTCTGCCGGTTGATGTGCACCAGTTCCGCGACGAACGCGGCCGAGCTGGAATAACCTGCGTGGTGCGCGGTCCGCGCGTGCCCCATTTCCGCAAGGTGGGACAACGCGGCCGGGTAGGCACGCCGCAGGTCGGTAATCGCCTGTATGAACCCGGCCGCGTGTTCGGCACCGGGAATGGCGCCAAAGGAATCAATGGCCGGGAATGTCACACACCTATTGTCCCAGAATGGCCAGGCACTCGCCTGGCCGAAACGAGTGCGTATGCAAACACCTGTTCGAGACCGTTTTCCCCGCGAACCATTGGCACATTGGAGGACCGGCAAAGGATGGCACCTGAGGGGGGAGATTGACCGAGCCGGTATATCCGGTCGGAGGCGCTGAGGTGATCTTGCCGATGTGTTCGTGGGCTTGCCGGAGTACCAGAGGCCGATCTGATCGCCCTGACACTGGTGATCTTCTGCAGGCACCGGTCAGCGGAGAAGACTTGCCGGAGGGGACGACGTAGGTCAAGCCGTCCTCTTTGCGTGTTTCAGCGGCTGATCCATCAGGTCAGCCCTGCTGTTGCGGCGCGTCCCGCACAGGTGGATCTTGTGGTGAGAACTCATCTACCGGGACTCCACGCCCACATCCAGCACCGTCCGGCAAAGCCGAAAGCCGGTATCGCCAAGATCATCTTGGTGAGATTGCCCACTGGAGAGCGAGCCAAGCCGCAGGCCAACCAATCGCTGGCCAGTTTTGGTGCTTCCTCCCGCGGGGACCATGGTTCACCTAAGGTTGTAGGTCATGGCAAGTGTGCGCCGGCGGACGCTGCTGGGAGCCGGCCTGGCGGCGCTTGGTGCCAGCGCCGGATGTGCCGGTGTGGCTCGGACCGTTGGCCTGGGGGACAGTGTCCGGGTCGCGGTGAGCTGGAGCGCGACGGAGCTGGCCGCGTTCCGGGCGGTGCTGGCCGGGTGGGGCGACCCCGGCTTCGAGCTGGTGCCGTTCGGCGACGATATCGACGCCGCCCTCGGCGCGCGGACGACCGGCCGGCCGAACGTGGTGGCGCTGCCCCGGCCGGGCCTGGTCGCGGGGAACATGGCGAACCTCGAGCCGATTCCGGACGAACTGTGGCACGAGCAGTACAACCGGGGGTGGAGCGCGAGCCTGCCGGCCGGCCGGCACTTCGCGCTGCCGTTCAAGCGGGCGCACGGTTCGGTCGTCTGGTACCGCCGGCAGGTGTTCGAGGAACTTCACCTTGAGCCGCCGCCGACCTGGGATAAGTGGCTCGCGCACAACGAGGTGATCAGCAAGGCGGGCCGGGTGGCGCCGCTCGCGCTCGGCGGCGCGGACGGTTGGATGCTCACCGGATTCTTCGGCAACGTGCTGCTGCGCAACTTCGTCGCCACCTACGACGAGCTGACCAGGCCCGACCGGGACGCCCGGCTCTGGCAGAGCTCCGATGTGCGGGCCGCGTTCCGGCTGCTCGGCGAGATGTGGGGGCGGCCGGGCACGATCGCCGGCGGCGCGCGGCGGGCGCTGGTGCAGCAGTTCCCGGACGCGGTGCTCGAGGTGTTCCGCTTCCACCGGGCCGCGATGGTGGTCGTGCCGGACTTCGCCGAGTCGGTGATCCGGCACTTCGGCGTGCCGCAGGACGAGGTCGGCACGTTCCCCTTCCCGGCAATTACCGAGAACGGCGGTCCGTTCGTGCAGGCCGGCGACCTGCTGGTGTTGACCCGCCCGGCCAGCAAGCACGCCGTCGACCTGATCAAATACCTCGGCTCGCCCGAGGCGCCGGTGCCCTGGATCCGGGACACCGGCGGGTTCATCGCGGCCAACCCGGACACCAGCGATCGCTTCTACAGCACCGCGCTGCGCGTGCTGGCCGCGCAGTTGCGCGACCACGACACCCGGTTCGACCTGGCCGACCAGCTCGGCCGGGTGGGCGGCCGGGACGGGTTGCAGCGCGTGCTGGTGACCTTCCTCAAGCAGCTCGCGGACGGCGTGCCGGTCCATGACGCGGTGGACACGGCCACCGGGGCGATGATGCGGGTCGAGGCGGGCTGATGGACATCGAGACGCTGCCGGGTCTGCGGCTGGAGGTCACCGGCCGGGAGGTCTCCGCCTGCCGGGCGCCGCAACCCGGGCGGCGGCGCGCCTGGCGTCGCCAGCTACTCGGCCTGCCGGCCGCGCTGCTGCTGGTGTTCCTGCTGATCCCGATGATCTGGACACTGGCCTGGGCGCTGCGCGGTGATCCGCCGGTGGTCGGCAACTTCGCCGACATCCTCACCGATCCCGGCGCGCTCGCGGCGGGCTGGCACAGCCTGCTGTGGGTGCTGATCGCGACGGTGCTGATCGCGCTCGGCTACGGGATCGCCCGGATCAGCCGGCTGGTCAGCGGGTTGTGGCGGGTACTGCTGTACGTACTGCTGCTGCCGTTCGGCGTGTCCGCCCTGGTCTCCGGCGCGGTGATCCGGATGGTGTTCGACCCGAACCCGGAGCGCGGCATGGTGAGCGCGCTGTTCGGCGACCGGCTGATCTGGCTCGGGCCCGGACTGATCTGGGTGGTGCTGGCCGTCGCGTTCGCCTGGACCTGGCTCGGCTTCATCGTGGTGCTGTTCCGCGCCGGGATGGATGCCGACCCGGGCCGGCGCCGGGCCGGCCCGGTCACCACGATCGTGGTGCTGACCGTGCTGGTCGCCGCGATCCGGGTCTTCGACCTGGTGCTGATCGTGCCGCCCGGCTCGGTGCGGGACGGCGTCGACGTGGTCGGGTTGCACTGGTGGCGGATGGTCTCCGGGTCCGCGGAGACCGGTGGCCCGGCGGCGCTCGCCGTGCTGCTGTTCGTGATCGTGGCCGCCATCGCCCTGGCCGGCATGCGCGGCTCGGGGCAGCGCGACGCTTCGGCGGCCGCCGAAGCGTCGCGACCGCAGGCCGAGCCGGAGCCGCCGGCCGCCGAGCCGCCCCGCCGGCATCGCGGCTGGAGCCGGTCGGTTGGGCTGGGCCTCGGCGCGTTCTGGCTGCTGCCGGTGGTGATCCTGGTGGCCACCGCCCTGCATCAGCCGGCTGCGGCGGGATCGGCCGGCTGGTGGCGGCTCGACGGCCTCGGCCTCGGTTCGTTCGCCGTGCTGGCCGAATCCTGGCTCTGGCCGGCCCTGTTCGGCAGCCTGTTCCTGGCCGGCCTGGCCACCGCGCTCGTGGTCGCCGCCGCCGCACCGGCCGCCTACCTGCTGGTCTGGGGCGGGCTGCCGCGCCGGCTCTCGGCCACACTGCACGTACTGCTCGTGGTGCTGGCCGTGGCGCCGGTGCAGCTCTACGCCGGGCCGCTCGGCGACGCGATGTCCAGCCTCGGGCTGACCGGCTCGCGCGCCCCGCTCGCGGTGGTGCACGCCGCCGCCGGGTTGCCGTTCGCCATCCTGGTGCTGCGCACCGCGTTCCTGGCCGCCCCGGTGCGCGACATCGGCGAGCAGCGCCCCGCGCTGGACGCGATGTGGCGGCGCGGACGCTACCGGCCGGCGGTGATCGCCGTGCTGGTGCTGGAGTTCGTGTTGGTGTGGAACGACTTCATCGTCGGTTTCCTGATCAGTGGGCCGGGTCCGACGCCGTTCACGCTGCTGCTCTGGGGTGAGGCCCGCCAGTTCGGCGCGTCCGCCGGCACCGTGGCGGCGGCTTCCGTTGCCGCCGCGGTGATTCCGGTCGGCGTGCTGCTGCTCACCTGGCCGAAGGTGGTCGCCGGGCTCACCGGAGGTGTCCGACGGTGAAGTCCGAGCGGCGCTACCTCAAGGACTTCGGTGGCGGGCTGATCGCCGTGCTGACCTGGCTGGTGCTGACCGTGGGCGGCGAACTGCTCGGCAACCAGGCCAACGACACCGCCTTCGGGCGGGTGGTCGGCCACTACGTCCTGCTGGCGGTGGCGATCCTGGCTCCGGTGGCGCTGATCATCCTGCTGGTGCTCTACCTTCGGGACCACCGCGAGGAGCCGGCGGAGTCCGAGGTGGACGACGAGGCGGAAACGCGCCCGCCGGTGTTGGCGCCGCCGCCCTGGCATCAGCCGGAGCCGTTGCAGGGCCGTGAGTCCGAATTGGACCATGCGATCAAGTCGTTGTTGGAGAACGGGATCGTCGCGCTGGTCGGCCCGAGGGACGTGGGCACCTCGGCGGTGGCCGAGACGGTCGTACAACGGCTGGTCGACTCGCACGAGGCGGATCCGGCCAAGGTGACCCGGTTCGACCTGCGCAGCCAATCCAGCGCCCGGCCGGACGACGCCAGGGCCGCGGCCGGCCGGATCCTCTCCGCGTTCGGCCTCGACGAGCCGGCCGACGACAGCCCGGCGGTGCTCGCCGGGGCCGGCCACCGGCTGGTCGCCGCGCTGCGGGGCCGCTACGACGTGCTCATGCTGGACAACGCGTCGGCGCCGGAGGAGATCGAGTGGCTGGTGCGGCGCTGGCCGGCCGGCGGGCGGCCCTGGCTGGTGATCGCCGGTGAGTCGGCCACCGAGCCGGTCGTCGAGCACAGCGCGGTGTTCGTCGGCGAGCTGGACCTGCCGGCGCTGCGCGCCATGTGGGAGGCCGAACTGCCCTCGGCGAACCCCCGGCTGCGCCAGCGAATCGTGGACCGGCTGATGGGCCGCCGGCCGAGCGACGTGGATGCCTTGCTGCGGGCCTGTTTCGGTCGTCCGCGGGCGGTCAAGGCGTTCGCTCGGGAGATCCTCCGGCCGGACAGCACGGTGACCATCGAGCGCCTGCTCACCGCGGTGAACTCGACCGGGCCGGTGGACGGTCCACTTGAGCGGGTGTGGACGGCGATCCTGGACCACGTCCGGGACGGGCTGCCGGCGAACGCGGTCTGGCTGCTGCACGCGCTGGCCGAACTGCCGGTCACCGGGCTGACCAGGGGCGCGGTCCTCGCCATGCTCGGCGACCTCGGCGCGCCCGGGGATCCGTTGGAGGAGCTGCGGATTCGCAACCTGGTGCAGGAGGACGGCGGCCGCTACCGGCTGCCCTCAGAGGTGCGCAGGGCCCTGGCCGGCACCACGGGCGAGGCGGACCGGGCTGCCTACGCGCGGCGAGCGGTGCCGGCGCTGCTGCGGCACTACGCCGCCGACGCCGCGCTGTGGGCCGGCCGGCTCGGGTCCGGCGCCGATGTCCTCGACTGGTTCCACGACGCGGAACGCACCCTGCGGCCGTTGTTCAACAAGGACAGCTACCTCGACGAGCGACTGCTCGCACTGGTGATCGACGACCTGGCCCTGGTGGCCGACGCGCTCGAGGGCTGGTACGTGCGCGAGCAGCAGTCCGGCGGGCTGCTCGCGGTCAACGACGCGCTGCACGTGCTCGCCGAGCGGGCGCACCGGCCGGAGCTGGCCGGGATCGCGGCGATCCGGGTGGCCACCGCGCACCGGATGGCCGGCCGGCCGGGTCGGGCGGTGGCGATGCTCGACGTGGCCGCCGGGTACGCCACGGGGCTCGGTCACGACCTGGCCGCCGAGTTGGCCATGCGCGAGCACGTCGAGCGCGCACTGCTCGGCCTTGCGGGCGCGGCCGGCCCGGTGGACCTGGCCGGGGCCGAAGCCGAGTTGCGCGGCCTACTGAGCGGGCGCCCGAAAGGCCGGGGTGGGGTCGCGGTGCTGATCAATCTCGGCGCGCTCTGCGTTGCCCAGGGCCGCCCCGACGAGGCGTTACGCCAGCTACGAGCGGCCGAGCGGCTGGCCGGGGAGCTCGGCGATCTCGGCGGCCAGGCACATGCCCTTGAGCTGCAGGGGATCGCGTTGTCCGCAATGGCCGGACGACTCCCCGACGCGGTGCGGCTTTGGCTGCGGGCGAGGGAAGTCTTCGTCCGCGCCGGGGAGGAGCAGGGCGAAGCGCGCTGCCTGCAACACCTCGGCTCCGCCGCGCTGCACAGCGGCACCGCGGCCGGTCAGATCCGCGACGGCCGGCCGGACCCGCTGGACGAGCGGGTCGCGGCCGGCGTCGCGCTGCCGTTGCTCGAACGGGCCAAGCGGCTGCGGGCGGGGCAGCCGGGCACCCAACTGGTGGACGGCCGGCTGTCCGTCGCCCTGCGCCGGCTCGGTCGGACCGCTCCCTAGGCGGTGTCGCCAGGCTTCGCCACGACGGCGTAGCTCCACAGGTCGGCGAAGCCCGGCTCGGCCTGGTCGACTTGGCCGGAGCGACTGCCCACGATCCGGCCGGACTGGGCGTCGAACAGGAACTCCTGGCGCTGGCCCCGTTCGGTCTGCCCGATCGCGGTGAGCTGCCGCCCGCCGGGACCGGCCACCTGACCGATCAGCGTGACGCTGTCCAGCTTGGCCAGCGCGCCGCAGAGCGCGGCGCGGACCGCCGGGGTGAGCAGCGGCTCGTTGTCGTAGAGCAGCTGGCGCAGCCCATCGAAGATCGCGTGGTCGGCCGACCAGGCGCCCTTGTCCGGAACCAATCCGCGCAACGCGTCGAGCATCCGCTGCGGGTCGGTCGGCAGGCCGGCCAGGTAGGCCGGCGTCGGCCGGTGCAGGCCGGCGCCGAGCCGGCTCAGGTCCGCGCGCTGCCGCGCGGCCTCGGCCTCCAGGTTGTCCTTGGGGTTGTTGGTATCCGGCGTGAGCACGGTGACCTTGCCGTCGTCGGTGCGCCGGACCATGCGCACGATGTCGCCTTCCGGTTCGAGCCACAGCTCGTGCAGGTAGGTCTGTTTCTTCGACGTCAAGCCCCCGGCGCCCGCCGTGCCGTTGGTGGACGAACCCTCGCCGCGCACGTAGAGCAGCTTCCCGGCCGGTACGGCAAGCGCGGCCGGCCCGGTGGCGGCGGTCGCGGCGAACTGCTCGAGCTTGGCCACCGCGGCCTGGTGCGTGGCCCGGTCCGTCGGATCCGGCACCGACTGGGTCTTCTCCGTCCCGGTGTCCGGCGGGCCCACCACCTGGCTGGTCGGCACCGAACCCCCCGGCGTACCCGATCCGCTGATGGTGGACCCGGTTCCGAAGAAGCCGATGACCGCGGCGCCGGTCGCGACCACGAGCACCGCGGCCGCGGCGATGGCCGGTATCGCGAGACCGGGCGCCGGCCAGCGCCGTCGCACCGGCCGCTCGTCGGCTCGGTACGCACCCCGGGCGCGGACCCGGGCGAGCCGCTCCGCGCTCGGCTCACCCATTCCGGCCCGGAACTCGCGCAGCGCCTGGATCTCTCGCTCGTCGGTGGTCATGACTCTCCTTCACTCAGCGCGGCGCGCAGCTTGGTTCGGGCTCGGTGCAGTGCCGACTGCACCGAGCCGAGCGGAATACCCATGGCCTGGGCGATCTCGGCGTACTCGAGCTGGCCGACGGCGAAGAGCAGGAGCACGTCGCGCTGCCTGGCTGGCAGGGCGAGCAGCACCCCGGCGATCCGGCGGGCCAGCATGGCGGTGTCGGCGCGCTCGACGACACGCTGTGCGCCGCCGTCCCGGTCGCCGTCCACCGCGAGCGGGTCCAGCCCGGTGCGTGCCAACGCCCGATAGGCGCGCAGTTCGTCGCGCCGGTGCCGGCGCAGCAGGTTGGTGGCGATGCCGTAGAGCCACGGCAACACCTGGGCCCGGTCCGGGTCGAACCGGGACCGGCGCTCGTAGGCGACCAGAAAGGTGCCAGCCACGATGTCCTCGGCCGTGTCCCGCCCCACCCGGCGCGCGCAATAGCCGAACAGCGCACCCGCGTGCCGCTCGAACAGTGACGTGAGGCTGTCCGCGGTGAGTACCGCGCCCGATCCCATACCGGTTCTTATCCGATCGGCCCGGTCATGTTCCCGCCATCCCCGGCGCGCCTCAGGCGAGCTCGGCCAGCAGTCCTTCCGCGTCGTGCTCGGAGACCCAGCCGTCCTCCGGGAAGTCCGGGCCGGCCAGCACGGCGACCGCCGCCCGATAGCCGGACCCGGCGTCCAGCGCCGCCATCCGCAGTGCCGTCGGGTCCACCTCGGAGGTGTCGGAGCCGACGACCCTCGGCGGCTGGTCCCACGGGGTGAGGGTGACCTTGGTCATGGGAATGGCCAGGCCGCGCCCGGTGGCCTTGAGCAACGCCTCCTTGCGCGACCAGTAGGTGAAGAACGCCGCGTCCTGCTCGGCCGCCGGCACCTCGGCGAAGGCCGGTTGCTCGGCCGGGGACAGGGTCATCCGGAGCAGGTCGTGTACCGCGACGTCGCGCTCCTGCTCGACATCGACGCCGACCGGGAGACCGTCGGTGACCGCGACCGCGATCAGGTCGCCGGAGTGCGAGATCGACATTTCGGGCAGCACCCGGTCCGCCGGGTGCCCGTCCGGCCGGATCACCCTCGGCTTGCCGTGCGTGCGCCCGCAGTCCGCGCAGGTGCTGTCCAGGGCAACGGCGCCCGGCTCGACGCCAAGCCGACGCGCCAGCAGCGCCTTGCCGACGACCCGAGCGGTGAGGAACCGAACCTGGTCCTCGGCCCGCCGGTACGCCGCGAAGCGCTCGCGCTCCACCCCGTCGAGCAGGCCGAGCAGGCGGGGGGTCTCGGCGGCCGGTCGTGCCCACCAGACCTGGCACCGGATTGTCGAAATCGTCACCTCCCCAGTCCTACCGCATACCGCCGGCCGACAAGCCGAGGAGGGCTGCTCCCGGGCGCGGCTCGCCGGCTCTCCGGCTCCCCTTGAAGCGGAAGGTGACATTTCCGCTGTGAGAACCGCAGGAACGCCACCTTGCGCGGTAACCCGCTCGCCGGAGCGCGGCACTCGCTTGCCGGGACGCGGCACTCGCTTGCCGGAGCGCGAGGCTCAGCCGCCGCCGCCGGGGCCTGGTTTGCACTGCGGCGGCTGGCAGATCATCTTCGCCAGTGACGCGTAGAAGATTTCGTTGATCTTGGTCGGGTCCGGGGTGGTGAACGCCGCGCCGCCGGTTGCCTCGGTGATCGCCGTGAGCTCGGCCGCATCGACCCCGGGGCCGATGCCGATCCCGGTCATGTACAGCGGCCGCTTGGGGTCCTGCAGCTTCTTCAGCTCGGCGACCAACGCCTCGAGGTTGATCCCGTCCTTGTCGTCGTTCTTCCCGTCGGTCAGCACGGTGACCACGTTGATCCGGCCGGGCTCCCAGTTCTGCCGCGCGTCCTGGTACGCGGCCAGCACGCTGTCGTACAACCCGGTGCCGCCGCCCTGCACGGCCTTCACCGAGCGCAGCTTGTCCAGCGCGCCGCTGGACAGGTGCTCGGAGACCGGCCGCATCGGCAGCAGGACGGAGTAGTCCTTGGCCCCGTCCAGCTTGGTGGAGAACAACCACCAGCCGATCTTGGTGTTCGGTTTGAACAGGCCCACCCCGGCGACCGCGGCCTCGAGGGTGAGCTCCATGCGGCTCTTCCCGGTGCCCGGCACCGGCTCGGCCATCGAACCGGACACGTCGATCAGCACCTGAACCCGGCCGCTGAGGTTGACCGAGGCCCAGTTGTTGAGCACCTGGTCCACGTCGGTCGCGTCCGGCGCCTGGGCCGGGGTCATCGGCACCGCCGACGTGCGCTTGTCCTGCGACCGGTCGCGCAGCGCCTTACCGTCCGGAGTGCGGAAACCGGCGTCGGCGAGCGTGTCCGAGCTGTCCTGGTTCACCAGCAGTTCGAGGAACTTGTTCGCGGCATCGCGCTTGATGTCCGAGGTGTCCGGCAGCACCACGTAGGGGTAGTCCAGCATCGGCACGCCCGGATCCGGGTAGGCCGCGACCAGCGCCGCGCCGTCCTGCTTGACGTTGTGCCGCAGCAAGGCGTTCTCCGACAAGGGGAACGCGGCGAGCGCGGCCGCCTGACTGGTGCCGCCGGGCAGCCGGTCGAACAGCTCCGAGGCCTGCGAGACGGTGTTCAACGAGAGCTTGCGCATGGCCGCGGTGCCGGCCGCCGCCGGGTCGGGCAGGGTCTTGATGAGGTTGCGCAGCCCGAACAGCACCGCGACGCCGACCGGATCCTTCGCCGGGTCGGGAAAGCCGACCGCGATGTTGTCGGCACCCGGGCCGATCACCTGGGTCCAGGTGATCTTCTTGTTGGGCCAGCCCAGATCGCTCGCCGCCGGCTCGGACAGCCCGATCACCACCGGGGAGCTCGCGATGGAGGTGCCGGTGACCTGCGTGTTCCACGCGCCCTTCTGCTGGGCACGCTGTAACCACATGGTGGACTCGGGAATCCAGACATCCGGCCGCTCGGTGCCGTCGGAGACGCCCAACGACTCCGCCGCGGCCGCCGACTCGCGGCTGGACACGTTCACCGTGAAGCACAGGCCGTTGTTCGCGTTGGCGACCCGGCGGGCCACGGTGGTGATCGAGGGCGCGATGTCCGTCGCGGCGGCGACGGTCAGCTCGGTGGTGGAGTTGCAGTGCGCGACGTTCAACCGGTCCCGGACGATGTTGACCGTGAACCACACCGCAAGGCCGACTACGAGCAGTACACTGATGACTACTATCGGAGTGCGAGCCCGGCGGCGTTTTGTGGACGAATGCCGTCCCATCTTTCCAGCCCTCCGTCCACCCCTACGCCGTTAGCTGCGCCAACCCGCAGAGCCGCACCTTACTCGTTGTCACGGCAATTGTGATCGGTGAAGCGGCCTGTCAATGCCCCGAGCATCCACTGGGGCTAGGCCGAATGGCCTAAGCATGTGGCTGCTGTGACTGGTCGGACACGGGCTGCTGCGCCTGGTCGATGCCGCCCGGGCCAACATTAGCTACGTTCACGAATACAGAGAGTCAACCTCGGCGGCGAAATCCTTCATAATCACATTTCGCTTGAGCTTCAGCGACGGGGTCAGGTAGCCGTTTTCCGGACTGAACTCGGCGGCCAGGATCCGGAACCGGCGCACCGACTCGGCCTGGGACACCGCGGCGTTGCCCTCGTCCACCGCCTGCTGCACCTCGGCCAGCAGATCGTCGTCGTTCGTCAGGTCGGCCACCGACGCGGTAGCCCCCTTGCCGCGGTTGCTCTTCCACAGGGAGAAGTAGTCCTCGTCGATGGTGATCAGCGCGGCGATGTACTTCTGCCCGTCGCCGACCACCATTGCCTGAGCCACCAAGGGATGCGCGGAGATCCGGTCCTCGATCAACGAAGGGGCGACGTTCTTGCCGCCGCTGGTGACCAGGATTTCCTTCTTGCGTCCGGTGATCCGCAGGAACCCGTCGGTGTCCAGCTCGCCGAGATCGCCGGTGTGGAACCAGCCCTCGGCGTCGATGGCGTCCTCGGTGGCCGCCGGGTTCTGCCAGTAGCCGGTGAAGATCCCGGCGCCGCGCAGCAGGATCTCGCCGTCCTGGGCGATCCGCACCGTGGTGCCCGGCAGCGGGTGGCCCACCGTGCCCGGCTTGAACTGCTCCGGTGAGTTCACCACCGAGGCCGCGGTGGACTCGGTGAGCCCGTAGCCCTCGAACACGATGATGCCGACGCCGCGGAAGAAGTGGGTGAGCCGCAGACCGAGGGCGGCGCCGCCGGAGATCGCGTAGCGGACCTGGCCGCCGAGGGCGGCGCGGAGCTTGCGGTAGACCAGCTTCTCGAACAGGAAGTGCCTGGCGGAGAGCAGCAGCCCGGGTCGTCCGGCGGCCTGGCTGTAGGCGATCGCGGTTTCCGCGGCCAGGTCGAAGATCTTGCCCTTGCCATCGGCGGCGGCCTTCTGCCTGGCCCCGTTGTAGACCTTCTCCAGTACATAGGGGACGGACAGGATGAAGGTGGGTCGAAACACGGCCAGGTTCTCGGTCAGCGTCTTCACGTCCGACCAGTGCCCGAGGGTGGCGCGCGCCATGACCGCACCGATCTCGACGATCCGGCCGAACACGTGTGCCAGCGGCAGGAACAGCAGGGTGGAGGCGGGCAGGTCCGTGCTGCCGACGAACATCGGGCGCAGGTACTCCACCGAGTTGCCGCCCGCGGAGAGCAGGTTGCGGTGGGTCAGCACGCAGCCCTTCGGCCGGCCGGTGGTGCCCGAGGTGTAGATGATCGTGGCCAGGTCGTCCGGGGCGACCCCGCCGCGGCGGGCGTCCACCTCGGCCGGATCGGTGTCCTTGCCGGCCGCGACGAGCTCGTCCACCGCGCCGCCGTCGAGCTGCCAGACCTGGCGGAGCGCCGGCAGTTGATCGGAGAGGGCATCGACCTTCGCCGCCTGCGCCTGGTTCTCCACGACCACCGCCACCGCGCCGGAGTCGCCGAGGATCCACTGGATCTGCTCGGCCGAGGAGGTCAGGTAGATCGGCACGGAGACCGCGCCGGCCGCCCAGATCGCGAAATCGAACAGGGTCCACTCGTACCGGGTCGCGGCCAGGATGCCGACCCGGTCGCCGGTGCCGATGCCGGCGGCGATGAGGCCCTTCGCCACGGCCACCACCTCGTCCCGGAACCGGGTGGCGGTGACGTCGGTCCACAGCGTGCCGGTCTTGCGGCGGAACACCACGTCCTCGGGCGCCTCGGTGGCGTTGGTGAAGACGAGATCAGCCAGGCCGCCGCGTTCCGGAATCGTGACCCGGGACGGCACCGCAAGCTCGCGCATGGTGTGTCCTCCGTTCGGCTACCTGCCGGTAACTTGACGAGTATCATGCCCGTCACAGGCGACGAAGGCCACTTCCGGTGGGAAGTGGCCTTCGGGGCTGGCTCCTTGGTCCAAGGGTAGTTCGCCGCAAGTCGACGCGCCCGGTGCTCTGGGTCACGTCGGCGCGGACCGCTATCCGGCCGCCGGGGCGACGCCGAGTTGCGCGGCGCCGTCCGCGATGGCCTGGGCGAACGTGCTGACCTCGGTGTAGACGCCTGGCTTGCCGCGCCGCGCGCAGCCCTCGCCCCAACTGGTGATGCCGACCTGGACCCAGTTGTTGGCGTTGTCCCGGCGGAACATCGGGCCGCCGGAGTCGCCCTGGCAGGTGTCCACACCGCCGTTGGCCAGGTTGCCCGCGCAGATCTCCTCGTTCGTGATCAGCCCGCTGTAGCTGCCGCCTGCGGCCTGGCACTGGGCGTCGCTGACGAACGGCACGTTGGCCTTGAGCAGGAACCGCTGCTGTCGGCCGCCCTCGGTGGCCGCGCCCCAGCCGGCGACGGTGAATGTGCCGTTGTTGAACGCGGTAGTGCGGGCCACCGGGAGCGTGGCTACCCGGCTGTCGTTGATCGGGGTCGCCAGTCTGATCAACGCCCAGTCCCGGCCGTTGCCGTTGTAGCCGGGCGCCTGAAGCACCCGGGTCGAGCGCACCGTGATCCGGGTGCCGTCCTGGAGGTCCACCGCGCCCGTCGTGGCCGTGATCGAGGTGTTGTTGCCGCTGCCGTTCACGCAGTGTGCCGCGGTGAGCACGATCTGGCGGGTGTAGAGCGCGCCACCGCAGCCCATGGACAGTCGGACCATGAAGGGGAACTCACCCTGGGCGGCACGGGTGCCGCCGACCACGTTGGTGTTCGGTGGGGCGGCGACGGCCTGGGTGGCCGCGCTGCCGACCACCGTGGTGATGCTCGCCGCCAGGACGGCGGCGCGCAGGAACCAGGTGCGTGTGCTCACTGATCGGTCCTTCCTTCGGTGTGCAGGGACGAGATGGAAAGACGGGTGTGGGGTTAACTGATGTTCACCCGGTACCTGGTCACCCACAATCCGACGATCAGGTGGAAACCGACCCAGTAATTCACAGTTCACAGTGTGTGCTCGCGCGCGAACGCGGAAGGGGTCAGCGGATGCGGAGCTTGTGCATGATGCGGAACAGTCCGCTCATCACCGAGGTGAACGTTCGATACGGCAGCCAACGGGGCGGGCTCAGCACCGGCAGTCGTTGGACCGCAACGGTTTGGGTTTCGGTGTACTTCAGCAGGCCCTCGGCGCCGTGGCGGCGGCCGAGACCGGATACCCCCATGCCGCCCATCGGAGCGTCGGTGCTGCCGTAGGCCGAGTTCACCCCGTCGTTGACGTTGACCGTGCCGGCCCGCACCCGAGCGGCGAGCGCGGTGGCCCGGGTCAGATCCCGGCCGATGATGCTGGCGCTGAGGCCGTAGTCCGTGGCGTTGGCCAGGGTTACCGCTTCGTCGTCGGAGCGGAACGGGTAGAGCGAGACCACCGGGCCGAAGGTTTCGTTGCTGTGACAGGTCATCTGCGGGGTGACCTCGGCCAGGATGGTCGGTTCGTAGAAGTACGGGCCGAGGTCCGGGCGGGGCCGGCCGCCGGCGAGCACCCGCGCGCCCTTGGCCCGCGCGTCGTCGACGTGCTCCGAGACGATCTTGAGTTGGCCCTGGGACACCAGGGAACCGACGTCCATGGAGTAGTCGTAGGCCGCGCCGAGGCGGAGCTTCTCGGTGGCCGCGACAAACCGGTCGGCGAACGCGTCGAAGATCGACTCGTGGACGTAGACGCGCTCCATGGACAGGCACAGCTGGCCGGCGCTGGCGAAGCAGGCTCGGACCGCGGTGTCGGCGGCGCGGTCCAGCGGTGCGTCCTCCAGCACGATCATGGGGTTCTTACCGCCGAGCTCAAGCGAAGCCCCGATCAGCCGGGCGGCGGCCCGCTTCGCGATCTCCGTGCCGGTGCGGGTCGAGCCGGTGAAAGCGACGAAGTCAACCGAGTCGACCACCGCGCCGCCGATCACCGGGCCCTCGCCGAGCACGACCTGGAGCACCTGCTCGGGCAGTCCGGCCCGGTGCAACAACTCGACGGCGAACAGCGGGCTGAGGCAGGTCTGGCTGTCCGGTTTGAGCACGACCGCGTTGCCGGCCAGCAACGCCGGAATCGTGTCGGCCATGGCCAGTGCCAGCGGATAGTTCCACGGCGAGATGACGCCGACCACGCCCTTCGGCTGGCGGTGCTCACTGGCACCGACCGCGACCGGCAGCACGCCGCGCCGCTTGACCGGTCGCAGCAGCTTGGCGGCGCGGCGCAGGTAGTACCCGGTCACCAGCACCGGTTCGCAGAGTTCCTCGAAGGCGTCCCGGCGCGACTTGCCGGTCTCCGCCTGGAGCAGGTCGGCGAACTCCTCGCGGTGGGCGAGCAGCAGCGACCAGAACCGCTCGAAGATCCGCGCGCGGGCGGCGAAATCCGTTGTGCCCCAGCCAGCCTGGGCGGACCGGGCGTGGGCGACCGCGGCCAGCACATCGGCCGGGGTCGACCGCGGCAGGGTGGCCAGCCCACCGCCGGTGTACGCGTTGGCCGGCGTGACCGTGTCCGAAGTGGACGATACGACGTGCGTGCGCAGGCGCGTCAACAGCTCTTCGGTCAGCGCCTTCATCGCGCGACCTTCATCCGGCGCACACCCCTTCGCCGACGCGGCGCGGGAGCAGCCGGGTGACCCGGTTGGTCACGCCGAGCGCGCAGGGTATGAACACCTCGAACCGCGATCGGGGCTGTCGTGCCATGTCCGCTCTCCTCTGAACGTGACGCTGAGTACGTACAGTCCGGTTGGAATGTTTCAGCATTCCAGTGGGCCAAGGTGCGTGCAAGGTCGCGCCGCTCGGTCAGCGCATCGCCCGCAGTTCGCACTGGAACCGCTCGAGGTCGCGGTCCTGGACGTCCGAGCTGCCGGCCATCCAGTTCCTGGGCTGCGACTGGCGGCGGCGGTTGCGCTCGAGGCCGTAGGCGAGGAGTCCGACGATGATGATTGCGATGAGGATGGCGTCCATGTCGTAAATTGTGTGCCCGTCAACTTACTGCCACAAGTGGCAGAACGGGCCCTTTACAACAAGATCCTGCCAGGTATGCTCGACTCATGCTTCGCACCGTTGCCGCCGTGCTCATCGAGGGTGTGGCCCCGTTCGAGTTCGGCACCGTCTGCGAGGTCTTCGGCATCGACCGGCGAGACGACGGTGTCCCCCTGATCGAGCTCCGGGTCTGCGGCGAACGGCCGGGCATACCGGTGCGAACAAGCGTCGGCGCGCAACTCATTCCCGAGCTGGGGCTCGACGCGCTGAGCGGCGCCGACCTGGTCGCGGTGCCCGCGGCGAACATCCGCGCCGAGTACCCGCCAGCCGTGCTCGAGGCGCTGCGCGCCGCCTCGGCCGAGGGCAGCACGCTGGTGTCGGTGTGCAGCGGCGCGTTCGTGCTCGGCGCGGCCGGGTTGCTCGACGGGCGCCGGTGCACCACGCACTGGCGCTTCGCCGACGCGTTCGCCGACCGGTTCCCGGCCGCGCTGCTCGATCCGGACGTGCTGTTCGTGGACGACGGCGACATCGTCACCAGCGCCGGCACCGCGGCCGGCATCGACGCCTGCCTGCACCTGGTGCGCCGGGAGTTGGGCGCCGGCCCGGCCGCGGCGATCGCCCGGCGGATGGTGGTGCCGCCGCAGCGGGAGGGCGGTCAGCGGCAGTACGTCGAACTGCCCATTCCGGAATGCACCGGGGACAGCCTTTCGCCGGTGCTCACCTGGATGGTGGACAACCTCGGCGCCGAGCACACGGTCGCCGAGTTGGCCGGGCGCGCCCGGCTTTCCGAGCGAACGTTCGCCCGGCGGTTCGTCGCGGAGACCGGAACCACGCCGCACCGGTGGCTGTCCATGCAGCGGGTGCTGCTCGCCCGGCAATTGCTTGAGGAGACCCAGCTCGGCATCGACGAGGTCGCCGAGCGCTGCGGATTCGGTTCCGCCGCACTGCTCCGGCACCATTTTCACCGGGTGGTCGGGGTGACCCCGACCGACTACCGCAGGACGTTCGCGCAGGGGCCGGCACGGGCGGGCTGAAAGCCGCTCGAGCCCGGGTCGAACGTGCTGGCCGTTTCGGTGCGTATCTGCGAATCTGATCCGTGTCCTGGCTTGAGGTGCGAAGTAAAAGGAGCCTCGCACCATGATGATAATTGACCGGCAGCAGCAGATAGATGAATACGTCGCGACCTGGAACGAGTCTGACTCGGGCCGGCGCCTCGCGATGATAGAGAAAGTATGGGTGGAGGACGGTTTCTATGCCGACCGCGGTGCCGAGGCTCGCGGGCATGCCCAGATAAGCGCCAATATCGACCGGGTACACCGGAAATTCCCGGACCGCATTTACGGCCGCACCAGCGGCGTTTTCAACCACCGCGAGCAGGCCCGGTTCGAATGGGCGATCATCGATCCGGCCGGTCGGCCGACCTTCGGCGGCGTCGCCTACGCGAAGTTCGCCGACGACGGCCGCCTGCGCAGTGTGATCGGCTTCTTCGGCAAGATCCCGGACGAGGTCCGGTAGCGGCCGGTGCGTCAAGCAAACCATGGCGGACGGCGCTCCGAAGCCGCGCGAACGAGCGTGCGAGTGAGCGCAGAAGACACCGAAGACGCCGCTATGGTGGAGTCATGGTGCCCACGCTGTTTCACGTCCGCCGCGGCTCCGGTGCGCCGCTGTTGCTGATCATGGGGATGAGCGGCCATCACCGGATGTGGGGCGAACGGTTCCTTTCGTTGCTGGAGCGCGACTTCGACGTACTCGCGTTCGACCACCGGGGAATCGGCCAGAGCGGCAGGGCGGAGCCCGGGTTCACCATCGCCGATCTGGCGCAGGACGCGGTCCGCTTGCTCGACGAGGTGGGCTGGGACAGCGCGCATGTCTTCGGCATCTCGCTCGGCGGGATGGTGGCGCAGGAGTTGGTGCTGAACCACCCGGACCGGGTACGCACGCTCGCCCTCGGCTGCACCTACGCGGGCCCGGGCGGGGATCTGAGCGCACAGGGTGCGCAGCGGGCGTTCGAAGCGGCCCTCACCGGGGACCAGGAGTTGGCCATCCGGACCGCGTACGAGGTGAACGTGTCTCCCCGGCACGCGTCGGATCAGGACAACTACACCGTGTTCCGGCGTGAGGTGCAGACCGTCCGGGTGCCCGGCCCGGTGGTCACCATGCAGTTGCAGGCCGTCCTGGGGCACGACGCGACCGCGCGGCTCGGCACGATCACCGTGCCGACCCTGGTGATCCACGGCACCGAAGACGACATGTTGTCGGTGGCCAACGGAAAGCACCTCGCCGACCTGATCCCGGGCGCCCGCCTCGAGCTGTTCGAGGGCGTCGGCCACATGCTCTGGTGGGAGGAGCCCGAGCGCACCGCCGCACTGCTCCGCGAGCACGCCGGCAGCTGAGCGCGGGCGGGCCGCGCGGTGACGTGAGTCATGCGTCCCGCGGATAGGACGGCAGCGCAAGGTGACATTGCGCGGTAAACCGCTTGGCGCGCTGAGCCCCCTGCCCACAACAACCAGTTACCGCTCACCTCGAGCGCAGGCCCCGGTCGGCAGCCGCGCCGACGAGCATCGGGACGGCGGCCGGGACCACCTCAAGGGTGTACGAGCCGCCGGTCTCGGGCAGCACCTCGCCGTCGTGCTCGAACCAGACCGGGCGGCCGTCCGTGCGTTCCAGGGTGATCCGCCGGCCCCTGGCGTAGACCACACCGGAGCGGATGAGGTGCTCCCCGGTCCTGGTCAGCGCCAGCATCTCGGCCGGGCTGTGCTCACCGCCGATCACGCACACGTCCAGCAGGCCATCGTCCACCACCGAGTGCGGAAGCACCTCGAACTGTCCACCCCGGTACCGGCTGCCACCGACGTTGGCCAGCATCGTCGGTCCACTGTGGATCACGACGCCGTCGACCAGCACGCGGCCCGGATACGGCTGATAGGTCGCGGCCAGGCGGACCAGCGCGGTCTCGTACTTGGCCCGGCCGGTGATGTGGGTGAGCGCGGCGGCGTTGTGCACCGCCTGCGGCGGGAAGCCGGTGGCCGCGCCGGCCAACACCAGTTTGCCGTTCTCGGCCAGCAGGGCCAGATCCAGCAGCCGGGTGTACCGCTCCGGCCGGGTGAGCGCCGCGTCGAGCGCGGCCGGCCAGGCCTGCTCGCCCCAGAACGAGCGGTAACAGGAGTTCGAGGTGCCGGCCGGGACGATGAACATGGCCACCGCGGCCAGGTCGCCGGGTGGGGTCGCGTCCTGGCGACGGTCGCGCGACACCAGGCCGTGCACCACCTCGCGGGCGGTGCCGTCGCCGCCGACCGCGAGCACCGCGGTCGGGGTGTCCGAGATGGACTCGGCGGCCAGCTTGGTGGCGTGCTCGGGCTCCGCCGTCCACGCCACGCTCACCTCACCGACCCGTTGCCGGCACAGGGCTTCTGCCTGGGTGACGGCGTCATCGGTGCAGCCGCGGGCGGCCGGGTTCGCGATGATCACGGCGCGGTCGAACGGCATGGTCAGGCCTCCTGGTAGAGCATCCGGGTGCGCGCGGTGTACGCGGGCCGGGACTGTCCGTCGATCTCCATGGCGACGGCGAGCACCGCCTCGGTGTAGCCGTGGGCGTGGCCGGTCACCTCGACCAGGTCGGCAACCAGCCGCACCCGGGCGCCGGCCGGCACCGCAGCGGTGAACCGGACCCGGTCGAATCCCTTGTTCAGCACCAGCCGCACCCCGTCCACCCGGAAGACCTCGCCGAGCAGGGTGACGCCGAGCGAAAGGGTGAGCATGCCGTGCGCGATGGGCATGCCGAACGGTCCGGAACCGGCCCGCTCGGCGTCCACGTGGATCCACTGCCGGTCTCCGGTCAGCGCGGCGAAACCGTCGATGACCGACTGTTCGATGGTGCGGAAACCGCTGCGACCCAACCGGTTCCCGGTCTCCTCGGCCAGCGCCGCCGGCCCGGGAAAGACCTTCATGCGGCCCCCAACACCAGTACCGCGTTCTGCCCGCCGAAGCCGAACGAGTTGCTCACCGCCACCGAGATCCGTTGTGCGCGTGGTGCACCAGCCACCACGTCGAGGTCGATGGCCGGGTCCTGGCGCTCCAGGTTGGCGGTCGGCGGGACCGTGCCGTGCTCGATGGCCAACACCGTGCAGGCCGCCTCAATCGCGCCGGACGCGCCGAGCGAGTGACCGGTAACGCCCTTGGTCGAGGTCACGCTCGCCCCGTCGCCGAACACCCGGCGCAGCGCCTTGGCCTCGGTCACGTCGTTGAGCGGCGTCGATGTGCCGTGCGCGTTGACGTGGTCCACCTCGCGCGGCTCGAAATCCGCGTCGTGCAGCGCCATCCGGATGGCCTGCGCCACGCCGTCACCGGTCGGGTCCGGTGCCGTGGCGTGGTGCGCGTCGGCCGACGCCCCGTAGCCGGCCAGCCTGGCGCGCACCCGCGCCTTGCGCGCCACGGCGTGCTCCATCCGTTCCAGCACAAGGACTCCGGCGCCCTCGGCGGCCACGAAGCCGTCCCGGTCGCGGTCGAACGGCCGCGACGCCGCGGCCGGGTCGTGTACCCGCCCGGACAGCGCGCCCATCCGGCTGAACCCGGCCACTACCGGGCGGGTCAGCCCGGCCTCGGCGCCGCCGGCGATCACTATGTCGCACCGGCCGGTGCGGATCAGCTCTCGTGCGGTGCCGATGGCCGTGGTGGCCGACGCGCATGCGGTGGTGGTGACCAGGTTCGGCCCCTGTGCCTGGCAGTCGATCGCGATGTAGCCGGCCACCATGTTGATCCCGATCATCGGGATCAACATGGGCGACACCCCCTTGGTGCCCTCCCTGAGCATCGTGTTGTGCTGCTCCTCGAAGGTGCGCACCCCACCGAGCGCGTTGCCCATGACCACGCCGACCCGCGTGCTGTCCCACTCCGCCGGATCCAGCCCGGAGTCCAGGATCGCCTCCCTGGCCGCGACCAGGGCCAGGTGCACATAGCGGTCCAGCCGCCAGGCGGTGCGCCGCCCGAGCAGCTCGTCGGCGTCGAAACCCGGTACCCGGCAGGTGAAGTCGACCGGCATGCCGGCGAGCGCCGGGTCGGCGGTCGCCATCGATCGCCCGGCCAGGACCGACTTCCAGCTTTCCAGCACGCCGATGCCGGCGGGGGTCACGAGGCCGAGCCCGGTCACCGCGACATCGCAGCGGCCCAGAATCATCCGACCGTCACCAGCTTGGCTCCGATCAGCTCGACCGTCTCGGAAACGGTGGCCTCCGGAGAGATCTCGTCCTCACCGAAGGGGACACCGAACTCCTTCTCCGCCGCCATGGCGAACTCCACCAGGGCCAGCGAGTCGAGGTCGAGCTCGGCCAATGTCACGTCCGGGCGCAGCTCGTCCCTCTCGATCCCGAACCGGGAGGTCAGCAGCGTGGCCAGTCGCTCGAGAATCGTTGCGGACATGACTTTCTCCTTGCCTTCGTGAGGTTGCACGCGCTAGAGCGCGTCGATGTCCGGCCAGCGCAGCAGGGTGGTGCCCCAGGTGAGGCCGCCGCCGAACGCGCCGAGCAGCACCCGTTGTCCGACCCGCAGCTCGCGGTTCTCGTTGGCGGTGGCCAGTGCGATCGGCACCGAGGCGGCCGCCGTGTTGCCGACCAGGTCGATGTTGCGCACGAACTTGCCGCGCGGCTGGCCGAGTTGGTCCGCGACGCCGTACAGGATCCGGGCGTTCGCCTGGTGGTAGACGAACTTGTCCACGTCCCGCAGCCGCATGCCGGCCTTGTCCAGCACCGCCTCGGCCGACTTGGCCATGTGCGTGATCGCGCGCAGGAACACCTTCTGGCCCTGCATGGCGAAGAAGCCCTGCCGCTCCGCGACGGTGATCAGGTCCGCACCCTCGCCGTCGCTGCCGAGGTCGAACGGCCCGAGCGCGCCGAGCTCGTGCGGCTCACCGGCGCGCAGCACCACCGCCCCCGCGCCGTCGCCGAAGATCGCCGCCGAGGTGCGGCAGTTCGGGTTGGTGATGGTGGAAAACGTGTCCGCGCCGATCAGGAGCACTCGCTCGGCGATCCCGCCGGTGATCAGCCCGGCCGCGGTGCCGAGCCCGTAGAGGAAGCCGGTGCAGACCGCGTTCAGGTCGAACGCCGCCGCGCCGCCGACCCCGATCCGGGTGGCCACCTCGGGTGCGGTCGCCGGGCACGGCCGGTCCGGCGTGGTCGTGGCCAGTACCACGAAGTCCACGCTCTCCACGTTGGCCGACTTCAGCGCCCGCTGCCCGGCCTCCACCGCCAGGTCCGATGTGGACATTCCGGGCTCGACCACGTGCCGCTGCCGGATGCCGGTCCTGGTGCGGATCCATTCGTCCGAGGTGTCCAGGCGGGCGGCGATCTCGGCGTTGTCCACGATCCGTGGCGGCACCCAGGAGCCGAGTCCGCACAGGACCGCGGAACGCTCCTGTTGCCCGGACGCACAACGTCGTACCAGCGCCGAAACCGTGGCGTTCATAACGCCTCCTCGAGCCCCATGTACCGAAGCCGGATGTCCTTCATCTCGTTCGACCAACCCTCGGCGGTGCGCAGCCGCTCGTCCGGCGTGGTGTCCACCAGCCGCCGGCCGGGCCAGATCTCGTAGTCGCCGACCACCTTGGCGTGCTGCTCGAGCCCGCGCTGGAACAGCTCCTCGCGGCGCAGCACCATCTCGTGCACCGGCAGCTCGGTCCACAGCCGCATGCCGCGCCGGATCAGTGCCAGGGTGTCGGTCTTGCGCTCCGGATGCTCGGCGAGGTAGCGCCTGGCCACGGAGGCGCCGACGGCCAGGTGTCGGATCTCGTCGATGCCGGCCCCGGTGTCGATGTCCGCCGCGGCCGGGTTCAGGGGACGCCACTTGCGTTCGGAGAGTTCGGCCGCCGGAGCCAGCGCACCCTCGAGGATGACCGTCATCACCACCACGCCACCCAGGAAATCCGCCCGGTCGCGCATGATCTCGAGGCCGAACTCCTCGAGCGGGTCGAGGATCGCGCGGATCTCCCGGCCGGCGAACGTGTCGATGGCCGTGCGCAGCTCACCGGCCGGCACCCCGAGGGTGACCAGATGGTTGCGGAACACCATGGCGTGCCTGGCCTCGTCGAGCACCTGGGTGGCGTAGAACTCCATGGTGTCCACGTCCGGTGCGAGCGGGACCAGGTAGGCCAGCGCCCGGGCCGCCTTCTCCTCGGCCACCGCGCGAAAGGCGTACTCCCGGGCGATCGCGTCGAACAGCGGGCCCGGCCGGCGCATGAACTCCGGGGCCACCACCTCGGGCGCGTGCCCGTCCAGCCGCCCGCGCAACGTCCCGTCCGGCACCGCGCGCAGCCAGTAGCGCAGGTTGCAGTCCTGTGCGGTGAGCTCAAGGTGCATCGCGCCGTCGAGCAGGTTCGGCGCGGTGTCCCAGGCCGCCTCGGCCGGCACCCCGGTCACGAGCGCACCACCGCCGCCGGGCGGGACGGCTCGGGCGACCCCGCCAACCCGGCCTCGAGCGCGGCGAAGGCGGGGTGGCGCCTCGGTTCGAACTCCACCGCGAACGGCTTGAGGAAGTTGCCGAACAGGGCCCGGTCGCCGAACAGGTGGATGGGCACGGCGAGCAGCGCCCACTCCCAACCGAACACCAGCGCCCACAGGCCGATCACCGCCGCTTGGGTGGCCAGGCTGTGCATCGTGTTGTAGAGCACGTAGTAGCCCTTGGCGATCCGCCGGGTGGCGCTGCGGTGGTAGGCGATCGCACCCGGCAGGTAGCCGAGCACGTCGATGTAGCCGAACAGGGCCACCGCCGGAAGCCACCGGACCTCGCCGAGGTGCCGCACGAACAGCACCACGCAGACCGCGAGGCCGACCAGGTACTCAAGGCGGATCAGCCGGTAGGTCGCCTTCGTGTCGAACCGATTTGCCGCGTCCATTACCCCTGCCTCGCAATGCTTTCGGCGAGGTCGGTGAGCGCCTCGCCACCTTCGATCACTCTGATGTCGCCGAACAGCGCGGAAAGCACCGCGCACACGATCCGCTTGACCACCCGTTCGGCGAGCGGGTCCAGGATCCCGGCCAGGCTGTCGATGCCGAAGTCGTAGCTGGCCTCGAACCGCACCTCGGCCCCGCCGGGCACCGCGGCGAGCTGCCAGAACCCGTGGAACGACTCGAAGTCGCCCTCGGTCTGGTCGAACTCGACCCGCAGCCGGTCCGGATCGACCGACTCCCACTCGTTCCAGCGCAGCAACCCGCGCCGGAAGCTGACCTCCCAGTCGCTGTCCCTCGCCAGCTCCGGTGTCGGCGGTGGGTGCACCGCCACCTTGCGCACGTCCGGCGCGAGGGCGGGGAACTGCCCGAAGTCGGTCACCCGCTGGAAGTCGCGGTGCACGTCTTCGGTGGCCCAGCCGGCCAGCAGGCTCACCGTTCTCATCGGACATCCCGGACCTGGTGCGCGGCCCGCTCGACGGCCAGCAGCAGGAAGTCCACGTCCTCGTGGTCCAGTACGGCGGGCGGGGTGAGCCGCAGCACCCGCGCGGCGTTCAGCGAGTGGTTGGCGATCACCCCGGCCGCCATCAGCTCGAGCAGCAGGTCGCCGGCGAGCCCGTCGACGGCGAACTCGATGCCGATCAGCATGCCGAGGCCGCGCACCTCGCGCACCGCGCCGCCGAGCACGTCGCGCAGCAGCGCGTCGAGCTCCTCCCGGAGCAACTCGCCGAGCCAGCGAGAGCGCCACACCAGGTCCTCGTCCCGGATCACCTCGATGGACGCCTGCACCGCGGCCATGCCGAGCGGGCTCGCGGAGAACGTCGAGGTGTGGATGAACGGGTCGCGGTCGAACGGTGCGAACGCCTCGGCCGTGGCGATCATCGCGGACACCGGCAGCACACCGCCGCCGAGCGCCTTGCCGGCCAGCAGCACGTCCGGCACCACCGCGTCGCGCTCGGTGCCCCACCAGTAGCCCAGCCGGCCGAGCCCGGTCTGCACCTCGTCCAGCACGAGGAACGCGCCGTACTCCTTGCACAGCTGGGAAACCTCGGCCAGGTAGCCCATCGGCGGGATGACCACACCCGCTTCGCCCTGTACCGGCTCCACGATCACGCACGCCGGCCCGGGTGCGCCGGCCAGCGTCACCTCGAGCGCGGCCGCGTCACCGAACGGAACGTGGGTCACGTCCGGCAGCAGCGGCCGGAACGGGTCCTGGAACACCGGCCGCGCGGTGACCGACAGCGCACCGAGCGTCTTGCCGTGGTAGCCGTTGGTCATCGAGATCAGCTGTCGCTTTCCGTTGGCCCTGGCCAGTTTGATCGCCGCCTCGACGGCTTCCGCGCCACTGCAGGCGAAGTGCACCCGGTCCAGCCCATCCGGTGTGACGGCGGACAGCGCCTCGGCGGCCAGCGCCGCCTGCGGCTCGATCAGCAGCCGGGTGGCCACCGGATGGGTCTCCAACTGCCGGCGCACCGCGTCGACCACCCGCGGATGCCGGGCGCCGGTCAGGAACACGCCGTATCCGCCGCAGTTGAGCAGGCTGCGGCCGGTGCTGGTGTGTACCCAGGCCCCCTGCGACGCGCACTCCACGTCGGCGCCGAACAGCTCGCCGAGAGCGGCCCGGCCCTTCGACAGGTGCCTGCGGTAGCGGTCCATGGTCGCCCGGTCGGCCTCGGCGACCGCGGTGGCCGTGCCCCGGCCCAGAGTGTCCACTGTGGACCTCCTCAGCTCACGACGATCGGGTAGCCGGTGAAGTAGTCGACCAGGCCGCCGGCCATGCTGACCCGCGACGGCGGGTGGAAGCCGATCGCGTGCGTGGCCGCGGCCAGGTAGGCCACGTCCGATGAGCCGATGTAGGCGATGCCGCCGAGCAGCTCGACCGCCTGCGCGGTGGCCGCCGCCACCGCGTCCTGCACCGCGAACCGGGTGACCAGCGCGGCGGCCAGGGTGTCGTTGTCCGTCTCACCGTCCATCACCCGGCGGGCGAGGCCCTCGGTGAGCGCCGCCGCGCTTTCGATCTTGACAGCCAGCCCGGCCCGATCGGACACGCCGCCGCGGGCCCGCTCGAGCACCTTCTCCACCAGCGCGCTGGCCACCCCGACGTAGGTGGCGCACACCGTCATCTGGAACCAGATCAGTCCGACCGTGGTCAGCTCGTCAAGCTGTGCCATGACCTCCGGGTCCGGCGCGATGATGTGCTCCGGCGTGACCAGTACGTCGGTCAGCCGCACCTCCTGGCTTTCCGCGCCGGCCAGCGCGAAGGTGGACCAGAATGGGTGTACGGACACGCCCGGGGTGTTGGCCGGCAGCATCAGCAGGCCCATCGCCGGGGAGCCGTCCGGCATCGGCATGGCCACGCTCGCGGTGAGCAGGTCCATCGACCGGGCCAGGCTGCACGGCTTCTTCGACCCGTTGATCAGGAAGCCGCCGTCGACCGGCTGAGCGGACATGGTCGGCGTCAGGATCCCCTGCCCGGTCCTGCCTTCGGCGAACCCGGAGGCGACCAGCATCCGCTCGCCCACCACCCGGCGCAGGATGATGTCCTCGAGGCCCGAGTCCGCGCCGAACGCACCGGCCACCGCGAACAGGGTGCCGAGCGAGAAGTGGTGCATCATCGTGGCCACGGTCATCGACGGCGCCACCGCCGCGAGCGCGCGCACCACCCGCGCGGCGTCCAGCGCGCTGGCGTCGAGCCCGCCGTAGGCCGCCGGCACCATCAGGTTCGTGCCGCCGTGCGCGCGGAACATCTCGATCGCCGGGCTGCCCTCGGACTCGAGGTCGGCGAGCGGGATCTCGACCAGTTGCTCGCGCAGGCCGGGCAGCAGCTTGTCGCAGACGTTGCGGTCGGCTTCCATGAATTGCATGTCGACTCCTCAGTCGTGGCTTGGGGACTGGTTCGAGGTCATCGCGCGGTAGGCGCCGAAGACCGCTTCGCGTGGCCGGATTCCGCCGGCCAGCGACACGCCCTGCAGATGTGAGCTGCGCAGCATCGGGTAGTTGGCTTCGCCGAACGCACCTCCGGTCAGACCGGTGCCGCCGTGCGTCGGCAGGTAGGGCAGGAACCCGATGTGCGAGTCGTTGATCTTGAGTAGGCCGCCGTTGCCGACTCGTGCGGTGAATCGCTCGATCACGTCCGGGTCGCTGGCCCACAACGAGTTGCGCAGGCCGTACGGGTTGCTGTTCACGAACTCGATCACGGTGTCCAGCAGCTCGGCGTCCGGCGCCGGCTCGGGCACCACCACCGGCAGCAGCGGGAAGAACGTCTCGGCGCGGACCGCCTCCACCTGCCGGCAGCCCGCGATGCCGTCCACCCGGAGCACGGTCGGCTCGATGAACGGGCCGGTGTCGGACACCTCGCCGTCCACCTCGAGACGCCGCCCGCCGGACACCAGCGTGGCGCCGCCCGCCAGCGCATCCCTGACGTAGCCGAAGAACCGCTCGGCGCGCAGCACCGGGGAGAGCAGCACGCCGTCCTCGTCCGGGAAGCCCGGCCGGATGTCCGCGGCGGCCTCGGCGAGCCGGGCCAGCAGCTCACCGGCGATCGCCGGGTGGGCGAGCACCTGGTTGGGCACCATGCAGATCTGGCCGGAGCCGTAGAAGCACTCGGTCAGCGCCTCCGTCGCCGCACCGAGATCCGCGTCGTGCCAGACCACGACGCAGTCGTTGCCGGCCAGCTCCAGGATCGGCTTCTTGCCGGCCGCCACGCAGTCCCGCTCGAAGGCCAGGCCGCGCGCCACGTCGCCGGTGTAGAAGATGTCGTTCACCGCCGGGCTGTCCAGCCAGGCCGCGATGGTCGGGCCGGGCCTGGCGCAGAACACGTTGAGCACCCCCGCAGGTGCGCCGAGCTCGGCTAGCGCCGGCACCACCAGCTCGCGCAGCGACCACATGACCCCTAGCGGAGCACTGCGCGGCGCCCGGACCACGACCGCGTTTCCGGCCAGCAGCGGGGTGATGCCGAACAGCGCGCTCGCCGCCGGTGCGTTCTGCGGCGGGTTCACGCACACCACGCCGTCCGGCATCCGGCGCAGCACCAGCCTGCGCGGCCCGTGCCGGAACTCCTGGTGTAGTTGGCTTTCGCACCAGGCAAGGGTTTCGGGGCTGAACAGGTCGAGCAGTCCGGCCACCTGCCACTGCGCCAGCGCCCTCGGGCTGCCCTCGGCCACCAGCAGCTCGACCAGCTCGGCGTGCCTGGCGCGCAGCCGGTCCCGGATCCGGTCGCCGAGCCGCATCCGGACGGCCAGCGGCGTGGCCGCCCACTCCGGAGCGGCCGCTGCGGCCGCCCCGGTCGCGGCTTCGACGGTGCCGGCGTCGGCGAGCGCGCACCGCCCGACCACGTCCGAGGCGCCGCCCGGGTCGGTGCCGTCCCGCTCGAGGCGACGCTTGCGGGTGAGTGCGCCGAACACGTCCTCGAGCAGCGCGCGGGCAGTCATCGTGTAGAGATAGCGGCCGGAGTCGACGTCCCGGCCGCCGACGTAGGAGAGGTAGGAAAGGCCGCGGGCGGCGCCGGCAACACCGGCAGGTTGACCTGCCGGCGAGGTGTCGACCAGATTCAGTGCCACGCCCGTGTTCCCCTCTTCGTTCCGTCCAGCATCGCCCGGTGCGGCGAAATCTCGCGTCGAATTCGAGTGTTACAAAAGTCTTTGACGAGCCGCTGACACCGGCCTTGGATACGAGTCGAGGAAAATGCGAAAAATGCTCGCTGACAGCACGCTGATATGCCGCTAGGAAACAACTCGAAATTGTGGACGGCTTGAGGGAACCTGGCAGCTTTCTCGAGTGCGGCGATGAGGATGACCGGTATGCCGATCGAAACCGCGAGGCCGACCACACTCGACTCGGTACGCCGAACCCTCGAGTCCTGTTCGGACAATCCGAGCGCCTTTCTGGCGCTGAACAGGGGAAACCACTACTTCACCGTGCCCGGGCGTGATGGCGTGGTGGTCTATCGCGAGTCCGGGCGGCACCTGGTGCAGTTCGGCGGGCCGTTCGCGCCGGCCGGATGCTACCCAGGACTCCTCAAGGCCTTCGGCGAGTTCGCCTCGGCCGCGGGGAAACGGGTGGTCGCGATCCAGCTTCAGCGCTCGGACGCGCGGCGGTACGCCGACGCCGGGTACACGGTGAACCAGGTCGGCGCCTCGTACGCGGTCGAGCTGGGCGCGTTCACCACCCGTGGTGCGGGATTCGTCCGGCTGCGCAACAAGATTTCCCGGGCGCGGCGCAGCGGGGTGGAGGTGCGCGAGGTCGCCCAGCCGGACTACCAGGCGGCCATGGCCGGGCTGGACGCGGCCTGGCTGCGCGGCAAGGGCAGGCACGCCAAGCCCCTGGAGTTCCTGGTCGGCGAGTGCGGCGGCCCGGCCCAGCCGCACCGCAGGCTGTTCGTCGCCGAAGTCGGCGCGACGTTGGTCGGCTACATCTCCTACTCGCCGGTCTACGGCAGTCGGGCGGGCTGGCTGCATGACCTGTCCCGGCGCCGGCCGGACGGCCCGCCAGGGACCATGGAGGCGATCAACGCGGCGGCGATCGAGGTGTTCACCGGGGAGGGCGCCGGCTGGCTGCACTTCGGCTTCACCCCGTTCACCGGGTTGGACCCGGCGCACGAGGGGCCCGAGGCGAGCCGGTGGTTCCGCTGGCTGGTCGGCCAACTCGCCCGGCGCGGCTCGGCCGTCTACCCGGCCCGCACCCAGCTCGCCTACAAGGCGAAATGGGCACCGCACGCGGTGCTGCCGGAGTACGTGGCCTTCTCCGGCCGGGCCAGCCTGGCCGGCTTTCTGCACGTCTTCAAGGTGTCCAATGCGCTCTGAGGGGGTCAGCGGGCTGTCACGGGCGTGTCAGTGGGATGTCCGAGCATCGTCCGCAGCGCGGAGGGAGAGGGGGTCGCCGATGGCTGACCTGGGAACTCCGGCCGCGCGCGTGGTCTTCAAGCTGATCGGGACCGTCGGGCTGGTGCGGGACGGCCGGCTGATCGCCGTACAGGGCGGCCGGCAGCGCACCCTGCTGGCCGCGTTGCTGATCAATTCCGGCCGGGTGGTCACCAAGGAGCAGTTCTTCGAGGAGCTGTGGGACGGCCGGACGGTGGCCAAGGTGGACAACGCGCTCCAGGCCCTGGTCGCACGCCTGCGCAAGCTGCTCAAGGCGCAGTTCGGCGAGCAGTTCGCCCGGGAGCGGCTGATCACGCTGCCCACCGGGTACCTGCTCAACGCCGAGGCGGACGAGGTGGACGCGCGCTTGTTCGAGCGGCTGGTCACCGAGGCACACGCGGAGGTCGCGCTGGCTCCGGTGCGCGCCCGTGACCTGCTCAGCTCGGCGCTGCGACTGTGGGACGGCCCGGTGCTCGAGGGCGTGGCCGGCGGGCCGATCTGTCGCGGCGCGGTGCTGCACTACGAGGAGACCCGGCTGGCCGCCGTCGAGGACAAGTTTCAGGCCAGCATGATGGCCGGGATCGAGCTGGGCGTGATCAGCGAGTTGACCAAGATGACCCGACTCTATCCCTGGCGGGAACGGCTGGCCGAGATGCTGATGGTGGCACTGTATCGATCCGGCCGGCAGGCCGACGCGCTGCGCGAGTACAACCTGGTGCGCAGGCGGCTGGTGGACGAGTTGGGTATGGAGCCGTCGCCGAGGCTGCGGGACCTGATGCGGGCAATACTCAACCAGGATCCGACGCTGGATAAGCGCCCACCTGCAATGGGTGTACTCAGCGCGTGACCCCAATCACAGGGGGTCACTGGTGCATTGCTCCAATAGGCCGATAGACTGAAAAAGAACAGACCGACCGCCCGGTTTTGTATTGACAAACCGGGTGGTCGGTTTTGTATCCTTGAGAGGCGAACGAGTGGATGCCGACTACCGGGCCGGCACCCCGTTGCACGGGCCGCAGGAGACGAAGTGGACATAGACGTGCTGGGGCCGTTGGTGGCCCGTGTGGGCGGGATGTCGGTGACGCCGACCGCCGCGAAACCCCGCAAGGTCCTGGCGATGCTTGCGGTGCACGCGGACCAGGTGGTGCCGATGGCCTCGCTGTTCGAAGAGCTATGGGGTGAGGAAATCCCCCGCAGCGCCAACACCACGGTGCAGACCTACATCCTGCACCTGCGCAATCTCATCGGAGCCGCGCTCGAGCAGGCGGCAAGCGAGCTTCGGGACGCGAAGCGCATCCTGGTCACGTATCCGGGCGGATACCTCCTCGATACGATGAGCGGGACGGTGGACGTGCGGGACTTCGACCGACTGGCGGCGGTCGGCCATCGGGCGCGTGAGCTCGGCGACTACGAGGCGGCGTCGAAGAGCTTCACCGAGGCATTGGCGATCTGGAGAGGTCGCGCGCTTGTCGACGTCCAGACTGGCTCGCTGCTCGAGGTTGAGGCGCATCGTCTTGAGGAGGCTCGGCTCAATGTCCTGGATCGCCGCATCGACGCGGATCTCCGGCTGGGCCGCCACCACGAGATGGTCGGGGAACTCGCCGGGCTGGTCGGGCGATACCGAACGCATGAAGGTATGCACGCGCACCTCATGCTGGCGCTCTACCGGTCGGGCCGGCGCGGCGAGGCCATCGACGTCTACCGGCGGCTGCGCACCTGTCTGGTCAACGAGCTGGGTCTTGAGCCGTCGCCCAGCCTGCGCCGACTGCAACACGCCATCCTCATGTCCGACCCACGCCTCGCCGAGCAGGGCGCCGAAGTCACCAGCATGGTTCGCGCCGCGGGGTGAACGAGGACCTGCACTCTCTCGCCGGGGCGGCGGTGTGCCGTACTCCGCATCACACCGCCGACCCTCGGTGGTCACCGCCACCGACCCGGCAGCAGAGGTTCGTCCCGCGCCACAGGATGTCTCGTGACAAAACAAGCCAGATCCGAGTACACCCGCCTGCACCTGGTGCGTTCCGCTGCGGAGCTGTTCGACCGCAACGGGTTCGCCGGTGCGACGCTGGACGACGTCAGCCGGGCGGCTGGGGTGACCAAGGGGGCCTTCTACTTTCACTTCGCTTCGAAGAAAGAGTTAGGCGGCGCGATCCAGGCCGAGGCGTGCGGCATGCTGCGCTCCTTCGTCGACAAGCAGACCGCGACGGAGGTGCACGCGCTCCAGTCGCTGATCGACCTCACCCACATGCTGGCCCGCTGGCTGGACAACGAACCGGTGATCCGGGCCAGCCTGCGTACCGCGCGGGAGTGCGGTGACCGGGGCCGCCCGTTCGTCGACTTCTACGTGGAGCTGCTGGCCACGCTGGACGCCACGCTGTTGCGCGCGAAGCGCGCTGGCGAACTGGATCAGGGGGTGCTGGTCGACGTGGCCAGCACACTGGTGATCACCATATGTGTCGGCATCGAAGTGCTTTGGTGGGCCGGAGTCCGGCGCGGCAGCATGCGCGCCGGGCTCGGCGACATGTGGAGCCTGATGCTCCCCGGCATCGTGTCCGCCAACCGGGTCGCCGACTTCGACATCGGCGGCTCCGAAGCCGTCCGCACCGAGCCCGACTGACCCGCGAGTCTCGCGCTCCGGCAACCGGGGTGACGGCGCGCCTCGGCACAGCGGGAGGTGACGGGTCCGCTTCGAGAAGCGAAGGAAGGTGACCCTGCGCCGTGTCTCAGCTCCAGGGCAGCGAGGTCAGGCCGGTGACCGGAGTGGGGGCGGGGCCGGACACCTGGTCCAGGCGGGTCACCAGCGCATCGGGCAGAGCCAGCGCGACGCCGGCCAGGTTCTGCGTCAGCTGGGGGACCGTGCGCGGGCCGATCACCACCGACGCGACACCGGGTTGACAGCTCACCCACGCCAGGGCCACCCCGGCCGGCGTGCTGTCCAGCTCCGCCGCGATCGCCCCGACCTCGGCCGCGATGCCCAGGTTGCGCTCGTTGAGCTGGTCGATGATCCAGGTACGCACGCCCGGCACCGGCTTCGCGGCGAGCCGGCCCATCCGGCTGGCCGGCTCCGGCTCCTCACCGGCCCGGTACCGGTTGGCCAGGATGCCGCCGCCGAGCGGGCTCCAGGCCAGTACGCCGAGCCCGTGCCGGGTCGCCGTCGGCCGGATCTCCGCCTCGATGTCCCTGCGCAGCAACGAGTACTGCGACTGAAGGCTGATCAGTGGCGTGCCGGCCACCCGTGCGGCCGCCCACTGCGCCTCCACCACCTGGCCCGAGGTGAAGTTGGAGCAGCCGAGGTAGCGCACCTTGCCGGCGCGCACGAAGCCGTCCAGCGTCGCCATGGTCTCGTCGACCGGCGTGACCGGGTCCCACTTGTGGCACTGGTACAGGTCGATGTGGTCGGTACCGAGCCGACGCAGGCTCGCCTCGAGCGCCCTGGCCAGGTGCGCCCTGGACAGCCCGCCGTCGTTGGGCCCAGGGCCGCGCGACTTGAACGCCTTGGTGGCGATGACCACCGCCTCTCGCCGCCCGCGCACGGCCCGCCCGACGATCTCCTCGGACTGCCCGTCGTGGTAGTTGTCGGCGGTGTCGATGAAGTTGCACCCGGCGTCAAGGAACGCGTCGATGATCGGCCGGGCGTGCTCCTCGTCCACCCCGATGCCCCACGCGGTACCGAAGTTGGCCGTCCCCAGGCACGCCCGTGACACCTTGAGACCCGACCGTCCCAACGGGACGTGCTCCACCCTGATCTCCTTGTTGAGCCCCAACCCCGGCGACATACCAGCCGGTATCCTACGAGCGCGAAGCCCGTGGTGAGCGCAGAATCAGGATTTCACCTGGATGGGTTCGCCCGACGGCACGGCCCGGTTCGGGCGGTTGGCCCAACGGCAGCGACCCAACGGCCCACCGCCGGTGTCGCGGCGGTCAGGCGGTCTCGGCGATG
Source organism: Labedaea sp. (assembly GCA_045806965.1). GTDB lineage: Bacteria > Actinomycetota > Actinomycetes > Mycobacteriales > Pseudonocardiaceae > DASYTH01. The sequence continues at coordinate 56,654 of JBJMIG010000050.1, read as the reverse complement.
GTGTCCCATTGCGCGGTGCCGGACGGCACGAAACGCGGCAGCCGGCGCGGCGGCACCAGGCCGGGCAGCGCGATCCGCCACATGGTGGTCAGCCGCTCGTGGATGTCGGCCCGGCCGGTGAGCACGTCGGACTGCACCTGCACGCCCATGAACGCGGCGGACACCCAGTTGGCCACCTCGTCGGCGTTCCATTCCGAGCGGAGGTCGCCCTTGGCCTGTGCGGCGACCAGCACCTCGTGCACGATCTCGATCCAGCGCAGGTAGACGTCGGGATTCGGGGCCGCGTAGTTCGCCTCGATCGTCAACCGGTTCGCGGCACGCACGCGTACGTTGGTCACCATGTTGTGGGCGAGCGCGTGGCTCATGTCGATCACCAGCTGCAAGCCTGGATTGCCGGCGTTGACCAGCGGCAGGTCGACCGTCCACTGCTCTTCGACGATCGCCCTGGCTAGTTCCTCCTTGGATGAGAAGTGGAAGTACAGCGCACCCTTGGTGACGCCAGCCTTGGCGAGGATGTCCGAAAGACTCGCGCCGTTGAACCCGCGCTCGTCGAACACCGCCGCGGCGGCATCCAGGATGGCGTTGCGAGTCCGCTCCGCCCGATCCTGCCTTGCCACTGCCCGCACCTCCTCTAGAACTGGCCATCTGGCCCACCAAGCATGCCATCCTCTAGACGGCTTTTGGTCGACCCACACCGGAGAACCGGTGGTTCTCGACCTTCGCTCCAGCGTAGCTCAAATTTTCTCCAATTACCCCTCGAAAAAAAACCGGGTGGTAGGTATGGTTCTCGGTGTGGTCCAGGCCACACTCAACTGAACCGATCTTCGAACGGCGTTCGAACCTGATCCGACCGCGACGGCACGGGCGCTTACCACCACGGGGGCAGTGCCGCCCTTGCGGCGCAACAGACCGAACACATCGGACTGACCGATCTTCACTGGGACGAGGTTTGCCATGACGACCATGATCAACCCCCAGAAGGGGCCGTTATCCGAAGACTTACCGAACGCGGAGCCGATGCTGTTCCAGCAGACCGTTCCGCCCCGGCTGGTACGCCGGACGCACACTCCCGACGTCTTCGTCACCGACCTGCGGGTCACCGGCTTCAACACCTTCCAGGTGGGGGTGCGCTGGCCGGCCGCACACAGCTTCTACGGACCGACCACACAGCACGTGCACGACCCGCTGATGTTCCTTGAGGGCGTGCGCCAGGCCGGTCTGCTCATCGCACACGTGGCCTTCGAGATCCCCACCGAGTTCAAGTTCATCACGCACGACAAGCAGTTCGACATCTCCCCGGAGGGCCTGCGCACCAGGGGTGCCGAGCCGGTCGACACCGTCATCACGGTGACCGCGCACGACATCCGGCGACGCGGCCGAGGATTCGCCGGGATGCGCTTCGAGTTCACCTGCACGAGGGACGGCGAGCAGATCGGCACCGCCGCCTACCGGTGGAGCTGCGTGTCCTCAGCCGGCTATGCCCGGCTGCGCGGTGAGCGGCGCACCGCCGCCCCGGCGTCCCGGGCCGGGCTGGATCTGGTCGCGCCGCAGCTGATCGGCCGCCAGGACCCGATCGACGTGATGCTCGTCAACCGCCCCGCCGGACCCGGCTGGGAACTGTTGATCGACCCGGATCACCCGGTGGTGTTCGACCACCCGATCGACCACGTGCCGGGCAACGCGGCCATCGAGGCCGCCCGGCAAGCGGCGCTGCTCGCGCTGGGACAGCCCGCCGCGCTCCCCGTCGAGGGGGAGTTCTCGTTCCAGCACTACCTCGAGTTCGACTCGACCTGCCTGGTGTTCGCCGAGCGAGACGGTAGCTCGGCGACCGGCGCCAGCACCGTGCGGATCGTCCTGGAACAGGACGGGCACACGGCTGCCGAGGGCAGTTTCGGTCTGCTCTGCCGCGACTGACCGGCTCGGCGCCGCACGGAACCGGCGCCGGGCACGGCTAGCGGTGCGAGGTCAGCATCGGGCTCCCCGCCACCGGAGCACGATCTGCCTGACGCGGTCCGCCGCGCGCCCACCAGGCGCGCCGCCCGAGCTGACCCCGCCGCCTCCCTCTCGCGAGGGACCTGCTCCCGCCCCGGTCCGGCCCGTTCTCCGCCGGCCGGGGCACTCAGGATCGGTCGCCCGACCGATTGCCCGCGGTTGCCGTGCACTCCGACAATGTGGGTAGTCCATGGGGGCGGAGGCCGACATGACGTTTCACGACGACGAGACCGTGTTATCCGGAAATCGCGAGCTGATCGAGCGCGAGCTCACCCGCTCGGTGGCCCAGGTGCTCCACCTGGTGCCCGGCCGGCCCGGCGCCGACCAGAGGTCGCTGCGCGAGTTGGGCGTGGACATCGTGCTGTCGGTGGCCTTCGTGCACGCCGAACGGGGCACCGAGGCGTCCTTCGCCGCCGAGGTGGCCGCGTTCTGCGCCCCAACGGCAGCCGGCGACGACGCCGGCGCCGCGAGTCTCGCGCCCAGGCAACCGAATCCTGCGCTCAGGCAACTGAGTTCCGCGCTCAGGCACGTCTCCGGAGCTCAGTGAACCGTGCCCGGCCGCGCGGCCGGGCACGGTTCACTGCGCCGTGCCGACCGCGTTCTCCCGGTTGACCAGGTTGAGCAGCACCGCCTGGCGCCGGGCCAGGGTGTTGATCTGGCGCTGGAGCGCGGCGAGCTCCTCGCTGAGGGTGTCGCCGTGCGGCGCGGGCTCGCGCAGCAGGCGCGGCGACTGCGCCAGGATGGCCTGCATGGTGGCGCGCAACGCCGGGCCCGGCTCGACGCCCAACTCCTTGAGCAGCAGGCGGCGCACCCGGTCGTAGACCCCGATCGCCTCGGACTGCCGGCCGGCCCGGTACAGCGCGGTCATCAGCTGGTCGTAGAGCCGCTCCCGGATCGGATGCGCGGCGACGGCCTCCTCGACCTCGCCGATGATCTCCTCGTGCCGGTTCGCCCGCAGGCTCGCGTCGTAGAGCGTCTCGAGCACGCCGAGCCGGCTCTCCTCGAGCACGGCGGCCTCGGCGGCGCAGATCTCGCCGAGCACGCAGCCGTCCAGCGCCGGGCCGCGCCACAATGCGAGCGCCGCGCGCAGCCGGGGAATCGCGGCGCCGGGGTCGGACGCGGCGATCGCCCGCGCCTCCGTGGCCAGCTCGTTGAACTGCTCGACATCGGTCTGGCCCGGTCCGAGCAGCAGCGTGTAGCCGGGTGCGCGGGTGACGATCCGATCCTCCCCGCCGACCAGCCGGCGCAGCCGCTTGATGTGTGCCTGCAACGCGTTGGCCGCGTTCGCCGGCGGCTCCTCGCCCCACAGCTCCTGGATCAGCCGGTCCGCCGAGACCGTGCGGCCGGCTCGCACCACCAGGGTGGCCAGCAGGGCCGGCCGTTTCTGCCCGCTCACGGCGATCCGCCGGCCACGGGTCTCGTCGTGGATCTCGATCGGCCCGAGGACCCGCAGTTGCATGGCTAGGCCTTCGACACCGGTCGGGCCAGGCCGGTGTCGAAGGCGTAGATCACCGCGTGGATCCGGTTGCGCAGCTTGAGCTTCCCGAGCAGGTTCTGCACGTGTGACTTCACCGTGTGTTCGGAAACGGTGAGCTCGCGGGCGATCTCCCCATTGGACATGCCCCGGGCGATCAGGATCAGCACGTCGCACTCGCGCCCGGTGAGGCCGCCGGCCAGCGCCGTGCTCCTGGCATCGGCGGGTCGCCCAGCCGATCCGGTCAGCTGGCGCATCGCGTACCCGGCCGCGGCCAGCCGAACCGCGGCGGCCACCTGCTCCGGGCTGGCGCTGGCCGGCAGCTGCCCGCTCAGCTCGCCCGCTGAGGTGGCCGGCGCGCCGCGCCCACCGACGGCGAGCACCCGCGGCGCCGGGTCCGCCGTGCCCGCCTCGGCCACCATCGGCGCGGCTTCCTCCGCGCTCAAGCCGTGCAACAGCAGCACATCCGGGCTGCCGGACCGGATCGCGTCGGCCAGGCCGGGGCCCGGCCGACGACCGCCGATCACCAGCAGCCCGGCCTGGTCGTCGAGCGCGGCGAGCATCCCGCGCCGCGCCAGCATGTCGTCGCTGACCACGAGCACCCGCACCGCGCCCGGCTCGAGGTCCTCGACCGGGGGCGCGGGGTGCGTGCCGATCAGCCGGTCCGGGTCGAACGGGTCCTCCGGATCGGCCCGACGCAGGATCCGCACGCTGCGTCCCGCCACCGCACGCAGCACCGGCGGACCGGCACCGCCGCGCCAACTCGTCTCGGTCCAGTGGTCCATCGTCGCCGCCTCGCCCGTCTCCGCGCCGGATCGTCCGGTCATGCCACTTCGACGACAACGGTAGCCAGCGGCCGGCGCCGCGCCGTGGTTCGTTGAGCCGCCTTCTATCCACGGGCGACGGTCAGTCGAGTCGCCGGCACGCCGAGGGTCGCCGCCGCCGCACCGGCTTGCCCGGTAGTATTCAGTACGGATAGTATCCACAATGGGTATAAGATTGGGTAGGCATGGCGGAGCCGGACCAGCCGTTGACCCCCGCGGTCTTCGCGCTGTTGCTCGCGCTGCACCAGGGCGAGCGCCACGGCTACGCGCTGATGGCCGACGTCGATGAGCTCACCGGCGGCACCGTGACACTCGGGCCGGCCACGCTGTACCGCTCACTGCAACGAATGCGGGTGGAAGGGTTGGTGGAGGAGATCGCTACGCAGGACGAGTCGGTGCGGGCCGACCGGCGGGCCGAGCGCAGGCGCAGCTACCGGATCCGGCCGAAGGGCCGGGCCCGCGCGCGGGTCGAGGCCCGGCGGCTGGCCCGGCTGGTGGACGCCGCGACCGTGCTGGGTGTGCTGGACCGGCGGGAGGCGCCGTGACGGACGTGTCCGGCGAGTTTCCCGGACCGACCCCGCAGCTGGTCGTATCCGACGCCGCCGAGGCGATCCGGTTCTACCGGGCCGCGTTCGGCGCCGACGAGCTGGTCCGCAACCTCGCGCCGGACGGCCGGATCATGCACTGCGAGCTGCTCATGTTCGGCGGCCGGCTGCTGGTCATCGACGACTTCGACGAGGATCACGTGCGCTCGCCCTGCGCACTCGGCGGCACCACGGTCCGGTTGCACCTCTACGTGCCGGACGTGGACGCGGTGTTTCGCCGCGCGCTCGACTCCGGCGCGGCCGAGGTGGTGGCGCCGGCCGACGCGTTCTGGGGCGACCGCTACGCCATCGTCCGTGATCCGCTTGGCCACCAGTGGTCTCTCGCCACGCCGAAGGAGGACCTGTCGGTGTCCGAGCTGGAAGCGCGCGCCGACGAGTGGTCCGAGGAGCGCCGGTCATGACCGACCGGTTGGCCTGGTGGTGGCACCGGCAGGGGTTGGACGGGACGCTGGCCGGCGCCGACCCGGCGACCGTGCTGGCCAGTACCGGCTGGGCGCGCTCGGGCGGCGGCGCCAGCCCGTACCTGACCCTGTTCGCCCGCTCCGGTCTCGCCCGCTCCGATGTGGACAGTGCGGTGGCCGCGCTGGCCATCCACGAGCTGCCCGCCGCCCGCGGCTGCACGTATGTGGTGCCGGCCGAGGACTTCGGTCTCGCGCTCCAGGTTGGCCGCGGCGCGCCGGAGGCCGAGGTGGCCACGGTGGCCAAGCTCGGCGTGTACCGCGCGGAGATCGACACGCTGTGCGCGGCGGTTCTCGACGCGCTCGCCACCGGCCCGCTCGACCCCGCCGCGCTGAGGGCCGCGCTCGGTCCGGCGGTCCGCAACCTCGGCGAGGCCGGCCGGAGGAAGGGCGTGTCCACCACCCTTCCGGTCGCGCTTGGCCTGCTCCAGGCGGCCGGCTCGATTCGCCGGGTGCCGCTGTCCAACCGTCTCGATCAGCAACGCTTCGCTTACACCCGTTGGGGTTCGTTGTCGTCCGGGCGGACGGACGAGGAGGCGAGGGTCGAGCTGGCCCGGCGCTACCTTGGCTGGACCGGCGGTGCTTCGCCTGCGCACCTGCGCTGGTTCACCGGATTCTCCGCCCGCGACGCCAAGGCCGCGCTGGCTCCGCTCGACCCGGTCCCGCTGACCGGCGAGCTGCTCGCCCTTCCAGCCGATGCCAAGGCGTTCGCGAACTTCACCCCACCGAAACGGCCGCACTACGCCATGATCGCCAGCCTCGACGCGCTGATCCTGCTCCGCCGCGACCTGCCGAGCCTGCTCGCCCCGGCCGACCTCGCGCTCGAGATTCCCGGCACCGGCAAGGCATTGGGTGCCCACGCGGACCTGCCCGACCACGCCATCATCGACCGTGGCCGACTGGTCGGACTCTGGCAGTACGATGTGGACGGTCAGCGGATCGCCTGGTGGACCTTCGATCCCGCGATAGCGACGGTTCGTGCTCTGCGATCCGAAGTGGACCGGACGGAGGCCTACCTCCGGGAGCAGCTCGGCGATGCGCGCAGCATGAGCCTGGACTCGCCGAAGTCGAGGGCGCCGAGGATCGACGCCCTCGACCAGGCCCGCTCAGTCTGAGATGACCAGGGCGATGGCGAACCCGTCGTAGCTCTTGCTGCCAACGGTCTGGATCGCGGTGGCGCTGACCCTCGGCTCGGCGGCCAGCACCTCGATCAGTCGGCGGGTGCCACGCACCGACGGGTCCTCGCTGTCGCCGTCCACCACCCGGCCGCCACGCACCACGTTGTCCACGATGATCACGCTGCCCACAGTGGACAGCCGCAGCGCCCACTCGAAGTACGCCGCGTTGTTCTCCTTGTCCGCGTCGATGAACACCAGGTCGAACGGCTCCGGGTCGACGTCGGCCAAGACCGGCAGCACGTCGAGCGCGGCGCCGACCCGCACCTCGACCAGGCGGTCGAGACCCGCGGCGACGATGTTCGCCCTGGCCACCTCGGCGTGCTTCGTGCTGTACTCCACGGTGACCAGCCGGCCGCCCGTGGGTAGCGCCCTGGCCAGCCAGATCGTGCTGTAGCCGCCGAGCGTGCCGATCTCCAGGATGCGGCGCGCACCGCGCATCCTGGCCAGCAGGTGCAGCAGCTTGCCCTGGTTCGGTGCGACCGCGATGGCCGGCAGCCCGGCCGCGTCGCTGGCGGCGAGGGCGTCGTCAAGCGCCGAATCGTGCGGCACCAGCGCCGCGGTGAAGTACTCGTCGACCTCGTTCCACACTGCCTCTGTCATGCCCAAACCCTATGTGGTCCAGCACCGAGGCCCGCTCCGGCGGTGCGCGGGTCGCCGGTGCGGTGGGGTGTACCGCAGGCGCGCCGGGAAGTCTTGGCGGCATCGGGTCCGGACATCTGGCAGGCTCGGCGGGTGATGCACGTTGTCGAGACGGTGCTGTTCCTGGTCGCAGTCGCAACGGTGGTGGCCACCTTTGCCCGTCGGTTGCGGGTGCCGGCGCCGTCCCTTTTGGTGATCGCCGGGGTGGTCATCGGGTTGCTACCGGGTGTGCCGACGATCCAGGTCACCCCGGACGTCGTGAGCCTGGTCGTGCTGCCGCCGCTGCTGTTCGCCGCCGGCGAGGAGTTGCCCTGGCGGGATCTTCGCTCGGTGTGGCGGCCGGTGGCCGTGCTCGCCGTCGGGCTGGTGGTGGTCTCCGCCGCCGCGGTGGCGCTGGTCGCGCTGGCCTTCACCCCGCTCTCGCTCGGCATGGCGCTCGTCCTCGGCACGGTACTGGCCAGCACCGACCCGGTCGCGGTGACCGCGCTCGGCCGCCGGCTGTCCCTGCCACCCCGCGTGCAGGCGCTGGTGCAGGCGGAGAGCCTGTTCAACGACGCGACCAGCCTGCTGCTGTTCCGGGTGGCGGTCGGGCTCGTGGTCGCCGGCGGCTCGGTGACCTGGGGTCACACCGTCAGCGAGTTCGTGGTGCTGGCCGGCGGCGGGATCCTGGCCGGGGCGGTGGTCGCCGCCGGTGCGTTCGCGATCCGGCGGCGCACCGAGGAACCGGTGCTGGAGACCGTGGTCTCGCTGGTCACCCCGTATGCCGCCTATGTCGCGGCCGAGTCGATTCATGCCTCCGGGGTGACCGCGGTCGTGGTGGCCAGCATCCTGCTCGGTACCCAGGCGAACCGGATCACCAACGCGCAGCTGCGGTTGCAGCTCGGCGCGGTCAACGAGACCGTGATCTTCCTGTTGGAGAGCGTGGTGTTCGGCCTGATCGGACTGCAGCTGCCGACCTTGGTCCGCACGCTGAGCGGCATCGACGGCGCCTGGCCGGTGCAGGCCCTCGCGATCGCCGCCACGCTGATCGTGGTGCGCCTGCTCTGGGTCTTCCCGCTGGCCGCGATCACCCAGCGGCGGCGCGGCGAGCGCCGCTCCTCCTGGCAGGTGCCCGCCGTCATCTCCTGGGCCGGCGCCCGCGGGGTCGTTCCGCTTGCCGCCGCGTTGTCCATTCCGCTCACCACGGCGTCCGGGGCCGCACTGGAGCACCGCGACCTGGTCCTGCTGCTGTCCACCGCGGTCATCGTGCTCACCCTGGTGGTGCAGGGGATGACGCTGGCTCCGCTGGTTCGGCGCGCCGGCATCGCGCTCAGTCCCGAGGACGTCCGCCAGGAGCAGACCTACGCCCGCCTGCGCGCGACCCAGGCGGCGCTCGCCCATCTCGACACGGTCGCCGACGCCAGGTCCGTCCCCGACGCGGTCGTCGACCAGCTCCGGCAAAGCTGGCAGGCCCGCGCCGCCCGGGCCGCGGCCGATGACGAGCCCACCGACTCCGGCACCGCCGCCGCGAACGCCTACCGGGCGCTGCGCCGCGACCTGCTCAGCGTCGAGGGCGCGGAGCTGACCAAACTCTTCGACAACGGCGCCATCTCCGATCCGACCCGCCGCCGGATTCAGCGCACCCTCGATCTGGAGCAGGCCAACCTGCGCGAGCTGGACCCGTAACCCCGGGCGGGCCGCGGCCGTTGGGTCCGGTACGGAACACGGTTGCCTGAGCGCGTAACTCAGTTGCCTGAGCGCGCAACTCAGTTGCCTGAGCGCGAGACTCGCGGAGGTCGGGAGATGATTGCCGGCGGGAGAGGGTTCGGACCGGAGGTGTCGATGGAGCGGGTAGGTCGCGGCGGGTCCTGGTTTCGGCGCTTTCACCCGGCGTCGCGGCAGGCGGTGCGGATGGTGCTGTTCCCGCCATCAGTGGACGTGGCCACCGCGACTCACGACACTACCGCCACCGTCGGCGGCGGATGTCCACGTGGCACCCCATGGCGAGCTGGGCCCACTCCCAGCCAACCGAAGTGACCGAGATCCGACAGCACCGGCCACGGTAACCGGGCAGAACAGCCACTCTGCGCCGTCGTCCCCACACGCGGGCACGAGAGTCATGCCGCGATGATTTCCTGCCAATTTCATCACAAGAAAAAAAGGGTATGCTGCGTTCCATTGTGTTTCGAGTTTAGTCACGTATATGCATAAACTCGTTGGCGACCGCTTCAAGAATGCTTCTTGCATCCTCTCCAATCACAGCCCTACTGTGGAAGTAGTCGAACACGTTGAGGTGATACGATACGTCTCGATAGTCCCGTAGGACTACCTCTCCGGAGAATAGTTCCACGACCACTAGCCGGTCATCGTAGACAACGAAAATGTTCAGCGGGCTAGCGCCGATCATGGCAGAACCAGGCAGGATCGCAAGTTCGACGTTCGGCCGTTCCATCACCTCGCTCATGTGTCGTAGTTGCCCGGCCATTACCGAAGCCGGGGCTCGGTTCAATCTCACGGCCTGCTCGGTCAGCAAGAAGTGGAACCGACGAGATTCGTTGTTCAGGGCGACCTGACTGCCCAGTCGTGCCCTGACCGCACGATCGATATCGCGAGCAGGATTGCCCTCGATTACCGGCGTGAGGGCGTATCGTGCGTACTCAGGGGTTTGCAGTAGCCCGGAGGGGACGATGGGCAGGAAGTGGCGGACTTCCTCCGACGACTCCGTTAATGCTTTGATCTCGGCCTGCTTCCGCCACATACCCGAGCGGGCAACCGAACGCCAGGAAGCGTGTTCAACATTAGCCAACCGAGTTAGAGATAGAACGTGCTCGGTCACGCGAGGAGAGACAGGCCCAAGACCCTTCAGTATCCGCTCTACGTCAGCGACTGAAGGCAGAATGCGGCCGGACTCGATCCGGCTGATCTTCGACTGAGACATGGCGATACGAGCGGCCAGCCGGTCCCCGGACAGGCCAGCTGCCCGACGTAGCGCCCTCAGCGTCTCAGCGAGGTTTCTACGGTCCCGCCGGGTTTCAGGTTCGTGCATATTCGCCGAACGGTACCGCGTGTTCTAACGCGGTATGTTGCCAACGTCGGTACACCTCGAGGTCGGGATTCTCTCGTCGGTCCACGTTGCGAAGCGTTCCGTCAGGATTGAAATTCAGATCGACCACCGAGGAGTCGTCAAACAGCCAGAAGTCGTGCGCGGGAAGGTCCAGTTCCACATTGGTCAGGTCGAGGATGCGGATATCCTCCCCGGCGTCCACATTGCCGGGAATTCCCCAGTCGAGTTGATACCGCTGGTATTCGGTCAACGGGTGCCGCACAACGCGAACACGACCGATGGTCTTACCGGCCGAAACAGCAGCCCTGACCGTCTTGTGCCACCCTGCGTTGTGCCCTTCCGGCCTGGGCTTCCCGGAACGCCAATGGCTGAGGCTTTCCTGCTCTCCGGCCATGGCGTAGGTCGGCTGAGTTTCGAATCGCCAAGCTGATCGTTCGTAGTCGGTGAGATGCCTGGCGAACTGCTCACCGTCTAGGAGCACGCCAGAACCTCCCGCAGTTCCCCGTAGATCCGTTCTGCGGTTTCCCGAGTGGAGTCGGACCTGACAAGTGCGGAGACCGCGCCGAGAACGATCTCAGGGGGCAACTCGACCGCCGTTTCCCCCGCCCCGAGCGTCAGGCCCTCGGTATCCGGCACTACCGGGGTCCCCTGGACCACTGCTGTCCCTCGATCGGAGACGTACACCGCTGGACATGTGCCGTTGTCACACCCTGAGACCTTGAGTAGTCGCACGGATACAGACTCGGGTAAACCGCTGGCCACGGCAAGTTCTATGCACGTTTTGGCATAGTGCGAGGCTGTCGCTTGGCTGGAGCAGGCCAACCCGGGCGAGCTCGACCCGTAACCCCGGGCGGGCCGCGGCCGTTGGGTCCGGTACGGAACACGGTTGCCTGAGCGCGCAACTCAGTTGCCTGAGCGCGAGACTCGCGGAGGTCGGGAGATGATTGCCGGCGGGAGAGGGTTCGGACCGGAGGTGTCGATGGAGCGAGTAGGTCGCAGCGGGTCCTGGTTTCGGCGCTTTCACCCGGCGTCGCGGCAGGCGGTGCGGATGGTGCTGTTCCCGCACGCCGGTGGGTCGGCGAGCTACTACCTGCCCTTGTCCGAAGCCCTCTCGCCATACGCCGACGTGTTGACCGTGCAGTATCCGGGCCGGTCGGACCGATTTTCCGAGCCGTGCGTGGACAGTGTCGGCGCGCTGGCTCGCGGCGTGGCGGACGAGCTGCGGGACTGGCTGGACCGGCCGATCGTCCTCTTCGGGCACAGCCTGGGTGCTTCCGTCGCGTTCGAGGTGGCTCGATGGCTGGCCGCGGACCTCGCGGTGCCCGCGCGGGAACTGGTGGTTTCCGGCCGGCACGCACCGGCGGACGTTCGCGACTCCGGGGTGCACCGCCGCGACGACAACGGGCTGCTGGCCCAGCTGAGCTCGATGAACGGCACGGATCCACGGGTGCTTGCCGAACCCGAGCTGATGGAGATGTTCCTACCGGCGCTGCGCGCCGACTACCGGGCAGCGGAGACCTACGTGTACTCGCCAGGGCCGCCGCTCGGCTGCCCGATCCTGGCTCTGGTCGGGGACTCCGACGACTACGTGTCGCCGGCGCAGATGCGCCGGTGGCGCGACTACACCACCGGGGAGTTCGAGCTGGCGGTGCTGCCCGGCGACCACTTCTACCTGGCACCGCAGCGTTCGGCCGTGGTGTCCGCGATCGCCGGCCGGCTCGGCTGACCGCGCCTGCCCGCGCTGCTTAGGTCTTCGCGGCCGCGGCGCGTGGCAGGGTGAACGCGGCCAGCACGGTGGCCGCGATGCCCCCGGTGCCGGCGACGACGAAGGTGGTCCGCGCGTCGGTGGCGTTGAGCAACAGGCCGCCGCCGACGTAGGAGAGCGCGGCGGCGGCGCCGACCGCGCCGTAGAAGTTGCCGAAGACCCGGCCGAGCAGGGCGCCCGGCACCAGGCGTTGCAGCAGGGTGTTGCTGGCCACGTCCATCGCCGCGATGCCCAGTCCGCGCATCGTCTGCAGGGCGAACGCCGCGGCCACCGCCCAGGCCAGGCCGGTGAGCAGGTTGCCAGCGCTGCTGATCGCGAAGCCGCTGAGCAGCAACAGGGTCATCGGCCAGCGCCGGCCGAATCCGGCCAGCAGCAGGTACCCGGCGAGCAGTCCGACACCGACGCCGCCGAGCAGCAGGCCGACCGCGGACTCCGGCGCGTGCAGCGTGTCCCGGATGAGGTAGACCGCCGCGACGTCGTCGATCCCGTTGAAGGCCACCACCGCGCAGAAGGTGAGCGCGATGATCCGCACCGCCGGGATCGACGTGACGTGCCGCAGTCCGGCCCCGGCCTCGCGCAGCAGGGACGGCCGGGCCACCCGTCCGGTGCGCTTGGCTCGCTGCGGCGGCAGCGGGTGCAGCCGGGTGAGCAGCAGCGCGGAGGCGAGGAACGAGGCCGCGTCGACGAGCAGCACGCCGCGCACACCCGCCAACGGGAACAGGGCCGCGGCGATGAACGGGCCGATCGCCTCCGCCCCGTTGGTACCGAAGCCGATCGCGGAGTTCGCCGCCGCGAGGTCCGGATCCGGCACCAGGGCGGGGATCGCCGCCCGGGACGCCGATCCGAAGGTGTGCCCGATGGTCGAGCGGATCGCAACGAGGGTGAGCAGCAGGGGCAGCGGCGGCCGGGCGAGCGCGATCAGGACCAGCAGCGCGCCCTGGGCCAGCTCACAGTTGATCATCACCCGTCTTCGGTCGAACCGGTCGGCCAGCGCGCCGGTGAGCGGGCTGAGCAGTGACGGCGCGAAGTCGCCGATGAGCAGCAGCAACGCCACGGCGAGCGGCGAGCCGGCGGTGTCCGCGACGAACAGCATGAGGGCGACCAGGCTGACCGAGTCACCGGCGAAGGACACCACGCGTGCGATGGCCAGCGCGCGAAACGGCGCGTTGGTGCGCAACAATCGCACTGGTCCGGCGGAGCCCTGCTCGGTGTTCACCCGGACATGGTGCCCAACGGGCGGTTCGGCCGGCTGGTGAGTTTCGCGAACGCTCGCGGCTGGAGCCGCCGTGCGGGGGGGCCGGGCGCGGGGGAGGTCGGGCCCTGGCGCACCCCCGCACGGCGGGATGGGACCAGGGTGTTGCGTCCGGGCGGTCCGGTCAACCAGCCTTGATCGAGCCTTGACCCCGGTTTCGCCTGTGCTGGTGCGGGATTCCAGCGTCCGCTGCGCCGGAGCGAGAAGCTCCAGCAAACTTGAGGTAAAACTACGAAGCGTGTTCGGGCACACTTCCTCCTGTGAGGATGCGACGGTCCGGCGAGTTGCGGGGGGCGCCGGCCCGCGTGGACCGTCCCGATCTGGTGGTCTGGGGACTCGGCACGATCGGGCGGGCGGTGCTCGACCTGGTCGCCACCAGAAACCCGCGGCGCCGGTTCACCGCGATCACCCGCCATCCGGACAAGGCCGCCGGCTTGCCGGCGAACGTATCGGTGTCCGGGCTGGACGCCTTGGCGGACAACAGGTCTCCGGTGCTGGTCTGCGTGTCGGTCGACGAGGCCGCGGTGGTGCGCGAGCACCTGCGCGACGGCGGCGTCGCGGTCGCCAGGTCCATCGTGGCCGAGCGGAACCGGGCGCTGCTCGGTGCGCGGCTGCGGCCCGAGCACTGGCGGGACCGGCCGGTGCTGATGGTGACCAACCCGGTCGAGTCGATCGCCGCGCACCTGGTCGACATCACCGGCGCCAGCACGGTGTTCGGCGCGGGCATGCAGGTGGACGCGGAACGCTGCCGCGCGGTGCTGGCCGCCGGCTGGGACGTCCGGCTGGCCGAGGACGAGCTGCCGGTGACCGGACTGCACGGTGTGGCGCCGATTCCGGTGCTCTCCGCCGTTTCCGGGCTGGCCGCTACGGTCGAGCGGATCCCGTGGCAGACGGCCTGCGCCCGGCTGGCCGCGGCAGCGCCCGGCCTGGCTTGGGTTCGTGAGCCGGCGCGGCTGGCCGGCGTGCTGGCCCAGGCTCCCGACCCGCAGAGCCCGCACGGCCGGGTCGGACTGGCCGCTAGTGCGCTGATGGCCGGGGAGTTCGAGGGAACCCGGCCCCCGGGGCGCCGGGGCATCGCGCCGATCACCAGCCTGGTCGAGTGCTGGCTGGACGGCGGCCGCGCGCTGGTCTCCGGCCGGTGCGCCTGGCAGGGAGCCGAGGTTTTCGTCGGTGGCTGCGCGGATCTGCCGGACGGCCGGTTCGTGCTGCCGCCCATGGACGAGGTCGAGCAGACCCTGATGAGTCGTCAGCTAGCCAGCCAACGGGAGACGTGATGCGGGTTCTGGTCATCTCGCTACAGGTCGGCGGCGGGTCGAAGGGCCACCTCAACCCGCTGGTCGGCGTGGTGCAGTGGCTGATGGCCGACGGGCACGAGGTTGGCTGGCTGCCGCTGCCGACCCCGATGGGCCAGGCGGATCTGGCTCAGGTGAAGGGCCTGGGGGTGCGGTTGCTTTCCCCGCCGCCGCTGCCCGCCGGCACCATGCCAAGCCCGGAGGAGATGGCCCCGATCGCCCGCGATCCGGCCCGGGTCTGGCAGGTCTACCGCACGTTCTTCCTCGACCCGGTGGAACCGTTGCTGCCCGGGGTGGCTGACCTGATCGATGAGTTCCGGCCCGACGTCGCGGTCGCGGACACCATGGCGTATCCCGGGATCGTCGCCTGCCATCGTGCCGGGGTGCCATGGGTCGGCGTGTGCGCGGGTCTGAAGTTGTTGCACCCGCCCGGTTTCAGTGACGCCTACCGCGGCGACATGTCCCGGTTGGTCGAGCCGCGCGCGGAGCTTTTCGCCCGGTACGGCCTGAATCCCGAGTTCCGGCTCTTCGAGTGCCCGTCGCCGCACGCCAACGTGGTGTTCGGCACCAGGGAGCTGGTGGGCGACCTGACGCCGCCGGAGCGCACCTGGCTGGTCGGACCGTCGATCCCGCCCCAGCCGCGGGGCGACGAACCGGACTTCCCGTTCGACCGGCTGCCCGCCGGCCGGCCGTTGGTCTACACCTCCTTCGGTTCGGTGCACGCCCGGCTGGACGCCGGGTCCGAAGTGGACGCTCTGATCACGGCAACGGCCGAGCTCGGCGCCGCGCTCGTGATCAGTTCGGTGGCCGTGGCGCAGCGGTCCGGCGAGCTGCCCGGGCATGTGCTCGCGGTGCCCTATGCCCCGCAGTTGGCCCTGCTCGAGCGGGCCGACGCGTTCGTCACGCACGGCGGGGCGAACTCGGTCATGGAGGGGATGTACTGCGGCGTACCGCTTCTGGTTGTTCCGCTGGCCAGTGACCAGCCGATGCAGGCCGGGCTGGTGCGGCGTGCCGGTGCCGGCCTTGCCATGGAACGCGAGCAGCTCGACCCGGCGACGGTCACCCGGGCACTGGCCCAACTGCTCGACCGGGACGGCCCGATCCGGGCCGCGGCCGGGAAGATCCGCGCGGCCTACCGGGCCAGTGACGGGGCCAGGCAGACCGCGCGGATCGTGCGAGAGGTTAGAGACCGCCACGCATCGCGGTGATCAGCTCACCGTTGCCGGTGTCGCCGGACAGCTCCCAGAAGAAGGCGCCGCCGAGGCTCTGGTTGCGCACGTAGTTCATCTTGCCGCCGATGGTGCTCGGGGTGTCATAGCTCCACCACTGGCCGCCGCAGAACGCGTACGCGGTACCGGCGATGGTGCCGTTGGACGGGCAGCTGCCCTTGATGACCTTGTAGTCCTCGATGCCCTGCTCGAACGTGCCCGGTGCCGGGCCGGTCGCGGTGCCGCCGGGTGCGGCCTGCGTGACGCCGGTCCAGCCGCGACCGTAGAACCCGATACCCAGCAACAGCTTGCTGGATGGAACTCCCTTGGCCTTCAGTTTGGTGATGGCCGCGTCGCCGTTGAACCCCTGGGTTGGAATCCCGGCGTAGGAGGTCAGCGGGGAGTGCGGGGCGGTCGGACCCTGCGCCGCCCAGGCGCCGAAGAAGTCGTAGGTCATCACGTTGTACCAGTTGACCGAGGCCGCCGCGCCGGCGTAGTCGGTCGCGTCGATCTTGCCGCCGGTGCCGGCGTCCGCGGTGATCGCCGCGGAGATCAGCGCGCTCGAGCCGAACCGGGAGCGCAGCGCGGACATCAGGCCCTTGAACGCGTTGGGCCCGCTGGTGTCGCAGCTGAGCCCGCAGGCGTTCGGGTACTCCCAGTCGATGTCGATGCCGTCGAACACGTCGGCCCAGCGGGGGTCCTCGACCAACCGGAAGCATGAGTCGGCGAACGCGGCCGGATTCGCCGCGGCCTGGGCGAAGCCGCCGGACCAGGTCCAGCCACCGAAGGAGAACAGCACCTTCAGGTTCGGGTACATCCGCTTCAACTTGCGCAGCTGGTTGAAGTTGCCGCGCAGTGCGCCGGTGTCCCAGGTGTCCGTCGTACCGTCCACACTGGACGCCGCGTCGTAGAACTTGTCATAGTCGGCGAAGCTGTCGCCGATCGCGCACTGGCCGTTGGTCACGTTGCCGAACGCGTAGTTGATGTGCGTCAGCTTGGCCGCCGAGCCGCTGGTGTGGATGTTCTTCACGTGGTAGTTGCGGGCGTAGACGCCCCATTCCACGAAATAGCCGAGGTTCTTGCGGCCACCGGCCGGCGGCACCGGGGTGGTGGTCGGCGGCGTGCTGGTCGGGGGAGTGGTGGTCGGCGGCGTTGTGGTCGGCGGCGTGGTCGGCGGCGTGCTGGTCGGCGGGTTGCCGGAGCCGTCGCAGCCGGAGCCGTTGATCGTGCAGCCGGTCGGGCCGGTCCAGGTGCCGGAGTAGGCCACGTTGAAGCCGAAGCTGGCGGTGCCACCGGGTGCGAGGTTGCCGTTCCAGGTGTTGTTCACCGTGACGTGCTGGCCGCTGACGCTGGAGCTGCCGTCCCACAGCGAGCTGAGCGAGTGGCCGCTCGGCAGGTTGAACTCGACCCGCCAGGTGGCGAGCGCGCCGGAGCCGCCATTCGTGATCGTGAACTTGCCCTCGTAGCCCGTTCCCCAGTCGGAGGACTTGGTGAACGTGGCGGTGACTCCGGTTGCGCCCTGGGCGGTCTGGGTCGGCACAAGCACCAGGCCGAAGACCAACAACAGGGTTACGGCGAAGAATGCTGGCAGCTGCCATCGGTTACGAGACATCGATGTCTCCTTGGTGGATGCAGGGTTGTAGAACGAATATGTGGTCTAGACCACTTGTGTGTCAAGGTCTAGACCTTGCGTCACCCGGATGGAGTAGAGCCCCGGCCACGACAAGTGACCGGGGCTCCACCGGACCTCGAGTTGGCGGCGACCGGCCCGGTAGCGGAGTTGGGCCGCGGAGTTGGGCCGCGGCGGTACGCTCTGCCGGTGCCCAACGTTCGTCCGCCGGGGTCAGTCGCGCGACCGCTCCGCGCGATTCGGCTGGGCGTGCCGGCCGGACTGGTCGCCGGCGCACTGAGCGGCGCGCCGTCCACCCTGCACGCGCTGCTCACCCACGGCGATCCGGTCGAAGCCACCGTCGCGGCCGGCACGTTGCTGCTGCCTGACGAACGCCGCCGGGGGCGGCTGATCGCCGCCGCGATCCCGGTCCACTTCGGACTCTCCGTCGGTTGGGGCGTGGTGCTGGCCGCGGTGCTACCCCGCCGCAATGCCGTGGCCTGGGGTGGGCTCGCCGGGCTGGCCGTCGCCGCGCTCGATCTCGGGCTGGTCGGGCGGCGCTATCCCCGCATCCGGGCGCTTCCGGTGCTCCCGCAGGTATTGGATCATGTCGCGTTCGGCGCGCTGGCCGGTGTCGTGCTCAACGCTCGACCAGGCCCAACTGGCGGGCCCTGGCCAGGGCGGCTACCCGGTTACGCGCGCCGAGCTTGGCGAAAAGCTGGCGGTGCTGGCTCTGCACGGTCTTGACCGCGACGCCGAGCGCCGCCGCGGTCTGCGCCACCGACCGCCCTCGGGCAACCGCGTTGAGGATCTCCCGCTCCCGCCTGGTGAGGTGCGGGCGGGTGGCCGCCGCGCCGGCTAGCAGATCCCGCATCACCTCCTCGGCCGCGACCAGGTAGCCGGCCCGAACCAGAGCGTTCACCGCGGGGAGCAGTTCTGCCACGTCGGCGTCGGCGAGCACCGCACCGGCGCCTCGGCGCAGCGCGTCGACCACGGCGCTTCGGTGGTCCGGTTGCCGATCGACCACGACCACCCGGTCAGACCGGCGACCCTCGAGCGGGCCCCGGACCAGCCCGAGCCGGCCGACCTGGGCCACTGCCTGCGCCCGGCTGTGCACGTTCAGCTTGGTGAAGATGTGCCGCTTGTGGTTGGCCACGGTGTGCGCGCTGATCTCAAGCGCGGAGGCGATGTCGGCCACCGAGCAGCCCGCGCTGAGCAGGGCAAGGATCTCCAGTTCGCGCTCGCTCAGCGCGCCCCGTCCCGGCCGCCCGGCCGGCTCGTCGTCCGGCTCCCCGAGTGCCGCGCGCAGGGCCGGCAGCCCGAGCCGGCTGCTCACCAGCCGGTTCGCCCCGGCCCGGTGCAACCGCAGCAGGCTGGCCGGGTCAAGCGCCTGGTGCAGCCCGACGACGTGCGGGCCGGGGCGCACACAGCACAACTCCGCGATCAGACTCAGCTCGATGCGCTCGGCGGAGCGCACCTGCACCACGGCCACGTCCGGCGGCCGCACGGTGCACAGCTTGATCAGCGCGGCGGCCCCCTCGACCGCGCCGGCCACCTGATAGCCGGGCAGCGAGTCCACCCAACTGGCCACCGTGTCGCGCAGCAGCGGGTCGGCGAACCGGATGACCACCTTCCGTGGGCCGCGGCGAAACTCCGACGGTGTCACCGGCATCGGCCCCTGAACCCCCATGAGGTGCGGAAGATCTTCGACGCTAGCCAGCGCGCGAACAGAAGGTCCAGCCCACCAAGGGCAATTCGCGAACCAGCGCGCCGGGCCGACCCGATGGCCGTACCGTTGGTCCCCGGAGGGGGTGACCGGCCACGCCGCGGCCGGTCACCCCCTCCGTGCGCCTCACGTTGCGGGCCGTGAATGCGACAATCATTTCGGGTGATCCACGGTGGAATTTCGTGTCCTTGGCCCGCTGGATGTCCTCGGCAGCGCGGAGCCGGTCCGGATTGGTGGACCGGGACCTCGTGCGGTGCTTGGGATCCTGCTGGCCAACGCCGGCACCGCGGTACCGGCCAGGCGGCTGGCCGCACAGGTGTCCGGCGACGAGTCGGTGGCCGGCGCCGCGGCCGCGGTCAAGGCGCACGTTGCCGAGCTGCGCAAGGTACTTGGTGAACGGGTGGCCACCGTCGCCGCCGGCCACCTGCTCGCGGTCGGCCCGGACGAGGTGGACGCGCTGCGCTTCGCCGCGCTCGTCGAGGAGGCCCGCCGGCACCTCCGCACGGATCCGGAGCGTGCGGTCGCCGAGCTGACCGAGGCGCTCGCGCTCTGGCGGGGCGAGCCGTTCGGCGGTGTGCCGGACGCCCCCGACGTCGAGGCCGCCCGGCGGCGGCTGACCGAGCTGCGGCTCGGCGCGCTCGAGGACCGGCTGGACGCCGAGCTCACCCTTGGCCGGCACGCCGGCGTGCTCGCCGAGCTGACCGAGCTGGCGGCCGCGCATCCGGACCGGGACCGGCTCTTCGGGCTGTACCTGCTGGCGCTCTGCCGGTGCGGGCGGGCCGCCGAGGCCAGGGCGAGGTACCGGGCGCGCGGGGGTCCGAGCGGCGCCGAGCTGGCGGAGCTCGCCGCGGCGATCGAACACGGCGACCCGATGCTGGACCGGCCGGCCGTGGTGCCCGGGTCGGCCCGGCGGTTCATTGGGCGGCGCCGGGAGCTGGCTCAGCTCGTCGAGCGGCTGGCGGGCGCTCGGCTGCTGACCGTGACCGGCACGGGCGGGGCCGGCAAGAGCCGGCTGGCCAGGGAGGCGGCGATGGCTCACCGGGGGGCCGTGCACCTGGTGGACCTGGCCGCGCTGGCGCCCGGCGGGGACGCGGCCGAACAGGTCGCCGCCGTGCTCGGCGTGCGGCCCGCGGTGGACGAGCCGCTGGTCGATCTGCTGGCCGCCCGGCTGCGCGCCGGCCAGAGCCTGCTGCTGCTCGACAACTGCCAGTACGCGCCGAACAGCGCGGCGAAGCTGGTCGCGGAGCTGATCGAGGGGCCAGCCGGGCCGCGCGTGCTGGCCACCGGCCGAGAGCCGCTCGACGTGCCCGGCGAGCAGGTGTGGCCGCTCGGCGGGCTGACCGTGCCCGGCGAGGGCCACCCGGGCGTGATCGCCGTGCGGACCGACGCGGTTCGGCTCTTTGCCGACCGTGGTGCCGTGGCGTGGCCCGAATTCACCGTGCACAGCGAGAACGTCGGGCTGGTCGCGTCGCTGGCGCGGCGGCTCGACGGGCTGCCGCTCGCCATCGAGCTGATCGCCGCCCAGCTGCGGGTGTGCGACCTCGACGAGGTGGCCGGGCGGCTGGACCGGGCGCTTCTGCGGGCCGGCCCGAGGCCGGCGGCGCGGCACATCCTGCCGGCCGCGATCGGCTGCGCCCATGAACTGCTCACCCCGGCGGAGCAGACACTGTTTCGCCGACTGTCGGTGTTCGCCGGCGGGCTGCCGGAGGACGCCGCCGAGCCGGTCACCGGCGCGCCGCCGGGCCTGGCCGCCGGGTCGGTCGCGCGGTTGGTCGAGGCCGCGTTGCTGGACAGCGAGCCGGCGCCGGCCGCAACCCGGTACCGGCTGCCCGAACTGGTCCGGGAGTACGCCGCCGAGGCACTGGCCGAGTCCGGCGAGGCGGAGTGGACCCGGCACCGGCACGCGCTGTGGTGCGCGACGCTCGCCGGCACTGCCGAGGGGTTCGGCGGCCCAGGGCACGCCGAGGTGCTGCGCCGGCTCAGCTCGGACGAGGCGAACCTGCGCACGGCGCTGGACCGGACCGCAACCGTCGGACGGGATCCCGTGCTGGCACTGGAGATCGCCGCGCCGTTGTCGTGGTACTGGTGGGCGCGCGGGCTGGCCGCCGAGGCACGCGGCTGGCTCGACCGGGCGCTCGCCGCGGCCGGACCGGAGCCGACCCCGGAGCGCGGCGCCGGGCTGCTCGCCCTGGCCTGGCTCACCTGGCGCGGCGGCGCCGACGCCAGGCCGGGGTACGAGGAATCCCTTGCGGTGTACCGGGCGCTCGGGGACGAGCCGGGAGTTCGCGCGGCACGGTCCGGGTTGTGCCGGGCGGCGCTTGCCCGGCGGGACCTGGCCACGGCGCTGCGCCTCGCCGAAGAGGGCCTGGACCGGGCCGGTGACCGGCGCGCCGAGGCGCGCGTCGATCTGGGGCTGGTGCTGCGCTGTCTCGGCCGGCCCGAGCCCGCTGCCGAAGCGTTCACCGGCGCGCTCGAGGAGTTCCGGGAGCGGACGGACCGGCGCGGCGCGGCCGGAGCGCTGGCCAGCCTGGGTTTCGTCGACCGGCAGACCGGCCGGCCGGCCGCCGCCCGGCTGCGGTATCGGGAAAGCCTTGCGCTGTACCGGGATCTGGATCTACCGGACGGCATGCTGGACGCCGTCGACGGCTTCGCCTGCCTGGCCGCCGAGGCCGGCCAGCCGGCGGAAGCGTTGCGGCTGCTTGAGATCACCGGCCGGGAGCGCCGCCGGCTCGGCGCCGTCCCGCTGGTGCCGGACGAGCTCGCCGCGCGGGAGGCGGCCGAGGCGGCGGCGCGTGCCGCCGCCGTGCCGGGCGAGGGCAGCGCCGCCGGGCCGTTGCTGGCCGCGGTCGATGCTCTGCTGCTCGCCACCTGACGCGTGGCTACTCGAAGCGGACCTTGGTGAGGTCTTCCGAGGCTTGCCAGAGCCGGGTGGCGGTCTGCTCGTCAAGTGCGCGGCTGGGGAACTTGGCCGGGGCGGGGAAGCCGCGCATCTCCATGAGGCCGTCAGGCCCGTAGTAGCCGCCGTCGGTGGCCTCCGCGCCGGTGGCGGCGTAAAGGGTGGGCAGGCAGCCCTGCGGGATCTCCTGCCAGACGGGCAGCAGGTTGCTGATTCGCATGGACCAGCCGGCCGAGTCGCGGCCCATGCCCGGACCGGCGCTCTGCAGGTTGGTCCTCGTGGCGCCGGGATGGGCGGCGTTGCTCAGGATGCCCCAGTCGTGGCGCCTGCTCCGCCGGCCGAGCTCGAGCATGAACAGCAGGTTGGCCAGCTTCGACTGCCCGTAGGCGGGAATGGCGCGGTAGCGGCGCTCCCACTGAAGATCGTCGAAATTTATCCGGCCGACCCGGGCGGCGCCGCTCGACAAGGACACCACGCGCGGTGCGGACGCCTTGCGGAGCAACGGAAGCAGCCGACCGGTAAGGGCGAAGTGGCCGAGGTGGTTGGTGCCGAACTGGAGCTCGAAGCCGTCCGAGGTGGTGTGCCGGGTGGGGGGCATCATCACCCCGGCGTTGTTGATCAGGATGTCGATCGGGCGGTCGCGCTGGTGCAGCCGGTCGGCGAACGCGGCGATCGAGTCCAAACTCGACAGATCGAGCAGTTCGACCGAGACCGAGGCGCCGGGATGGGCGGCGCGGATCTCCCGTACCGCGCCCGCGCCCTTGGCCTCGTTGCGCACCGCCAGGATCACGTCGGCGCCCGCACCGGCGAGGCGGGTGGCGGCGCCGAGGCCGATGCCGCTGTTCGAGCCGGTGATCACGGCCAGCTTGCCGGACAGGTCGGGCAGGGTGAGGTCCTTCATCGTCATCTCCTCTTGGGGAACCAATGTGACCGAAGCTATCAGACCACTGGTCTCTTAAACAAGAGCCCAGCGGTCTGATATTGTCGGGCGGTGACGGAAGCGAGCTGCGGGTTTCAGCGCGCCCGGCGGCCCGAACAGCGGGAGGCACGCCGGCAGGCGATCCTCGACGCGGCCGCGGAGATGCTCGCCGAGTCCACGGTCACCGACATCAGCCTGCGCGAGCTGAGCAAGCGCGTCGGACTGGCCAAGTCCAATGTGCTGCGGTACTTCGAGACCCGCGAGGAGGTCTTCCTCGAGCTGCTCGACCGCGTCGCCCGCGAGTGGCTGGCCGACCTCCCGGCCCGGCTGTCCACCGTGGAGGGTGAAGCGACGGCGCTGGCGCTGGCCGACGCGCTGGTCGAGCGGCCGTTGCTGTGCGAACTGATCAGCGTCACGGCCAGCGTGCTGGAGCGCAACATCTCGGTCGACCGGGCCCGGCGGTTCAAGCTGGCCACCGGGGACATCGGCGAGATCCTGGCCGGGCTGGTGCGGGAGCGGGTGCCCGGCCTCAGTGCGCCGGGCGCGCTGCGCTTCGTGCAGGCCGTGCTGGTGATCGTGGCCGGGCTCTGGCCGTTCGCCCATCCCACCGATGCGGTCCGGCAGGCCATCGACGAGCTCGGCCTCGACGTCCCGCACCTCGCCTTCGCCGACATGCTGCGCGATACCCTGACCACCCAACTCGCCGGCGTACTGGCCCGGGAACACGCGCGCTCAGGCAACTGAGTTCCGCGGTACGCGGCGCAAGCCGCCCGAGCGAGCTGCGCCGAGCGCTGAGATACAGCGGAATGTCACCTTGCGCGTTTGGAAGCGAATGAAGGTGACCTTGCGCTGTACGAGCACGTTGGCCGGCGATGCGCCGGCGTTGGGAGGCGTGGGGTTAGGCGCGGCCGGTGGTGAGGTCGATCAGGCGGGACAGGATGCGCGAGCCGTCCGCGCGCAGGCCGTTGTGGTCGTACTCGTTGGTCAGCCAGCAGCGCATGTTCCGGACGCCGGCCGCGGCCCGCATGGAGAACTCCGCCTCCACGTACAGATCCTCCGCGTACACCGCCGCGGCGACCGGGACCTCGTTGTTCCGCAACCGCTCCGGGTCGTAGAGCCGCGGCCAGGTGCGCGCGGCGAGCAGCCCGGCCGCGTCCTTGAGCGGGGCAAGGCCGCCGTAGTCCTCGAACATCCATGGGTAGCTGTGCTCGCCGGTGAGCAGCGTGACGTCGCGCTCGTAGTCCCGCGGCAGGGTGCGTTGGGCCGACCAGCGCGTGTTGTTGCCGTCGCCGTAGCAGGGCTCGTGCAGCAGGGTGTAGAGCGGGTTTCGGGCGAACGCCTGTGCTTCGAGCAGGTCGTACCGGAACGCCGCCGAGTCGACCGGCAGCTCAAGCAGGTAGTGCAGCTGGTCCGCGCCGTAGCTCATGCCGAGCATGCTGCCGAGCTGACGCAGCCGCCGGCCGGTCAGGCGGTCCCCGTCGGGCAGCCGGACGTCCTTGGTCTCGAGCAGCTCGTACAGCTCCCGAACCCGGTCCCGGTCCGCCGGATAGCGCCGGTAGTAGCGCTGCACCCGAGCGATGGTTCTGGCGTAGGTGGCCCGGTAGACCTCGTCGATGTGTCGGCCGACCGGCGGCACCCCGCCGGTGATGAACACCTCGCGCAACCCCTGGGGTGCATGGGAAAGGTAGGTGAACGCACAGAATCCGCCGAAGGACTGGCCGAGCACGCTCCAGGGTTGGTGGCCCAGCTCGTCGCGGATCAGCTCGGCGTCCCGCACGATCGCGTCGGCGCGGAAGTGGGCCAGGTAGTCGGCCTGCTCCTGCGGTGTGCGGCCGGCCAATTCGTCCACCGGGGTGGATCGGCCGGTCCCGCGCTGGTCGAGCATCAGCACCCGGTAGTCCCGCAGCGCCCGGTCCAGCCAGCCGGGCGAGCGAGGCGACCCGATCGGCCGGGCCGCTTCATGTCCCGGTCCGCCCTGGAGGAACAGCAGGAACGGCCGGTCCCGGCCGTCCGGGTCGGCTACCTCGCGGGCGAAGACGGTGATCTTCTCGCCGTCCGGCCGGGAATGGTCGAGCGGCAGCTGGAACTCGTGCTCAACCAGAACCAGGCCGGTGGTGGTGTAGGCCACGGATACGGGCATACCGCAATCCTCGCACTCAGCCGGCTGGCCGCACGACCATGTCGCTGACCGCGAGACTCTTGGTGAGCGCCTTGAACTCCACCATGAGATCGACCACCCGCTGCAGCCGGGCCGGATCCAGGCTGGACACGAACTCGGTGAGCACTGCCTGGTGTGCGGTGTCCGCGTCCACCTTGGCCACCTTCTGCAACACCGGATCGACCTTGGCGCGATCCGTGCGGGCGTCGTCGGTGGCCCTCTTCAGGCCGCGCTGGAACGCCTCGATCGCGCCCTTGTTGGCGTTGACGAAGCTCGCCGTGGCGCCGTAGCCGGTGAGCGGCAGGTCGGCGGTTGGGCCGGCCAGCGTGTCGAACAGCGGCCGGGCGTGCACCCGGTTGATCGCCTGCCGCAGGAACGGCTCGACCAGGAACGCCGCGTCGATCTGGCCCGCGGTGAGCTGGTCGGCCATCTGCGGGAACGCCATCTCGATCCACTGCACGCCGTCCGGGTCCAGGCCGTTCGCCTTGAGTTGGGCCTGCACCAGCAGGTGCGAGATGGTGAGCCGGGCGGTGATCGCGACTCGCTTGCCGGCAAGATCCTTGATGCCGGTCAACGGCGAGTTCGCGGTGGTGACTACGACCGCGTAGCCCGGTGCCGCCGAGGTGGCGTCGGCGACCAGCTTGATGTCCGCCGCGTTCTTCGACTTCGCCACGAAGAACGGCGTGTAGCTGGAGAACGCGACCTGCGCCTCGCCGTTGACCAGCTTGGCCACGCAGTCGGCGCCGCTTGCCGCGATCACCGGTTCCACCTCCAGCCCCTGCTGCGTGAAGTAGCCGGAGTCGATGGCCAGGTAGAGCGGCACGACGTCCATCGTCGGCAGCACCGCCACCTTGATCTTGGTCGGCTGGCCGAGGCCAGGGCTGCGCGGCGACTCGGTGCCGCCGAGCGCGCCGCAGGCGGCGACGGTGAGCAGGGCCAGCCCGAGCGCGGTGATCCCCCGTAATGAACGCATAACTGAGAGTATGACCCAGCCGACTGCTTTTCGACCCCGCCATTCGTTGTGGCAGCGCTACTCTGCCGGCGTGAACGTCGTCGCGAACGTCCTGGTCGGGCTGGTCGCCCTGATCCACGGCTACATCCTGGTGCTCGAGATGTTCCTCTGGACGACGCCACGCGGCCGGGCGGCGTTCGGCACCGAGGCCGAGTTCGCCGAGAAGTCCGCGACGCTGGCCGCGAACCAGGGGCTGTACAACGGTTTCCTCGCCGCTGGGCTGGTGTGGGGTCTGATCGCCGGCGGCGCCGTCGGCTACTCGGCCACGATCTTCTTCCTGAGCTGTGTGATCGTCGCCGGGCTCTACGGCGCCGCCACGGTGAGCCGCCGGATCCTGGTCGTCCAGGCGGTGCCCGCCGCCCTCGCCCTGGTCACCGTGCTCATCGCCGGCTGAGCTGCTGGAGCGGGACCTGGACGCGGAGACCGAGACGGCGCGAACCTGACCCGGGAACCTGACGGGCGGGGTGAAGGGACGGTTACCCGATGGCGGATCGGTTGGTCGGGCTCGGGGTGAGCCCGGGACAGGCGGCCGGGGCGGCGTACCGGATGGGTACGGCCCCGGCGCTGCCCGAACGGGTGCCGGCGGTGACCGACCCGGCGGCCGAGGCCGACCGGGCCGGCGCGGCGCTGACCTTCGTCGCCGAGCAGCTCGCCGGCCTGGCCGCGGTGGCCGGCGCGGCGGGGCCGGCCAGGAAGACCGCGGCGCAGGTGCTGGACGCCGCCTCGCTGATGGCCGCCGACCCGACGCTGGCCGCGGCCGCCGCCGAGCGGGTGCGGGCCGGGCGGCCGGCGGCCTGGGCGGTCAGCGAGGTACTGGCCGAACAACGGGAGACGCTGGCCGCCCTCGGCGGGTACCTGGCCGAGCGGGCCGCCGACCTCGACGACATCCGGGACCGCGCGGTGGCCCACCTGCTCGGCCTGCCGATGCCCGGCGTGCCCGACCCGGGCGAGCCGTTCGTGCTCCTCGCCGCGGACCTCGCGCCCGCCGACACCGCGCGGCTGGATCCGGCGCGGGTGCTGGCCCTTGTCACCCGGCGCGGCGGGCCGACCAGCCACACCGCGATCCTGGCCCGCTCGCTCGGGCTGCCGGCCGTGGTGCGCTGCCCCGGGGTGCTCGACCTGCCGGACGGCACCCTGGTCGCGGTGGACGGCACGACCGGCGAGGTCAGGCCGGTGGACGCGGCGGCCGCGGCCGCGGTGCGCGCCGCCGCGGCGGCGCGGCGGGCCCGGCACAGCCAGAGCTCCGGGCCGGGTCGCACCTCCGACGGGCACCCGGTGCAGCTGCTGCTCAACATCGGTACGGCGGCCGACCTGAGCGGGCCTGATGGGCCGGTAGACGCCGAGGGGGTCGGGCTGTTCCGCACCGAGTTCCTCTACCTCGGCCGTACCGAGGCGCCGCCGGTGGCCGAGCAGGAGCGCGCCTACGCCGAGGTGTTCGCCGCGCTGGCCGGTCGCAAGGTGGTGCTCCGCACGCTGGATGCCGGCGCCGACAAGCCGTTGCCGTTCCTCGGGCTGGAGGCCGAGGAGAACCCGGCGCTCGGGGTGCGCGGACTGCGGGTGGCGCGCAGCCGGCCGGACGTGCTGGCCGAACAGCTCGAGGCGGTGGCGAGGGCGGCCGGCGCCACCGGGGCGGAAGTCTGGGTGATGGCGCCGATGGTGGCCACGGTGACCGAGGCCGCCGAGTTCGCCGGCCGGGTGCGGGCCGCCGGGCTGCCCACCGCCGGGGTGATGGTCGAGATCCCGGCGGCGGCGCTGCTGGCCGAGCGGCTGCTCGAGGTGGTCGACTTCCTCAGCATCGGCACCAACGACCTGAGCCAGTACACGATGGCGGCGGACCGGATGAACGGTGAGCTGGCCGATCTGCTCGACCCGGGCCAGCCGGCGCTGCTCCAGCTGGTCGCCCGGTGCGCGGCGGCCGGGCAGGCGGCCGGCAAGCCGGTCGGGATCTGCGGTGAGTCGGCCGGTGATCCCCGGTTCACCCCGGTCTACGCCGGCCTGGGGATCACCAGCCTGTCCATGTCCGCACCCAGCCTCGCCGGGGTGCGGGAAACGCTTGCCGAGCACAGCCTCGCTGACTGCCGGCGGCTGGCCGAGCAGGCGCTCGCCCGGTAGCCGCGCCACTCACGCGGCGCCGGCCAGCCACTCCGGCGCGCTCACGTGGTCGTAGAACCGGCGGGCATGGCGCTCGAGGTCGGTGCCGATCCGCACAGGCACCGCGTCGTCCGCCTCGGTCAGCACGCAGCGGATGAACACCGGCGCCGAGCAGAGCGCGAGCTCCCGGCGGAACAGCCCGCTGAACTCGGTGAGCCCGGCGGTGGAGTGGACCTTGGCGTAGCCGGCGGCGGTGGCCAGCCCGCACAGGTCGGCCCGGCTGGTCAGCACGACCTGCACGGCGCTGGCCTCCAGCGTGCTGTCCAGCACCACGTGCACCAGCGGCAGGTCGGCGACCAGTCCGGCGGTGATCAGCCCGGCGGGGTTGGTCAGCAGGGCGCCGTCGCCGTCCACCACGACGGTCGGCCGCCTGGTCTCCAGCGCCACCCCGACGCCGACGCTGGAGGCCAGCGCGGCGCCGCCGGTCAGATAGAAGTGGTTCGGCCGGTCCGCGATGTTCCGCGCGATCCGAGCCGGATTCCCAGCGGTGAAAAGGATCGGTTCCTCGACGGTGGCGCCGATGATCGCCGCGATGGCCGCGGTCCGGTTCATGTCCTTCCCCCCAATGCGTTCGCCGGTATCAGTAGCGCCGCGGGCCGCAGTTGACCGCGGACGATGTCGCGCAACTGGTTCACCTGCCGGCTGGGCCGCGTCTCGGCGTCCAGCGCGATCCCCTCGATGCCGAGCCCGTCCAGCAACGGCTCGGTGAGCTCGCGCATGATCATGTTTTCCCGGGTCGCCTCCGGGTCGATCGCCCGCGAGGCAACGACCAGCAGCATCGGGATGCGGTACGGCACGACCAACGACGCGATCGCGCCGACCGCCTGCCCGAGCCCGGCGCCGGCCATCAGCACCACCGGGTACTGGCCGGCCAGCGAGGCACCTGCGGCCACCCCGACCGCGTTGTCCTCCCTGGCCACGACCAGCAACCTCTCGTGGCGTTCGAGCGCCGCGTAGAACGGCGAGAGAATTCCGTTCGGTGTCCCCAGGAACGGGCCGAAGCCCACTGCCATCAGTTCCCGGCATAACTCCTTGGCGACCTGGACCTTTTGGGCATACGTCGGCATCTTCTCTCCAAGTGCGAGCGCCTGGGTCGCCTAGCTTCCCGGAATTGGGAGGCGCAACCTAGGCGATCTCCGCGGTGTGCTCCGGCTTCCGGCCGTTTGCCGACCGGGCCACCGCGTGGCGGAACCGGTGGGCCAGGTCGGCCCTCGGGTCACCGCCGCCCGGAGTCGTGACGGCAAGCGACGACTGCCGCCAGCCGGACGGCTCGTCCAGCTTCGGGTCGGAGTTGAGGATCGCGTGCTGCACCTGCTGCACCTGCGGCGACGGCTCCACCCCGAGCTCGTTGACCAGCGTGTCGCGCAGCCTGCGGTACACCTCGAGCGCCCGCCACTTGCGGCCGGACCGGTAGAGCGCCGTCATGTACTGGGTGCACACGTTCTCGTGCATCGGATAGCGCGCGCACAGCTCGCCGAGCTCACCGAGCAGGAGGTGGTGCCGGCCGAGCCGAAGGTCGGCCTCGATGCACGTCTCCTGGACCCCGAGCCGGTGCTCCTCGAGCCCGTTCACCTTGAAGCTGAGCGGAATACCGATCTGTACATCGACCAGGGCCGGGCCGCGCCAGATCTCCAGCGCCGAGCGGAGCAGGCGGGACGCGGACTCGAAGTCCCCGCTCTGCATCGCTCGCTGGCCGGCACCGGCCATTCGTTCGTACCACCGGACGTCGAGATCATCGGCCGGCACGTTCAGCAGGTAGCCGCCGTGTGACGTGACCAGCACGGACTTCGCGCCGCCTGGCTCGCCGGCCGGCTGCGCCTTGTTGATCATCTTGCGCAATATCAGGACGTAGGTCTGCACAGACTGGAGCGGCTTGCGCGGCAGTTCCATGCCCCAGAGTTCCTCGACGAGGGTCGGCACGGTGACCACCTGGCCGGCGTGCAGGGCCAGCATCGCCAGGGTCTGGCGGGCCTTGCTCGCGGAGGGGGTGATCGATCGGCCGTTCTCGGTGACGTCCAGAGGTCCCAGCACCTTGACCTGCATCTGGACCTCCTCCCACGGTTGGTAGTTGGCTCTGATGACACTCCCAGACCCCCCAAGGCGACGGGCAGTGAACCGGCCACCGGTCGCGAATGAATATAAGGAGCGTCAAACATGAGAAAAACATGTTTGACCCGTGAGCGGGGCACTGGTAGAGAAACCCGTTTCGATCGGACGATTCCCACAGCCGGAGAACCGACCGCTCACTCTGGGAGTCCCACAATGTTGAGTTCCGTGACAGACAACGTGATTTCGTTATTAGCCAGCCTTGGCTTCGACGACGCCGTGACCAACCCGGACGGCATCGTGATCGACAACTTCGACCAGTGGACCAACCCGGACAGCCCGGCGCTCAGCACGGTCTGCACCCCCTGCACGATGGAACTGGCCGAAGAGGCGGCGTAGTGAGCCAGGGCGCCCATACCGTGCCGACCGTCGGCTTCAAGCGGCATCTGCGTGCCGAAGTCGCCGCCGGGGAGGGCGCGTATCTGTTCTCGGAGAACGGGGTGACCCTGCTCAAGGGCTCGCAGATCGACGCGTTGGCCGGCCTGCTCGACGGCACCAGGAACCTCGCCGACGTGCTCGAGGCCATGCCCGCCGGCATGGCGCCGGAACAGGTCGCGGGCCTGATCGCGCGGCTGGCCGAGGCCGGTCTGGTCACGGTGCACTCGACGCCGCCGATTCCGATCGACGAGCACACCCTGGCCTACTGGGATGCCAGCGGGCTGGACGCGGCCGTCGCGGCCGCCGAGACTACGACCCGGACCTTGCGGCTGATCACGGTTGGCGACGTGGCAGGTGCGGACTCGCTGACCGCACTGCATGCCGCCGGGCTCGCCGCCGAACACGCCGGTTCGGATCTCGATCCCGGCACCGCGGACCTGTCCGTGGTGCTGTGCGACGACTATCTCAACCCACTACTGTCCACTGTGGACGTTCGGCATCGCGCCGCCGGCCGGCCGTGGCTTCTTGCCCGGCCGGTCGGCGCCAAGGTGTGGATCGGCCCGGTGTTCCAGCCGCCTGAAGCCGGCTGCTGGCACTGCCTCGCCGTTCGGCTGTGGGGAAACCGCAACGCCGAGGCCTGCGCGCAGAACGCACTGGGCCGCCGGGGTCCGGCCCCGCGCCCGGCCGCCTCGCTGCCCGCGCTGACCGCGACCGCGTTGAACCTGGTCGCACTTGAGGCGACGAAGTGGCTCGCCGGATACCGCCACCCCGGCCAGCGCGCGGTATGGACGCTGGACAGCTTCGACCTGCGCGGCGAGCACCACGCGGTGCGCGCGCTGCCGCAGTGCGCCGCCTGCGGGCGCCCCGCGCTGATGCGTCAGCAGATCAACCGACCGGTGGTGCTCGCCTCCCGGCGCAAGGCCGACTGCAGCGGCGGCGGGCACCGGGCGCAGGCGCCGGACCAGGTGCTGGCCGCCTACCGGCACCTGATCAGTCCGGTGACCGGCATCGTGAAGCAGATCCAGCGCGACACTCGCGGCCCGACGATCTTCAACTCGTTCCGCTCCGGCGTGAACGTGGCCGCCCGGGTGAACCGGATGGACGTGCTGCGTGCCTCGCTGCGCGCGCAGAACGGCGGCAAGGGCATCACCGAGATGCACGCCAAGGCCAGCGCGCTGTGCGAGGCCATCGAGCGGCACTGCGGGAACTACCACGGCGACGAGGCCCGCGTGCGCAGCACGCTGCGCTCGCTCGGCGAGCGGGCGATCGCGCCCAACACCCTGCAGCTCTACCACGAGCGGCAGTACCGCACCCGAACCCGCTGGAATGCCGAGCACGGCCCGTTCCAGCACGTCTGCGAGCCGTTCGAGGACACCGCGGTGGTGGACTGGACCCCGGTCTGGTCGATGTCTCAACAGCGGCACCGGCTGCTGCCCACCGGCCTGCTCTACTTCGGCGCGCCAACCTATCCCGGGCACGACTACCTGTGCGCCGACTCCAACGGCAACGCCGCCGGCAGCAGCCTGGAGGACGCCGTGCTGCAGGGCTCGCTCGAGGTGATCGAGCGGGACGCGGTGGCGCTGTGGTGGTACAACCGGACCGCCGCCCCCGAGGTGGACCTGGACGCGTTCGCCGACGAGTGGATCGACGAGGTCCGCGCCACGTACGCCCGCCTCGGCCGCGAGGTGTGGGTCCTGGACGTGACCTCCGACCTGGACGTGCCGGTGATGGTGGCGCTGTCCCGGCGGACCGACGGGGCGCCGGAGAACATCATGCTCGGCTTCGGCGCGCACCTCGACTCGCGGATCGCGTTGCGCCGCGCGCTGACCGAGCTGAACCAGCTGATGCCGGCGGGGCTCGGCGCCGATGACGGCGGCCGGATCTGCACCGAGGACCCGGACCTGGCCTGGTGGTGGGCCAACGCGACGGTGGCCAACCAGCCGTACCTGCGACCCGACCCGGCCGCCGCCCCGCGCGGGCCCGGGGACTACCGGTACCTGCCGAGCCAGGACCTGCTCGAGGACGTGGTCGAGGTGCAGGCCCGCTTCGAGGCACGCGGCCTCGAGGTGCTCGTGCTGGACCAGACCCGGCCGGATGTCGGCCTTCCGGTGGTGAAGGTGATCGTGCCGGGGATGCGTCCGTTCTGGGCGCGCTTCGGGCCGGGCCGGTTATACGACGTGCCGGTAGGCCTCGGCCGACTTGCCGAACCGACCCCCTATGGCGAGCTGAACCCGATCCCGATGTTCCTCTAGGGGCCAGAGATGATCACCGCAAGGAGCGCGACATTGACCAGGGAGCCCGGCGAGCGGGCGGCGGATTGGATCCGGTTGTGGTCGCTCCGCGAAGACGTGCTCGTTGAGGGCGACCCCGAGCACGATCGGCTCGTCGTGGTGACCAAATGGGGGGAGACCAGGATCGACGCCCCTGGTGACCTGGTCCGGGAGAGCCTGCGGCGGATGAGCCTCGGCCCGGTCTCGCTGAAGAACGTCCTGCCGCCGGGCGCGGGCACCAGTGCGAAGCACACCGGCGGCTGGGCGCGGCTGCATCAGGTGCTCGGCCTGCTCGGCGACTCCGTGGTGCACTCGCTCGGCATGCAGGACGGCGAGGGACCGCTGCTCTCCGCGGTGCCGATCGCGCGCAACGCCGCGTTCCGGTTGGTGCCCGTCGATGCGGCCCGGCCGGTTCGGCTGTCCCGGTTCGCCGCGATGCGCGCGCAGGACGGCGAGTTGCTGCTGGAGTCGCCGCTGTCGGCGTACAACGTGGTGCTGCACCGGCGGGCGGCGTCCGCCGTGGTCGCGGCACTGGCCGCGGCGACCCCGGTCAGCGAGCTGGCCGGGCTGCTGCCGCTGCCCCTGCCGGTGTTCGCCGAGGTGGTGGCCTATCTGGCCGCCACCGGCATCGTGCAGGTCGGCGAGTGGCCGGCCGGATCGGGCGCGCCGCGCTTCGCCGAGGACCACGACCCCAGCCTGGTCGCCTGGTCGCACCACGACCTGCTGTTCCACTCGCGCAGCCGGATGGGCCGGCACGGCGGGCCCACCGGCGCGGTGTTCCCGCACGCCGGCACGCTGCCGCCGCCCCCGGTGGTCAAGCCGGTGCCGGTCGGCCGGCGGTTTCCGCTGTACCGGCCGGAGGTGCGCGACCTGATGGCCGCGGATCCGCCGCTGACCGAAGTGGCGGAACGGCTTCGGCTCTGCGAGGACCTCTCCAGCCGGCAGCTCACCGCCGAACAGATCGGCGAGCTGCTGTTCCGCGCGGCCCGGATCCGGTCGACCTCGCCGGCATCGGCCGGATCGGACATCTCCTACCGGGTCTCCGATCGGCCCTACCTGAGCATCCACGGACTGCACGAACTCGAGTTGTACTTGAGCCTCGATCGATGCGTCGGGCTGCCGCGCGGCATCTTCCACTACGACCCGCTGGACCACGCGCTGACTTTGATCAATGAATCCCAGGCGGAGTTGGACGAACTGCTCGACCTCGCCGGGGTGGCCACCGGGACCACCCGCCGACCGCCGGCGCTGATCACCATGACCGCCCGGGTGGCCCGCTCCGCCTGGATTTACCGGGGTATCGCCTACTCGTTGGCGCTCACCCATGTCGGCGCGCTGCAGCAGACCCTCTGTCTGGCAGCCACCGCGATGGGACTCGCCGCGTGCGTACCGGCGATCGACCCGGACGACGACGCGACGGACACCGCCCTTCGGCTGGACTGGCCGGGCGAGGTGGGGGTCGGTGAATTCATCGTCGGCTACCGGCAGTTGCGGGCTCGGGTACCGGGTGACGGCCTATAATTGCCCTACATCGCAAATGACGGCCGAACTTGTCTGTATGCGCGGTTTGATCGTTGAATTGATGGGGAGCGGGGCATGTCGTCGGCCGTTGATCGAACCGAGTCACCTGCGACTCGAGCCGATGCCGATGCCCTCCCGAAAATGGCCGATGGCGCACCCGGACCGTTGATCGCCACGGTGCTGGCCAGGGCGATCGTGGTCGCTGTTGTCGGCGGTTTCTGCCTGACCGCATTGTCCTACCTGATCGCCGCGCAGGAACCGCCAAGCCAGTTGCTCCTCGCGTGCACTTACCTGTTCGCACTTCTCGGACTGCAACTGGGCTACTTCAGCCGACCCGGCATCCGAATGCCCGCACCGTTGACCTATCTGCTACTCGGTGCTCAGGCCTGCCTGGTCTATCTCCCGATACTCCAATTCGGCTACTCATGGATAGGCCTACCGAGCCTGCTGGCCGGCAGTGCGCTGCTGGTGCTTCCGCCGGTGGCCGCGTGGGGCGCGTTCGGCAGCGTGGTGGCCAGCGCGACGGCCATCGAGTTCGGACTGACCGGATCGCTGCTGGACGCCATCTACATCGCGGTCGGCACCGTGGTGCTCGGCCTCGAGGTGTACGGGCTGACCCGGCTCGCCGGGCTGATCGGCGAGCTGCACTCGGCCCGTACGGAACTGGCCAACACCGCCGTCGCGCACGAGCGGTTGCGCTTCGCCAGAGACCTGCACGACCTGCTCGGCCTGCGGCTGTCCGCGATCGCGCCGAAGGGGGAGCTGGCCCGCCGCCTGATCACCAAGGACCCGGACCGGGCCATGCAGGAGCTCTCCGGGATCCTGGAGACCTCCCGGCAGGCGCTCGCCGACGTGCGCTCGGTGGCCCGCGGCTACCGCGAGCTCAACCTGGACGAGGCGTCCAGGGCGGCCGGCTCGGTGCTCGAGGCGGCGAGCGTGGACGTGCGGATGCGGTTCAAGCCCGGCGAGCTGCCGGTGCGCCTGCGCAGCCTGCTCGCCGCGGTGCTCCGCGAGGGCGCGACCAACGTGCTCAAGCACAGCGACGCCGAGCGCTGCGAGATCACCCTGCGACAGTCCGGCGAGCAGGTGGTGCTGGACATGGTCAACGACGGGATCGTCGATCCCGAGGCGGCGGCCGGTCCGCACGACGACGCGGGCGGCATCGGCCGGCTGGCCGAACGGGTAGCCGCGCTCGACGGCAGCCTCACCGCCGGTCTCGACCCGGATGGACGGTTCCACCTGCGGCTGAGCGTGCCGATGCAACGGCAGGAACCCCTGAACGGGACGGTCGAGCCGGAGCCGCTGCCGGTCGGCTCCACCTGGCGGGCCCTGGCCCAGGCGACCGTGGTGTTCTGCGGCCTGGCCACCCTGGCGACACTGCGCCTCGCGTCGTTCACCACGGGCGTCGAGCCCATCACGGTGAGCGCCAGCTACATGTTTCTGCTGCTGATGATCCAGGTGCTCTACTTCCTCTCGCCGACCACCAGGCTGCGCTCCTCGGCCAGCTACGCGATCCTGCCGATCCAGGCCGTGCTGGTGTTCATGCCGCTGCTCCAGTTCGGCGTGGCCTGGGTGGCCCTGCCCGGGTTCCTGATGGGCAGCCTGCTGCTCGTGCTGCGCCCGCTGCCGGCCTGGATCGCGTTCGGGCTGGTCCTCGGTGTGATCGCGGTGGCGCAGGTCGGGCAGGGCGGAGAGCCGCTGGACAACGCGTTCAACCTGATCGGCGCGGCGATCAGCGGGCTGGTGGTTTACGGCCTGACCTGGATGGTGCGCTCGGTGGCCGAGCTGCGCGCGGCGCGGCGTGAGCTGGCCGAGGCCGCGGTCGCTGACGAGCGCACCCGGTTCGCCCGCGACCTGCACGACCTGCTCGGGCTCAGCCTGTCCGCGATCACGCTGAAGTGCGAGCTGGCATACCGCCTGGTCGCCGCCGAGCCGGCGCGGGCCGAGGTCGAGCTCACCGAGATCCTGGGCATCTCCCGGCTGGCGCTGGCCGACGTGCGCTCGGTCGCGAGCGGGCATCGGGAGCTCTCCCTTGAGGACGAGTCGCGCTCGGCCGAGTCGCTGCTCGCCGCCGCGGACGTGGACGTGCGGATGGATCTTCAGTACGACGAGCTGCCGGTGCAGGTCGGCACCGTGCTCGCCACGGTGCTCCGCGAGGGCGTCACCAACGTGCTGCGGCACAGCAAGAGCGAGTACTGCGAGTTCAGTGTGCGCAAGCAGGGCGACGTGGTGTTCCTGGACATCGTCAACGACGGCGTGACCGAGGCGCCCGAGCTGTCCCGCGCCGGCAGCGGCCTCGGCAACCTCGCCGCCCGGGTAGATCTGGTCGGCGGCGAGCTCAGCGCCGGCATGAGCGGCGACGGCCGCTTCCGCCTGGCCGCCCGCATCCCCCTGTAGTGGTGTCCCCCCGCGAGTCCCGCACCCAGGCAACCGAGTTCCGCGCCACGGCGACGGACCCGAAGTTCAGAGCCAGCCGGCTTCCTTGGCGATGCGGATGGCGTCGACCCGGTTGCGGGCGTTGAGCTTGTTCACGATGGTGGTGAGGTAGTTCCGCACGGTGCCGGTGGACAGGTACAGGCGCGCGGCGATCTCCACCGCGTTGGTGCCCTCGGCGGCCATCCGGAGCACCTCGATCTCCCGTCCGGTCAGCGGGCACTCCGCGCTGTCCCACGCGGCCAGCGCCAGGTCGCCGTCCACCACCCGGCGGCCGACGGCCACCCCGCGGATCGCGTTGGCCAGTTTGTCGGCCGGCGCGTCCTTGAGCAGGAATCCGCCCACCCTGGCGGCCATCGCCCGGCGCAGGGTGCCCGGCCGGCCCAGGCTGGTCAGGATCAGCGTGCGGCATTCCGGCAGTTGCTCGTGAATCTCGGTGGCCGCGGTGAGCCCGTCCTTGCCCGGCAGATCGATGTCGATCACCGCGACGTCCGGATGCGTCTCGCGGGCCGCGGGCATGATCTCGTTGCCGGAAGACACCTCCGCGACGACTTCGATATCGGATTCCAATTTCAGGAGCGCGACCAGTGCACCGCGGACCATGTGCATGTCCTCAGCGATCAGGACTCTGATCATCGCGGGCCCTTCCGGAGTTTCTTCCTCACTTTCATGTCTATCACCTCTGGCCAGTGAGAATGGCCCATTGAGCGGCTGCCCGCTCGCCTGGAAGGTGTAGACGCGGTCACGGGTTGTCCAGTTGACCAGCCCGCCGGACGATATCCAACTTGTCGGACGTTCGCCCGCCGGCTAGTCGAGCATGGCGGACAGCCCGGCATAGCCGATCCGCTTCAGACGCGCTGCCGACGTGGCGAAGTAGCTCGTCTCGGCGGTGATGCCGAGCCCGTCGACCATCCGGTTCATGAAATTGAACAGTGCGCACACCAGCATCGCGTGGTACAGCGCCGGTTCGTCCCAGCCCGCGGCGAACACCGCGTCGGCGTCGGCCTGCGTCATCCGCGATGGCGTCGCGGTCAGCTTGCCGACGTAGCGCAGCACCGGTTTCAGCTTCTCGTCCACCGGCGCGGAGTCCAGGTCCTCGAGCGCCGAGGTGAGCAATCCCGGCTCGACGCCGAACTCCTCGGCGGTCGCGGTGTGCACGCCGTGGCAGTAACCGCACGCGTTGACACCGGACACGTAGGCGGCGATCAGCTCGCGCTCGGCGACGGTGAACGGGGACGCGTCCCGCATCACCAACTCGTGGTAGTCGATGATCGGCTTGGCGTACTCCGGGTAGGCCTGGAAGACCTGGAACAGCACGGCGTCGTCAGGGAGCGACTTGAGGTAGGGCATGGCGGTCCTCCAGGTATCGGGCGACTTCGGTGCGGCGCAGCCAGCAGGCGGCCAGGTAGGCGCGGGTGGCCGGGCCGGCGTCGGCGAGCTCGGCGACGGCCACCAGATCCGCCGCCGCGGTCCAGGCCTTGCGCACCGCGGCGGACACCGGGCCGCCCGGATCCGCCGCGGCGAGCGCGGACCGGGCCGCGCGCCAGCGCGCGGCGCCGTCGTCGATCACGGACCGCAGTGAGATCACGGCCGGCCGGCCGTGCCGGACCTGGTCGACCATCAGGGTCACCCGGGTCGGGTCCTCACCGATCGCGGCCACGCCGAGCCCGGCGAGCAACCGCTCGGCGTCCAGGCCCATGAGGATCACCCCGACCTCCACCGAGGCAGGGTCATCCACCGCCGGCAGTGTGAATCGGGTGTCGAACGTGGCCTCAGACAAGGGAAGCCTCCGGCACCGGCTGCGGCCGCCCGGTCAGCCGCGCGGCCACCGCCCCGGCCACCCGCGCGGTGGCCACCCGGTGCCCGTCGACGTTGCGCGCCGCCGGGCCGAGCACCATGCCGGCCGCCGCGCCGACCGCGAACACGTCGGCAGCGTTGCGGTAGGCCAAAGTTCGCTCGTCCAGGTCGGGCCAGCCGGCCCGGGCGCCGACCAGCTCGGCCGGCAGCAACTCCGCGCCGGTGGACACCACGGTGCCGAGCGCGAGCGCGACCTGGGTACCCGCCACCGAGGTCGCGTCGGTCAGGCGCACGGCGACCTTGTCGCTCGCGCCGGACTCCAGCCCGGCGACCGCCCGGCCGCGGTGGACGGCCAGCCGGCCGGTCGCCTCGGCCTGTTGCAACAGCGGGCGGAACTCGTACATCACCGAGGCCCGGCGCTCCCGGCGCATCAGGGTGAGCCGCTCCTCCCAGGGCACGCCGTCGAACCGGGCCCGGCCCTCGGCGCGGAAGAACTTGGAGTTGACGTCGGCGCACTGGTAGCGCTCGCTGTTCTCACGCAGCACCCAGTGCACCGGCCGGCCGGCGGCCAGCGCGTTGCTGATCAGGTGGGCGGCGGTGAGCCCGGCGCCGATCACGACCAGCGGCCCGTCCGCGTCCGGCAGCGGCTCGTCCCAGTACCACACGCCGGCCGGCCGCCGGCCGGACCCCCACCCAGGCGGTGCGGCGCGGCGCTCCTCGCCGGTGCAGAGCACGACGAACCGCGCGGTCACGGTGCCCCGATCGGTGCTGACTTCGATGTTTTCCCCTTGTGGGCGCACGGATCGCACGCTCGCCGGCCAGGTCCGCTCGTCCACCTGGTGAATCCTGGCGACGTGCGCGCAGAACGCCTCGAACACGTCGACCGGTACCACCGATCGGTGCCCGGCCTGCGCCATCCGGACCTCTCTGCGCTCGACCGGATTCAGCAACGACCAGTGCAGGCGGGCGAAGTCGAGCAGCTCGCAGTCGCGGTAGCCCTCGAGACCGGGGTGGTGGTCGTAGGTGGACCGCATCACGCGCTGGCGCAACGTGTCCACCCGCTCGAAGAACCGGCTGGCCGGGCGCCCGGTGTGGTCGAGCAGGACCACATCCGGCACGTCGAGGTGCCACAGCGCCGAGGCCACCGCGAGGCCGGCCAGGCCGGCCCCGACGATGATCACGTCAGCGCCGTCCGGCGGCTCATCGGTGCGTACGCCGCTGCTCGCCCCGGGGCGAGACGGCCAGTCCCGCCCTCTCGGCGAGCTCAATAAGTGTGGCTCCGGAATGAATGTCGTCACGATTCTTTTCCAGCAGAAGGAACTCGGCCACCGAGTTGACGCGTTCCGGTCGGGTTACGGGAAGTTCGCGATCGCCGCGACAGGGCTGGGACCCGCCGCCGCGATCCCGAACTCCCCCCAGAGGTCCACCGTCGCCTGCTGGACCGGATGGGGCTCAGCCTCATCCGATGATCGTGACCGGCACGATCATCTCGACGACGGGCCGCTGCGGCATTCCGTCGGCGATCAGCTTCTCCAGGGACTTCGAGGTCGCCTCGGGAGTGTCCGCGGAGATGGGGGTGTACCTGGCATGCGCGTACATTGGTCGGCGGGTCGTGGACTCGATCTCGAACACCTTCAGCACCGCCTCGCCGGGGCGTACCTCGCCGTCGTAGAAGGTGAGCCTGCGAAGGTCCGGGGTGAGGAAGGTCTTGGCGAACTGCCGAGAGATGATCATGGCGTCCGAGCCGTCGACGAAATGTGTGTCCTCGTCCGTGGTGACCTGCATCGCGACCCAGGTCTTGTCGGTCAGGTTGGTCTCCGACTTGATCACCTGCCAGCGTCCGGTTTCCGGCAGGTTAATGCAGACGGACACATCGTGATCCAGAGTGTCGTAGGCACCGGAGACCATCAGAACGCGGCGGCGCACATCGGCGACGGCGGCCATTTGGATGTCGCGCGCTCTTACCCTCCCGGACACATCCAGTCCAGGGACATCCAGTGAAGACATGCAACGTCCTCCTCGCATCTTGGGCGAGAAATTTCCTTATGGGTTGTTGTCACGCCAGCGTTCTGCCAGACAACCACATCGTGATCCCAACCTCAAGACCTCGGACGACGCCACGACCTGCGCCCCGACCATGATTGCCCGGTGCTCCGCTCAGCTCGGGTCGATGGCCAGGTCGAGGCCGGGAGCGCTCTCCAGCGGCCCGATGTAGAGGATGCCGAAGCTGCCCGGCTCGGTATAGACGACCTTGAGTACCAAGTCTTCTCGAACGAGGATGAAGTGCGCATTGGGATTCTCCACATCTTCCAGTACGGCGTAGTCGCGGAACACTGAACCGTCGGTCACCGCGAACAGCGCCTTGTAGAGCTGGTTCTTCTGCCCCTGGCGGGCTCGGTCGGCCCAGTCCTCCAGCTGCCGCACCCCGGTGTCCAACCTGAAGCGCCTACCACTGTTCGTCATAGTGATGCGCCTCCATTCCGCAACAGAGTTTTTTGATGCCACTAACAGGCTAAACGGAATCGGTTTTTTGACGCAACCAAAAGGCTTCTCTCATTATGCTCTGTTGGTCGCCCGGACGGCAGAGCTCGGGTTCGCTCACGCCGGCCGGAGAACGCAACCGAGAAGATGTCCGCCGGCGGCGTTGGTGTGAAGCTGAAGTCCTGGCCGAATCGGCCGCGAAGCCGTACTGACCACGGGTTTCGGGCACCGGCCACGAAACGGGAGGCTCCAGTGCCGGATTCTGCGGTCGATCGTGCGGTGCGTCAGCTGGCTCGCGGCGGGATCGTCGTCGTCGTCGACGACGAGGATCGGGAGAACGAGGGCGACCTGATCATGGCCGCCGAGCACGCCACCCCGGAGCTGGTGGCGTTCTTCCTCCGGCACACCTCGGGTTTCCTGTGCACCGCCATCACCGAGCGGCGCGCCGTCGAGCTCGGTCTCGAGCCGATGGTGGACGAGAACACCGAGAGCCAGCGCACCGCGTTCCTGGTCAGCGTGGACTACCGGCACGGCACCACGACCGGCATCAGCGCGGCGGACCGCGCGGCCACCGTGCTCGCGCTGGCCAGCGACGCGACCGCGCCCGACGACCTGGCCCGGCCAGGCCACATGATGCCGCTGATGGCGCGGGAGGGCGGCGTGCTCAAGCGCGCCGGGCACACCGAGGCCGGGGTGGACTTGTGCCGGCTGGCCGGGCTGACTCCGGCGGCGCTGCTCTGCGAGCTGGTCGACCCGGACCGGCTGGGCATGATGCGCCGCCCGGAGATCGAGCGGTTCGCCGCCGCGCACGGCCTGCCGCTGGTGTCCATCGCCGAGCTGATCGCACACCGGCGGTCGATCGCGACCCTGGTCGAGCGGGCCGGTGAGGCCGACGTACCCACCCCGGTCGGCACGTTCCGGGCGGTCGCCTACCGGTCAACCACCGACGACCAGGAGCACCTGGCGATGGTCCTTGGCAACGTGGCCGACGGGCACGACGTGCTGGTCCGGGTGCACAGTGAGTGCCTCACCGGGGACCTGTTCGCGTCGCTTCGCTGCGACTGCGGCTCCCAGCTGGAGCTGGCCATGCGGCGGATCGCCGAGGCCGGCCGGGGGGTGGTGGTCTACCTGCGCGGGCACGAGGGCCGCGGCATCGGCCTGGCGCACAAGCTGCGGGCCTACAAGCTGCAGCAGGAGCAGCACCTGGACACGGTGGACGCGAACCTGCGGCTGGGTCTTCCGGTGGACAGCCGGGAGTACGGCATCGGCGCGCACATTCTGCATGACCTGAGCGTGCGGCGGGTGCTGCTGATGACCAACAACCCGGCGAAGTACGACAGCCTGGACGCCTGGGGCATCGACATCGTCGGCCGGGTCGGCCTGGAGACCGCCGTCACCGCGCACAATGTGGCCTACCTGTCGGCCAAGCGGGACCGGCTCGGGCACTACCTCAGCCCGCCCGCCGCGGCCACCGGCACCTGACGCCAGCCGCTCGACAGCGCAACGGCGTAGAGCGCAAGGTGACATTTCTCTGCTTCTGAGCGGAATGTCACCTTGCGCTCGGTCGCGCGGCGGGTGGCGCGGTCAGGCCGGGCCGGGCATCTCGGGCAGCCGGAAGATCTCGACGAAGCGGTGGAACAGCTCGACGTCGCCGGTGATCCGGACGTTGCCGTTCTCCAGCGCGTCGGACGCGGCCAACTCGCCGGTGAGCAGTGCCTTGAGTGAGATGCCGGGGTCGAGCACCAGGTCCGCGTCCGGCAGCGGCCCGGCGTTCGCGGTCAGCGCGCCGTCGTTGACGATGAGGTGCAGCACCGCATTGCCGGCCCGCACCTCGAACGAGGCGTGCAGGCCGCGCGCGGCGGCCGCCTGGTAGGTGGTGCGCAGGCCGATGATCAGCGCGTCCACCGTGACAATCTCCTCGGGGTGCTGCTTCTTCATCAGCTTCGCGCCCCACCGGCCGAGCGCGATCACCGCGTCCTCGAGCGCCGCGCCGTACTCGGTGAGCTCGTAGATGTCCGGACCGGCCGAGCCATTCCTCGGCTGGCGGCGAATCACGCCGGAGCGCTCCAGCTCGGTCAGCCGGCTCGCCAGCAGCTCAACCGGGATCATCGGCAGGCCGCGGTGCAGCTGCGCGACGTCCCTCGGCGTCACCAGCAGATCCCGGACGATGAGCAGGCCCCAGCGCTCACCGACCGCCTCGAGTGCCCGGGACAGGCCGCAGAACTGCCCATAGGTGCGCCGGGTCAGAGTCTGCAGCTCGGAGATGATCGAGTCCATCTGCATCGGGTCGTCGCCGGTCGTGGTGAGGCTGAACCGATCGCTTGAGATCCTGAGGCCTTGGGGTTCCATGGCCAGTGTCAATCGGGATTCCGTCATTGCCCGGCTTCCAATCGTCTGCAGGCGCCACGGTCATTACCTTGACCATTGTCTGGCGCACCATTCCTCAATGCATCTTCCGACTTGCGAATTGCCGGGCGGCGTGTTTGGGCTGCTGGCAACCCGCCGCCTCGTCTCTCGGCGCCGGGGCGG
This sequence comes from Labedaea sp., assembly GCA_045806965.1. Classification (GTDB taxonomy): domain Bacteria; phylum Actinomycetota; class Actinomycetes; order Mycobacteriales; family Pseudonocardiaceae; genus DASYTH01. The sequence continues at coordinate 12,938 of JBJMIG010000050.1, read as the reverse complement.
CGTTCGACGATTCGCGCACGCTCCGCTCATGCGGCGTTCTTCTCGCCCTTGATGAGAATGTCGCCGATGCGCCGGCGCCAGACCTGGAAGGCGGGCACCTCCCCGTCCGGCGGCAGATCGACGAGCGCGTCGTCGGTGGCCTTGGCGGCCGCCTCGACGGAGGTGTTGCAGAACACCTCGACCGCCGCCCCGGTGTGCGGGATGACCAGGTCGGCGAGCAGCCGGGCCTTGGCCGCGAAGGCGGAGCCCTGAGCCAGTTGCCGGTGGTGGCCACCGGCCAGTTCACGCAGCCGGATCAGCTCTTCGGCTGGAGTGCCGCCGGCGTAGGTGGCGGCCAGGCCGGTGCCGGCCCACAGGTCGGCCTGGCGGGCCGGGTCGAAGCCGCCGATCACCTCGGCCACGTGCTCGACGACGGCGCCGCAGATGAACCACAGCGCCCGGCCGATGCCTTGATCGATGCCGTGGATGGCGTAGCCCGACGGGTCCGGCCACGGCGGCCGCATCTTGGGGATCTCTTGCTGACCAACGATTTTCTTGGTCGAGAAGTAGGCCTCGTGGAAGCCGTATCCGTCCAGCGCCAGCCACTGCAGCAGCGGGTCGGGCAGCACGACGGACTTCCAGAACAACCGCGGCAACCGGGCCATCGCCCAGCCGATGCCCACATGCACCATGTAGATGTGCGGTGCGCCAGGGCCTTCCGCGAACACCCGAGTCTTGTGGCTCGGCCACGGCGTCATCGCGTCGGCGATGGCCAGCGCCATGCCGGCGCCCTCGTAGGCGAAACCGCGGTACTGCCGTTCGACCGTGTCCAGCAACTGTTCCGCCTCGGCCGCGTCGCGGCTGACTATGGCGTGCTCGAACCCGACGAGGAACTGCGCGCCGGTGTGCTCCAGCCGTGCCTGGGCGTGGGTGCTGCGTACCTGGAAACCGCGCTTTTCGAAGGTCACCTCGGACATGTCCGGCATGACCAACTTCTTGCGGATCTTCCCCATCAACGTGGGCATGGTGGGCCCTCGATTCATGTGTCGAGTAAGAAACGGCGCAGTTCAAGGTCATCTTGATCCGTCGGGACGCGGACCGCATCTTCGCTGTTGCGGTGCCGGTTTCCCCCGGCGCCCGGGGAGCAACGGTGGAGATGACGCATTGTCGCAGGCCGTGTGATGCTGCTCGGGAAGGATTACGGCCGCGTGATTGACGGAGTATGCCCGCAGGGATTTCCCGGGTCCCCGGTAATCCATGTCTCCGAGGATGAATAATGACTTCTCAGTACGATGATATCGTTGTCGGCTCCGGCTCGGCGGGCGCGGCGCTCGCCACCCGGCTGAGCGAGGACCCCTCCCGGCGGGTGTTGTTGATCGAGGCGGGTCCCGACTACCGGACCATTCCGGAGACGCCCGACGACCTCGCCAACGGCAGTGTCATGTCCCTCATCGAGCATGACTGGCAGTTCACCGCGGACATCGCCGACGGTCGCAAGATCCGGTTCCCGCGCGGGAAGGTCACCGGCGGCTCCTCCGCGGTCGGCGCCACCATCGCCTTGCGCGGCGTGCCGGAGAACTTCGACGAGTGGGCCGCGGCCGGGAACCCCGGCTGGGATTACCAGAGTGTGCTGCCCTACTACAAGAAGCTCGAGGACGACCTGGACTACGGCGGCAGCGAGTTCCACGGCGCCGGCGGCCCGGTCACGATCCGCCGCTGGCCGTTGGACGAGCTCACCCCGCCGTCGGTGGCGTTCATCGAGTCCTGCCTGCAGAACGGTTTCCCGGAGACGAAGGACCACAACCACCCGGAAGCGACCGGCGTGGCGTCGATCCCCTCCAACCGGCGGGGCACGTTCCGGCTGAACACGTCGATCGCCTACCTGACCCTGTCCCGCGACCGGGAGAACCTCACGATCGCTTCGGGTGTGCTGGTCAACCGGGTGCTGTTCAACGGCGTCAAGGCCGTGGGTGTGGAGTTCGCCGACGGCGAGCAGGTGCACGCCAAGCGCGTGATCCTGTCCGCCGGTGCGGTGAACTCGCCGACCATCCTGATGCGCTCCGGCATCGGTCCAGCCGACGACCTGGCCCGGCTCGGCATCGAGTCCACAGTGGACCTCCGGGTCGGCGACAACCTGATCGACCACCCGCGCACCGGTGTGTTCATGGTGCCCAAGCCCGGCTCGTACAACGTCGAGGATCCGTTCCTGCAGCAGATTCTGCGCACCACCTCGCCGGGCGGGACACATTTCAACGACCTGCAGTACTACATGGTCAGCCATTTCGACCTCAACCCGTTCCCCGAGTTGCAGATGCTCGCCGGCGGGCTGACCATCTTCGGCGTCATGGTGGTCGACCAGCAGCCCGAGTCCCGTGGCCGGCTCACGCTGACCTCGGCCAACCCGGAGGACGGCCCGAAGATCGAGCTGAACCTGCTGTCCACGCAGCGCGACCTGGATGTGCTGGTGCACGGCGTGAAGACGTCCTGGAACCTGATCAACCACCCGGACATCGTCAGCCTCGGCGAGCGGTTCGTGGTGCTCAATGAGCAACTCGCGAGCAATGACGACATGCTCAAGCAGTACGTCAAGGTCAGTCTGGACAGCGCCTATCACCCGGTCGGCACGGTGCGCATGGGTCCGGCGGACGACCCGGGCGCGGTGGTCGGCGCCGACCTCGCGGTGCACGGCACGGAGAATCTCTACGTGGCCGACGCCTCGATCATGCCGAACATCGTCAACTGCAACACCAACCTCACCTCGATCATGATCGGCGAGCACCTGGCCGACAAGCTTGTGAACGGCTGAACAGCCCAACCCGGTAGCCGAGCGCGGCGACCCAACCACCCCGCCGCCGTGGTGGCGACGCGGCCGCCGGCCCGAGGCGCTGTCGGCCGGCGGCCGTTCGCCTGCACTGTCTACAGTGGAGGAAGGAGTTGGGCGTGAGCATCGCGGACGGCGTGCCGGACTGGACCCGGGTAGCCACCCAGGACGCCTATCGGCAGGTTCGGCGCAACGTGGTCGACCTGATCGGGCAGTATCCGGACAGTGCGGACGTCGTGGTGCCGGCATGTCCCGAGTGGACGGTTCTCGACCTGGTCGAGCACCTGGCCGGAACACTCGACCTGGTACTGCGCCGGATGAACGGCGCCGCGCCGGTACTGACCCGACCCGTGAACTCCGGCCCGCCGCGCGACACTCCGGAAACCATACCGACCGGGTTCACCACCCTGGCCGAGTTGGCCGGGTACTGGACCGCCTCGAACGACACGCTGGACCGGCGCATCGCGGCCGAAGGCGAGCCGCCGATCGAGCGGCTCGCCATGGACGCGTTCATCCACGAGGTGGACATCCGCTACGCCCTCGGCGTCGAGGTGCCACCGGCGCATCCGGCCTATCCGGTGGTGTTCGACGTGGTGCCGCTCGGCTTTTCCTGGTCGGTGGACAACCTGGGGCTGCCGGCGCTGCGCCTGCGGACCCCGGGCGGCTCCTGGGTGGCCGGCACGGGTGAGCCGGCCGGCACGGTGTCCGGCAACCGGCTCGATCTGCTCCGTTCGCTGGTCGGGCGGCGCAGCCCGGAGCAGATCGCCGCGCTGTCCTGGACCAGCGACCCGGCACCCTGGCTGCCCGCCTTCACCTGGGGACCGTTCCACCCGCCGGAGCACCCGGTCGAGGACGTGTCCGCACCCGCCGCCGCCTGAGCGCCCCCGCCCGCCGCGTTCGGGAAACCGTCCGGTCGAATCGCGCCAATGGCCAGGAAACCGGTGGTATAACTGCCGAATGACGCACCTGAAACCGAAGATCGCTACGGCCGAGGAGTGGCAGAAGGCCCGCGACGAACTGCTCGCCGCGGAGAAAGAGGCGACCCGCGCGCTCGACGCGCTGGCCGCCCGCCGACGCCGCCTCCCCATGGTCAGGTCCGACACCTACACGTTCGACACCACCGAGGGCCCCAGGTCTCTGCTCGACCTGTTCGACGGCCGGGAGGAGATGATCCTCTACCAATTCATGAACAACGGTCCGGAGAACTACTGCCCGGGCTGCACCTGGTGGACGAACAACATGCCGTCGAACGCGTCAGAGATGCTGGCGGACAAGGGGATAACGTGGGTACACGTATCCGACATGCCGCTCGCGCAGATCCTGAAGCTGAAGGAGAAGATGGGTTGGACGATGACGTTCGCGTCGTCGCACGGCACGTCGTTCTCCCGGGACACCGGCGCCGGTAACAGCTTCCTGCTCAGCGTTTACGTGCGTGACGGTGAGGACGTCTACAAGACATACACCACCACGGCACGTGGGTATGAGCGGATGGCATTCGTCACCAGCGTCCTCGACCTGACCGTGTACGGCCGGCGGGAATCCTGGGAGGACTCACCGGCCGATTGGCCGCAGGACCCCACTTATCTCATGCCGACCACGATGGAACCGCACCACGTGGCGACCGGCTTCGGTACCTTCCGCTAGGCCCCGTCGCACCGCGCACCCGAGCACGCGCGAATCTCGTGCTCGGGCAACTGCGTTATGTGTTCCGACAACCGAGTTACCGTGCAAGGTGACCTTCCGTGCCCAGCAGGGCGTGAAGGTCGCCTTGCGCTTTTTTGCCGGCCTGGAACCGGACCGACCGCCGACCGCATTCTGTGAGATGAGACTGGAAGTTCGGCCGGCCCATGATGGTGTTGTCGCCGAATGTGTCCGGTGCGTATTCGGGTTTTCGACCCGTGACTCTTGGAGGTTTCTCCCATGACGGAGCCAGTTCCCGGTGTGCGTGTTCCGCTGATCTCCGAGGAGGAGGTGACCGGCCGGGCGGCGGAGATCTACGCACACATCAAGGCCGTCACCAAGCTGCCGTTCGTGCCGGACATGTTCCGGCTGACCTCCAGCCGACCGGATCTGATGAACATCGTGGCCACGGGCTACCAGGGCATGTTCAGCGAGGACTGTGTGCTGCCACGGCAGGTGCGCGAGCTGGTCGCGGCATGGTCGTCCAAGGTGAACGGCTGCCCGTACTGCGCCGGCACGCACAACTGGTTCCTGGGCCAGTTCGGTGGCAGCGACGAGTTACTGGCCGCGGTGTGGGCCACCAACGACCCGGACGAGCTGCCGGTGGACGAGAAGACCCATGTGCTCCTGCGGTTGGTCACCAAGGTGAGCCTGGCAGCCTACAAGGTCGTCGACGAGGACTGGGAGGCCGCGGCCGAGGCCGGCTGGACCAACGCGGAGATCCTCGAGGCGGTGTTCTGCGCTTCGCTGTTCGCCTTCATCAACCGCCTGGTGGACGCGACCGGGTTGGGCACTTCGGTGCAGCAGAGCCGGATCTCGAAGCAGTCGGACGAGTCCGCCGCGTAGTCACCGCCCGATCAGACAAGGGGAAAGTCCCGATGACACCGTCTCGCGCCGTGCTCCTCACCGGTGCCTCGTCCGGCACCGGCAGCTCATCCGGAACAGGCCGCGCCACGGCGCTTCGCCTGCACCGGGCCGGTTGGCCGGTCTACGCGACCGGACGCAACCTCGACGCGCTGCAAGACCTTGCCGCGGAGGGCATCGAGGTGATGTACCTCGACGTGACCGACGAGGAGTCGATGCAGCACGTGGTGAAGCACATCAACGCCGAGCACGGCGCGGTCGGTGTATTGATCAACAACGCGGCCTGGAGTCTCAACGGGACGATCGGCGAGACGCCGATGGACGAGGTACGTGCGCAGTTCGAGACGAACGTGTTCGGGCTGTCCCGGCTTACCCAACTGGTCCTGCCCGCCATGCGCGAGCAGGGTCAGGGTCGGATCGTGCTGATGTCCTCGATCTTCGGCCGGTTCGCCACGCCGGGACGGGGCTACTACCAGGCCACCAAGCACGCCGTCGAGGCCATCGGCGACTCGCTGCGGCTGGAGGTCGCCAAGTTCGGCATCAAGGTCTCGCTCATCGAGCCGTCTCCGATCCGGGGTGGTTTCGTGCCCCAGTCGGTGGCCGACCTCGGCATGAACGACGAGCAGTCTTCCGGGCTGTACAAGGACTTCTGGGAGTACTTCGTCACCTGGCACGAGGCCTACCGGGAGATCGAGCACCCGAGAGGGCGCGGCCGCACGGCGGTCACCGCGGAGGCCGTTGCCAAGGTGGTCGAGCGGGCCGCGACGGTTCCGAACCCGAAGATCCGGTACCGGCTGGGGATTCCGTCCCGGTTGCTGATCCCGGTGCGGGCGGCGATCGGTGACCGCGGGTGGGAGATCTTCCTCCGCTTCTTCTTCCCGATTCCGAAATGAGCGCGCCATTGCCGCCCGGCCCGTCGCGGTGGTCGACGCCGCGCCTCCTCGCCCGGATGGCCAAGGACCGGCTCGAGGTGATGACCTGGGCGTCGGCCACCTACGGCGACGCGGTGCGGCTGCGGCTCGGGCCGAAGACGCTGAACTTCTTCAACAACCCGGAACACGCCAAGCACGTGTTGGCCGACAACGCCGGCAACTACCTCAAGGGCATCGGCCTGGTACACGCCAAGCGAGCGCTCGGCGACGGGCTGCTGACCAGCGAGGGCGAGCTGTGGCGCACTCAGCGCAAAACGATCCAGCCGACGTTCCAGCCGCGGCGCATCGCTGGGCAGGCCGGCACGATCGCCGAGGAGGCCGCGGCGATGGTCGACCGGCTGCGGGCGCGGGCCGGCGGCGGGCCGATCGACGTGCGGCACGAGATGACCGAGCTGACCCTCGGCATCCTCGGTCGCACGCTGCTGGACGCGGACCTGACCCAGTTCCAGTCCATCGGCGAGTCCTTCGAGCACGTCCAGGATCAGGCGATCTTCGAGATGATGTCGCTGTCCACCGTGCCGCACTGGGTTCCGCTGCCCCAGCAGCTGCGGTTTCGCCGGGCACAACGGGATCTCCAGCACGTGGTGGACACGCTCGTGGTGGACAAGGCGGCGGTCAGCGCCGAGCGGGACGATGTGGTGTCCCGGCTGATCGAGGCGACCAGGGCGCAGAGCGATCCGGAGGTCCGGCGCACCCGGATCCGGGACGAGATGAACACTCTGCTGCTGGCCGGACACGAGACCACGGCCAGCACGTTGAGTTGGACGTTCTACCTGCTACATCAGCATCCGGAGGTCGCCGAGCGGGTGCACGCCGAGTCCGTCGAGGTGCTCGGCGACCGGTTGCCGACGCACGACGATCTGCGCAAGTTGAGCTACACCACCATGGTCGTGCAGGAGGTCATGAGACTCCATCCGCCGGTGTGGATCATCCCGCGACTGGCCAGGGAGGCCGACACGATCGGTGGGTTCGCGGTCAAGGCCGGCGCGGACGTGCTGATCTGCCCGTACACGCTGCACCGGCATCCGCAGTACTGGAACGATCCGACCCGGTTCGACCCCGAGCGTTTCCTGCCGGAGAACGTGGCCGGGCGGCCGCGGTACGCCTACATCCCATTCGGGGCGGGGCCGCGGTTCTGTATCGGCAACAACCTCGGCATGATGGAGGCGATCTTCGTGATCGCACTGATCGCGCGCGAACTGCGGCTATCGCTCGCACCCGGGCACCAGGTCATCGGCGAGCCGATGTTGACCCTGCGGGTGCGTGGTGAGCTCCCCATGTACGTCCACAAGCGCGACTGACACCGTCTGCTCGTGCTGACGGGAAACGGTGGGACATGGCCACACGGAGGAACCGCAGTGTCGACCGCGATGGCCGGCGGGACGGGCCTGCCGGCGCCAGGTATCCGGTCTTCGATCAGCTCGACGAGCGGGTCCTGCGGTTTCGCCCGGGAGTGAAGTGGGGCGCCCAGGAATCCGGCGTGCTGCCGGCATCCATCGCCGATATGGATTTTCCGGTCGCGGAAGCGGTAGTGGCTTCGATGCGGCGGTATCTCGACATGGGCGATTTCGGTTACCCCAACTGGCCCGACGGCAGGAGCCCGCTTCGCGCGGCCTACGCCTGCCGAATGCAGCAACGCTACGGCTGGTGGCCCGACCCGGAGCATGTCCGGGAGTTCACCGATGTCACGCACGCGGTGCGCGTGATGCTGGAGCTGGGCACGAAACCCGGTGACGGCGTCGCGATTCACACGCCCGCGTTCGGGCCGTTCATCAACACGATCGAGCGGCTCGGCCTGCGCCTGGTGTCGCTGCCGCTGGCCGACACCGCGCGCGGCTGGGTGTTCGACACCGACGACTGCGCCCGGCGGATGGCCGAGGGCGGATGCCGGATGCTGATCCTGGTCAACCCGCACAATCCCACCGGCCGGGTGTTCACCCGCGCCGAGCTGCTGGCGCTGGCCGAGGTCGCCGAGCGGCACGACCTGGTTGTGATCTCGGACGATCTGCACGCCGATCTCACCTACCCACCCCATCGTCATCTGCCGTTCGCGTCGCTCGATCCCGCTCTCGAGGCGCGAACGGTGACGTTGTACGCGGCGAGCAAGTCATTCAGCCTGGCAGGTCTTCGTTGCGCGGTGGGTCATCTCGGCGTCGCGGCGTTGCGCGAGAAGCTGGCCGCGCAGCCACCCGGGCCGAGTGTCAACGTGCTCGGCATGCGGGCCAGCCTCGCCGCCTGGACCGAGGCGAGCGGCTGGCTGGACAACGTCGTCGACTACCTCGACGGCAACCGGCGGCTCGTTGCCGAGTTCGTCGCCGAACGGCTGCCGGAGGTTCGGCACCACATGCCGGAGGCGACGTATCTGGCCTGGCTCGACTGCCGCGCCCTCGACTGCGGCCCGGATCCGGCGGCGTTTTTCCGGGAGCGCGGCCGGGTCCAGCTCAATCCGGGCAGCAACTACAACCCCGGCGGCGACGGCTTCGTGCGGCTCAACTTCGCCACCGCGAAGCCGGTGCTGCGCGAAATCCTGGACCGCATGGTCGACTCGGTCGCGATCTCGCGCCGGCGGGCGAGTTGAACGACAAGGCAAGAGCCTGTTCCTGAAGCCGCTCTGCCGGCTACCCCTGCTGGGCGAACTGCGCGTACATCGCCGCGTATTCGCGTTCGAGTCCCTTGCCCGAACCGTTGCGCCAGCCGTCCGCCAGGGTCTCCGACACGGGATCGGGGAAGATGTCCTCGTCGCCCTTCTCGATCCCGTCGAAGATGTTGTGCGCCACCAGCTCCGGCGCCGCCTTCTCGATGTCGAAGCCATCGGTCATGTCCGTGTCCATGGGGCCGAGCATGATCGCGTGCAGGCGCACGGCCCGGGGCGCCAGGATGGCCCGCAGTGACTGCGTCAGGTTGAACACGGCCGCCTTCGCGACCGAGTACGACGCAACGAGCGGAAACGGGGCGAAGGCATTCACCGAGATGCTGGTTGCGATGGCTCCCTCGGACTCGATCAGCTTCGGGAGAAGCGCCTGGATGACATCACGGACACCGTAGAAGTTGACCGCCATCATCTGGTCGAGCACGGCCGGATCGGACAGGTCGTCGAATGCGACGACGCCGGCGTTGTTGATCAGGACATCGAGGGATTCGACCTGCTCGACGGCCGCCTGAATGTGCGCGGCGTTGGTGACGTCCAGGGTCATGGGCGTCACGCGCTCGTCCGGATGACGGAGCGGCTGCCGCGTGCCGGCGTACACCCGCTTCGCCCCACGCTTCAGAGCCTCCTCGACCAGCGCCTTTCCCAGACCGCGATTGGCTCCGGTCACCAGCACTGTCTTGCCGGCCGTGATCATGTCTTCTCCTCACGTAGCAACATGGACCAGAGCACAGCGATCACGCGACGTGTCGATCAAACGCTACGACCGGGGATGCGGGGCATCTACTTCTGTATTGCTCTCCTCGTCAAGGACCGCTCACGCTGGAAACCAGGCCCGGATGCCGGCCATGAGATCACCAATCCGGGCCGGCCCATGGGCATTCTCCGAGACGCTGGTGCGATCACGCTGACCTATTCTTGTCACATATCGCCCTGCTGGGGGGCTTCGGTGAGGAGCAGCACATGGATGGGCGCATCCCCGCACAAGAGCCTTGGTTCAACCAAGAAGCCACCGGCACTGACGCGTCTTCGGGTTCGTTCGTGAGGCGGACCGACCATTCGGGAGACGATCGGTCGCTGCGCGCACCAGCCGCATTCTCCTCGGTGACCGTGGATATCGCCATCCCGGTCCTCAATGAGGAGCGCGCGTTGCCTGGCTGCGTCGCGGTGCTGCACGAATATCTCGCCGAGCGGTTGCCGTTCGAATGGACCATCACCATTGTGGACAACGCCAGCACCGACGGCACCCGCATGGTTGCGAAGAGACTCGCCAGGCAGTGGCCGCGGGTTCGCGTCGTGTGCTTGGAGCAGCGAGGCAAAGGGAATGCGGTGCGATCCGCATGGTCGAGCAGCCAGGCAACCGTGGTCGCGTACATGGATGTCGATCTGTCCACCGGCTTGGACGCGTTGATCCCCTTGGTGGCCTCGCTGGCCGCCGGCCATTCGGACATCGCCATCGGCTCGCGGCTGGCGCCGGGTGCGCGCACGGTTCGCGGCGCCAAGCGCGAGTTGATGTCCCGCGGCTACAACGCGCTGCTCAGGCTCACCCACGGCGCCCAGTTCCGGGACGCGCAGTGCGGTTTCAAGGCGGCCCGGTCCGAGGTGATTCGGCCACTGCTGCAACGGGTTGAGGACGATACCTGGTTCTTCGACACCGAACTGCTTCTCTTGGCCGAACACAACGGCCTGCGGGTGCTCGAGCTTCCGGTGGACTGGGTGGAAGACGTGGACAGCCGGGTCGACGTCACCGGCGTGGCCGCGACGAATGCCCGCGGCCTGATCCGAATCGCGCTGGCCAAACTGTCCGGCGCCGCGAACGTGGCCGAGCTGCCGCAGCGGCCGGAGCTCCGGCCGGTCCATCCCGACGCCGTACTGTCCGAACGGGACGAGTCCCGCCTGCGCCACCTCGTGATGTTCAGCGTGATCGGGTTCATGGCCACGGTGATCACGCTGGTGCTGTACACCGTTTTTCGAACCTGGTGGCCACCGCTGGCCGCCAACCTGGTCGCGGTGACCCTGAGCACCCTGTTCAACACCGAAGCCAACCGGCGGACCACCTTCCGGGGCCGGTCCCGGTCCCTCGCCCTGGTTCACGCGCAGTCCTTCTTGGTGTTCGGCCTGTACTGCGGGTTCACCTCCGGCGCGTTGTTGGTGCTGCACGCCGTCGCCGCCGCCGCGCCAAGATGGGCCGAACTCGTGGTGCTCCTGGCCGCGTCCGCCATCGGCACACTTGGCCGGTTCGCCCTGCTGAGCACCTGGGTTTTCCGGCCGCAGCAAGGTCCACACCCACCGTCGAGCACACGTGAGGAATCGCTGACATGACCGCGACAGCTGTCCCCGTACGTGCCGTGCCAGCACCGAGTCGTCTGCCGGCCCGCTTCGTGATCGCCGCGATCGCGGTCGCGGCGGCGTTGACCGCGATCGCGGTTGCCGGACTCGCGCTGCGCAACACGATCTGGATGCTCGAGCTCGATTTCAAGGTCTACCACGTGACCGGTTCGGCCGTGCTGAACGGCATCTCGCCCTACGACGCGGCGAGCAGCGACGGCTTTCTGTTCATCTACCCGCCATTCACCGCGCTGACCTTCATACCGCTGGGGCTGATGAACATCGATGTCGCATTCGCCCTCTGGACATTCGCGAATGTGCTCGCGCTCGAGGCCGCGATCTGGATCGCCCTCGGGCTGGTGGAACGGGAGTCGCCGGTCCGGCGAGCGAAGTTCACCCTGCTGGCCACGGTAGCCGGGCTACCCCTGGCCCCGATGATGATGCACCTCGGCGTCGGTCAGATCAACATACTGCTCATGCTTCTGGTCATCGCCGATCTGGCTCGCCGGCCCGGGCGCTTTCAGGGCGTCCTCGTCGGAATCGCGGCCGGGATCAAGCTGACTCCGCTCATCTTCGTCGTCTACTTCCTGGTCACCCGACGGATTCGCGCCGCGGTGGTGTCCGCGGCGACCTTCCTGGCCACGGTGCTCGTTGGTTTTCTCGTGTTGCCCGGCCCGTCGGCCCGCTGGTGGGGCGACCTGGTACTGGACACCGGGCGGATGACGCCGTCGGGCACGGCGCCGTTCAACCAATCCATCCGCGGCGTGCTCGCCCAGTTGCCCGGGGCGCTCGCCGCCTCGTGGCTGTGGCTGACGCTGTCGATCCTGGTCGGCCTGGCCGGGCTGGCGATCTCGGCGTGGTCCAGTCGGCGGGGCATGGAAGCCGCCGGCATCATTGCCTGCGCGGTGACCGGCCTGCTGGTCTCTCCGGTCTCCTGGCCGCACCACTGGATGTGGGTGGTTCCCGGCCTCGCGCTCTGGCTGTGGTGGGCTTGGCACCGGAAGAACCTGGCGCACGCGACGGGTGTGACGTTGGCGTGGCTGATGATGGCCGCCTCCGGCGTGCTGACCTTCCTGATCGTGGTGGGCGTGCCGTTCCTACCCGACGCGAGTGTCGTGATGCCCAAGAGCCTGACCGCCGTCGTGGTGCTCAACAGCCTGACGGTGGTCGCCGCCCTCGGCTTCCTCGGTACGCTCGCCGTCGTACTGTGGCGCAGGGACAAGAGGTCCGCTTTCGGCGACCTGGTATCCCTGAGTCGTCCATAGGTGAGGACGAACTTTGAGATTGTCGCCGGCCCTTGGCTTAGCGAGCTGGCGGTCCCCGAGCTGTTGCACCGGCATGCGATATCGTACGAGTCGCACTAAAATAGGGCCGGACCGCGACTGACCCGTCAGCGACGTTCGCATACCCTCGTTTGTGGTTGATTGATGGGGCCGTTGTTGCGGGAACAATGAGGGGAATCTCATGACGGATGAAGCTATGGATCCTGGCGAGTCGGTGGCCAGCGCCTTGGACGCGGCGAGTATGCCCGCGATCGTCGACCGGGCCGCCTTCCAATCCGAACTGGACCAGGTGCGGCTGCGGGAGAAGGCGCACATGCGCGAAGGCGACGCGATCACCGCCGCCCGCCGACGCCTGCCCATGGTCGAGATGGACGCCACCCTCGAACTGACCGGACCCGACGGGC
>JBJMIG010000049.1:0-9574 GCA_045806965.1 Labedaea sp. | reverse complement strand
GCGCGAGCCGGTCGCACCCGCGGTGCCGCGCGAGCCGGTCGCACCCGCGGTGCCGCGCGAGCCGGTCGCACCCGCGGTGCCGCCCGCCGGGCGGCCCGCCGAGGTCACCGAGCACACCGACGATCATCCCGGCGGCTCACGGATGCCTGCGGCCGGCCGCGCCCGGCGCACCCGGCTGGCGGTCATTCTGGCCGCCGCCGTGCTCGGGCTCGCCGGGGCGGTCGTGGCGCTCGTGCTGACCGCGGGCCGTAACGGCGGCGCGGCGGCACCAGGGCCGACCTCATCGGCCAAGCCCGCCGCGTCCACCGCGTCCACCGCATCTACTTCCCCGGGCCAGGTCGGCCCGCCGGCTCGCACCACCAGCAGCGCACCGCCCCCGGAGCCACCGGCGAACACGGCGGCGCCGCAGGCGAGCGTCCGGCAGAGCGCAGTTGGAACGATCACCGGCTACTACGCCCTGATGCCCCGCGACCTTGAGCAGACCTGGTCCTGGCTGACGCCGAAGTACCAGCAGCACCCGGCCGGCGGCTACGGCGGCTACCAGACCTTCTGGGGTCGCATCAACACGGTCCGGGTCTCCCAGGTCAACGCAATCGCCGCGAACACCGTGGACGCGACGGTCGAGTACGGGTTCAAGGACGGCAGGGTCGTCCGCGAACGCCACCGCTACACGCTCGTCAATCAGAACGGCGGGTGGCTGATCGACCAGTCGGTCGTGCTGAGCAGCCAGACCCTCTAACCAACTGTGCCGGTGTTAGGTTGGTCTCTGCCATCAAGGAAGCGGCGGCAAAGGAGGACTCATGGCGAACTCGGTGCGAACGCGGCTTGCCGTGGTCGGCGTGGCCGCAATGGCCGCGGCGGCCCTGGCCGCCGTCCCGGCGTCGGCGAGCGGTACGGGGGTCCAGGCCTCGTACTGCAAGCGCGTGACCGCACGGGAAATCTCGGTGTTCGCCGGGGCCTCCTCCGACGTCGCGCATGACCACTGGGGCACGGGCATCGTGTTCTACGTCGACCGCACCGACCCGCCCTACAACCGCTACCACGTGGTCAGCGGGCCGAACTGGGGCTGGACGACGTCCGATCCGGCCTACGTGACCAACTGCAACTTCTGACCCGGCCTGCCGGAGCGAACCTCAGACGAGCCGCAGCGTCGCGTCCCCGCCGGCCGGATGTGCCTGCGCGACGAGCGTCTTCGTGATCGTCTTGGCATTGTCGGCGAATACCGAGATCTGCACGTCGTGCTCGCCGTCAAGGGGAAGCTCGGTGGCGAATCCCGGATCGAAGTCCGGATCCTCGAACGTCACCATCCGCCAGTGCGAACCCTCGAACAGACACAACACGTTGAGAAACTCACGCTGGTCCCGGCGCACGTCCATCGGGTCGAACGCGCGGGACCGCGGCACCCCCGCCCAGCGCAACTGCACCGGGTCCACGTCGGCCCGAACGTCACCATCGGTCACCACCCTGATCAGGCGGCCGATACAGCCGCGAGCCGGGCCGCGGCCCACATTCTCGACCCCGATGCGAACCCACAAGCCGACGCTGCCCCCGTGGACGTCACTCCGCCGGCACCACGGCTCCGACGGTTCGAACGTGAGCCGAACCCGCGGACCACGAAAGTTGGCGAAGGTTCCGAGCGCGACCATGCTGGTGGTGACCACTACCAGCAGCGTGGCGCAGACACCGGCCCACGCCGCCACCGGGCCCCAGTCGATCGCTACCGCGCTCACAGCGCTCAACGGCTCGCTCACTTGGCCACCCCGTATCCGTCAACAAATCGTCACGGAGTGTAAAGGGGAAACCGGCAGTCAGCAGCGCGGAGGCCGGGGCGCTACGGCCGCTCGGCACGATCCCAGGCCGCGGTGAACTCGGCCAGCGAGATCTGCCCGTCCCGGTTACTGTCGGCATCGGCGAAGATCGACTCGATCTCCGGATCGGAGACCTCCTCACCACGGGCGATCATGGCGGCCGCGAACTCCCGCGCGGTGATCTGCCCGTCGCCGTTCAGGTCGAGTTCGTTGAACGTTCGGATGAGATCCTCGTTCGTCGCCATGCTCACTCGCCTCCCGGTTCGTACGGTCAAGATCCGCCTGCGCGGATGGAAGCATAGGACTTGACCCTCGCGATCTCCTCCTCAGCCGTACAGCCCCAGCCGTACCGGCTCAGCTGTACAGCCAGCCCCAGCCGTACAGCGCAATGTCACCTTCATTCGCTTCTAACCGCGCAAGGTGACATTCCGCTGTAACGAGCCACGACAAGCGACGGGTCACGGCGCAATGCCACCTTGCGCAGCGAAAGGGCCCGGCGAACCGGGCCCTGACCTGGTACAGCTGTGGGCGATACTGGGATTGAACCAGTGACCTCTACCGTGTCAAGGTAGCGCTCTCCCACTGAGCTAATCGCCCGCCGAGGCGGAGGCGGGAATCGAACCCGCGTACAGGGCTTTGCAGGCCCTTGCCTAAACCACTCGGCCACTCCGCCGTTCCCGAGGTGTCCCGGGAGTCCGGCCCTGGTCCGAGGGGCCGACCGAGCGGACGACGGGACTCGAACCCGCGACCCTCACCTTGGCAAGGTGATGCGCTACCAACTGCGCTACGTCCGCGAGCCACGGCTTCGGTGGCGGAACGATGTCCCCCTTGGCCGGCTGCCGTGGTGCGTGGCGAACTGTATCCGACCTGCGAATCCGGGATCAACTCGGGTACTGGGTTGTCCCACCCCTCGGATCTCAGGTCAAATCAGTCGAGATCAGGTGGGTCAGGGCCTCATCGACGTCCACCCAGAGGTGCTCGTTGCCCGGCACGACGACGTCGTAGGTACGGTCGAGGAAGTCGGCCAACTCCTGGGCGGAGGCCTCGAACACGGCGTGGCCCGACGGCGAGCTGAGTTCGATCACGACCACCTCGGGGTCGTCGGCGGCGGGCCGGATCCGGACGTCGCCGTCGCCCGCCTCGGCGATCAAGCCGTCAGCCAGCAGGTCGCGGGCGTAGACCCACTCCACCCAGCCGGCCCGGCCGGTGCGGAAGGCCGCGACGACGGCATACGGATCACGCGTGTCGTAGCGCAGCTCGACCTTGACCGGCACCGCTGGCGTGCGGGGGGCCAACAGATCGAACACCGCTGTCGAGCGGAGCGTGACGTGATCGTTGCGCATCGTCTTACCCTTCTGCTCCCTTCCCAGTCCATTGAACGACTGAGCCCTGTCAATGTGACGTCTGGACGACGCAATAGTCGCAAAGTCCGCCAAACATCACCCGTCCGGTCCAGCGCTGGGGCCAACACCGGTCTACTTCCATACTGGCAAGGATCGGTCGATTCTCGGTAGCACTGTGGCCTGAATGTTGCCCGGCAAGGTCGCGCCGCTACGGCCGGCGTGCCACGCTGGCCCGTTCACATGATCTCAAAGTTCCGCCCGCGCCGCACGTGACCGGGCACAATGCGTACGTGGGGCAGACGATGACGGAGCGCGCACGGCGGCGCCACCGGCCACGCTGGGCGACCAGGAGTTCGACCATGCTGACGCTCTACCGGACCGGCGTGGCCCTGCTCGGCGGCCTGGTGCTCGCCGTCGGCATCGTGTTGATCCCCTATCCCGGCCCCGGCTGGCTGGTGGTGTTCGGCGGCCTGACCATCCTCGCCGCCGAGTTCCGCTGGGCCCATGTCGTGCTGGCCTTCCTGAAGGACAGGTACGACGCCTGGCGCGGGTGGATACGGCGGCAGCACCCGGTCGTCCGGGTCACGACGTACGCGTTCACCTGCCTGGTGGTGTTGGCCACACTGTGGCTGCTCAACGTGTTCACCCTGGTGGGCGGCTGGATCGGACTGCACCAGAACTGGTTGGCCTCCCCGTTTTTCCGCTGACCGCAGGGGCCATGTAACGTATCGTCGTCGCGAGGGGCGATTAGCTCAGCGGGAGAGCGCTCCGCTCACACCGGAGAGGCCACTGGTTCGATCCCAGTATCGCCCACCCACGTTCACGCAGGTCAGGCCCCGCTTCGGCGGGGCCTTCCTCATTCCGTGCCCACAACGTGCCCGACGCCCTGCCGGCGGCCGGCGCGCCCAAGCGGCACGACACGCCCGAACCGCGCTCGTTACCAACCCGTTACGGACTCTCCCACGATGGGTGCCAGGAGTGCCCAGACATGCCCAGGAGTGCCCTAGGGGATTCCTAATGATTCCTAGGGATTCCTAGGGATTGTGGTCATGTGTGGTGCCTTGTGGTGCCGAGTGGTGCGCGATTTGATCTTGGTCGCGCGGCAGTCCCCTGGCGTCATCTAGATTCGTCGCAGTCAGCAGCGGACCCCAGGGAAACCGCCCGAGCAAAAGGCGTTGTCGCGCCTGCCCGAGCACCTGGGGTCCGCCGTGCCGAACCCTTGCGAAGAACGGCGGAGCCAAGCATGCCATCCCCCATACCCAAGCCTCGGAGACTCGCCTCGTTGGTCGTGGCGGCCGAGGTGCTCGACGTCTGCCCGCGCACCGTCCGCCGGCTCATCGCCGCCGGCGACCTACCCGGTTACCGGGTCGACGGGACGCGCGTCGTCAAGGTCGACCTGAACGACGTGGAGAAGCTCATCCGGCGCATTCCCGCCGCGGGCTGACCCCGCGTGTCGGCGCCGGAATCGGGGCTGGCTGTTGACTCAAGGGCCGCGCCAGCCGGCCCACGACCCTGCTCGTTCCGCGGCTGCTGCTGGCGCGGCCCCTGCTGCCCGCTGCACGGCGCCGGCACCGACCGTGGGCTGGGCCAGCTCGCCGGCCTGGTCGTCGAGCGCCCGTACGGACGTGGTTGGCCGGCATGAGGTCCAAGCCCGCGCGTGCCCCACGCACATTGGTCACCGGTGACAACGCCCGGTTCGCGTGGGAGCGCAAGCTCCGCGCAGACACCTCGGTACCGAGACACCTCAAGGGATTCCTGCTCCTGGTGGGCACCTACATGAGCAGCAACGGATGCCACGCCGTGCCGTCAGTCGCCACGCTCGCCGAGCAATTCCAGCTGTATCCGTCGCGCGTGTTCGAGCTGCTGGCCGACGCTGATCGGCTCGGCTGGCTGCACAGCGGGAAGCGACCTGGCCGGCCGTCCGAGCGGTTGCCCGCCATCCCCACCCCTCCTGCTGGGTCAGGAGGGGTACCCATCCCACTGGATCAGGAGGGGTCGCGAGCACCCCTCCTGCTGGATCAGGACCCCACCCCTCCTGCTGGATCAGGAGACACCCCTCCTGCTGGATCGGACCCAACAGGAGCACTTACAGGAACAGCAGCAAGCGCGGCCGCAGGCACTCGCGATCCGTCCAACATGGACGACTTCGCCACGGCCGCGCTGGCCCGCCGGCTCAGCATCACGCCTGGCGACGCCGCGGCGGTCGTTGCCGAGGTTCGGCGCAGGCGTGCACCGCGGAACCTCGAGGGCCTGCTGCGCGTGATGACCAACGAGGAACTTCTCGGCTATCTCACGACGTCGACCAACATCACACGGTCCGCACTTCCACCGCCGTGCGGCAATTGCGACGCGCAGCCCGGCGACAACCCGTCCGCCCGGATGGTCATCGATGAGACCAGCGGCCTGCCTCGCCCATGCCCGCGCTGCCACCCCAAGGCGGTCAGCCATGCGTCGTGACTATGGCGAACTCGTCGACCAGGCCGACACCACTGCTTCCGCCGGAAGCACGCCGGCTCACCGGTGCGACGCTGGATGGCTCGACCCCGACGCCGACCACCCACGCCCCTGCCCACGCTGGCGGCCACACCTCTCCCGTCGACGCCCACCCCTCGACCCGCCTGACCCAGACCGGATCCACGTCGGCGTCCAGCTGGTCCGTGCCGCGCTCGCACGGCGAGGCGTCCGATGATCCCCGCCGAGCAGCAGATACTCCTGACCCCGAGGCCGGGATTCGTTGGCTGCCACGACTGCCCGGCGGAGGTCCTCTGTGGATGGACCCGACCACCGGCATCGCTGATCCACCTCACCGCGATCTTGCACGAAGACACCTGCCCGTGGGCCCGCTCGCACTGCCCGCGGCCCACGGTGTTCGTTGACGACGGCACCGAGTGGCAGTGCCAGATGCGTGCCAGCGACGTGCCATCTGACTGGGAGGTCCGGGGGGTGAAGTCCCTTTGACCAGGCACTTTACTTTGGAGGGTCGAGAAATGACGCGAGCGAAGAGCCGCGGCTACATCTTCGCGATGGGCTTCACCTGCCGCGATGACCGCTATCGCCGGTTCGCTCGGTTGTGGATCGACCGGCGGGCGCCGGGTGTTCTGCTGCACTCGCGGCTGGCGGGTGGCGTGGTGCTCCCGGACGGGTGGCGGGAGGCTCGGTTGGTGTGCGGGTTGTGTCCGAACGGGGTCGTCGTCGAGCACGCGTATGTGCTGGAGTGGCTGCGGAACCGGATCGCCGAGGGATTTCCGGCGGGGACGGTGGACTGGCCGGTGTGGAGCGATATGCCGGTCACGCACAGGTTCCCTGCTAGCATTCCGGGCAGTAGTCGCGAGGCAGCACGTGATGTCGCCGTGGCGGCCGGAACCGTCGAGCACCGGCCAGAGCCTTCGACGGAAGTCCTTAAATCACAGTGACTTCCGTGAGGTCTGCCATGATCAGTTCCACTGTCCGGTTCTGCGAGTCGACCACCGCCGAGACCGAGGCCACCACCGCCCGCGACGTTGCCGGCGGCCGGATCCTCGAAGCCAAGGGCAACGACGAAGCCGGCAACCGGGTGTTCCGGGTCCGCGTCATCGCCTACGGCGACTCGAAGAACGGCCGGCGCTACCCCGAGGCCGTCATGCGGACCGCGGTCCCCCTCTACGAGGGCGCCAAGGCCTATGACCGGCACCGTGATGACGCCGAGCTGCGCTCGTCGACCGTCGCCGGCCTGGTCGGTTCGTACCGGTCCGTCGAGGCGTCCGCCGAGGGGCTGGAGGCCGATCTGCACCTGCTGCCCTCGGCCACGCATGTCGCCGAGCTGCTCGACGCCAGCCTCGCCGCGCAGAAGCTCGGCCTGCCGCCCCTGGTGGGTATCAGCCACGACGTGCTCGCTCGGTACCGCCCGCTCGAGTCCGGCGGCCGCCGAGTGTCCGAGGCCACCGAGGTGGTCAAGGTCAACTCGGCGGACGTCGTCGCCGACCCGGCCGCCGGCGGCCAGGCCGTCCGCATGGTCGCCGGCGGCACCGAGGGCGAGACCGGCACGGGGGACACCACGCCGCCCGAGCTGCTGCACGATCGCGGCACCGCCCGCGGCCGGGCCGTCATCGCGCAGGAGGCCACCGCCCGCGGCCTGCCCCAGCAGTGCGTCGAGGGGATCACCAAGGGCCTGCCGGAGCGGTTCTCCGAAGCGCAGCTGACCGCGGCGATCGAATCGGTGTGGTCGGCCGTGGCTGCGATCGACCGCGCCGAGCTGCGGCCCACCGTGACCACCCAGGTCACCCAGGAGTCGCACGGCAAGAAGCTCAAGGCGCTCGACGCGTTCTTCACCATCGACGGTGAGGGCGGCGGCTACCGCACCCTGCGCGAGGCCTACCTGGACATCACCGGGCACCGGGTGCGTTACCTCGACGAGGACCTCAATCGGCGCGTGCTCGCCGATTCCTACGGCACTGGCTTTTCCAGCGGGATGCGCTCTACCGAGTCCCTGAACTCGACTTCGTGGGCCGAGGTCCTCGGTGACTCGGTCACCCGCCGGCTCATCGCCGAGTACCGCCGTCCGTCCTGGGTGGACTGGAAGCAGATCGTGTCGGCCATCGAGTACGGACTGGACTTCCGCACCCAGCGGCGAGTCCGGTTCGGCGGCTACGGGCTGCTGCCCCCGGTCGGTCAGGGCGCCCCGTACCAGCCGCTACCGTCGCCGCCCGACGAGGAGGCCACCTACGGCATCAGCAAGCGCGGTGGTACCGAGGACCTAACGCTGGAGATGATCGCCAACGACGACGTCAGCGCGA
Organism: Labedaea sp.; assembly: GCA_045806965.1. GTDB lineage: Bacteria > Actinomycetota > Actinomycetes > Mycobacteriales > Pseudonocardiaceae > DASYTH01. Next base: position 1,651 of record JBJMIG010000049.1, on the reverse strand, counting down.
CCCGGCGCATCCCCGTTCGGCTCGGGCGCAGCGCCGCCAACACCCTGTACCGGTTCGTCTTCGACATCTTGCCCACCAACGCGGCGGTCACCTACGACTCGACGGCGCTGTTCCACGCCAACCACGCCAACACCGACAACCCGGCGGTGCTCAGCAACTCGACGCTGTCGGCCGGCCGCCGCAAGATGCGCAAGCAGGCCGCCTACAGCGACAGCGCCGACATCCTCTCGATCGTGCCGAAGTTCCTGGTCGTGCCGTCCGACCTCGAGGAAATCGCGTTCCAGCTCACCGCGACACCGGATGCGGTGCCTGCCAACAGCAACGACCCTGCCGACCGGGCCAACCTGCACCGCGGTGTCCAGCCGATCGTCGTCGACTACTACACCGACCAGAACGACTGGTACCTCGTCGCCGATCCGGCGCAGCAGTCCACCATCGAACTCGGGTTCTACGCCTCGAGCGATGCTCCCGAGCTGTTCACGCAGAGCGACCAGAACAACGGCAGCATGTTCGACGCCGACAAGATGACCTTCAAGATCCGGCACATCTACTCGGGCACCGTGGTCGACCACCGCGGCTTCTACCGCGGCGCGAACTGATGATCACCACCGCCGACTTCGAGGCCATCGCCGAGGTGATCGACCGCACTGCCAAGCTCGGCGGCGAGAGCGTGCCGCTCGACAGCATTGCCCAGTTCAGCTGCCTGTTCGCAACCCGGCCAGCAGACCTTGGCGAGGCCGTCGAAGCATTCGTAGCTCTGTGGGCCGAGCGCCAACCACAAGCGATGCAGGCCACTCAATGACCCGGCGAGCAGGGGCGTCAAACGCCGTCCTGTCGGACTCCTGGCGCAAGGTCGGTCACTCCCTCGTCGACCTGCGTCCCTGCTCGCCGACCCAGACCCCCCCGGGGTGCAAGTCCCTCTGACCTGCGGCTTCTTGACCCGTAGCCAGGCCCGCCGGGCTGCGTACGAGTCACGGACTTCCGTTTTCGCGAACAGTCGGTTCCGTACACGTTTCTAGTCCACTGTGGACTCAATCTGCATAGGACGGTCGACGAAATGACCTCGGCGAGCAAGAGTTTGACGTACAAAATCGGGGCTGATTACTCCGATTTGCGCCGGGAGATGGAGAAGTCCACCGCGCTGACCGCGGCGCAGCGCAAGGAGTTCGCCGCCCTCGAGGCGCAGCAACGCAAGCACCGCCAAGCCCTCACCGAGCTCGGTGTCGGGATGGCCTCGTTCGGCGCCGCCACCGTCCTCGGTCTCGGCCTGGCCGCGAAGGCCGCGATCGACTGGGAAAGTGCCTTCGCGGGGGTCCGCAAGACCGTCGACGGCAGCGACCAGGAGATCGCCGCCCTCGAGGGCCAGCTGCGGCAACTGGCCCGCACGCTGCCGGCCAGCCACGAGGCGATCGCCGCGGTCGCCGAGGCCGCCGGCCAGCTCGGCATCAAACGAGCGGACATCGCCAGCTTCACCAAGGTGATGATCGACCTGGGGAACACCACCAACCTCACCGCCGACGAGGCCGCCACCGGGTTGGCGAAGTTCTCCAACATCATGGGCACCAGCGCGAAAGACGTCGACCGGCTCGGCTCCGCGCTGGTCGCCCTCGGCAACGACGGCGCGTCCACCGAGCAAGACATCCTCGCGATG
>JBJMIG010000048.1:0-31810 GCA_045806965.1 Labedaea sp. | reverse complement strand
CTGGTACTGATGCTGCACGGCTTCGGCGAGTTCTGGTGGACCTGGCGTCACCAGCTCACCGCGCTCGGTGACGCCGGTTTCCGTGCGGTGGCGGTGGATCTGCGCGGCTACGGCGACTCCGACAAACCGCCGCGCGGATACGACGCGTGGACGCTCTCCGGCGATGTCGCGGGGTTGATCAAGGCACTCGGTGAGCGGCGGGCGCATCTGGTCGGGCACGGCTGGGGCGGCCTGCTGGCCTGGGCGAGCGCCGCGCTGCACCCGCGACTGGTCCGCTCGGTGAGCGCGCTCGCCGCGCCGCACCCGCTGGCGCTGCGCCGGGAGGTTCGCCGCACCGCGCTGTACCGCCGCAGAACCAACCAGGCCAGGGCGCTGCGCGGGCTGTTCGCCGCCCAGTTCCCGTTCCTCCCGGAGCGGCGGCTGACCCGGGACGGCGGCGCCCGGATCGAGGCCGCCATGCGCCGGCTGTCCGGTCCACAGTGGACAGAGCAGCCGGACTTCGCCGACACGGTGGCGCGGTTCCGCCGGGCACTTCTGGTGCCGGGCGTGGCACACAGCGCACTGGAGTACTACCGGTGGGCAGTGCGCGCCCAGGTGCGCACCGAGGGCAGGCGGTTCAACGAGGCCATGGCGCGCCGGGTGGACCTGCCGGTGCTGCAACTCCACGGCGCGCTGGACGGCTACATGCTGCCGCGCACCGTCTACGCCTCCACCGAGTGGATCGGCCCGCCCAGCCTGTCGGTCTCGCTCGACGACGTGGGGCACTACCCGCACCAGGAGGTGCCCGCACAGGCCAGCGCGGTGCTGAAGGGCTTCCTCAGCTCCGCTTAGCCGGCGCCCCAGTCACCCGGTCTCAGTCACCGGTCTTCGGTCGGCGTCTCAGTCGGCACAGTGGCCGGTGTCCACCTGTTCGGTCTCGCTCGGCGCCCGCTCCGCCACCTCACGCACCGCGTCGGCGGTCAGTGCGAAGCCGGTGTCGGAGTTGTCCACCGCGGCGCCGAACACCACGCCGAGCACCTGACCCCTGGTGTCCACCAGCGGGCCACCCGAGTTGCCGCTCTTGACCACCGCGCGCAGCGTGAACACATCCCGGTTGACCGTGCGCGAACCGTAGATGTCCGGACCGGACAGCGAGATCCGGTCCCGGATTCGGGACGGCGCCGCGGTGTACGGGCCATCCAGCGGGTAGCCGAGCACGATGCTGTCCTGCCCAGAGGTGCCGTCCCCGGTGGCGAACGGGAGGCTTGGCGCGGACAGGCCGGGCACCGCGAGCACCGCGACGTCGGTCTCCGGGTCGTAGTGCACCACCTTGGCCCGCAGCCGCCGGTCGCCGAACTCGACGTTCACCTCGTTGGTGCCGGCGACGACGTGCGCGTTGGTCATCACCCGTTGCGGCGCGACCACGAACCCGCTGCCCTCCAGCGCCCGCTCGCAGGACGGCGCCCTGCCGTGGATCTTCACCACACTCTGCCGCACCCCCTGCACCACGGCGCTGGCCTGAAGTGCCGGGTCCGGGGCCGCGACCTCCTTGCTCGGCGCGCGGTTGAACGGATCGACCACGGCCGGGAAGCCGGTGTCGTCGAGAATCCTGCGCAGGGTGGCCGGCAGGTCCTGTGCCGCGGCCGGCATCACGTCGTCCACCCCGCCGAGGATCACCGACCGGTTGATCGCCGAGGCCAGCGTCGGCAAGTTGCCAACCGTGCTCAGCGCCGAGCCGATCAGCCAGGCCACCACGAACACCACGACGCCCTGCACCACCGCACCCAGCGCACTGTCCACTCCGGACAGTCGCGGCGAGGAGATCCGCTGCCGGACGGTCCGGCCGGCCCACACGCCGAGCGTCTCGCCGAGCGCGATGAACAGCACGAAGATCGCGAAGGCGAACGCCACCCTGGTCGGCGTCGCATCGATGTGCTCGACCACCAGCGGCGCGATCAGCACGCCGGCGATGCCGCCGAGCAGCACGCCGAGGAACGCCGGCAGTGCGATGATCACGCCTTGCCGCGCGCCGGACACCGCCGCCAGCACGGCAAGCCCGAGGACGACCAGGTCAACCCAGTTCAATGCCTAAACCTCCGCCGCGACCGCGCGCCAGGCCGCATCAAGATCACGAACATCGCCGGTGTCCCATGGCCGCTCCCATCCGCCTGCCGCGAGCACCAAGGTCAGCACACCGGCCGTGAAGCCCCAGACAAGCATTCCGGGCAGCGCGAACGCCGGCCCGACGAAACCGGCCGGGTGCCGCACCTGGAACCGGGTGGCCGGATCGGCGAGCACCGCGATCGGCACCCGCGACACGGCGGCGGTCTCCGCCGCGTCCACCGCCCACACCCGGCTCGGCCGCACCCAGTGCGCGAGCACCGGCGTGACGTGGAAGCCGGACACCGGGATGTGCAGCGTGGGAAACACCGCGACCGGCAGCACCCCGGACGGGTCCACCCCGGTCTCCTCAACGGTCTCGCGCAGCGCCGTCGCGACCGGCCCGTCGTCGTGCGGCTCGGCCGCACCGCCGGGAAACGCGACCTGGCCGGCATGCGCGCCGGTGCCGCCCGCGCGCAGTTGCAGCAGCACGTCCGGTCCGTGCCGCTCCTGCTCGCCGAGCAGGATCAGCACCGCCGCGTCCCGTATGCCCGAGCCCGGCGGCGGGAACCGGCGGAACATCCCGATATCGAGGTTCGCACTGGCCTGGACCAGCCCGCGCAGCCATTCGGGGACGTCAGCCGGGGCGACCAGCGGTCCGTGGTCCGGCGTCACGGGGTGCCGTTCCGGCCGGCCGGCAGATACCGGTCGACGGTCTGGCGAACCTGGTCGACACTGTGGAACACCCTCGGGTCGGCGACGAATCGCACACTGCCGTCGGCTCCGATCACGAAGGACGCGGGCAGCGCGTCCGGGGCCTTGATGGCCCGCTGCGCCACACCGTCCGGATCGAGCAGGTTCGCGAACCGCACGTGCAGCCGGGTCAGCAGATCCAGCGCGCCGGCCGGATCGCTCTGCACGGCGAGCCCGAGCACCGGCAACGCACCGGGCGCCGTGGTGTAGGCGGCCAGCACGGGCAGTTCCGCACGGCACGGCTCGCACCAGGTGGCCCACACGTTGACCAGCGCGGCCCGCCCGGCGAGTGCGCCGCCGAGGTCGACCGTCGAACCGTCGGCAAGGCAGTGCACCCGCACCCCGGCAAGCGTGGCCGGGCCGCCGGGTGCGGCCGGGCAGTGGTCGAGCGCGGCGTTCGCCCTGGCCGCGGTCAGGTCCTGGGCGCCGGCACCCGGTGGCGCGGCGGAACCCGCCGGGGCCGGCGTCGACCTCGGCCACAGTGCGATCACCGCCGCGGTAAGCACAATCAACCCGACGCCCAGCCACCGCGTCCGGTTGCTCATCCGGCGCCGCCGACGGCACCGGGCCGGTAGCCGTTGCGGGTGCGCTCGGCGAGCTCGATCAAGTGCTCCGCCTCGACGCCCTTGACCAGCTTGGCGGCCACCTCCGCCTCGGTCGGACCGAGGCCGTAGGACGGACAGTCGCGGAACAGGAAGCAGGACCCGCAGGCTGGCTTGCGGGCGTGGCAGACCCGCCGGCCGTGGAAGATCACCCAGTGCGAGAGCATGGTCCAGTCCTTGCGCGGGACCAGCCGGCCGATCTCGTGCTCGACCTTGACCGGGTCCTCCTCCGTGGTCCAGCCGAACCGGCGGACCAGCCGGCCGAAGTGGGTGTCCACAGTGATGCCCGGCACACCGAACGCGTTGCCGAGGATCACGTTGGCCGTCTTGCGCCCGATTCCGGGCAGGGTGACCAGATCCTCCAGGCGGTTCGGCACCTCGCCGCCGAACCGCTCGACCAGCGCCGCGCCCAGACCGATCAGCGAGGTGGCCTTGTTCCGGAAGAACCCGGTCGGCTTGATGATCTCCTCGAGCTCGGCCCGGTCCGCGCCGGCGTAGTCGGCCGCGGTGCGGTACTTCGCGAACAGCGTCGGCGTGGTCAGGTTGATCCGCACGTCGGTGGACTGCGCGGAGAGGATCGTGGCCACCGCGAGTTCGAGCGGGTTGGTGAAGTCCAGTTCACAGTGCGCGTCCGGATAGCCCTCGGCCAGCGCCCTGGTCATCCTCCTGGCACGGCGGACCAAGCCCGGATCCTTGGTGTGCTCGTTTGAGCCGGCGGCGGAAGTGGTATCTCGGTGGGGTCGTCGTCGGGTAGCGGGTGGCACGCCGCTAGCCTACGGTCCGCACGACAACCTCATGCGTACCCACGACGTCTACTGCAACGACAGTCCGCAAGACACGCCGTGTGGGCCGACGGCCCACGATGTCGACCGATGTCGACACTGACGTCCACACTGGCCGAGCCGGATGAGCGAGGATCGACAGTCGATGACCGTATGGTTCGTGTTCGCGGTACCTCTGGTGGTCATGTTCTTCGCGCTGTTCATGGAACGCGTGGAGGCCCGGCTGCGGCACGTCGCCGTGCAGGAGGACGAGGTCGAGGAGTTCCTCGAGCAGGCAAGGCCGGACGAGGTGCGGGCGCTCTACGGGCACGGCATCGGTCGCGCCCTCGAACTGTTCCGGCTGCGCCGGCTCGGTGGTCGCGCCGCCCGGTTGCGCAGCAGGCGGGTGAAGGTCTGACGGTCCCGGCGCGTCCGGCGAGTCCGCGGCCCGTGATCCACCGCACACGCCCTACACTGCAGTGATTCAGTTGCAGCGGCGGGCGAGCTCGGGAGGCATGCGTGGAAGAGGCCCTGGCCAGGGCGGGCATTTTTCAGGGCGTGGAGCCGGCCGCCGCGGAAGCGCTCGCCGGCACTCTGGAGTCCGTTGAGTTTCCCAGAGGCCACGTGGTCTTCGCCGAGGGCGAACCCGGGGACCGGTTGTACGTCATCCTGGCCGGCAAGGTGAAGATCGGGCGCAAGTCACCGGACGGCCGGGAGAACCTGCTCGGCATCTTCGGCCCGTCGGACATGTTCGGCGAGCTGTCCATCTTCGACCCCGGTCCGCGCACGTCGACCGCGACGACGGTCACCGAGGTGCGCGCGGCGACCATGGACCGGCCGGCGCTGCGGCAATGGATCGCCACTCGTCCGGAGATCGCCGAACAGCTGCTGCGGGTGGTGGCCCGCAGGCTGCGCCGGACCAACGGGATGCTCGCCGACCTGATCTTCACCGACGTGCCCGGCCGGGTGGCCAAGGCACTGCTCCAGCTCGCCCAGCGGTTCGGCAGCCAGGAGGCCGGCCTGCTGCGGGTGACCCACGACCTCACCCAGGAGGAGATCGCGCAGTACGTCGGCGCGTCCCGGGAGACGGTGAACAAGGCTCTCGCCGACTTCGCGCACCGCGGCTGGCTGCGGCTGGAGGGCAAAAGCGTGCTGATCATGGATCCGGAGCGGCTGGCCCGCCGGGCTCGCTGACCGCCCGAACCGCCACACCAGCCAACCCGCCACCGAACACGGGCAGCACGAAGGGCCGGGCGCCGCCCCCGACGCGGCGCACCGGCCCTTCGCGTTGCGTGGACCATCCCCCGACGGCCCACGCTCCCCGCCCTCCGGGATGAGGCCCCGACCCGTACTCCGGAGGAACTCGTGGACTGACTTGTGTTCGGTATAAACGCTCCGTCGCCGCAATCGTTACCCCACCGCGGCAGGTCCTCAACAACTTTCCCGCTACTTGGACTCCTGACCTGGCGGTCAGGTTGCCCGCGTGCACCGACTGTTCGGTTGCGGTTGGTCAGCTGAAGGTGAGGATTACCCGCCGTCCGCGCGGGCAAACGGACAGCATCCGAAAAGAAGTGGTACGCACGTACCAGAGTTTGCTTTACTGGAGTACATGTCCCACTCCGCCCGCTACGTCGACTACCGCACCGCGCTGACCACACCGGGCGCACCGGCCGCGGTGATCACGGCGGCGCTGGCCCGGTTGCCGATCGCCATGGTCGGCCTGTCACTGCTGCTCTACGTGCAGCGGCAGACCGGGTCGTTCGCGATCGCCGGACTGGTGTCGGCCGGCGTGCTCACCGGGGTGGCCAGTGGCTCGGTCGCGCAGGGCAGGCTGATGGACCGGCTCGGACCGACCCGGCCGCTGCTGGTGGCCAGCGGGCTGTTCGCGGTGGCCGTCACGGTCGGGGTGCTGGCCATCGAGGCGCACGCGCCGACCGGGCTGCTGGTCACGCTGGCGTTCGGCATCGGGATCAGCCAGCCGACGGTCGGCTCGGCATCACGGGCGCTGTGGACCCGCCTGCTGCCGCCCGGCTCGGCCCGCCAGGCCGCGTACGCCTACGAGGCGATCAGCCTGGAGATCTGCTTCATCCTCGGCCCCGCCGTCGCCGGCCTGCTGATCGCCACGCCGTGGCCGGGCACCGGAGTGCTGGCCGGCAGTGTGTGCATGGTGGCCGGCGCGATCGGGTTCGCGCTGGCCCCCGCCGTACGCGGGCACGCGCCGACCGGCGAGGCGTCCGAGGGCGGCCGGCTGCTCGGCGCGCTGACCAGCCCCGGCATGCGCACCGCCGTGCTCGCCGTGCTCGGCTTCGGGATGACCATCGGGTTCGTGGAGGTCGCGGTGCCGGCCGCGGCGACCGAGGCCGGGCACGCGCCGGTCGGCGGGCTGCTGCTGGCGCTCTGGTCGGTCACCTCGGTGATCTTCGGGATCGGCTACGCCAGGTGGCCGTGGCCACGGGAGCTGCGGTACCGCCAGGCCGTGCTGCTCGGCGCCTTCGCCCTGCTCGTGGCCCTGCTGGCCATCCCGACCGGGCTGCTCGCCCTCGGCGCGGCGATGATGCTGGCCGGCACGCTGATCACCCCGCAGGCCACCACCCACTCCGCGGTGCTCGAGATAGTCGCGCCGAAGGGCACGGTCACCGAGGCGTTCGGCTGGGTGATCACCGCGGCCACGCTCGGCCTGGCGATCGGCCAGTCGGTGAGCGGCTGGCTGGTGGAGCACGTCAGCATCCGCTCCTCGTACCTGGCCGCGAGCGCGGCCGGCGTGCTGGTCGCGGCGCTGGTCTGGGTGCGCCGCGACACGGTGCGTCAGCCGGTCTTGAAGAAGATCGGGTTAGTCAGCGCCACCATGGAGTCCGGTGTGCTCGCGGTCGGCACCGGCCGGCGCACCTCGGCCCGTACCCACTCGGAGTAGCGGGTCTGGGTGATCCACCGGACCGTCGCGGTGCCGCTCGCGTCCACCGGCGCCACCTGCTGCGGGCCGTTCTGGTTGAGGAACCGGACGGACGTGCCCGGCGCGCCGCTCACCGTGAGCTCGACGGTGACCGGCGTGCCGGAGCCGGTCGTCAGCCGCTCCCCGATGCCGGCCGTGCGGTGCCCGTCGGTGGCCGCGAACGTGAGGGTCACCGCGCCCGACTCGGCGATCCAGTTCCGGCCCGCCTTGAAGCCCTCCATCAGCCGGCGCGCGGACAGCTCATCGGCCAGCACCACGTTGTGCGGCAGGGCGACCACCTGGTCGGGGTGGTGCGCGTCGCTGTCGCCGACCGCCGGCCGGTAGAGCCCGGTGCGCAGCAGCCCGTCCCAGGTGGTCACGGCGGCCTCGTCGTCCGCGGTCCACGGTCCGTTCCACACCTCGATCAGGTCGGCCGCTTCGTAGCTGAACTCCCAGGAGCAGCCGATACATGGCGCGAACGGGTGGGCCGCGACCACCAGCCCGCCGGCCCGGCGCACGTCGCCGGCGAACCGGCGGAAGTCGCGCAGGTCGTCGGTCCGGTAGCGCCAGTCGATCCACTTCCCGACCGGAAGGTTCCATGCCGGCCAGTGCCCGGCCCGGGTGGTCACCTCCTCGCCGTTGATCACCAGCAGGTCCTCGCCGGCGTGCTCACCCCACTGCAACGACGCGCTGGGAGTGTTGTGCTCGGTGGAGACGAAGAAGTCCAGCCCGGCGGCGCGCGCGGCGGCGGCGAGCTCGGCCGGGGTGCGCCGGCCGTCGGAGTGCACGGTGTGCAGGTGGCCGTCGCCGCGGTACCAGGCCCGGCCGCGGTCGCGGGCCGCCGCGCGGCCGGGCGCGGGGTCCGGGATGAACGGGGCGGGCACCGGCCCGAACCGCAGCGTGACCTCGACCCGGTAGGTCAGGCCCTGCTGAGCGACCGTGTACGGACCGAGAATGACGTGCCAGCGACCCTGCTCGACCGGGCCGGGCAGGTATCCGGGAGTCGCCGCCGCGGCGCTGATGGTGAACCGGTCGCGGGAGCCGCCGGACCAGCCGCGGAAGCCGTGCTCGTTGCCGAGCTGGAACCCGGCCGGCGAGAAAATGCCGATGTCCAGCGCGTTGCCCTTGGCGCCGGGCGGCACCTGCGGCCGGTCGTAGCTGTAGACCACCTCCAGCTCACGCACCCCCCGGGGCACGTCGACCGGCAGGTAGAACCAGTCGGCCACGTCCGGCGGCAGGGTGCCGGTGACGGTCGTGGTCTGCTCGGTCGGCGCCCCGCGATCGTCCGGCTCGGCGAAGGCCACCCCCGGCAACAAGGTCCCCGCCGTCGCCAGCAGGCCGGCGCCGGCCAGCACGGTCCGGCGGCTCATCCCGTCCTGGCACGGTTGCTCGCACATGGCCCGAACCTAGGGCCCACAGCGCCCGGAGTGAACCGCTATCCGGTGAACGACCGAAAAGCGCATCGTGTCGGTGCCCGGGCGAGGTACACCGAGGGCAGCGGTACCGCGGAATGTCACCTCGCGCGGCTAGGTTCGCGGTATGGATCTCACCGTCACCGCCGCCGAACTCGGACAGGCCGCGTCGGACGTGGTCCGGCTGGTGCCCGGCCGGCTCACCGACCCGGTGCTCTCCGGCCTCCTGGTCACCGCCGACGAGCGGGGTGTCGAGCTCGCCGGCAACGACCGGGAGCGGGCCGCGCGGGTGCGCCGCGCGGCCATGGTGCACACCGAGGGGCGGGTGCTGGTGCCCGCGCGGCCGCTGGCCGAGACGCTGCGGGCGCTGGCCGAGCCCACGGTGCGGCTGGTCGTCGAGGGCAGCCGGCTGGTCATCCGGGTGCCAGGCGCCCGTTATGCGCTGCCGTTGCTGGACGTGGACGTGCACCCCGGCCTGCCGAGCCTGCCGCCGCCGGCCGGCGAGGTGGCTGGTGCCGCGCTCGCCGAGGCGTTGGCCACGGTGGCGGCCACCGCTTCCAGGGACGACGCGCTGCCGCTGTACACCGGGGTGCGGATCCGGGCCGACGGCGATCGCCTCGTGCTGCTGGCCACCGACCGGTTCCGGCTGGCCGTGGCGAGCCTACCCTTGGCGCCGGCCGGTGCGCTGGACGCGCTGGTGCCCGCCGGCCTGCTGGTCGAGCTGGGCAAGCGGCTCGACGGCCGGGTCACCCTGCATGCCGGCCCGGACGGCGTCGGGTTCGCGTGGGGCGCCACCGTGGTCACCACCGCGGTGCTCGACGGCGGCTTCATCCACGAGTCCAAGGTGGTCATGTCCGAGGTGGACACCCGGATCGAGCTGGCGGCGGACGATCTGGCCGGCGCGGTCCGGCGGGTCGGGCTGTACACCGACGCACGCGGCGTGCTGCTGCTCGAGGTCGGCGACGGCGAGGTCCGGCTGCGCGGCGCCGACCAGCAGGCCGGCGAGGCCGAGGAGTCGGTGAAGGCCACCATCGACGGCGGCCGCACCGGCCAGGCGTTCCAGGCCCGCTACCTGACCGACGCGCTACGCCCGTTCGCCGGCGGCCGGGTGCGCCTTGCCGTCCAGCCCGGCATGCGCGCCACCATCTTCAGCTCCCCGGAGCCCCGCGAGGTCGAGCTGCGCTACGTGGCGATGCCGATGCTGCCGCCCAAGCACTAACCGCGCGCCCGTAAGTAGTCCAGTTGGGCCCGGACGGACCATTCGGCCGGACCCCAGAGCGAGCGGTCCACATCGGCGTAGACGACCTCGACGACCGCCCTGGCACTGGCCCGCGGACCCAGCTGGCGCAGCGCCGCGCGCACCTGTTCCAGCCGCTCCTCGCGGTGCGCCAGGTACTCCGCGGCGACCGCGGCCAGGTCAGGCAGGTCGGGGCCGTGGCCGGGCAGCACGATGGTGTCCGGCGCCGCGGCGGCCAGCGTGCGCAGCGAGTCGAGGTAGCCGCCGAGGTCGAAGACCACCGTGGTGCCGCGGCCGAGCACGGTGTCCCCGGTGAGCACCGCGCGCTCACCGGCATGGCTCACCTCGAAACACACCGAGTCGTCGGTGTGGCCCGGGGTGTGCCGCACGGTCAGCTCCAGCCCGGCCACCTCGACCACCTCGCCGTCGGTCAGCGCTTCGGCGCCCTGACACAGCGCCGGGTCGAACGCCCGCACCGGCGCACCGGTCCGGTCCGCCATCCAGGGCGCACCGCCGACGTGGTCGGGATGGTGATGGGTAATCAGGATCGCGTCCAACGGTCCCGCCGCGGCGGCCACCCGGTCCAGGTGCCCGGCGTCCTGGGTGCCCGGGTCGACGACCACCCGCCGGGCCGCGCCGGGCGCGCCGAGCAGCCAGGTGTTCGTCCCGTCCAGGGTCATCGACGACGGGTTGTCCTCGAGCAGCACCGAGGCGAACGGCGTGACCGGGCGCACGATCCCGTACGCCGGGTGGGCGAGGGTCACCGGTCCACTCCGTTGACCACCAGCCGTACCCCGCCCCCGTCCGGGTCCCGGACGATCGCCGGCATCAGCTTGCCGATCACCCGCTCGCGACTCATCGCGTCGGCCACCGAGGCACAGTCCTCCAGTTCGGCAAGCGTGGTCCAGGTGGGCGGAAGCAGCGCACGCCGGCCCTGCTTCCAGTCGTCCAGCGCCACATCCGGCGCGACCCAACCGGCCTCGGCGGCCTCCGAGGTGGCGCCGTCGGCCAGCTGACCGGCCGGCACCGCGGCGAGGAAGAACCGGGTGTCGAACCGGCGCCGCTCGGCCTCCGGAGTGACCCAGTTCGCCCACGGTCGCAGCAGATCCGCGCGCAACACGAGGCCGGCGCCGGCCAGGAACTCGGCAAGTGAGACCTCGCGGTCCACCAGCGCCTGCCTGGCGACGGCATGCGGCCGGGTGTCCGACACGATGGCGTCCCCGTCCGGCCCGGCCAGCAGCACGCCGGACTCCTCGAACGTCTCCCGCACGGCGGCGCAGACCAGCGCCCTGGCCAGGCCCTGATCGACGCCGAAGCGCCCGGCCCACCAGTCCGGTTCCGGACCGTGCCAGGCCACCGACGTGTCCGCGTCCCTCGGATCGACCCCGCCGCCGGGGAACGCGGTCATCCCGCCGGCGAACGCCATGCCGAGCACCCGCCGGATCAGGAACACCTCGATCCCGGCCGCGCCGTCGCGGACCAGCATCACCGTGGCCGAGTCCTTCGGCGTCACCGGCGGGTCGGGGACCTCCGGTGGCACGAAATTCTCCGGCAGCACCACTTCCTCGGGCAGCTCACGCACGGGACGAGCCTACGCACCCCGGTTCGCCGGCTGAAGGCGTTCACCCGCCGGGCACACCGCACTCGACGGCAATGCAAGGATGTCTGACCATGGGCGAACGTGGGGATACCCCGCTCCGTGTCGGGCTGGTCGGCGCCGGGCCGTGGGCACGCTCCGTGCACGCGCCGGCCCTCGCCGCGCATCCGCGGATCAAGCTGGTCTCGGTCTGGGCCCGGCGGGAGAACGCCGCCGCCGAGGTGGCCGCACCGTACGGCGCCACGGTGGCGCATTCCTTCAAAGAGTTGATGTCCACCGTGGAGGCGGTGTCGTTCGCCGTGCCGCCCGCCATCCAGGCGCCGCTCGCGCTGCACGCCGCGCAGGCCGGCCGGCACCTGATCCTGGAGAAGCCGATCGCCCCGACGGTCGAGGACGCCGAGCGGCTGGTGGCGGCCGCCGACGACGCCGCGGTGGCGACCATCGTGGTGTTGATCAAGCGGTTCGCCGCCGACACCATCGAATGGCTCGACGAGCTGCATCGGCTCGGCGGCTGGAGCGGCGGTACCGCGCGGTGGCTTTCCGGTGCGCTGCTCGGCGGGCAGTACTCCCGGTCCCAGTGGCGCCACGAGGGCGGCGCGCTCGCCGACGTCGGACCGCACGTGCTCGACCTGCTCGACGCCGGGCTCGGGGAGATCACCTCGGTGCTGGCCGCCTACCGCGGCGAGCCGGACCTGTGGCAGGTGCTGCTCGGCCACGCGAGCGGAGCGACCAGTACGGCCACCATGTCGATGCGGATGCCGGTGCGCCCGTCGATCAACGACATCTCCGCGTATGGCGCACAGGGCTACCTGGAGCTGAACAACCGCGGCGAGTCCGCGTTGGACTGCTTCCACCGCCTGCTCGACGACTTCCTCGCGATGGTCCACAACGGACAGACGGTGCACCGTTGCGACGTCAGCCGCGGACTGCACATCCAGCGACTGATCCAGCAGATCGGCTACACGGTCGGCGCGGCGCTGCCCCCGCCGATGGCCGCCAACCCCGGCGGCTTCCCGCGCTGAACGCGCCCCGCGAGGCCCGTGACGCCCGTGACGCGGTCAGCGACGGTCCGGGAACTGCGGCGGAATCCCGTTGACCACGGTCGGGCTACCGCTCGCCGTCGGCCAGTCGAAGGTGTTCGCCTGGCTGCCCCCGTGCCGGCCGCGGCCGAGGTGGTCGGACTCGTCCTGCTGCTCGCGGCGGGCCAACTCCTCCTGAAGCTGGCGCAGCAGGTCCTTCTCCTGCTCGCTGAGCGGATCGTCACCGGAGGACGGTTGCGGTTGGCGACCATTGCGCACGGCGGGATTCGGTACGGCCGGCTCGGTCAGCCAGTCCGGCGGGGCCTGCGGCGCGACGGCCTGCCGGGCCGGCGGGTTGGCCGAGGCCAGCGGGTCGGCCGGGGGGTCGGGACGGGACCGGCGGCCGGACGGCGCGAAGTCGGGCACCTGCGCGACGGACGCGGCGGCCATCATCGGCTGCGCCGGTTGGGGCTGCGGTGCCGGTTGCACCGGCGGTTCCGGCTGGCGGATCTCCTGGCGGATCTCCGGGACGCGGGCCTCGGCCGGCGGGCCGAGGCGCGGTGCCGCGTTGGTCGGGGCCTGCCGGGAGAACGGCACCTGGCTGGCGTACTGCATGGCCGCATGGTGGTACCCGGGCGCCTCGGTGCCGTCCCGCAGGACCTCGACCGAGGCGCGGATTCCGTTGCGCCGCAAGGCGTTCTCCAACCGGTACGCGGTCGCCGGCGGGAATCCGGCCGGTCCGACGCCGACCAGCACCACCCGGTGCGGCACCGGCCCGGACACCGCGCCGGCCGGGGTCAGCCGCCACACCGCCCAGACCGAACGGACATCGGGCAGCACGTCGAGCACGCCCCGGGCGGCCTCACCGACACCCTGCCCGGCCGGCTCGCCGGTGCCCGCACCGCCGCCGAAGCGGTGCCGCAACGCCAGGTTCGCGGCCGTGTCGTCCACCACCAGCCGGTCCGCCACCACCGGATCCCGGTGGACCTGGGCGAACAGGTCGTCCAGTTCGGCCCGCTGCGCTGCGGTGACCGCGATCCGGCCGGCCACCAGGCAACCGACCAGGAACTCGAGCGCCCGGTCCGCCTCGGCCGACGCCAACAGCTCACGCGCATCGGCGAGCGCGTCATCATCGAGCCGCCCGGCGAAGCCGAGCATCAGATCGTGCACCCTGACCGGCAAAGCCACCCCCGGCCGGCCACCAACACCCCCGCCTACCTGCGCCACGGTGAAGCTCTCCCTTCCCCTGCTTCGGGTAGCGGTGTGCTAACGACGAACCGGCTGCCGGCGATACGCGGCCACCCCCGGCAGCAGCGGCTCGGACGCGGCCAGCGCCGCCTCGTGGTAGCGCGGCACCTCGATGCCATCCGGAAGCACCTCGACACCGGGCTCGTAGGTGCCGAGCGCGCGGAGCACCCGTTGCAGCTCGCCGGCCAGCACCGCGGCGTTCGCCGTGACAGTCACCAGCACCACCCGGGCCGGGGCGTCCAGCCCGGACCGGTGCCGGCGCCAGCTGCACCGCACCTCGACCACCTCCGGCCGGCCCTGGATCACCGCCCCGAGCACAACCGCCTCGGAGTCGCCAAGGCTCAACCACGCCGGGGCCTCGGCCGAGAAGGTGTAGTCCAGCTCGCCGAGCTCCTCCACCCACGGCACGGCGTTGACGTGCCCCGGATCCGCCCCCGCGGCGAGCAGCGCGTCACCGAGCAGCACGGTCTCCTCGGCGGTCACCACCACCCGCTCACGCAACAGGGTCAGCGGCAGCGTGCCGGCCAGCGCGTCCAGCGCGCCGGTGGCCAGCCAGTCGCGAAACCGCCACAGCTGGCGGTCCGGCAGCCGGCCGGCGAGCCGGAGCAACAACTCGTGACACGACGCAGTGGCGTCGGTCATCGCTGACCTCCCTGATTAGGCCACCTCGACGACGAGCTCGACCTCGACCGGCACCCCGAGCGGCAGCTCGGCGACGCCAACCGCGGATCTGACGTGCTTGCCCGCATCGCCGAAGATCTCCCCGAGCACCTCGGACGCGCCGTTGAGCACGGTCGGCTGGCCGGTGAACCCCTCGGCCGACGCCACGAAGCCGACCACCTTCACCACCCGCACCACCGCGTCGATGCCGACCAGGGCGTCGACCGCGGCGAGCGCGTTGAGCGCACAGGTCCGGGCGTGCTGCTTGGCCTCATCCGGCCCGATCTCGGCGCCGACCTTGCCGGTGCCGGCGAGCTTGCCGTTGACAAATGGCACCTGGCCGGCGGTGAACACCAGCGAACCGGAGCGCACCGCTGGCACGTAGGCCCCGGCCGGGGCGGGTACCGCGGGCAGCTCGATGCCGAGCTCGGCCAACCGCTCGCGCCACGCCATGGCTCAGGCCTCCCTCGGCCGCTTCAGGTAGGCCACCAGCTGCTCGCCGGTCGGCCCGGGCAGCACGGTCACCAGCTCCCAGCCGTCCGAGCCCCACTGGTCGAGGATCTGCTTGGTGGCGTGGATCAACAGCGGCACCGTGGCGTACTCCCACTGGGTCATGTCGCGGCAGCGTAGCGGCCACCGGCTCATCGCCGCTGACCGATACCGTGTTCGGGTGCACGCGTGGCGACTGTTCGCCGCGGCCCTGCTCGCGGCCGGCGGCCTGGTACTGGTCCTGCTCACCATGGCCAAGACGCGGGAGCGCCGGGGGGCGACGGGCGCCACGGTCGCCCTGTCCGGCGTCATCACGTTCACCGTGCTCGGGGTGCTCTGCCTACTCGTCGCGACCGTGCTGCCGGCCTGGCTGTCCTGGTCCGTCGTGGCCTTGGTCGGGGCCACCGTCGCCGTGATGACTTTGGCCAGCTGAGCCGGGAACCAGGCCATCCGGCAGCGGCCAAATCAGACACCTACGCTGGACCGGTGACCACTGCAGGGGTCGGCTGGAACGACCACATCGCGCGGGCGCGGCTGCACGTGGTCACCGGCAAGGGCGGCACCGGCAAGACCACGGTCGCGGCGGCGCTCGCCGTCGCGCTGGCCACCGGCGGCCGCCGGGTGCTGCTGGTCGAGGTGGAAGGCCGACAGGGCATCGCCCAGCTCTTCGACACCGAGCCACTGCCATACGCCGAGCAGCGCATCGCCGCCGCGCCGGGCGGCGGCGAGGTGCGCGCGTTGCACATGGACGCCGAGGCGGCGCTGCTCGAGTACTTCACCATGTTCTACAACCTCGGCTTCGCCGGCCGCACGCTGCGCCGGATGGGCGCCATCGAGTTCGCCACCACGCTCGCCCCCGGCCTGCGCGACGTGCTGCTCACCGGCAAGGTCAAGGAGTGCGTCGGGCGCACCGACGAGCATGGCCGGCACGTCTACGACGCGGTCGTGCTGGACGCCCCACCGACCGGTCGAATCGTGAAGTTCCTCGACGTCACCCGGGCGATGGCGGACCTGGCCAAGGTCGGGCCGATCAAGGGCCAGAGCGACGGAGTGGTCCGGTTACTGCATTCCGGCGACACCGCCGTGCACCTGGTCACCCTGCTCGAGGAGATGCCGGTGCGGGAGACCATCGAGGCGGTGGCCGAGCTGGACGGCGCGGAGCTGCGTCCCGGCGCGGTGATCGTGAACCGGGTGCGCCCACCCCGGCTGCCGGCCCGTTCGGTGACCTCGGCCGCGGACGGCCGGGTGGACGCCTCCCGGGTCCGCGGCGGGCTCGCCGCCGCCGGTCTCGACCTCGCCCCGGACGATCTTGACGGCCTGGTCGCGGAGACCGTCGAGCACGCCATCCGGGTGCAGGCCGAGCAACGCGCCCGCGCCCAACTCCAGGAGGTGGACCTGCCGACGCTGGAGCTGCCGGACAGCATCGACGGGGTGGACACCGCCGCGCTCTACGAGTTCGCCGAGGTCCTGATCGAGCAGGGGGTCGGATGACGCGGCTCGAGCTCGACCGGCTGATCGACGACCCGGGGACGCACGTCGTCGTCTGCTGCGGCTCCGGCGGCGTTGGCAAGACCACCACGGCCGCGGCCATCGCGGTGCGCGCCGCCGAGCGCGGCCGCAAGACCGTGGTGCTCACCATCGACCCGGCCAAGCGGCTGGCCCAGTCGCTCGGCCTCGACCAGCTCGACAACATCCCGAGGGCCGTCGAGACCGAGGGATTCGAGCCGGCCGGACAGCTCTCCGCGATGATGCTGGACATGCGCCGCACGTTCGACGACATGGTGCTGGCCCACGCCGGGGAGGAGCGCGCCAAGGAACTGCTGGCGAACCCGTTCTACAAGACCATCTCCACCTCGTTCTCCGGGACGAGCGAGTACATGGCGATGGAGAAGCTCGGTCAGCTCGCTGCCGAGGGCCGGTGGGATCTGATCGTGGTGGACACCCCGCCGAGTCGCTCCGCGCTGGACTTCCTGGACGCGCCGCAACGGATGTCGTCCGCGCTGGACGGCCGGATGATCAAGCTGTTGACCGGCCCGGCCCGGGCCGGCGGGTGGGGGGTGCGCAAGGTCGTCGGCGCCGGCTTCATGCTGTTCGCGCGCGCGATCTCCACGGTCGTCGGCGGGCAGTTGCTCACCGACGCCTCGGCATTCGTGCAGGCCTTCGACGGGATGTTCGGCGGGTTCCGGGTGCGGGCCCGCAAGACCTACGAGCTGCTGCGTTCCGGCGGCACCGCGTTCCTGGTGATCGCCGCGCCCGAGCCGGACGCGCTGCGCGAGGCGAGCTACTTCGTCGAACGGCTCTCCGCCGAGTCGATGCCGCTCTGCGGGCTGGTGGTGAACCGAACCCACCCGGTGCTCGCGGGGCTGTCCGGACCGCACGCGCTGGCCGCCGCGGAGCGGCTGGAGCAGTCCGGCGAGGCCAAACTGGCCGCCGCGGTGCTGCGGCTGCACGCGGACCGGGTGGCGGTTTCGGGCCGGGAGCGCCGGCTGGTGACGCGGTTCACCAAGGCACACCCCACGGTGGCGGTGATCAGCGTCCCGGCCATGCCGGCCGATGTGCACGACCTTGGCGGGCTGCGCGAGATCGGGGAACGACTGGCCGGCGGCTAACCGACGGCCACATCGTCGTCGATGTGCTCACGGCGGGCGTGCTCGAGAAGCTCACGCCACGAGTTCACGTCGGGGCGGCGACGGAGCAGAGCGCGTCGCTCACGTTCTGTCATTCCCCCCCACACGCCGAACTCAATTCGATTGTCGAGCGCCTCCGCGAGACACTCGGTGCGCACCGGACACGCGATACACACCATTTTTGCCTTGCGCTGCTCCTTGCCGCGGACGAACAAACCGTCGGGGTCCTCGTCGCGGCATAGCGCGTTAACTCGCCAATCTGCCTGGTCAATGTGCATGACCCCCACCCCTACCGTCGTCTCGACCCTCAATTCCGACACCCCCCGGCATCGGTTGCCTACAGCCGGTCCGCGGGTACGGTCCGGCGTTCAGCGCCGTCGTGAGACGTTGACGGACTCTAGAGGTCGGTGGTTCCCGATAGAACACCGGGCCGGGTAGCCGTTACCTAATGTCAACAACTGTTCGGCGCGGCAAGTGGACCGGACGGGTCCACGCGTACTCTGGGCGGGTGCGCGTCCCAGACAGCCTGCTGAAGCTCCTTGGACTCTGCCTCCTGGCCGGCGTGCTGACCGCCGGCATGATGTTCCCGATCATCGGGGCACTCGGGGTGGTGTCCAACCGGGCCAGCGATGCCATCGACAGTGTCTCGGCCAACCTCGTGGCGGCTGACCCCGCGCTGGTCACGACGGTCGCGGACAGCAACGGCAAGCCGATCGCCTACCTCTACGACCAGTACCGCATCCCGGTCACGGCGGAGCAGATCTCGCCGACCATGAAGGCCGCGCTGATCTCCATCGAGGACCGCCGGTTCTACGAGCACAACGGCGTCGACTGGCGCGGCACGGCCCGGGCCGCGGTCACCAACCAGACCTCTGGCGAGACCCAGGGTGCGTCCACGCTCACCCAGCAATACGTGAAGAATTATCTCATTAACGTGGTCTACCGGGGTCAGGACCCGGACAAGAAGCTCGAGCAGAAGCGCGCCCAGGAACAGACGATCACGCGCAAGCTCAAGGAGGCGCGGATCGCCATTCAGCTCGAGCAGAAGATGACCAAGGACGAGATCCTCACCGGCTATCTCAACATCGTCGAGTTCGCCTATCAGGTCTACGGCATCGGCGCGGCCGCGCACGCTTACTTCCACACCACGCCGGACAAGCTGACCGTCGCACAGTCCGCGCTACTCGCCGGCATGGTCAACAACCCGAGCCGGTACAACCCGTGGCAGCGCGATCTCGACACGCTCAAGCGGCGCAACCTGGTGATCGACAAGATGGTGGAGAACCAGAAGCTGTCGGTGGAGGCGGCCGAGGCGGCCAAGAAGGAGCCGCTCGGCGTGCTGCCCGCACCGGACAAGCCGGCGGCCAACTGCACCGGTGCCGGCCCGGAGTACGGCTTCTTCTGCCAGTACGTCGAGGACTACCTGGTGAAGCTCGGCTTCAACCACGATCAGCTCTACGCCGGTGGCTACACCATCAAGACCAGCTTCGACGCGAACGCGACGCACCTGGCCAAGCAGGCCGCCGAGCACCAGATCCCCAAGAACAGCGACGGCATCGCCGACACGATGGCGATCGTGAAACCGGGCAAGGACCGCCACCAGGTGGTCGCCCTGGTCGCCAACCGGGACTACGGGCTGAACAAGGACGCCGGGCAGACGGTGTACGGCCTGCCAAGTGACATTGCCAACAAGTTCGGCGCCGGTTCCATCTACAAGATCTTCACCGCGGCCGCCTATCTGGAGAAGGGCGGCGGCGTGGCCAACCAGATCTCGGTGCCGGACAACTTCGTGTCCAAGGTGTTCAAGGGCGGGGCGAAGGGTAGCTGCCCATCCGCGGGCCGCGGCGACTTCTGGTACTGCGTGAAGAACGCCGGGCACTACCCGGACACGATGACCTTGCAGGACGCGCTGGCCCAGTCGCCCAATACCGCGTTCGTCCAGCTCGAGGAGCAGATCGGGATGGACCCGGTGGTCGACATGGCCGCTCGGCTCGGCCTGCGCGAGACCATGGCCAGCAACATGCAGGGCAACCGGCCCGATCCGAACGCCAAGGACAGCCAGTTCAGCGGCACCCAGTCCCAGTTCTTCAAGTCCAAGCCGGGCAGCCCGGGCAACGGATCGTTCACGTTGAGCCCGGCCCCGGTCAGCACGCTCGAGCTGGCCAACGTCGGCGCGACGCTGATGAGCGGCGGTGTCTGGTGCCCGCCAAGCCCGCTGGTCGAGGTGCTCGACCGCGACGGCAAGAAGGTCGACGTGGCCGAGCAGCCGTGCGAGCAGGCCGTCGCCGAGCCGCTGGCCAACACCATGGTTTTCGGTCTGAGCAAGGATGACCAGCCCGGCGGGACCTCGCACGTCGCGGCGGCCAACGCCCACTGGACCCGGCAGATGCTGGGCAAGACCGGGACCACCCAGGACCACAAGTCGGCCGGCTTCGTGGGTGCCACCCCCCAGCTCTCAGCCGCCGTCCTGGTATTCAACGACAGCCCCAAGCCCCGGCCGATCTGCGACGACCCCACCAGGTTGTGCGGCTCCGGCAACATCTTCGGCGGCAAGACCCCCGCGCAGACCTGGTACGAGGCGATGAACCCGATCATGGCGGGGCTGCCCGAGATGCCCCTGCCGGCGCCCGACCCGCGCTTCGTCAACGGCGGCGACGGCAACAAGGTCCCCAATGTCGTCGGCAAGAGCCAACAGGAGGCCAGCCAGCTGCTGCAGGCCAGCGGCTTCCGGGTGATCGCCAAGCCGCGCAACGACCCCGCCAAGAAGGGCACCGTGGTCGGCCAGTCCCCGCGCGGGAACGCCCTGCCCGGCTCCGCGGTGACCATCCAGGTCAGCACCGGTGTCTCGCCGGCGCCCAGCACCAGCTCCGAAGCTCCCGTGCCGCCCATTGGCCCAGGCCTACCTGGCGGCGGCTTCCCCGGCAATGGCGGCGGTAACGGCAACGGTGGCGGAGGTCCAGGTCGCCGTGGACCACCGCTGATCATCCTGCCGCCCAACCAGTAGCCGGCCGGGCGCTCGGCGAAGGGCCACCCGGCGGCGTCCCGCGGCCAGGTTCAGTTCGTCAGCAGGGCTCGCGCCGCGGCCGCGACCCGGCCGCCTTCGGCGCGGCCGGCCACCCTGGCGTTGGCGGCCTTCATCACCTGGCCCAGCTGTTTCGGACCGGGGGCGAACCCGAGCTGCTCGGCGACCTCGGTGACCGCCCCGGACACCAGGCTGGCCAGCTCCGCGTCATCGAGCTGCTTGGGCAGGTAGTCGGCGAGCACGTCGGCCTCCTCGAGCTCGGCCCTGGCCTGCTCGGCGCGCCCGGCACCGGCGAATGCCTCGGCGGCCTCCTTGCGCTTGCGCACCTCGCGGTTGAGCACCCGCCGCACCTCGTCGTCGGTGAGCTCCCGAGCCGTGTCGCCCGAGACCTCCTCGGTGCTGATCCCGGCCAGCGCCATGCGCAGCGTGGCCAGCCTCACCTTCTCCCGGTTCTTCATCGCGGCGGTCAGGTCGGCCTGGAGCCGGGCTTTGAGCTCTGCCATAAGGGGCACCCTAGTGGCCGGGCTAGGCTCGAAGCCGTGAGCACGATGGCACGAAACATCGGCCGAGTCGCGTTGGGTACCACCGCGCTCGGCACCGCGACACTGGCCTACGCGGCCGGCATCGAGCGCCGGCACTGGACGTTGCGGCAGGCCACGCTGCCGGTGTTGACCCCGGGCGCCCGGCCGTTGCGCGTGCTGCACCTGTCCGATCTGCACATGCTGCCCGGTCAGCGGTCCAAGCAGCGCTGGGTGGCCGCACTGAACGATCTGGACCCCGACCTGGTGGTCAATACCGGGGACAACCTCGCGCACCAGCGGGCCGTGCCCGCGGTGGTGCGCGCACTCGGCCCACTGCTGGACCGGCCAGGGGTGTTCGTTTTCGGCAGCAACGACTACTACGCGCCGAGGTTCAAGAATCCGGCCCGCTACCTTTTCCCTACCCACAAACGGATCCACGGCATTCCGCTGCCCTGGCGGGACCTGCGTGCCGCCCTGGTCGAGCACGGTTGGCTCGACCTGACCCACGTCCGCAGGCTGCTCGCCGTGGCCGGCCAGACCGTGGCGGTAGCCGGGGTCGACGATCCGCACCTGCGCCGGGACCGCTACGCCGACGTCGCCGGCCGGCCGGACCGCTCGGCGGCGCTGCGGCTCGGTGTCACGCACTCGCCCGAGCCCCGGGTGCTCGACGGTTTCGCCGGCGACGGCTATGACCTGGTGATGGCCGGCCACACCCACGGCGGCCAGCTGCGCCTTCCCGGCTACGGCGCCATCGTCACCAACTGCGAGCTGGACCGTTCCCGCGCCCGCGGCGCATCGCGCTGGGGCGCCCACATGTGGCTGCACGTCTCCGCGGGCCTCGGCACGTCCCCGTACGCCCCGGTCCGCTTCGCCTGCCCCCCGGAGGCCAGCCTGCTCACCCTCGTCCCTCGCCCGACTCAGCCCAACACCGCCCAGCGAGCCCGTTTCACCGAGCAGGTGGACGTCGGCTAGACTCGCACCGCACTACGGGGTGTGGCGCAGCTTGGTAGCGCGCTTCGTTCGGGACGAAGAGGTCGCAGGTTCAAATCCTGTCACCCCGACCCACGTCAGGGCCTGTCCACGTAGAGCGGACAGGCCCTGATTTCGCCTCTCCCTAACAAACGGCCCGACTATGCCGCGGAGTTCGGGAAGATGCGGGTCCATCCCCGTCTGAACCTCCACGACCACAGGGCTCCCCTGGCGGCATCTTCTGCGCGAATCTCGGCGACGGCGAGAATTATTGGCGGCTAGCTGGACTTGATTGGTAAAGTAGGCGGGTGGCGGGAGCTAGCCACCAAATGGGTGAAGATCGACTTTTATAAAGCCTACTGGAGGGGTAGAGGCGCATGGACACTGCCCGCAACACCGGCAAGGTGACCATCGTAGGGACGGCAAACGGTTTCGAGGCTAAACCCATCTCGTATTATGAGAGCAAGCGCAGCGGTGCCATTATCTTAATGTTCATCGCCCTGGCCGGTGGCGTATTTATTGCCATATTTGTTTCGAGTTCGTTATGGGTCAACATCCTGGCGACCGTCGATACGGGAACTGCATTTTTGGGCGCGCTGACTGCATATTTGGCAGTCCGAGAAAAGTGGCGTTCTCATCAGCAGCGTCGAAACCCATGATGCGCCGAGCGGGGGCATAACACAGGCGGATGGGCTGTCGCCCCGACGCAGGTCAGGGCCTGTCCACGGTACAGCGGACAGGCCCTGATTTCGCCTCTGCCCGACTACGCCCGGGCCGGTTTGCCAGGCGCTCTGAGCTGGGCCGGATCGGGTGGCGACCCGCCGTGAACGGTGGTGCGCCGAACTCCTCAGTGGTGGGTCCGCAAGATCCGTCCTTACAGCCGTTCTGGAGCCCTCGCCTGACCAACTGCCTGACGATTGCGGCGAACACGGCGGGACCTAAGCGGACGTGCACGCACACGCATGGCCCTTGACCTGCACATCGACCCTGGCCGTAGCCATACTACGTGGCTTCGGACGAAGAGGTCGCAGGTTCAAATCCTGTCACCCCGACCATTGTGATGTCTCAGGACATCGGCGACAGGCCGAACCTATGGGTTCGGCCTGCTGTGTTGTTGGGGTTGGTAGTCCTTGGTGGGGGCGTGGGTCAGTTCGCGGAGTAGTGCGCCGGTGGTGGTGTCGAGGACGCGGATGTTGAGGTTGTGGATGAGTTGAGCGACGCCGAGCTGGCCCATGTGCGCAGACTTCGACTTCGCGCTGTCGCCGCGCCATGGGACGATATCGTGGATCTTGCTGAGCACGCGGTCGGGCACCAGGTGGTTACGCGAGCGGTGCGCCGGCTGTTGCGGCGCGGGATGGTCATGGTCCTGTTGGGTCTCGCCGGCCTCGCTGGCCTTCTTCTCCACCTGTGATGGTCCAAACCCGGATGACCGCCAACCGTGATCATGGTGTGCCCGGCTCTGTCCGGCCGCCATCTGGACGCGGCGGGGGTTTCATGGTGCGGTCTCGAAACCTGTCGGACCTCTTCCGGAACATTCGGCTTGATCTACACCAGGCACCGCAGCGCGCGAGCGGTCACCGTCGACGGCTTGCCGCCGCGGATCCATGCTGCGACCCAGGTCCGGCCTGGCCTGGATCACCGACGGTAGAACAGTTCGATTCGACGAACGCATACTGTGACGGCGTCTTGACTGGGCGTACTGCATCGTTTTAGAGTTGTTTCGACAAGTTTTCGAAATGTTTCAGGACGATGCGGCGAACCTAGCTCCGACGCCGACGCCACGGTGTGCGGTCAGGCGCGCGGTTTTCCGATGCACCCCGCCTGGCAGGTACCCGCGGCCGGGACGCCCACTGACCGCGCCCCACTCGGCGGTCATTCCGCGCGGGTCCTGTTGAGGGCGGCTGTCCTGATCGAGGTCAGGAGGAGCCTCAATGTCATTCGCTGTCAGCCAGCGGGCGGTCCTGGCTGCCGCCCTCGCGGCCGCGGTGGTCGGCGCCGGTCTCGCGGTGGTCACCACGGTCAGTCCAGCCCCGGCCAGCGCCGCGAACGGTATCGCGGCCGCGGGCATCGAAGACGAAGGCGCCGGCTGCGCGGTGTCGTTGCCCGGCTCACTTCCGGCAAACTCCAGGCTTCCCGATCCGTTCAGAAAGCTGGATGGTGCACGCATCACCGCCAAGTCCGACTGGAAATGCCGGCGCGAAGAGATCAAGAAGCTGGCGGAGCGGTCGGTCTACGGCGAGAAGCCCGCAAAGCCCACGAGTGTCACCGGAACGGTCTCGAGCACCAGCATCACCGTGAACGTGACGAACCAGGGCCGTAGCGCCAGCTTCTCGGCGAGCGTCCAACTGCCCAGCGGGACCGGACCGTTCCCCGCGGTCGTGGTCGTCGGCGGGTTCGGCGCGGACACGGCCACCATCCGGGCCGCCGGTGTCGCCGTCATCAGTTACGACCCGCTCGCGGTGGGTCGCGAGGGCACCCCGCGAAACAACAAACAGGGCGCGTTCTACAGCGTGTACGGCGCCACCAGCAGCACCGGGCTACTCATGGCCTGGGCGTGGGGCGTGAGCCGGATCATCGACGTCGTCGAACAGTCCGGCGGCAACATCCTCAAGGCGGACGCGATGGGCGTCACCGGCTGCTCGCGGTATGGCAAGGGCGCCTTCGCCATCGGGGTGTTCGATCAGCGCATCGCGTTGACCATGCCGATCGAGTCGGGCAGTGGCGGAGCTCCCATCTTCCGGGGGATTCCCGGCGAAACCGGTTCTCAGCCGCTGAGCAGTGCCTTCTCGGAGCAGCCGTGGCTGGGCGACGCGTTCGGCTCGTTCACCGGTAGTCCGAACAACCTGCCGGTGGATACGCACGAAATGGTGGCGATGGTCGCGCCGCGCGGACTGTTCATCATGGAGAACCCGCACATCGACTGGCTCGCCGCCAGGTCCGGGAGTGTCGCGGCATTGGGCGGCGCGGAGGTCTACAAGGCCCTTGGTGCCGGGGCCAACATTTCCTACTGGTCCGACATTCAGGACGGCACACATTGCGCAGTCCGGCCGGAATGGCGGGATCCGCTCCAGAAGAACCTCAGGAAGTTCCTGCTGAGGACGGCCAACGACCCCGGCACCATCAGGATCTCCAGCCGCAAGCCCGGCAACCTGGCCGACTGGCGGGACTGGCAGACCCCGACCCTCTCCGACGGCACAACCACGACAACCACAACGACCACGACAACCACGGCCACGGCCACGACCACGACAACCCCGACCGGTGATCCGGTCGAGCCGTGCCGGGTCGCCTACGACATGTCCACTTGGGACACCGGCTTCACGACCAACATCACGGTGACCAACACCGGGACCGGGACGGTCAACACCTGGGCCCTCGGGTTCACCCTGCCTGCCGGCCAGGCGATCACCAATGGCTGGGGCGCGACCTACTCGCCGACCTCGGGTCAGGTCACCGCCGTCAACATGCCCTACGACGCCACCATCGCACCCGGCGGCTCGGTCAGCTTCGGCTTCCAGGCCAACCACAACGGCACGACCAGCGAGCCGACCACCTTCACCCTCAACAACAACACCTGCGCGACGGCCTGATCCGGCGGTCGTCGCGGCGCCCGCGTTACCGCGCAAGGTGACATTCCTCCGATAGAAGCGGAGGAATGTCACCTCGCGCGGTAACATTCCGGAGGTGGCGATGCGGCGCAAGCGGGTGGCGAGTTCGGTGCTGACATCCGTTGGGTACGACCCGGGAAAAGGGATACTTGAGGTGGAGTTTGCCGGCGGCCGGGTTTACCGGTATTTCGTGGTGCCGGCCGCTGTTTACCGCGAGTTGATGGAGGCGGGGAGTCTCGGCCGCTATTTCAACGAGTTCGTGCGGGACAAGTATCCGGTGCGGGAAGTGGGATAGGCACCGCAGTACCGCGAGGTCCACGGTATTCGGGCACCGGGCGAGCACGCGTCACCGGCTCATGTGAACCGGTCCAGCGGACTAGTCCAACGAGGCGCCCAACGCGATGGCCTCGTGGACCTCGTCCTTGCGGGCCTGCTCCTCGGCGTGGAAACGCTCGGCGTCCAACGCGTCGGCCTTGTTCTCGTCCTCCCGCATCAACAGGTCCAGGTTGGCGTCGCCCATCTCGAGGACGCCCATGTCCACATAGGCGCGCTGGAGCCGCTCGCCCCACAGTCCGATGTCGCGCACGCACGGCACGATCCGGCTGAACAGCAGCTTGCGGAACGCCTGCATGTAGGCGGACCCGTCGACCAGGTGCTTGATCTCGCGGTGGTCGATGCCGACGTTCTGCCAGATCTCCACGCCCCGGATCCGGTCGCGCATCAGGTAACAACCCTCGATCACGAAGTCCTCGCGCTCGCGCCGTTCGGCGTCGGTGAGCTGCTTGTAGTGGTCCCGCAGGGTGAGCCGGCCGAACGCGACGTGGCGAGCCTCGTCCTGCATGACGTAGGTGAGGATCTGCTTGGGCAGCGGCTTGGTGGTGATGTCGCGCAGCAGGCCGAACGCGGCCAGGGCGAGGCCCTCGATGAGCACCTGCATCCCGAGGTAGGGCATGTCCCAGCGGGAGTCCGTGAGGGTGTCCTTGAGCAGCGCCTGCAACTGGTCGTTGATCGGGTAGAGCATCCCGACCTTCTCCCGCAGGAACCGGCTGTACAGCTCGGCGTGCCTGGCCTCGTCCATGGTCTGGGTGGCCGAGTAGAACTTCGCGTCCAGGTCCGGCACGGTCTCCACGATCCGCGCCGCGGTGATCATCGCGCCCTGCTCCCCGTGCAGGAACTGGGAGAACTGCCACGAGGCCGAATGCAGGCGCAGCTCGGCCCGTTCGCGCTCGCTCATCGCGTCCCAGTACTTGGTGCCGTAGATGGCGATCGTCTCGTCGGGCAGGCCGAGCACGTCGTGCGGGTCGACCTCGAGATCCCAGTCGATGCGCTTGTCCGCGTCCCACTGCTTGTCCTTGCCCTTCTGGTACAGGGCGAGCAGCTTCTCCCGGTTGTCGGCGTAGTCCCAGTCGAACTTGACGGACCCGGACGCGTCGAAGGTCCAGTCCTGGTCGGCGGGAAGTATGTAGTCGGTGGACATTCGCGGCCTCCCCGAGGGTCCCACGTACACCGTACGTATGTGTGACCACCGTCGCACCTACGATGTACGTCGTCAAGGCCCGAGGAGGTGAACATGGGCAGCCCGCTCAGCCGCGATCTGATCGTGCGCACGGCCGTCGCGCTGATTGAGCGCGACGGTGCGAACGCGGTGTCCATGCGCCGACTCGCCGCCGAGCTCGGCACCGGCGCCATGTCGTTGTACAACCACGTGCCGAGCAAGGCCGCACTGCTGGACGCCGTGGCGGAGCACATCCTGACCGAGATGGAGCTCACCGCCGACCCGGTGGCCGACTGGCAGGCCGCGGTGCGTTCGCTGGCCAGGGCCTTTCGCGAGGTGGCGCGCCGCTATCCGCGCTGCATCATGGTGGTGGTCAGTCGCCAGCCGCACTCCGCGGTCGGCATGCGCCCGGTGGAGCTGGCTTTGGCCACCGCGCGGGTGGCCGGCTTCCACGGCCGGGCCGCGGTGCAGATGATGCGGGCGGTGGTGAACTACGTGCTCGGCTGCCTGGTGTCGGAAGCCAGCCGGACCGAGGCGCGGTGGGCGGCCGAGCAGCGCGTCCAGCTCGACCCCGCCGAGCTCGACGCGGCCGGCCTGGTCAACGTGCGCGAGCTGCTGCCGGAGCTGGCCGAGCACGATTCGG
Organism: Labedaea sp.; assembly: GCA_045806965.1. Classification (GTDB taxonomy): domain Bacteria; phylum Actinomycetota; class Actinomycetes; order Mycobacteriales; family Pseudonocardiaceae; genus DASYTH01. The sequence continues at coordinate 4,139 of JBJMIG010000048.1, read as the reverse complement.
ATGCGGACTTCGAGTTCGGCCTGGAGTTGTTGATCAGTGCGCTGGACGCACTCCCCCGAACCGGTGCCGATGGGGCAGGATTCACCGGGTGAACACGCATCCCCTGGCCCCGGTGCCGGAGACCCTGTTCGCCGATGCGGACACCGAGGCCCGCTGGCGTGCCAGGTTCACCGCGGCCCGCGTGTCGCTGCCCCGCTGGGCCACCGACGCGCCGGACCGCAACCTCTACCTGTCCAACGCGAGCGGCGTCTGGGAGGTCTACGCCTGGGACCGGGCGACAGACATCCACCGCCAGGTCACCGACCGGCCCAACGGCACGCTGTCCGCGTCCCTGAGCCCGGACGGCGAGCACATCTGGTGGTTCAGCGACACCGACGGGGACGAGTTCGGCACCTGGGTGACCGAGCCGTTCGCCGGCCGCCCCCCGGACAGCGAACCCGCGCCCGCGGTCGCCGGAGTAGCCGCCGGCTACCCGGCCGGCGAAGCGATCGGCCGGGACGTTTCGGTGGTCGGCGTGTCCAACGACGACGGCACGACGATCTTCGTCGGCCGGGACGGCGGCGCCGGCGAGGTGATCTACGCGCATGCCAACGACGCGGGCGTCGCCGCGCTGTCCCGGGACGAGCGGCTGCTGGCCATCGAGCACTCCGAGCACGGCGACAACCGGCACCCGGCACTGCGCGTGCTGTCGGTGGCGGACGGCACCACGATCGTGGAGAACTGGGACGGGCCGGGTAAGGGCCTCACCGCGGTCGGCTTCAGCCAGGTGCCCGGCGACCCGCGGCTGCTCGTCGTACACGAGCGCCGCGGCCGCGAGGAGCTGCTGATCTGGGACACCGAGACGGACACCGAGTCGGAGATCGCGATCGAGCTGCCGGGCGAGGTGACCGCCGAGTGGTACCCGGACGGCCGGGCGCTGCTCATCGTGCACACGCACGAGGCGCGGAACACGTTGCACCGCTATGACATCGACACCGGCGAGCTGACCAAGCTCGACACCCTGCGAGGCACGGTGGGCAGCGCGGACGTGCGTCCGGACGGCACCGTGGAGTACTCCTGGTCCAACGCGGCCGCGCCGTCGGTGATCCGCGCGCTGTACACCGACGGCACCGAGCGGATACTGCTCGAACCGCCCGGTCCGCGCCCGCCGGCCTCGGTCGACGTGGAGGACGCCTTCGTGCCGCTCGCCTCGGGCGGCACCGTGCACGCGCTGATCGCCCGCCCGCCGCGGGCTCCGGACGGGCCGCTGCCCACCGTGTTCAGCCTGCACGGCGGGCCGCACTCGGCCGACGAGGACCGGTTCTCCGCCTACCGCGCGGTCTGGCTGGACGCCGGGTTCGCCGTGGTGCACGTGAACTACCGAGGCTCGACCGGCTACGGCTCGGCCTGGCGGGACGCGATCGAGGGGCGGCCCGGGTTGACCGAGCTGGTCGACGTGGCCGCGGTGCAGAGCTGGGTGGTGGAGAAGGGCCTGGCCGATCCGGCCCGGTGCGTGGTCAGCGGCGCCTCCTGGGGCGGTTACCTGGCGCTGCTGGCACTGGGTACCCAGCCGGACCGGTGGGCGGCCGGGATCGCCGGGGTGCCGGTGGCCGACTACCTGGCCGCGTACGCGGACGAGATGGAGCCGCTCAGGGCGTTCGACCGGGCGTTGTTCGGCGGTTCCCCGGACGAGGTGCCTGACCGGTACGTGGAGTGTTCGCCGATCACCTACGTGGACGCGGTGCGCGCGCCGGTGCTGGTGCTGGCCGGCGAGAACGACCCGCGCTGCCCGATCCGGCAGATCGACAACTACCTCGAGCGGCTGGCCACACGGGGCGCGGACTACGAGGTGTACCGGTACGAGGCGGGCCACGGCTCGCTCGTGGTGGCCGAGACGATCAAGCAGACGGCCGTGGAGGTGCGGTTCGCGCAGCGCGCGCTCCGCATGGCTTCATCGAGCTAACCGTTGGGCACCGTGTCTGAGCGGACGTCACCGAGCTTGGCTGGTGACGTCATGAGCGGGCGGCGGCGAACTCGACCACCTGCTGGCCGATCAGCCGCAGCGCGGCGGCCACCTGCGCGTCGGAACAACCGCCGTCGGCATCGAAGAGCACCTCGGCCGAGTTGACCGCGGCACCGAGGGGGGTAGGCCAGCCGCGCAGCGCATGCACGATCGAGCGCAGCGCGGTGAGGGTGGTGACCGCGGCCTGCCAGCCGCGAGCCGCGGCGATGCAGCCGACCGCCCGGCCGTCCAGGTAGATCCGCTCGTCGTCGCGCAGGTCCTCCAGGTAGTCGAGGGCATTCTTGACCAGGCCGGAGATGGTGCCGTGGTAGCCGGGCGAAACCAGCACCACGCCGTCGGCCAGGCGCAGCTCCTCGACCAGGTGCCGGGCCACCGGCGTGCGCTCGGCCACCGCCGGATCGTAGAACGGCAGCACGAGGTCGGCGCCGGTGATGGTAGTGATCTTCGCACCGGCCTCCTCCGCCCCGGCCAGCACGATGCGCAACGCCCGCTCCGACTGCGAATCGGACCGCAGCGACCCGCCGATCCCCACTATCCGCATCGTCATGCCTTCGATCCTCCCCCAATCGGGTGGCGGTGTGACAACCGCCAATCCGGGGTCTTGCCGCTAACCTCGGTGGCGAGCGCTCTGGAGGTGCCATGGCCAAGCCCATCAGCAAGCTGCCCATCGGACTGCAGAGCGCCGCCGTGCGCACGCTCTACGCCCTGCCCGAGCCGGTTCGCCGGCTGATCGCCGGACCGCCGGTCCGGATCGACGGGAACGAGCTCGCTCTCGACGCGCAGCTGTTGCTCAAGGTGACCCGGCTGACCGACACCGTGTTGTCCGACACCAGTGTCGAGGAGGCCAGGGAGAACATCGAGCTCGCCGGCCCGATCGTCAGCGGGCCGGTGATCACGCGGGTGCGGGTGCGGGACCTCGCGATTCCGGTGCCGGGCGACACCCTCCCGGCCCGGCTCTACACCCCGGACGGCCTGCCAACCGGCTCGCCGCTGCTGGTCTACTACCACGGCGGCGGCTTCACCATCGGCAGCGTCAACACCCACGACAACCTCTGCCGCTTCCTGGCCAGCAACGCGGAGTCGCGGGTGCTGTCGGTCGGCTACCGGCTGGCCCCGGAGCACCCCTTTCCCACTGCCCCCAACGACGCGCTGGCCGGGTTCGAGTTCGCCACCAGCCAGGCCGAGAAGCTGGGCGCGGACCCGGCGGCGATCACGGTCGGCGGGGACAGCGCGGGCGCCAACCTGGCCACGGTGACGTCCTACCGGGCACTGCGCCTCGGTGGGCCGCGGCCCGCGTTCCAACTGCTCTTCTACCCCGCCACGGATCTGGCCAACCGGCACCGCTCCAGGGATCTGTTCGCGGACGGCTTCTTCCTCACCGACGCCGACCTGGACTGGTTCTCCGGGCACTACCTGCCCGACCGCTCGGCGGCGGCGGATCCGCTTGCCTCGCCACTGCTCGCCGACGACCTGAGCGGCATGCCGCCCACCTACCTGGTAACCGCGGGCTTCGATCCGCTGCGCGACGAGGGCGAGGCATACGGCCGCCGGTTGCGGGAAGCCGGTGTGCCGGTGGCGTCGCATTGTCAGACCGATCTCATCCACGGATTCGTGAATTTCCTCGGCGTCGGGCAACGATTTCGGGAAGCGGTTGCAGAAGCCGCCGGCGCGTTGCACACAGGAGTGGTACTGCGCTCGCACGCGCATGCCGAGGATCTGTTCGGGAAAAGAGCGCGATAACCCGGCTCAGGCATTGAGCCGGGTTATCGCGCTTGCCTTCTGACGAAATGTGACGCTGACTACGCCATCGGCATTTGCATGTCAGACATCGTCGTTGCCGCTGGCCACGTCGGCGATGTCGGTGTCCCTGCCGGAGACGGCATCGGCATCGGCATTGACGGTGCCGGTGTCGGCGCCGGTGGCAGTGGCGACGGGCACGGCATCGTCGGGAACGGGAACGGGAACGGGAACGGGAACGGCGAGCAGGTCATCACCGGGCACGGCGTCGGGGCCGGTACCGGAGTCGGCGTCGGGTTCGGCGTCGGCGTCGGGTTCGGCGTCGGCGGTGGCGGTGGCGGCGTCGGGCAGGTCATCACCGGGCACGGCGTCGGGGCCGGTACCGGAGTCGGCGTCGGGT
>JBJMIG010000047.1:0-92706 GCA_045806965.1 Labedaea sp. | reverse complement strand
GCTCACTGGTGCACCATCCTTGTGTCCGACCGTCCATGTGGGAGGGTTCGGGCGCACCTGAGGTCCCCGCCGGGCCATCGCCCTGCTCGCTCGACCGTTGAGGTCCACGATGAGTTCTGCGAGGCCCGGCGGCCCAGGACGCGCGGACTGGCAACAGGGCTGTGCGCCAGAGAGCGCCGATCAGTGAGCGACCGGCAGCCGCGTCCCGGGACCACCGGGTGTCTTCCCACTGCGCCAACAGCGAGGAGACAACGTTGAGTGTCGCCGATGTCCCTGCCCGGCCGCGACCCACGGCCGGGGTGGACTGGGCCAAGGCCGATCATGCGGTCGCGGTCGTCAACCCGGACGGGGAGCCGATCAACCGGTTCTCGGTCAGCCACGATGCCGCTGGGCTGCGCACGATGGTGCGCAAGCTGCTGGCCGCTGATGTCGGTGAGGTCGGCATCGAACGGCCGGACGGGCCAGTGGTCGACGCACTGCGCCAGGCCGGGCTGACCGTGTTCGTCATCCCTCCGGGCCAGTTGAAGAATCTGAGGTCCCGCTACGGGTCGGCGGGCAACAAGGATGACCGGTTCGACGCCTACGTGCTGGCCGATACGGTGCGCACCGACCGGCGCCGGCTGCGGCCGCTGCTGATCGACACCGAGGCCACCACTGCGCTGCGGCAGAGCACCCGAGCCCGCAAAGACCTCGTCAGCCACCGGGTGGCGGTCGCCAACCAGCTGCGCGCGCACCTGCAGATCGTCTTCCCCGGCGCGGTCGATCTGTTCGCCGACATCGACAGCCAGATCAGCCTGCGGTTCCTGGAACGCTTCCCCACCCAGACCCGCGCGGACTGGCTCTCGCCCAAGCGGATGACCGTCTGGCTGTCCTCGGTGGGCTACTGCGGCCGCGTCGATCCCACGGTGCTGCACACCCGGCTGACCGACGCACCCACCGGGGCGACCGACGAGGCCGGCGAGCACGCCGCGACGGTCACCCTCGCCTTCGTCGCCGTGCTGCGCACCCTCACCGGCCAGATCGAGACCCTCGCCGCCCGCATCGGCGAACAACTCCAGTTGCACCCCGACGAGCGCATCTTCACCAGCCTGCCCCGCTCCGGCACCGTGCGCGCCGCCCGCCTGCTCGCCGAAATCGGCGACGCCCGCGGCCGCTTCCCCACCCCCGAATCGCTGGCCTGCCTGGCCGGCGTCGCCCCCTCCACCCGCCAATCCGGCAAGGTCGAAATCGCCTGCTTCCGTTGGGGCGCCGACAAACAACTCCGCGACGCCGTCTGCGACTTCGCCGGCGACAGCCGCCGCGCCAACCCCTGGGCCAACCACCTCTACCAACAAGCCCGCGCCAGGGGCCACGACCACCCCCACGCCGTGCGGATCCTCGCCCGCGCCTGGCTCTACGTCATCTGGCACTGCTGGCACACCAACACGCCCTACGACCCCGCCCAGCACGGCGCCCTCCAACGACTCCTCAAACAAGATCAACAAGCGGCGGCTTGACACAGGGCAACTCATCGCGCCACCGCCGTCGGTTTCCGTCTGCGTGGCCTCGGCAGCATGCCCTTGGCCACCTTGCCGTGGAAGAACAAGGGCAACAGGGCCACGGTGCCGGTCCAACCGGTCTGGTGGCTGGCCCCGATCCCGGCGCCGTTGTCGCCGTGGAAGTACTCGTAGAACAGCACCAGATCGCGCCAATGCGCCGAGTTCTGCGGGATCGACTGTCCACCGTAGCAAGGCCGGCGGCCGTCCTGGTCCGGCAGGAACGTGCCCATGAGCCGGTTGCCGATCTCCCGAGCGACCTCGAGGAGGTTGCACTGCTGCCCGGACCCGGTCGGACACTCGACGGTGAAGTTCTCCCCGAAGTAGGCGTACAGGTTCAGCAAGGCTCGGATCAGCATGATGTTGGTCGGAACCCATACCGGACCGCGCCAGTTGGAGTTGCCGCCGAACATGCCGCTGTCCGAGTCCGCGGGAAGGTAGCTGACCTGATAGTCCTGACCGTGCACATTCAGTACGTAGGGATTCTCCCGGTGCCAGCGGGATACCGAACGGATCCCGTGCGGTCCGAGAAACTCCTCCTCGTCGAGCATCCGCGCCAGGATCCGGCGCAGCCGTGCCTCGTCGAACAGCGCGAACAGCGCGGGTCCCTTGGCCCGCCCTTGCCGGCCGTGTCCCCACAGCGCGGCCTTGACCGCCGGATGGCGATCGAGGAACTCGGTGATGTCATCGACGAGTTCCGGAAACTCGGCGCGTACCTCACTGCCCAGCGTCGTCACCGCCGCCAACGGCATCAGCCCGACCATGGAACGCACCTTCAGTGCGGTGGCGGTACCGTCCGGCCGCCGCAGCACGTCGTAGAAGAAGCCGTCCTCCTCGTCCCACATGCTCATTCCGTCCGGGCCGACGTGGGTGGTGGCGGCGGCGATCCAGGCGAAGTTCTCCATCAGCGCCTTCGCCTGCTCCAGGTACACCGAGTTGTGGCGCGCGAGCTCGATGGCCATCTGCGTCATGTTCTGGCAGTACAGCGCCATCCATGCGGTGCCATCCGCCTGGTCGATCCAGCCCCCGGTCGGCAGTGGCGCGCTGCGGTCGAACACGCCGATGTTGTCCAGGCCGAGGAATCCACCCTGGAAGATGTTCCGGTCGTCGGCATCCTTGCGGTTGAGCCACCAGCCGAAGTTCTTCATCAGCTTCAGGAAGGCGTTCTCCAGGAACGCCACGTCGCCGGTGCCGGTCCTGGCCTTCTCGAACTCGTAGACGAACACCGTCGCCCAGGCGTGCACCGGCGGGTTGACGTCACTGAAGTTCCACTCGTAGGCCGGAAGTTGGCCGTTGGGATGTAGATAGCTGCGGCCCAGCAACAGGTTCAGCTGATCCTTGGCGAAGGTCGGGTCGACGGCGACCAGAGCGGTCGCGTGGAAGGCGAGATCCCAGGCGGCGAACCACGGGTACTCCCACTTGTCCGGCATCGAGATGATGTCCTCGGCGATCAGGTGCCGCCAGTCGTGGTTGCGCAGCCCGACATCGGCGGCCAGGGGATCGCTTCCGTGCTCGACCAGCCAGCGCTCCACATCGAGGGCGTAGTACTGCTTGGACCACAGCATGCCGGCCATCGCCTGGCGGCAGACCGCGCGCTCGTCCTCGGTGAGGCCTTCGTCGAACACGCCGGCATAGAACTCGTCCGCCTCGGCGCGCCGGCTCGCCAGCACCGTGTCGAACTCCGCGAACGGATCAACGGTCAGCTCGGTATCGGTCAGCCGCAGCTGGATCGTCGCACTGCCGCCGGACGGGATGGACAGAATGTGGTGCACGGCAGCCTTGGTGCCGATCCCGCTCGGATCCACCGCGGCGGTCTCCCCGTGCACGACGGCCCGGTCGATGCCGTCCTTGACGTACGGCGAGTCGTTCGCCGACCCGAACACCCGCTCGTTGTTGGTTTCGTTGCCGGTCACCAACACCTGCGCCGGGGTACCGGCGTAGAGCCACCGGCTACCCAGGTCGCGGTGCTCCGCGTGCACGGCGCCGCGGCCGAGCGCGTCGGTCGTCGCGTGCAACATCGGCCGGTCCGTGCCGCCCGCCCACGACCAGGTGTGCCGAAACCACAGCGTGGGCAGAACGTGCAGCGGAGCCTCGTCCGGACCCCGGTTGTGGGCGGTGATCCGCATGAGCACGTCCTCCGGCGTGACCTTGGCGTACTCCACTTCCACGTCGAAGTACCGGTCGTCGTCGAAGATTCCGGTGTCCAGCAGCTCGTACTCCCCCTGGTTCTTCCCGCGCATCCCGTTGGTGGCGGTCAGATCCGCGTAGGGGAACTCGGCCTGCGGGTACTTGTAGAGCATCCGCAGATACGACGCCGTCGGCGTCGCATCGAGGTAGAAATAGTATTCCTTGACGTCCTCGCCGTGATTGCCCTCGGCATTCGTCAGCCCGAACAAACGTTCTTTGAGAATGGGATCGGCGCCATTCCAGAGGCTCAGCGCCAGGCACAGCAGCTGCCGGTCGTCACTGAACCCGGCCAACCCGTCCTCACCCCACCGGTAGGCCCGGGAGCGGGACTGCTCATGGGTGAATGCCGACCAGGAGTCGGGGCCGGACCCGGGGTCCTCGCGTACCGTCCCCCACTGGCGCTCGCTCAGGTAGGGACCCCACCGCCGCCAGGCGACTCCGGCCCGATCGGCGTCGTCTAGCCGCTGCTGTTCCGCGTCATCCATGCCGCCTCGCCTCCAGTCGTGCCCGGCACCCAGCCTGTCCCCGGGTCGCGGCGCGACGGGTCACCCCAAAAGGATGAGTCTGGTGGTCGAGAGGCGAGCCCCACCGTCAGCCGAACGGATGTTCGCCTCCGATCGGGCTGTCGGTGACGCGCGGTTCGGTGGTGGGTGGCGGTGATGATGTGGGGGATCATCACCGCCACCACCGCCCGCGCCGGCCGCAGCGGCCGCGATGCAGGGCCGCTGGTGTGCGGCCGCCGGCCAGGCGCGTCCCCAGTCGATGCCCTGCCGCCGGCCCGTCCGGGACGGGGGATGGAGGAGTCGGACGGCTGGGCGGCAGTATGGGCATCGGGTCCGGTGAGGGTGGTTGAAGCAGCCACCGATACTGGCCGTGGGACATGCCCGAGACATCCGTCAGATGACGTATGCGCTGTTGGTCACCTGGTCGTTGCTCGACGGCGTCGCGCCTCAGCCAGACATCGCCCTCATCGTCCTCGACCAGCAGAATGTCCAGCGCGGTCAGGCGGCTGGTCCTTCCCGCACCCGGACGACCCGGGCCCTCGGGCGGCTACCCGCCGAGATAGCGCGGGTCGGCGTCCGGCACCCGCATCTCGGGCTGTCCGGTCAGGATTGTCTTCATGGCACGGAAGTACGGCGGCGCCGCGGCGGTACCGCCGAACGCGCCGTGGCCGCAGCCACCGAGGTGCACCGGCGGACCCGCACAGAGCTGCCCGGGCCGCGCGCCGTCCGCGAACACCAGTGAGGACACCGCGTAGCCGTTCGCACCGCCGACGAAGGCCACCGACTGGTTGGTCTGGGTGGTGCCGGTCTTGCCGATGCCCGGCCGGGTCCAGCCGGCCGCCCGGGCCGACTCGGTCGAGGTGCCGCTGATCGTGTCCTGGCTCAGCCCGGACATGAGCGTGTTGGCCAGAGCGGTCGGAACCGCCTGCTCGCAGGGCTGGCTGGGCACCGGCACGGCGTTACCGGCCCGATCGGTCACCGACAGGATCGGGTTCGGCGGGCACCAGACGCCGCCGCTCATCAGCGTGGCCGAGACGTTGGCCAGCTCGAGCGGGCTCACCGGGCTGTTGCCAAGGGTGAACGACGGCTTGTCCAGGAAGTACCGCGACTGCGGCTGGTTGTACTGGGGGTCGCGGGCGTGCGGGTCGGCCGGATCGGTGACCGGCGCGTCGCCCGCGTCGTTCGCCCGCATGGTGTCGCGCAGCCCGAGCGCCTCGGCCATGCGCAGCACCGACGGCATGCCGACCTTCAGCTCCAGGCCGACGAACGCGGTGTTGGGCGAGGTGGCCAACCCGGCGGTGAGCGTGATCGGGTCCGGAGTGTCGCCGTCGTTGTGCACGGCGTAGCACGTGCCGTGCCCGCTCGGCGGCGGGAAGCACTGGCTGGACGGGTTGGGCAATGGACTGTCCAGCCCGGACGCACCGGACGCGAGCGCCGCGGCCGCCGTGAAGATCTTGAAGACCGAGCCGGCACCGAACGGGTCGCTGACGTCGGCCACGATGTTGTCCGCGGTCTGGCCGCGGGACGCGTCGGTGCCCAGGTTCCGGTTGGCCACCATGGCCAGCACCTCGTGGGTGCTCTGGCCGGGCGTGATGATCGCCATCGTGTTGGCCACACCTGGTTGCGCGGTAGGCACGTTCGCCTCGACCGCCGCCTTCGCCGCGCGGCTCGCGGCCGGGTCCAGGGTGGTGCGCACGACGTAGCCGCCGGTGGCGAGTGCGTCGGCGGAGAAGCCCGCCTTGCGCAGGTAGGTCTGCGCGTACTGGCACAGGAAACCGGCCTCCGGGCTGGCTCCGAGGCAACTGCTGGACGGCACCACCGGCCCGTTGGGCAATACCCCGAGCGGTGCCTGCCGGGCCGTGGCCGCGGTCTGCTCGTCGACCGCTCGGCCGGCCACCATGGCGTCGAGGACCTGGTCGCGCCGGCGCAGCGCGTCCTGCGGGTGCGAGTACGGGTTGAACAGCGTCGGATTGTTGACCATGCCGGCGAGCAGCGCGGCCTGGGGCAGAGTCAGAGTCGCCGCGGTGGCACCGAAGTAGGCGCGGGCCGCTGCCTCGGCGCCGTAGATGTCGCCGGTGAACGGAACCACGTTGAGGTAGCCGGTCAGAATGTCCTCTTTGGACATAGTACGGTTCAGCTCGACAGCCGACTTCGCCTCGCGGATCTTGCGGAGGATCGTGTCGGCCCGGTCCCGGGCCCGTGCCGCCGCGTTGTCGCGGTCAACCACGTTGACCAGGTAGTTCTTGACGAACTGCTGGGTGATGGTCGAACCGCCCTGGGTCGAGCCCGTCGTGCTGTTGCTGATCAGCGCCCGCACCACGGCGTGCGGGTCGATGCCGTTCTCCTGGTAGAACCGGCGGTCCTCGATCGAAATCACGGCGGCCTTGAGCACCGGCGCGATCCGATCGGCGGTCACCGGCAACCGGTACTGGTCGTACCAGGTCGCGATCGGATTTCCGGCCCGATCGGTGACCGTTGTCACGGTTGGCAGCTCGTTGGCCACCGCGGCCGGACGAATCTGAGCGATCTGGTCACCTGCCGCACCGGCGACCAACCCGGCACCCAGCACCACCGGCGACAACAACGCGGCCAGCAACACCCCGACCAACACGCAGGCGCCGCCAAGGCTGATCAACTTCCGGACCACAACCATGGCAACCCAGCGTAGGCCCGCCGGGGTGATACCGGTGTTCGGCTCGTTCAGAGCAAGGTCATCTCGGTGGAGCGGCGCACCACGAGGCGGCACGGCATCAGCTGCACGCCCTGCTCGAGCGGATGGCCCTCGATCGCGCGGAGCAGCTTGGTGGCGGCGGCATGGCCGAGCTCGGTGAGGTTCAGGTCGACGGTGGTCAGCGGTGGCCGGCAGCCCTCGGCCATCACCTCCCAGTTGTCCACCCCGGCCAGCCCGACCTCCTCCGGCACCCGCCGGCCGGCCTCGCGCAGCGCGTCGGCCACGCCCCGGGCGATCTGGTCGCTGCCGCAGAAGATCCCGTCGAACGCGACGCCGGTGCGCATCAGGATGATGGCCGCCTCCCGGCCCCACCGCTCGCTCCAGTCACCCATCAACGGCTCGAGCACCAGGCGCTCCCCGGCCGCGTCGAGGACGGCCGCCGCCGCCGCGGCACGCTCCCTGGTGGCCAGATGCCGCTCCGGGCCGGTGATGTGCGCGATCCGGCGGCGTCCGGTGGCCAGCAGGTGCGCGATCGCGAGGCCGACGCCCTGCGCGTCGTCGTGAATCAGGGACAGGTCCTCGGCGCGGTCGGAGCGAGCCCTCGCGTAGACCACCGGGACCGGCAGATCGGGTCCGAGCGACGGGCGGGGGTCATAGGTGCGGCCGGTCACGATGATTCCGTCCACCCGGCGGGCCAGCAGCGTCCGCAGGTAGTGCTGCTCGCGAATCCGATCGCCACGGCCGTCGCAGAGCAGCACCGAGATCTGCCCGGCACCGAGCGCGTCCTCCGCACCGAGCATCACCGGGATGGTGAACCGGCCGAAGCTGTCCGAGGTAAGCACCCCAACGGTGTAGGTGCGGCCCTCAAGCAGGTTTCTGGCCAGCATGTTGACCTGGAAGCCGAGTTCCTCGGCGGCGGCGACCACCCGGCCCCTCGTCTCCGCACGCAGCTGACCCCGGCCGTTCAACGCCTTCGACACGGTGCCGGGCGAAACGCCGGCCAGCCGAGCCACCTCGTTTACCGTCACGGCTCCGCCGCGTCGTTTCCGCTGCGCCACCGGCGCAGCCTAACCACGACGGAAACGTTTCCGCAATGTTCTTGCCGTGCAAGGGATTGACCAGGTCTCTCGGGGGCTCTACCGTTCGGAAAGCCTTTGCCGCATTGGCCGCTACCTGCGGAAACGTTTCCGTGCCAACGGCCGTGCGGTGCCACCTCGATGGAGAGGACCCGGCATGTGGCATCGAGTCGCGGTTGTGACATCCGCGCTCGCGTTAGCCCTGACCGCGTGCGGCGGCGGGGCGGGCGAAAGCGCCAGCACCAACCCGGATGACGGCACCCAACTGACCATGTGGGTCCGGTCCGCGACCGACCAGTTCAGCCAGCGACTGGTCGACGCGTACAACCAGAGCCACCGCAATCACGTCACGCTCACCATCATTCCGAACGACAACTACCTCACAAAGGTGGGGACCGCCGCCGGCTCGCGCAGCCTGCCGGACATCTTGGCCTCCGACGTGGTGTACACGCCCAACTACACCAAGCAGGGCCTGTTCCAGGATGTCTCGGCGGACATCAACGCGCTGCCGTACCACGCGGACATCGCCAAGTCGCACCTGGAGGTCGCGTCCTACCAGGGCAAGACCTACGCGGTGCCGCACAAGCTGGACTCGTCGGTCTTCTTCTACAACAAGGACCTGTTCAAGAAGGCCGGGCTGGACCCGGAGCGGCCGCCGAAGAACTTCGCCGAGATCCTCGACTACGCCCGCAAGATCACCGCGCTCGGCAACGGCGTCACCGGCTTCGACCTCGCCGGCAGTTGCGGCGGTTGCGGCGTCTACACCCTGTTCCCCTACGCGTGGGCCAACGGCGCGAGCGTGCTGTCATCGGACGGCAAGAAGGTCGACATCAACAACGACTCGTTCCGGGCGATTTTCAAGCTCTACAAGCAACTCAGCGACGAGAACCTGGTCGACTCGAGCGACAAGACACAGGACGGGGCGACCTGGCCGGCGAACTTCCTGGCCGGCAAGGTCGGCATGCTGCCGCTTGGCTCCCCCATCGTCGGCGACCTGTTGAAACAGACCGCGTTCCAGTGGGGGGTGGCCTCGCTGATGTCTCCGGACGGTGCGCACACCGCGACCTTCATCGGCGGCGACGTGGCCGGCATCTCCGCGACCTCCACGCACAAGGCGCAGGCCTGGGACTTCCTGAAGTGGACGCTCGGAGAGAGCTCGCAGGTCGAGATCATCGCCAAGAACGGCGACCTGCCCGGCCGGACCGACCTCGCCGGCAACAAGTACACCGCGGCGGACCCGCGCACCAAGCTGATCGCGGACGGGCTGAAGAACGGCCACACCCCGTTCGCCCTGCCGTTCGGCGACCTGTTCAACAACCCCAACGGTCCCTGGGTGGCCACCATTCGCGGGGCCATCTACGGCAACGATCTCGACAAGGCGCTCAGCGAAGGGCAGGCAAAGATCCAGCAGGGCCTGGACGCGGCCGGATGAGTCTCACCACGGCCACCGCACCGCCGCCGGCCGGGATCGCCGTGCCAGCACGGCGATCCAGGGACGCGGCGGCGCGGCGGCCATTGACCGGGCTGCTCTTCGTGGCGCCGACCGCGGCCGTGGTGGCCATGCTCTTCCTGGTGCCGCTGGGAATCCTGGTCTACATGTCGTTCACCGACTGGCCGTTGCTCGGCGCGCCGGTACCGAACGGGATGGCCAACTACACCACATTGGGCGACGACGAACTGTTCGTCGGAGCGATCACCTTCACGCTGGTCTATACCGCGGTCACCACGGTGGTGCTGTTCGCGGTGGCCTTCGCGCTGGTGGCGATCTCGCACAGCCCCCGGCGCGGCGCCCGGTTCTACCGCACCGCCTACTTTCTGCCCTATGTGGTCGGCACGGCCGCCGCATCCACCATGTGGTGGGTGGACGCGCACGACCAACTCGGGGTGTTCAACCAGATCCCACGCACCCTCGGACTGATCGACCACCCGGTCGGCTTCCTGGAGACGCCGGGCAAGGCGCTGTTCACCGTGATCGCCCTCGTGGTCTGGAAGTTCGTCGGTTTCCAGGTGATCGTGCTGCTGGTCGGTCTGCAGTCCATCCCTGGCGAGCTCTACGAGGCCGCCAGGGTCGACGGGGCATCGACCTGGCAGCGGCTGCGCTTCATCACCGTGCCAGGGCTCAAGCCCACCCTCGCGCTGCTGACCGTGTTGTCCGTCACCGGTTCGCTGCTCGCCTTCGACCAGTTCTACGTGCTCACCCACGGCGGTCCGGACAACAGCACGGTGACCGTGGTGCTCGCGCTGTACAACAAGGCGTTCCAGTCCTTCCGACTCGGTAGTGCGGCGGCCGAGGCGGTGGTGCTGCTGGTCGCCCTTGTCGTGATCAACGTGATCCAGCTGCGACTGCTGCGAAACCGGGAGAGCTGATGCGCACCGCGCGAGGCGTGCTGTTCCACGGGGTGAGCGCCGCGTTGGCCATCGCGTTCCTGTTCCCGTTGCTCTGGGCGCTGCTCAACTCGTTGAAGACCAAGGACGAGGCGAACCGGCAGCCGCCGAGCTGGTTTCCGCACACTCTGTCGGTGGCCAACTATCGCAGTTTGGCGACCTTCGACGAGGGAATCGGCACCTACCTGCTGAACAGCGCGGTCGTGGCCGCGCTCACGGTGTTCGGCTCGGTGTTGGTCTGCGTGCTCGGCGGTTACGGTTTCGCCCGGTTCACCTTCCGGGGCAAGGGTTTCCTCTTTGGCGCGACGCTGGCCATCCTGATGGTGCCGTACGCGACGATCCTGCTGCCGCTCTACATTCTGCTCAGCCGGATCGGCCTACAGAACACCCTGATCGGGCTGTCCCTCGTGCTGGTGATGTTCCAGCTTCCGTTCGGCATCTTCCTGATGCGCAACAGCTTCGAGGCGGTACCACGGGAGTTGGAGGAAGCCGCCCTTGTCGACGGGTGCTCGAGCCTTGGCGCCTGGCGGCACGTGTCCCTGCGCATCGTGTTGCCCGGCGTGGTCACCGTAGCCCTGTTCGCGTTCCTCACCTCGTGGAACGAGTACCTGGCCCCACTGATCTTCCTCAACGACGGGGCCAAGTACACCCTGCCGGTGATGCTGGTGAACATCCGGTACAGCTCGTACAACATCATCGACTTCGGCGCGCTCCAGGCGGGGGTGGTGGTGGCGATGCTGCCCTGTCTGGTGCTGTACCTGCTCCTGCAACGGTTCTACGTCAGCGGCCTGGTCGCCGGCGCACTTCGTGGCTGAGGCAAAGGAGAACCACGTGACGCCCATTCTCGGGCCGGTGTCGCCCCTGGCCGGTGAGCGCGTCGCGCTGCGCCCGCTCGGTCTTGATCAGGTTGTGCTGACCGGGGGGTTCTGGGCCGACTGGCAGGAGCGCAACCGCGCGGTCACCACCCCGCACGCGTTGCGCTGGCTGGAGCGGGACGGCTCGGTGGACAACCTGCGCCGGCTCGGCGGGCCGCACCAGGGCATGTGGTTCAGTGACTCGGACGTGCACAAGGTGCTCGAGGCACTTTCCTGGGACCTGGGCCGCTCCCCCGCGACCGAGCTGACCTCTGTGGTCAGCGAACTGTCGTCGGTGCTGCGCGCCGCGCAGCTCGTCGACGGCTATCTCAACTCCTACGTGCAGGCCGGCCACGACACCCGGTGGGACAACCTGGTGATGAGCCACGAGCTGTACTGCATGGGGCACCTCATCCAGGCCGGAGTGGCACATGCCAGGAGCACCGGGAGCGACGAGTTGCTCGCCATCGCCCGGCGGGCCGCCGACTGCGTGGTGCGCGAATTCGGTGAACACCGCCGCAAGGACACCGACGGTCATCCGGTGATCGAGATGGCGTTGGTCGAGCTGTACCGGCAGACCGGCGAGATGTCCTATGTGGAGCTGGCCAGGCAGCTGGTCGACGTGCGCGGCCACCGGGTGCTCGAACCCAACGGCCACTTCGACTCCGCCTACTACCAGGACGCGACCCCGGTGCGCGAGGAGACGACCGTCGTCGGCCACGCGGTCCGGGCACTGTACCTGCTCTGCGGCGTGGTCGACGTGTACACCGAGACCGGCGACCAGGCGCTGCTGGACAGCGCGCTGCGGCAGTGGGAGTCCTTACGGGCGACCAAGCTGTACCTCAACGGCGCAGTCGGCTCCCGGTTCGACGGGGAGTCCTTCGGCGACGAGTACGAGCTTCCGCCGGACCTGGTCTACGGGGAGACCTGCGCCACCATCGCGTCGATCATGCTCTCCTGGCGGCTGCTGCTGGCCACCGGGCAGAGTCGCTTCGCGGACCACATCGAACGGTGCATGTACAACCTGTTCGCCGCATCGACCTCGGTGACGCGCGATGCGTTCTTCTACAACAACCCTGCCCAGCGCCGGGTGCCCCGCCCACCCGCTCCCACGCAGACCCGCCCGCACCGCGCCGACGCCCCTGGCACCCGGCCGCACTGGTTCCAGTGCGCCTGTTGCCCACCCAACATCATGCGCACCATCGCCTCGCTCGGCGGCTACGTCGCCACTCACACCGACGCGGGAATCCAGGTGCACCAGTATCTTTCGGCGAACATCGACACACCGGCCGGCGCCATCACCATGACGACCGACTATCCGGCGAGTGGCACGGTCGAGCTGACCGTAAGGGAGTCCGGCAACGCCCCGTGGACCCTCGCCCTGCGCATCCCGGACTGGTGCCGCGGCGCGACCGCCAGGATTGGCGGCCCGGCTGGCGCCGATCCGCCGCTGTCCGCGGCCGGTGGCGGATACCTGGAGCTCACCAGGCCATGGGCGGTCGGCGACACGGTCAGCCTCGACCTGCCGATGCCGGTCCGGCTGACCGTTGCGCACCCGGCGGTGGACGCACTCCGCGGCACCGTGGCGATCGAACGCGGTCCGGTGGTCTACTGCCTGGAGAGTCCGGACCAACCCGACGGAGTCGACCTCAACCACGCGGAGTTGTTGGTGCGGCAGCCATTAACCGAGGAGCGGGTACCCGACCTGCTCGGCTCACCGGCGGTCGTGGTACACGCGGCCGGCCTCGCCCGCGATGACTCCGGCTGGGCGGAGTCGGGCTGGGCGACCCTCGGCGCGGAGCCAGCCCACGCCGGAACTCCGGTGCGCCTCACCGCGATCCCGTACCACCTCTGGGCGAACCGGGGCCCGTCGGCGATGCGCATCTTCGTCCCCGCCCGACACGACTGATCGAGACCGGCACGTTCGACTTCCCGAACGTAGTTCGGGTGGCTGAACATGCTTCGCGGGTATGTCGCGGGAGAGGTCAGCCAGTCGCCGGGCGATATCCGAGGCGCTGCGACAACGCCGCGGCACCCGCGCGGACCAGCTCGGTCCACTCCGCCCGGCGCTGGTCGTCCCATCTGATGTTCGGCACCGAGATGCTCATCCCAGCCACCATCGCGCCGGAGCTTTCGTACACCGGCGCGGCCACACAGTGCACCGCGTCGTTGGACTCGCAGTCGTCGAACGCGACGCCGGCCGCGCGCACCTCGACCAGGTGGGCGCGCAGCTTGCGCGGGGAGGTGATGCTCCGCGGCGTCATCGCCGGCAGCTCTTGGTGGCGCGGGTAGCGCGTGTCGAGGACCTCCTGAGACAGCCCGGAGAGCAGCATCTTGCCCACTCCTGTGCAGTGCGCCGGCAACCGCCGGCCGACCGCGGAGACCATCCGCACCGGGTGGGTGCTGTCCACTTTGGCGATGTAGACCACCTCGGTGCCCTCGAGCAGGGCCACGTGCACCGTTTCGTCACAGGCCGCCGCGGTCTCCCTGGCCATCACCTGCGCCTCGCCGGTCAGGTCGAGCCGCTCGGCGAAGCTGCTGCCGAGCAGGAACAGCCGCAGCCCCAGCCGGTAGCGGGTCGGCGCACCGGGCACCGGCATCAGGTAGGAGCGCGCGGCGAGCGTGGTGACCAGCTCGTGCACGGTGGTGCGCGGCAGGCCGAGCCGTTCGGTGATCTCCGGGGCGGAGGCGTCCGGGGTCTCCAGGAACAGCTCGAGGATGTCCAGGGCGCGAGCGACCGCCGGAACTGCGCGACCCATGGTCATCACCTCGTCGAATAGGGTACAGAATTTCGAACGCAGCGTAGGTAGCCGCGCGCGCCGTGTCAAAAGCGGCCGCCTTGCGTGTGGATCTTGATTTCTTGCCGGGTGCCGACGTAGGTTTCGACCAGGTCAAGTCGTCGAACCAGTGTCGATATACCGAACCGGGGAGTGTCGTGACACAGTCCAGCGCCGAGTTGCTCGCCGCCCTCGGGCTGTCCGGGGCGGCCCAGACCGGGCCGCCGGCCTCACCGCTGCGGTTCCCGGACGGGGCGCACTACCGGGTGGAGATCCCGAGCGTCGAGGGCCCGCGCTGCCTGGACGCGGTGCTCACCGAGGCGGACCGGCTGGCCGTTCCGGTCACCAGGGTCTCGCAGGGCAGTGGAGTCGGCATGCTCACCGACGCCGAGCTGACCGAGATGGTGAAGCTGGCCGCCGGCAACGGCGTCGAGCTCAGCCTGTTCGCCCGGCCGTGTGCCGCCTGGGGTCCATCGGCGACCACCCGCGCGCCGGCCGGTGGCGTGCTGGGGGCGAGCGCATGGGGCGGCGCGCAGCTGATCGCGGCCGTGGACGAGATCCGCCGGGCCGCCGACCTCGGAGTGCGCAGCGTGTTGGTCTCCGACCTCGGCGTGCTGTGCGTGCTCGGCCGGCTGCGCGCGTCCGGCGAACTGCCGGCCGACCTACAGGCCAAGGTGTCGGTGATGCTGCCGGTGGCCAACTCGGCGACCGCGTCGGTGCTGGTGGACCTCGGCGCGAGCACCCTCAACCTGCCGACCGACCTCAGCCTGGCGCAGATCGCCGAGATTCGGGCCGTGGTCGACGTTCCGGTCGACATCTACGTGGAGGCGCCGGACAACCTGGGGGGGTTCGTCCGGCATCACGAGCTGCCGGCCCTGGTCGAGGTCGCCGCCCCGGTGTACGTGAAGTTCGGACTGCGCAACGCCCCGGACGTCTATCCGTCGGGCAGCCATCTGGACGACCTGACCGTCGCCCTGTCCCGGGAGCGGGTCCGGCGCGCCCGGCTCGGCCTCGACCTGCTGGAGCGGGCCGCAAGTACGGCGGTCTGCTCGTCGCCGGGTGCCACCGGCCTCGCCGTCCCGGTCCCCTGACGATCGTCCCCTCACGGACTGGAGCCCGGGCGGTCCGCCGCGCCTCTTGACAACGTCCGCCGGTGGCTGAATTCTCGATGTGTGTCCTGTCGGACACTGTTCGAAATGTCGAACTATACCGAGGGCGGCGACGATGCCACGCTCCTTCTCCGTGCTGCTCAGCACACTGATCCTCTGCACCGGCCTGTTGATCGCCGCCCCAGCGGGCGCGTTCGGGCCGACCGCGACGTTCGAGCCGTTGCCCAACCTTCCGGTCAACGCGTGCAACAACACCAGCCTGCCGCGCAGCTTCGGCACCAACTTCCCGACTCCGCGCGATCCGTTCGCGTTCGGCTGGTTCAACCAGTCCGCGCTCGGCTGGCCGAGCAACTGGTACGCGGCGTTCGCCTATCTGTCCGGTTCCTACTTCGCCCGCGGCGTGCCGACCACGTTCCGGCAGGGCAACACCAGCCTCTGCGGCGCGATGTACTCGTTCAACGCGTTCACCTTCGGGCTCGCCGCCGGGCAGTCCCCGCCGGCCCAGTCGATCCAGTGGACCATGGAGTCGGGTTATCTGCCCGCATTGCGCACCTCGTTCAGCCGCAACAACGTCGCCATCTCGATCACCAACTTCGCCAACCGCGCCGTGCTCGGCGGCAACCCGTTCGTGCTGGCGTACACCCGGATCTCGGTCACCAACAACTCAACCGCGACCGTCACGGTGCCACCCGGCGGGTCCGGGCCGAACCTGGTCCGGCTCACCCCGGTCAATGACGCCGTCGCCGCCGGTCAGACCCGCACCCACGACTTCGTCGCGGCGATCGACCGGTTCGGCTCCGCCGCGGCCTACCCGTCAACAGCGACGCTGGCCGCCCAAGCGCCGAGCTACGACACCGCGCACGGCCAGTTCGTGGCGTTCTGGGACGGCAAGATCAACGCCACCGCACAACCGTCGCTGCCGAACGTGGCGCTGCCGAACACCGGCCTGGCCAATCCGGGCACCGCGCTGCGCAATGCCTACCGGGCGGGCACCGCCTACAACATGTTGATGCAGGTCGGAAAAGCACCGTTCTCCGCGGCGAACAACTATGACTGGCTGCTCAACCACGATATTCCCGGTGAGCTGGTCGCCCGGTTCTCCACCGGCGAGTTCACCGATGCGCAGAACCTGCTGCTGACCGGCCGGATCTCCGAGCAGCCGGGGTTCAACGGCCAGGGCGCGAACTGGTACTGGGACGGTGTGTGGAAGACCCCGTGGGCGTGGGCGGTGTACCTGGAGAAGACCAACGACACGGCGTTCGTCAGTCAGTTCTTCAACGACACCCAGACCCAGTGGGGTCCGAGTCTGCGCACCATGATGCGCACCCATCTGGTCGCCCAGCTCGACACCGACGGAACACTCAAGTCCAACTTCGACAACGACTCCACCGGCAAGTGGATCCTGTCCAACTACTCCGCGCTGATCGGCCTGGCCGCGTACAAGTACATCGCCACCCGGATCGGCCAGACCGCCGAGGCGCAGTGGGCGCAGCAGACCTACACCGGCCTGCACAACGCGCTGAACACGGTGATCGGCGACAACCAGCGGGCCAACGGGTTCGACTTCCTGCCCTGCGAGGTGCAGCGACCGAACACGGCCAACCGATGCAACACGTTCAACGACGCCAACTGGGCACAGGCCGGCTGGTCCGGGCAGAATCAGTGGGACACCATGCTGATGGGCGGCGGCCCGCTGTCCGGCATCATCGGCGATCCGGCCCAGCTCGATCGGATGTACACCTGGGGCTACAACCGGCTCGCCGGCCGGGTTCCGTTCCCGTCGATGGGCGCGTTCAACGGTTTCAGCACCGGCTACAACACCGCCTACGCCGAAGGTGGGCTGTACGGCACGCAGTTCCGGGACCTCGCCATCACCAGCTACGCCTGGCAGATCCAGAACACCACCGGCGGACCGAACGCGTGGTGGGAGGCCAACGGCAGCGGACCGAGCACCGCCAACATCTGGGCCGGCAGCCACGCCGGGCCGCAGTTCGGAGCGGTGCCCTACGCCTGGCCGATCGCCCACCAGCAGCTCGCGCTGATCCGCGCGGTCGCGGCGGAAGGCTTGGCCGCCACCGGAACCGGCCCGTTCAGCTACACCCGGCCGCTCTACGTTGGCCGCGGCATCCCGACGACCTGGATCGCGCCGGGGCAGACCATCGCGGTGAACAACATCACCTCAGCGTTCGACGTGAACACCGGTGCGCGGTCGACCTACGGGGTTTCGCTCGCGGTCACCCGTCCCGGCGCCGGTCGGGTGATCACGGTGAACCTCTCCGGCACGCCACCCGGCGGCGCGGTCCTGGTGCAGTTGCCGGTGTTCGCGTCGGCCACGGTGGTGAGTGTGACCGGTGGCAGCTACAACGCGGCCAGCCGGACGGTCACCATGAACGCCGGCGCCACCCAGGCGGTCATCACCCTGAACAACTGACCGGGAGGATGCGGCCGCCCCATCGAAGCTTCGTCGAATGATTGGATGATTGTTCGACACGGTCAAGCCGCGGGTGTGATCCGGGTAGGTTCAGGCCGAGGTGCTTGCCTGGCGTCGCTCCCAGCCCTCGGCGAACAGGTTGAAGCTGACCGGGTTGCGCGGGTGTCCGGCGAGCGCCTCGAGGTTGAGCTCGACCCCGAGACCGGGTGCCTCGGGCAGCGCGAACGAGCCGTCGGTCAGCGCGGGCAGGCCGGGCACGCATTCGGTCACGAAGGGGTCGGCGAAGTCGTTGAAGTACTCCTGGATCTTGAAGTTCACGGTGGTCGCGGCCAGGTGCACGGCGGCCGCGGTGGAGATCGAGCCGCCGACGTTGTGCGGCGCCATCAGCAGATAGTGGGTTTCCGCGGTGCCGGCCAACTTCTTGGCCTCGAGCAGGCCGCCGGACTGGGTGATGTCGGTCTGGATGATGTCCGCCGCCTGCGACTCGAACAGTTCCCGGTAGTCGTAGCGGGTGTGCAACCGCTCGCCGGTGGCGATCGGAATGTCGGTGTGCGCGGCGACCTTGGCCAGTGCCTTGAGGTTCTCCGGCGGCACCGGCTCCTCGATCCACCCGGGACGGAACGGCTCGAGCAGGCCGGCGATCCGGATCGCGGTGGCCGGGTTGAACCGGCCGTGCATCTCGATCAATAACTCGACAGACGGACCGACCGCGTCGCGCACCGCCTCGACCAGTGCCATCGACCGGGCGGTCTCCTCGACGTCCAACTCGAACATGCCGGCACCGAACGGATCCACCTTGAGCGCCCGGTAGCCGCGGCCGACCACCCGGCGCGCCGCGGCGTTGAACTCCTCCGGCGTGCGCTCCACCTGGTACCACCCGTTGGCGTAAACCGGGATCCGGTCTCGTACCGCGCCGCCGAGCAGCTTGTACACCGGCACGCCGAGCGCCTTGCCCATGATGTCCCAGCAGGCGATCTCGATCGTGGCCAGCGCCGACATGGCGATCTCGTCCGGCCGGGCGTAGTCGTGCCGCATCATGCGGTGCACCAGGCTCTCCAGGTCGAACGGGTCCGAGCCGACCACGTGGCGTGGCACCGCCTCCGCGAGGAAGGCGTGCAGCGCGTCGGTGTGGTTGATCATCCGCACCTCGCCGAGGCCGGTCACACCCTCATCGGTGGACACCTCGACGATGGTGAGGTTGCGCCACGGCGTACCTAGAACATGCGTGCGTACCCCGGTTATCCTCATGGCCTCAGGCTAGGTCGTTTGACTTTATCTATCAATGATTCGATGATTGGCCGGTGAGCGCTGAGGACGGTCCGCTCGGCCGGCACCGGACCATGCACGGCCAGGTCGTGGAGTGGCTCGGCCGGCGCATCGTCTCGGGTGAACTGGCCCACGGCTGCCAGCTGCCCAACGAGGCCGACCTGGCGGCGCAGCTCAAGGTTAGCCGAGGCGGCATCCGCGAGGCGGTGAAGGCACTCGCCGCGAAGGGCCTGGTCGAGCCGCGGCCCCGGCTCGGCACCCGGGTGCTGCCCCGCCGGGACTGGAACCTGATGGACCGCGAGGTGATCAGCTGGCACGGGCGGCTCGGTGCCAAGGACTTCCTCAACGATCTGCTCGAGCTACGCATGATGGTCGAGCCGGGCGCCGCGCACCTCGCCGCCGAGCGGGCCACCGACGAGCAGCTCGCCGAGCTCGCCGCGGCGGTCGACCAGATGGCCGGCAACGCACCGAGGTTGCCAGCGGCCGAGCATGAGTTCGTGCGGGCCGATCTCGCCTTCCATCTCACCTTGTTGCGGTGCAGCGGCAACCAGCTCATCGAGCAGCTCGGCCGGCTGCTGGAGGCCAGCCTGCGGCACGGCCTCGAGGCCAGCACGCAGGTGCCCGGCGGGGTGGCCGCGACCCTCCCGCTGCACCGGGCGGTGCTGCGCGCGGTCAGCAACCGCAAGCCGGCCCAGGCCGCCCGATCGATGCGCCGGCTGCTGGAAACCACCGGCACCGCCGTGCGGCAGCTGACCGACCGGCCATGACGGCCCCCCGGGCGGTGGTCGTCGAGCGGCCGAAGGTGCTGCGGCTCGGTCCGTGCGAGCCGCGCCGGCCGGCACCCGGTGAGGCTCTGGTGCGCGTCGCCTACGCCGGCATCTGCGGTTCGGACCGCGACCTGCTCGCCGGCACCCGGCCGGCCGCGTTCGTGCGCTACCCGGTGATACCCGGGCACGAGTGGTCCGGCACCGTGGTGGCCGCGGACGATCCCGAGCTGCTCGGCAAACCCGTTGTCGGCGAAGGGATTCGCGCCTGCCTGCGCTGCGCGTCCTGCCGGCGCGGGGACAACAACCTGTGCGAGGCCGAGTATCAGGAGACCGGCTTCACTCAGCCGGGCGCGTGGGCCGACTACCTCACCCTGCCGGCCCGGCTGCTGCACGTGCTGCCGGACGGCGCCGACCTGCGGGCGGCGGCCGGACTCGAACCGGCGGCCTGCGCCGCGTCGGCCTGCCTGCGGCTCGCGCCACTGGCCGGCGAGCGGGCCGCCGTGGTCGGGGCGGGTGCTCTCGGGCTGCTCGCCACCCAACTGCTGCGGGCCACTCATCCGGCCGAGCTGACCGTGGTGGACCCGAGACCCGACCGGGCGGAGCTGGCCAGCCGGTGCGGCGCGACCGAGGTGCTGTCACCGGATCAGGCCGGGCCGCACGCCGGGCGCTACGACCTCGTTGTCGAGGCCGCGGGTGCGAACGGCACCGCCCGCCTCGCGGTTGGCCTGGCCCGGCGCGGCGGCCGGGTGGCGCTGACCGGGATCGCGCCGGAGGACGACGAGCCGCCCGCGCCGGCCGACCTGGTGTTGCGCCAGCTCACCGTGCACACCGTGTTCGGCGCACCCTCCCGGGCGTGGTCGCACGCGGTGCGGGCGTTTGTTTGCGGCGCGTTGGACCCCGCCCTGCTGGTGACCCACGAGCTGCCGCTGGACCAGGTGGCGGACGCCTTCCGCCTGCTCGCCGACCCCGCGGCCGGTGCGGTGAAAGTACTGCTCCGACCGGGTCAGGGGTAGCGAATGACCGCCGTGGAACAGGTCACCGAACCACTCGCCGCCCACGGCGAGGGCCCGGTGTGGCACCCCGACTGGCCGGGCCCGCGCTGGGTGGACATGCTCGCCGGTGACGTGCTGGAGATCGATGGCGGCACCGGCAGGGTCAGCCGGCACCACGTCGGCGAGGTGGCGGCGGCGCTGCGTCCGTGCACCGACGGCGGCGTCGTGCTGGCGCTGCGCCGTGGGTTCGCGCTGGCCGAGGCGGACCTGACCGGCGTCCGCGCCCTCGGCGACCTGTGGTCCGGCCCGGCAGTGCGGATGAACGACGGCGACTGCGACCCGGACGGCCGGTTCTACTGCGGATCCATGGCCTACGACGAGACTCCCGGCGCCGGCCGGCTGTACCGGCTCGATGCCGACGGCAGCACCACCGTCGTGCTCCGTGGTGTGACGATCTCCAACGGCCTGGCCTGGAGCCCGGACGGTGGCACCGCGTACTACGTCGATACGCCCACCCAACAGGTGGATGCGTTCGACTACGACGCCGCCGGCTTGACCGGCCGCCGAACCCTGGTGCGCGTGCCGAAGGCGGACGGCGCGCCGGACGGCCTGACCGTGGACGCCAACGGCAACCTGTGGATCGCCTTGTGGGGCGGCGGCGCGGTTCGCTGCTACCACCCCGACGGTCGGCTTCTCGAGCACCTGCCGCTGCCGGTCAGCCAGGTCACCGCGTGCACGTTCGGCGGCCCCAACCTCGACGAGCTGTACATCACCACCTCGCGCCAAGGCGTCGCCCCGGATTCCCAACCCGAAGCGGGCGCCCTCTTCCGGGCCCGTCCCGGAGTTCGCGGCCAGCCGGCCCGCTGCTACCGCCCCCGGCCGGGCCGCACCGCCTGAGAGCCGATGTGCTCCTGTTTCATGCCGGAGCCCGAGCTGGCACCGCCAAACCCCGGCCCCCACCCCGGTGAACCCGGACAAGCCAACCAGATGGCCGGAGAACCGAACTCAGTTGCCTGAGCGCGCGACTCAGTTGCCTGAGCGCGAGACTCGCGGGGGTGGGGGTCGGTGTGGCAATGGGCTCGTTCAGAACTGCAGGCTCCAACTCCTGATGGTGCCGGTGTCCTGGCGACCGGCGTCCTGGACCCGCAGCAGCCACGTGCCGTTCGCCAGCGTGGCGGAGGCGTTGACGGTAAACGTGGCGACAAGGTCGTCCGCGCTACCTCCGGCGCGGTTGGACAGGGTGAACGCGGCGCCGTCCGGGGCGACCAGCGAGACGACGAGGTCACCTCGGAACGTGTGCTGGATGTCGACCCCAACAGCGAGCGCGGCCGGAGCGTTGCCCGACACACCGGACACCGTGATAGGGCTTTCCACTGTGGACAGATCGGGAATGGCCACGTCGTTGAGGTTCTCGAAGCGCCTGCCGGTGCCGGCCAGCGACCAGATCGCGTCGGCGATCGAGTCTTCCATCCGGTCCAGCGCGGTCATGTCGAGGTTGCTGCTGGTGTCGCACGACCGGTGGTAACAGCGGTCGAAGGCGACGCCGCTCGTGCCGCCCCACTTCTGTGCCTGCGCGGCGGTTTTGGTCACCTCGGCCCCGGTGAACAGCCCGCCGGTGGGGATCCCGGCGCGGGCGAACGCGGCGTGGTCGGAGCGGCCGCCGACCTGGGTCAGCTCGGTCGGGACGCCGAGCGCGGCGAAGTGCGCCTCGAGCGCGTGCTGAAGGTTGATCGATCCGGCCGGCTGCCCCGCGCTGTCGTAGACGAAGTACCCCGGGTTCGGCGAGGCGATCATGTCGAAGTTCAGATAGCTCTTGATCCGCGCCTTCTCGGCGGCCGGCAGGTTGTTGACATAGAAGGTAGAGCCGACCAAGCCCAGCTCCTCAGCGCCCCACCAGCCGAACCGAAGGTGCCGTTGCGGCTGGAAGTTCGTCCGCGACACGGTCAACGCGATCTCCAGCAGCCCGGAGGACCCGGACCCGTTGTCGTTGATCCCGGGGCCGGCGGTGACGCTGTCCAGATGGCTGCCGGACATCAGGATGTTGTTGGTGTCGCCACCCGGCCAGTCCGCGATCAGGTTGAAACCGGTGGCGCCGTTGGAGGTGAACTGCTGCACCGACGTGGTGAAGCCGGCGGTGTTGAGCCGGCCCTGGACGAAGTCGATGGAAGCCCGGTAACCGGTCCGGCCGTGCGCCCGGTTGCCGCCGTTGTTGTTGGCGATGGTTTGCAGCTGGTTCAGGTGCGCCTGCACGTTGGCGACCGGGATGTCCGGCGCGGCCAGCACGCTCGACGGGGCCGCGACGGCGGCCGGCGCGGCGAGGACCAGCCCGGCCAGCAGGGTCGCCGCGGCCGGGAGGGCAAGGATCGTTCTCATGGCTGCTGCCTCCAGCAGGGGTAGAAGGACAACAGCAAAGAGCCTGACTGATCCGATTTCGGCTCAGTAGAGCCATTTGTGTCGCCTTGTTCCCAGTTAACGCCGTACCGCGCAGATCAACTGAAATCCGACAATAGGCCAAGTGGACTAATTTCGGCACAACCCCGCCACCGGCTCAGGATTTGATACGTAAGGCTCTCCCCCGGCGAAATCCTGTTGTCTAGGTTCCTGGGCGGACGGTCCGGTACAGCGCCGGGCCCGGAGTCTCAGGAGACCAGCTATGCGTCTGCGTCGCCTCATCACGGTGGCGGCGGGTATCTCCGCCCTCGTGGTGCCCCTGGCCGGGGTACCCGCTCAGGCCGCCCCCGCACCGGACGGGCTGCAGTTGATCGCCACCCGCGACTCGTTACTCGCAACCCACTACTGGTACGTCCAGACCTATGCCGGGCACCGGGTACTGGACAGCTTCTACGTCAAACACATCGACAAGGCGACCGGCTCGGTCAGCGTCGACGACGGCCGCAAGGCGGTCGGCGGCCTTGCGGCCTCCGCCGCTCCGAAGGTGGCCCACCAGCAGGCCGAGGCCACTGCCGGCCAGCGCGGCGGCGCGCCGGTGGCCAGCGAGGTCGCGGTGCTGGCGGGTTCGCCGGCCACCCTGGTCTACTCGGTACTGTCCCGGTCGGACAAGGGCTCCGTGCGCACCGTCGTGGACGCGGGTTCCGGGGCCGTGCTCAAGGTCGACAACCTGGTCAAGGAGGTCAACGGGACCGGCCAGGTGTTCAACCCGAACCCGGTCGCCACACTCCAGAACGAGGGGCTGACCGACCAGAACGACAAGAACGCCGCGGTGCCGGACGCGGCCTACAAGAGGGTGACGCTCACCGACCTGGACGGCTCCGGCTTCCTCAGCGGGCGGTACGCGGTGATCGTGGACGACAAGAACCAGCAGCCGCACTCGGACACCAACACTTTCGTCTTCAAGCGGGCCAACGACAGCTTCGAGCAGGTGATGGCCTACTTCCACGTCACCGAGGCGCAGCGCTTCATCCACAACCTCGGCTTCAACGACGTGAACAACGAGCCGCAGGATCTGATCACCACCGGCTTCACCGACGACAACTCCTTCTATGACCCATCGGTCGACCAGATCACGTTCGGCACCGGCGGGGTGGACGACGCCGAGGACGCGGAGGTGATCTGGCACGAGTACGGGCATGCCATCCAGGACGCACAGGTGCCCAACTTCGGCACGACGATCGAGGCCGGCTCGATCGGCGAGGGCTTCGGCGACTGGTGGGCAATGATCATGTCGGTGCCGGTGCAGCGGGACACCGCGGTAACCCCGCTGCCCTGCATCGCCGACTGGGACTCGGTCTCGTACACCGACGGCGAGCCGCACTGCCTGCGGCGCACCGACACCGACCTGACCTTCGCCGACCGCGACGGCGAGGTGCACGACGACGGCCAGATCTGGTCCCGCGCGCTGAACGACATCTTCCGCGGGCTCGGCCGGAACAAGTCGGCCAAGCTGATCCTCGAGGCGCAGTTCTCCTACACGCCCGACACCACCATGGCGTTCGCCGCCAACGTCACGGTGAACACCGCGCGAGCCCTGTTCGGCAACCGCGACGCCCGGACCGTCCAGGCCGCGTTCCACGCTCGCGGCATCATCTAGCCCGCACCGCACCCGGCGGCGGAAACGACAGTGGGGAGGCCGGAAAGTTCCGGCCTCCCCACTGTCGTGAGTGGACTAGCTGAGCGTCAACGCGGTGTCATCGACCACGAAGGACGTCTGCAGCGAGACGTCCTCCACGCCGTTGAACTTCAGCGTTACGGTCTGGCCGGCGAGCGCCGACACGTCGAACGTGCGCTGGGTGTAGCCGGCCGCCCGGTTCAGGTTCGAGAACGTCGCCACGGTGGTGGAGCCGAGGGTGACGGTCAACTTGTCGAACTGGGTCGTCGTCGTCGTCTCCGCCGTGTCGATGTGCAGCCAGAACGACAGCGACGCGCGACAGCCGGCCGGGATGGTCACCGACTGCGAGATGCTGTCGGTGTGGTTCGTGCCGTAGCCGTCCATCCAGGCGTTCCAGGTGCCGCTGTGCGTCGGCTGGCCCTGGCCGCCGTTCTGACCGATCACCGCGGGTGTCGCCGTCCAGACGGTGTTACCGGACTCGAAGCCGGGGTTGCCCAGCTTCTGGCCCGGGCTCGAGCAGCCGCCGCCGACCGGGCTGATCGACCACTGGAAGGAGGCCGTACCGGTCTGTGCCGGGTTGGCGCTGTCCCTGGCGGACACCGTCACGTTGAACGTGCCGGCGGTCGTCGGGGTGCCGGAGATCAGGCCGGAGGTGGCGTTGATCGACAGGCCGGTGGGCAGCCCGGTGGCCGACCACGTGTACGGCGGGGTGCCACCGGTCGCGCTCAACTGGAGGCTGGTGGCGGTGCCGACGGTGCCGGTCCGGTTACCCGGGTTGGCCACGACCGGAGCGTTGCCGTTGTTGCAGGTCGGCTCGTCGCTCTGCACCGGCACGCTCACCGCGTCCCACGCCGCCTTGACGGTGTTGAAGTTGGTGCAGTTGCCCGGGGTCAGGTTCTTGGCCGCGGTCAGCGTCCAGGTCCGGTAGCGCAGGTAGGAACTGGCCGTGGTCTTCATCAACATGGCGTTGTAGAAGATGGTGACCGCGGTCTGCACGCCGATGCCGGTGACCGTGGAGCCGTTGCAGGTCGGGCTGGTCGGCTGGCCGTCGGTCGGGTTGGTGCCCTCGGCGGTCAGGTAGAACCAGTGGTTGCCGGGGCCGGCGGCCGCGTGCACCTCGGTGCCCGGGATGGCACTGGAGTAGCAGTTCGGGTCGCCGAGCGCGCTCGGGTTGAACATGTTGCGGATCGGGCCCTGGCCAACCAGGTTGATCTTCTCGCCGACCAGGAAGTCCGGGCCGTCGAACTGGGCCGGCTCGTTGGCGAACCACTCGGTGGACGCGCCGAACACGTCGGCCACGAACTCCTGCGTGCCCTGGCCGGAGATGCCGCCCGGGGTGTGGTCGTCGATGCCGTGGCCGTGCTCGTGCGCCACCACATCGATCGAGCTGATCCACTGGTTCTGCTGGTTGTGGCCGATCTGCAACTGGGTGCCGTCGTAGAAGGCGTTGAGGTCGTTCAGGCCGACCCGGATCGGCCAGCCGCCGCCGTTGCCGTCGAAGCCGTTGCGGCCGAGCCACTGGGAGAGCATCCGCTCCTCGGTCTCGGCGGCGAACAACGCGTCGACGCAGCCGGTCTCCCGGACGGTGGCGGTGCCGTTGCCCCACACGTCATCCGGTCCGCTGAAGGTGGTGTTGTTGGCCGCGTCCTGGCACTGCACGGTCGGGTGTGCCGGGTCGCGCATCGTGAACGTGGCGCCGGACTGGGTGGTTTGCAGGCTCACCGGGTTCGGGCCGTTCCACGCGGCGGTGCCGGTGCCGCGAATGACGTGTTCCTGGCTGTCCAGCACGGCACCGGTGGCGGCGTCCACCACGACGGTCTGCCGGCTGGCACCTTCGGCGCCCTGGCCGGTGACGGTGGTCGCCCAGCCGAGCTTGGCGGCGCCGTGGGCGAAGACGACGAGGTGCGTGTCGCTCACGCTGTCCACCCTCGAGAGCTGGCCGCGAGCAACCGACTCGGCCTTCGCCTGGGAGATGGACGGGGTGAGGTTGGCCAGGTCGATCGTCTGCTCCTGCGCGACCGTGGTGTTCAGCACCTGCCCGCTGGAGTTGGTGACCACGACGAAGTCGCCGCCGACCACCGGCAGACCCTGGTAGGTCCGGTCATACGAGACGTACTGCAGGCCATGGCTCGAGTTCACCGAGCGCTGGATGAACGCGTCGTGGGCGCTGGCGTGCAGTGCCTGCGGCTGGCTGGCCACCAGGCTGGCCGCGGCGTCCACCGCCATCGACTGCGCGCTCGGTGTTGCCGTCCCGGCAGGTTGTGCCTGCGCGGGGACGGCCACCACAGCGGCGACGACCAGCGCGCCGGCCGCGGCTAAAGCGACAACGCTTCTCGTTTTCATTCTCATGTAGTTTGAGTCTCCTCTTGCAGGGCGCATGCGACCCCAAGCCCTCATAGGGGGCCGCACACGGAAATAGAGGTAGAAGGGCCGTTCGCGAACGTCCACAAGGATGCGTGCCGTACGCCCGCCACACAAGAGAGGGACGGACAGACTTTTTAACAGATGCGCGAAGTGACAGTGGGCACCTTCGGACTAACCGGGCAATTCGTCCGTTCCTGAATTGTGCGTCACACCCCCAAGGGTGCGGACCCGCCGTCCGACAATCGGACGATCACCCCAGGCGAGACGCGTCGACTACCCGACCATCCCAACCGATACGCCGATCGGGTGACGAGGCGACCGGCCACTCCCATCACAAGCCGTAGCCACGGTCCAGGGTTCAAGAATGGCTCCCCTGGAAATATTCAAAACAACGACAAATGCTGGGTACAACAAATCCGTCCCACCCCAACCACACCGCTACAAATGCTCCTCGGCCCGCCGAGCGCGGCGCCGGCCGCGCCGCGCACCACCGGCCTCCCGCGCCTCCGCTGCCGCGCCGACGGTCGCATCCCGTTCGCGTGGTCGACGACCGAACGCCCCGCGCCGGCGGTCCGGCCGGTACGGGACTTTCGGCCCTGCCCGGGCAGGCCGATCGCATCCATTGCGCGGCCCGCGGCGGCGGTAGCGTCGCACGCGACGACCGGAGGGCGAGAATGGTCCGGATTTTCCTGGTGGACGACCACGAGATCGTGCGTCGGGGCATCGCCGATCTGGTCGAGTTCGAACCGGATCTTGAGGTGGTCGGCGAAGCCGGCTCGGTGGCCGAGGCGATGTCCCGGATCCCGTACTGCCAGGTCGATGTCGCGGTGCTCGACCTGCGGCTGCCGGACGGCAACGGCATCGAGCTGTGCCGGGAGCTACGTTCGCGGCAGCCGGCGCTCCGGTGCCTGATGCTCACCTCGTATGCCGACGACGAGGCGCTGTTCAACGCGATCATGGCGGGCGCGTCGGGCTTCCTGCTCAAGCAGGTGCTCGGCAACGACCTGGTCGGCACGCTGCGCACGGTCGGCACCGGCGGCTCGCTGTTCGACCCGAGCGCCACCGCAGCACTGCTGGGCCGAATCCGCCGGGACCGGGAGCGCCGAGACCCGGTCGGCGAACTGACCGAGCCGGAATGGGCGGTGCTCGACCTGATCGGCGAGGGGTTGACCAACCGGCAGATCGGCGACCAGCTGCTGCTCGCCGAGAAGACCGTGAAGAACCACGTCTCGCACCTGCTGGCCAAGCTCGGCATGCGACGCCGGACCGAGGCCGCCGTGCTCTCCGCCCGGTTGCGCAAACAGACCCCGCTGCCCGGGGCCTGACGGCGCCGCCGTCGGGATCGCCGTAGGTTGATGGGGTGACCGAGACAATCGCGCTGACCCCGGACGAGCTGCTGACCACGACCCGCGCCGTGCGGCGCCGGTTGGATCTCGACCGGGACGTGGACCTCGCCCTGGTCCGGGAATGCCTGACGATCGCGTTGCAGGCGCCGAGCGGATCGAACGCCCAGCGCTGGCACTGGGTGGTGGTGACCGACGCCGAGCAGCGGGCCGGGATCGGCGAGCTGTACCGGCGCTCCTGCGAGACGTACTTCGCCTCGGGATCGTCGGCCGGAAGGATCTACGCCGACGATCCGGAGCGGACCGCGGTGCAGCAACGGGTGGGACGCAGCGCCGAGTACCTGGCCGAGCGGATGGGCCGGGTGCCGGTACTGGTGATCCCGTGCATCGAGGCGTCCGCCGAGCTGCCGGCGAGCAACCAGGCCGGGCTCTGGGGATCGATCCTGCCGGCCGCGTGGAGCTACATGCTCGCCGCGCGAGCGCGCGGGCTCGGTACCGCGTGGACCACCCTGCACCTTCGCTACGAGCGGGAAGCCGCGGAGATTCTGGAGCTGCCCAGCGAGATCCGGCAGGGGGCGCTGATTCCGACCGCGCACACCATCGGAACGGAATTCAAGCCGGCCGCCCGTCAGCCGCTCGACGAGGTGCTGCACCTCGACCGCTGGTAGCCGGCGGCACTGACCAGGGATGATCAATGTCCATTGTGGACATTCCGATGCCTGATGCGACGGGCCCGCCCGCGCCGGTTCGTCCTCCCATCCAACGAACCGGAGGCGCGGGTTCCCGATCGATGGACCGCGGGCGGGCGCATCGGGACTCGTGGGTAGCCCCGGTATGCGGCCGCGCGGCCCAAGCGCACCGCAATTCGACCGGACTAACCCTTGCGGCTGCGCTTGGTCTTCTTGGCGTGCGCCTCTTCGAACGCCTCAATGACGTTGGCCGGAATCCGGCCGCGGTCGGCGAGCTCGTATCCGTTCTTCTTCGCCCATTCGCGGATGGCTTTCGTCTGCTCCTTGCTCCTGGCGTCGGCCGGGCGCACCGGCGCTGCCGTCGGCGTGATGCCGCGCTTGACCCGGCCGCCGACCCGCCGGGCCGACTCGACATAGTCGGCGAGGCTGTCGCGCAGCCGCTCCGCGTTTTCCTCGCGGAGGTCGATCTCGTAGCTCACGCCGTCGAGCGCGAAGGTCACCGTGGACACATCCTCGCCGGGGATGCCGTCCAAGTCATCGACGAACTGGACGAGAACTTTCTGGGCCATGGGTCACTCTTTCTTCGGGTCAAGTGCGGTTCCGAGCGGTGGATTGCTCGCGGTGATCACCGCGTTGACGATAGCTTACGCGAATGTTTTCGCCGCGCCACCATCAACCGGTCAAGAACTAGGAATCCACTATGGAGGCGCCCGATCGGCCCCTGCCGGACTCCGCATAGAATGCTCGTGTGGAGTCTGCGCCGGCCGGACCGGAAGAGAGTCGAGCGCTAGAAGTCCTGCGCCGCATCTTTGGCTACCAGGGCTTTCGCGACGGTCAGCAGCGGATCATCGACCATGTCATCGCCGGCGGCGACGCCCTCGTACTGATGCCGACGGGGAGCGGGAAGTCGTTGTGCTACCAGATTCCGGCGCTGGTTCGAGACGGGGTCGGCGTGGTCGTCTCACCACTCATCGCGCTCATGCAGGATCAGGTCGACGCGCTCCGCGCGCTCGGCGTTAAGGCGGATTTCCTCAACTCCTCGCAGGACCCCGGGCAGCGCCGGCTGGTCGAGTCGGCGGCCGTGGCCGGCGAGCTGGATCTGCTCTACCTCGCTCCAGAGCGGTTGAATGTCGAGTCAACGACCCGGTTGCTCAACCAATGCGAAATCTCTCTCTTCGCAATCGACGAGGCACACTGCGTCGCACAGTGGGGCCACGATTTCCGGCCGGACTATCTGGCGCTGTCCGCGGTGCACGACCGGTGGCCGGACATACCGCGTATCGCGCTGACCGCGACGGCCACCGAGGCCACCCACGCCGAGATAGCCGAGCGGCTCAACCTCACCGGCGCGCTGCACCACGTGGCCAGCTTCGACCGGCCGAACATCCAATACCGCATCGCGCCGAAGAAGGAGCCGCAGCGCCAGCTCCTCGAGCTGCTGCGCACCGAGCACGCCGGGGACGCCGGCATCGTCTACTGCCTGTCCCGCGCCTCGGTGGAGAAGACCGCCGAGTTCCTGGTGGCCAACGGGATCCGCGCGCTGCCCTACCACGCCGGGTTGGAATCGGGCGTCCGGGCCACCAACCAAGCCCGGTTCCTGCGCGAGGACGGCCTGGTCATGGTGGCAACGATCGCCTTCGGTATGGGCATCGACAAGCCCGATGTGCGGTTCGTGGCACATCTCGACCTGCCCAAGTCGGTCGAGGGCTACTACCAGGAGACCGGCCGCGCCGGCCGCGACGGGCTGCCGTCCACCGCCTGGCTCGCCTACGGCCTGCAGGACGTGGTGCAGCAGCGCAAGATGATCGACTCCTCGGAGGGGGACCTGGCGCACCGCCGCCGGCAGTCCGCGCACCTGGATGCGATGCTCGCGCTGTGCGAGACCGTGGCCTGTCGCCGGGTGCAGCTGCTCGGCTACTTCGGTGAGGCGGCGCAACCCTGCCACAACTGCGACACCTGCCTGTCCCCACCGGAGTCCTGGGACGGCACCATTGCGGCGCAGAAGGTGCTCTCCACGGTGTTCCGGCTGGATCGGGAACGCGGCCAGAAGTTCGGTGCCGGGCAGGTCATCGACATCCTGCTCGGCCGCAAGACCCCCAAGGTGGCCCAGTTTCGGCACGACTCGCTGACCGTGTTCGGCGTCGGCACCGAGCTGAACGAGAGCGGCTGGCGTGGGGTGATCCGCCAGTTGCTCGCGCGGGGGCTGCTCGCCGTCGAGGGCGAGTACGGCACGTTGGTGCTCACCGGCACCAGCGGCGAGGTACTCGGCCAACGGCGCCAGGTGATGCTGCGCCGCGAGCCGGAGCGGGTGGCCAAGGCGGCCAAGGACAAGCAGGCGCGCGCCGACCTGCCCGCCGAGGCCGAACCGGTGTTCGAGCGGCTGCGGGCCTGGCGCGCGGCCGCCGCCAAGGAGCAGAGCGTGCCGGCCTACGTGATCTTCCACGACGCCACGCTGCGCCAGATCGCGCTGCGCTCCCCGGCCACCCTGGACCAACTCGGCGGGGTGAGCGGGGTCGGCGAGCACAAGCTGGCCAAGTACGGTCAGCAGATCCTGGACACCCTCAGCGCGGAGCCGAAGCCGTAACCTCCGGCAGGTACGGCCGCAGCGAGCGAACCAGCGGCACCGCGACCAGCGCGGCACCGGCCATGGTGAGGAACGCGGCGGCCGGGTGGTCCACCAGCAGGCCGACCACGGTGGCCACGACCAGTCCGCCGAGGTTGCCGGAGAGCCAGATCAGCCCGGCCGCGGTGCCCTCCACCTGGCCGGTGCGCCGCTCGGTCAGCTCGAGCACGATCGGCAGCGTCGGCAGCAGCAGGAAACCGATCGACAGCAACACGACCAGCCCGCTCGCGGTGCCCGGCACGACCGCGAGCACCACGCAGCCGGTGGCGGTCACCGCGAGACCGAGCACCAGCAGGGCGAGCTCGCGGTGCCGGCGCGCCGCGACGATCGGAAGCACCGCGCAGCCAACCACCCCGGCCACCACGTTGAGCAGCAACAACAGGCTCGCGGTCGGACCACTCACCCCGGCCGGTTCGAGCAATGGCTGGGCGAACGTGCTCAGCGCGATGAACGTGCCGAACGGCAGGAACACCAGCAGGCACAGCCGGCGCACGAACGGATCCCGCCAGGCAAGCCGCAGCGCGGCGAGTCCGGCCAGCGGCGCCGGGTGAGCATGCTCGCCGGGCCGGCGCAGCGCCACGACGAGCACGACCGCGGCCACCACCGAGAAGCCGGCACTGATGCCGAGCACGGTGGAAACGTCGTCGCGGCCGGGGAGCACCGCGGCGAGCACGAACGCCATGATCAGTCCGGCGAACGTGCTCGCGGTGCCGATCGCGATGCCCGCCGGCCGGTCCCGCTCGGCCAGGTAGCGGCCGGTGACGCCGAGGATCGCGTTGAGCACCAGCGGTTGGGCGACGGCGACCAGCGTCTGGCCGGCAAGCACCGCGGTGAAGTCGTCACCGACCAGCCGAACCGCCGCGCCGAGCGCGGTCAGCACGGCGCCGGCCGCCAGCCCGCCCCGGAACCACCGGTCGAGCACCAGCCCGGCCGGCACCGCGAGCACCACGTACAGCAGCGGGAACACCTGGGCGAGCCAGCCGATCGCGGTCTCGGAGACCCCGTAGTGCTCGGCCGCCGAGGTGCTCACCCCGGCGAAGTTCAGCCAGAGCAACTGGGTCGCGGCGCCGACCAGTGCGTACGCCGCGATCACCGACCAACGGCTCA
The DNA here is from genome assembly GCA_045806965.1 of Labedaea sp. Lineage (GTDB taxonomy): Bacteria > Actinomycetota > Actinomycetes > Mycobacteriales > Pseudonocardiaceae > DASYTH01. The sequence goes on along the minus strand of JBJMIG010000047.1, from coordinate 59,961 downwards.
CCGGGGCGGCGGTCACGAACACCAGCCGTGCTGGGTAGCGGGCATGAACTCCTCCTGCGGTGCGGCGGCCGACCGTACCGGTAGGACAGTACGTCAATCGCCCTTGACGTTGACGATCTGCCGCAGGGTGTGCCGGACCTCCACCAGATCGGCCGCGTCGGCCATGACCTGGTCGATGTCCTTGTAGGCCTGCGGGATCTCGTCGAGGAACACCGCGGAGTCGCGCCACTCGATGCCCGCCATGGCCGCCCTGAGCTGCTCGTGGCTGAACTGCCTGCGGGCCGAGCCGCGGGAGTGGTTGCGTCCAGCGCCGTGCGGGCTGGAGTTCAGCGACAGCCGGTTTCCCTTGCCCGAGACGACGTAGGACGCCGTTCCCATCGATCCGGGGATCAGTCCGGGCTTGCCCTCGGTGGCCTCGATGGCGCCCTTGCGGGACAACCACACGTCCTTGCCGAAGTGACGCTCCTGCTGGGTGAAGTTGTGGTGGCAGTTGATCCGCTCGCGCTCCTCGACGCCGCTGCCGATCCACGTCTCGAACACGGCGATCACCCGGTCCATCATCTCCTCGCGATTGAGCAGGGCGAACTTCTGTGCCCACCGCAACTCGCGGATGTAGGTCCAGAACTCGTCCGTGCCCTCGACGAGGTAGGCGAGATCGGGGTCGGGGAGGTCGATCCGCCATTTCGCACACACGTCCCTGGCGATCTTGATGTGCCGCTGGGCGATCTTGTTCCCCACTCCGCGACTGCCCGAGTGGAGGAACAGCCACACCGCGTCCGACTCGTCGACGGTGATCTCGATGAAGTGGTTGCCGCTGCCGAGGCTGCCGAGTTGGAGCCGCCACTTGGCCGCATAGGAGGCCGGATCGAACCCGGCCGTGACGGCGTCGTCGGCCAACTCACGCGCGCGGCGCTCGGCGGTCTCGGTCAGGCTCGTGTTGTAGTTGCCGGCGGAGAGCGGAATGGCCTGCTCGACGGCTTTTCGCAGCTTCGCCCGATCCAGGCCGTGCAGGTCGCCGAGCTGCCACTGGGTCCGCACGGCGATCATGCCGCAGCCGATGTCCACGCCTACGGCGGCCGGGATGATGGCGCCGAGCGTCGGGATGACCGACCCGACGGTCGCACCCTTGCCCAGATGCGCGTCCGGCATCAGGGCCACGTGCGGGTGGATGAAGGGCAGGCGTGCGGTGCGCTCGGCCTGGGCCAGTGTCTGAGGCTCGAGGATGGAAGCCCAGTTCAACAGCCGCTTGTTGATCTGTCGCACGGTCCCGCGCCCTTCTCGATCGTCCTTCTGTGTCTCGGGGGTTGGCGTCAGCAGAGCGTCCGCCTCGCGGCCCGGACCACCCAATTCCGCGACTCGTCGCAGGCCGGCGACCGTACACAGTGTCAGACGCCCGCCGCCCGGTCGCGACCGTCACGGGCGCCAGCCGCTGTGCTGGGTGGCACGCATGAACTCCTCCTGTGGCGGTTCGACCGGCCGGCCGTCGTACTGAGTGGACAGCACGACCGAGGAGCGCAGCTCCCCGTGCTTGCCCAGCCGCTCCAGCAGCCCCTCGAAGTGCTCGAGGGACGCGGCCCGCACCTTGACCATCGAGCAGTGGTCGCCGCTCAACTTGTGGATCTCCGCCACCTCCGGGTAGTCCTCCGCGCGACCGGTCTTGAGCAGGCACTTGTTCAGCTCGCAGCGCAACTCGACGAACGCGGCGATCGGATAGCCGGTCCGCTGCGGGCTCACCCTGGCGTGGTAACCGGTGATCACGCCGCTCTCCTCGAGCCGGCGCACCCGCTCGGCCACCGCGGGCGAGGACAGGTTCACCCGCCGGCCGACCTCCTTGAACGAGAGCCGGCCGTCCGCCTGCAACTCGTCGAGGATGCGCCAGTCCAGGTCATCGAGGAGCCTTTCCGTTCGGAAGGTCATGGTGGCGATATTCCTCTCTCCTCGACGGTCGGGCGCGGGTACCGCCGTCAGTAGAACATTCGAACGCGGGCCGAACCCACCTAGCATTTCGGCTGTGAACGCCTCGCCGACCACCTCGCCGATGCGGCCGCCCGAGACGGTGCGGCGCGGCCGGGCGATGGCCGCCCTGTTCGTGGCCGTCGCGCTGATGAACATCGCGATGGTGGGAGCGAGCACGTCCGCCACCCTGATCGCGGCGAACCTCGGCGGTGACTCGGTCAGCGGACTGCCCAACGCCGCCGGGGTACTCGGCACCGCGGCCGGCGCGCTCGGTGCCGGCACGCTGATGGCCCGGCATGGCCGGCGTCTCGCGCTGCTGCTGACCTACGCGGTGGCCACGGCCGGCGCGTTGATCGTATTCATCGGCGCGGTGGGCCGAATGCTTCCGGCCGTCGCCGCCGGCATGCTCCTGCTCGGGCTCGGCAACGCGGGCGCACAGCTGTCGCGTTACCTGGCCGCCGAGATGTTCCCCGCCTCCCGCAAGGGGTTCGCGCTGTCCACGATCGTCTGGAGCGGCACCGTCGGGGCCGTCGTCGGTCCCGCACTGATCGCACCGGCGGCGGCCGCGGCCGCCGGTCACGGGCTGCCAGGACTGTCCGGCCCGGTCGCGGTGTCCGCGCTGACCACCGGTTGCGCGGTGCTGGCCACCGTCGTATTGCCCCGGGCGCTCGCCGGTGCCGCCCGGCCGGCGCCCGCCGCCGGCCCGGCCGTGGCGGTTCGCGCCGCCATGCGCGATCCCGCGGTTCGACTGTCCATTGTGGCCATGACGACGGCACATGTGGTGATGGTGTCGGTGATGCTGATGACCCCGCTGCAGCTTGAGCGGCACGGGCACGGACTCGCCGTGGTCGGTTGGATCCTCAGCGCGCACATGATCGGGATGTTCGCCCTCGCCCCGCTGTCCGGCGCGATCGCCGACCGGTTCGGTGGCCGGGCCACGATCGCGGCCGGAATCCTCGTGCTGGTGGCCGCCACGACGCTGGCCGCCCTGCTGCCCACCGCGCACTCGTCCGGCCTTCCGGTGGCACTGTTCCTGCTCGGCTACGGCTGGAACCTGGCGTTCGTCGGCGGCAGCAGTGTGTTGAGCCGGGAACTGCCCGAGGAGAGCAAAATCCAGCTACAGGGCGGGATCGACGCGATCATCTGGGGCGCGTCGGCGATCGCCAGCCTGTCCGCGGGACCGCTGTTCGGACTTGGCGGCTATCCCCTGCTGGCCGCGCTCGCCGGCCTGCTCGCCCTTGTTCCGGTCGGACTCCTCAGCCGGAGCGGGACGCGCCGAACCACTCTCCGCTCTTCCGCGCGCTGATCCGCGCCCACCGACCGAGGAGCTCCCGCTCCGCGCCATCGGCCTGGTGCGACAACCGACCGTGCAGCAGACCGAAGGTAAAGCCGTTCTCCCCGGCGAGGTGGGCGACGGTAGCCAGCTCTCGGGCCACCGGGCGGGCCACCACGCTGTCCTGGAAACCGCCGAGCAACTTGGTCAATGCCTTGGCGCGCTTCCCGGTGCGGCGTGCTGGCCGGCCGATGGCTGGATCGGCACACTCCACGGCGTAGCGAAGCCGCCTGGCGGCCTTGCGCACCTGGTGGACCGCGACGTCCCGGCGAGGCCCCGGCCGGACGGCGCCGAGGTCACGGATCCGGCGTGCGGTCTTGCGGTACGCGCGCCGGACGTGTTTCGGCAGCTCGGCCTTCGCCCTGCGGCTGGCCCGCTTGGTCAGCGGCGGGTCGGCCAGCAAGCCGTGGATCTCGTCCAGCAGCCGCAGATACCGTTCGTCGCGCAGGGTCCGCCGCACAGTGCGGGCCGCGTCCCGCCCGGCCGGCGCGAAGTGCCGGGTGATCCGCCCGTCGACCGGACCGAGCACCAGCTCGGCCGGCAGCGCGGCGACCTGGTCCCGGAACAGCCGCTCGAGCATCTCGCTATTCCGTGCCGGTCCCAGCCGCCGGCCGAGCCAGCGCAGCTCGCCGGTCAGACGCCGGGTCCGGTCCCGCTCCACTACCCGCCCGTAGACGCTGAGCGCCGCACGCATCCGACGCACGGCCACCCGGAGCTGATGCACCGCGTCATCGGCGCCCTGGCGGGCCAGCAGGTCGTGCTTGGTGATCGACTCGGCTTGGGTACGCAGGTAGGCGAGCACCACCTCGCCCGCCGTGGCTTTCCGGCCGGGTGGCGCACTGGACGCCGGCGACATCCTGAGCACCCGCTGCAACTTCGACGCACTCCTCGATGGCGTGATGCCGGCCTCGCGAAGCTCGGCTTCGGCCGCATCGAGCAGTTCGGGACCGGCCGCGGCCAGCTCCACCTCGATCTCCCGCCAACTGTCCGTCATGGACGGACGATCGGAGCGAGTCGCGGTGACCCGGTCGTCGGTGACCTCGGCGAGTGCCGTGCCGTCCCGGCCGAGCAGCTGGCGACGGCCACGGTTGGTGGTGATCCTGGCCACCGGCGCGAGCTTCGCGCCCCGGGTGTGGCCGAGGACCAGGTCGGTCAGCTCGTCCGGTGGCGTGTCAGCGGGACCGTCCAGCGGAACCCGGACCTCCGCTCGGGTGTCCGGTCCGGCTGGAACCTTGAGGTGCCAGCCCTGGTCCGGGCCGCCGGTGCGCCTGCGCAACGTCAGACCGGCCCGAGCCAGCCGAAGATCCTTGGTGTCGAAGTAGACCGCGTCCAGTCGCTCCGGCCGCGAACCAGTTTCCCTTGCCACACCGGGAACGCGGTCGAGCGCCGGCACCCGCACACCGGTCCCCAGCTCGTACTTGCGTTCGGTCTCGGAGTGTGTGGAGCCGCGCATGCCACCGACTACCCACCCGCCGGGTTGCGCCAAACCTCGATCCCGCAGTCCAGGGGCCACCATGACGAGAGCGCGATGCGGCCTTCGCGCCGCATGCCGGCGCTGGATCCGCATCGCGCTCCGGCGATCGTGGTGAGTTAGCTCGTCGTCGCCGAACGAACCTTCTGTACCGCACCCTTGATCTGCTTGCGGTACTTGCCGTTGGTGCGCTTGTCGACGAACGAGGCGGTCTTCTCGGCCCAGCGGTTGACCTGGTCCGGGTGCTTCTTCGCGTACTGGGTTGCCGCACCGGCCGCCCCGGCAACCACGGTCAGCTTGCGTAGCAAACGGGCCATTGCTCTCTCCTCCTACGGTGTCCCAACCTGGCTACCCCGTCGGCCGCCGGCCTAACCATGCTCCTTGAACCAGGCGAGCACCTCGGTGAACACCGTCTCCTTGTCCGGCTCGTTGTGCAGCTCGTGGTACCAGCCCTCATAGACCTTGTGGGTGACATCGGTCGAGGCGGCCCGGTCGGCGATCAGCTTCGAGCCGGACGGCGAGGTGATCGTGTCGCCGCCGCCGTGCAGGATCAACAGCGGCATGGTCAGCCGGTCCATGGACTTGCGGACCGACTCCACCGAGGCGAGGATCTCCGCACCGGTACGCACCCGGGTTTTTCCCCGGTAGTTCAACGGATCCGAGTCATAGCGCCGGACCACGTCGGGATCCCGGCTGACCGCCGACGCGTCCAGGGTGACCATGCCGAGGTTCGGCGCGACCGCGGAGAGCACCCGGGCGGCCACCCGCTCGAGGCCCGAACCGACCGAGATGTCCACAGCGGAACCGGTGAGCACCACCCCGTTCAGTGGCACCGGCCGGCCGGTCGCGTAGACCAGCGCGATCAGGCCGCCGAGACTGTGGCCGTAGAGGAACAACGGCACGCCCGGGTGCAACGAGACCACGCTCCTGATCATCGTCTCCAGGTCGGTGACCACAGTGGACATCCGGTCGATGTTGCCGCGTACGCCGTCGGAGTGGCCGTGCCCCCGATGGTCGGCCACATAGGTCGCGTAGCCGTTCTCCGCGAACCGGGCACCGACGTGCGCGTAGCGGCCACCGTGCTCGGCCAGCCCGTGCACGATCACCACCGCCCCGGTCGCCCCGGCCGGGGGAACCCAGCCCTGCCAAGCGATCTGGCCACCGGCCGCCCCGGCGAACCGGCCTTCGACGTGTTCCGCACTCACCATGTCTCCCCGCGCGTCTCGTGTCCGGGCGCCGTGCGCAGCAGGCCGCGGTAGGCCTCGAAGGCGGGCTGCCCGTGGTTGATCACCGAGTCGACCTCGCGGGCGATCGGCATGTCCACACCTTGTTCCGCGGCGAGCTTGAGCACCACCCCCGTGGTCTTCACGCCCTCCGCGACCTGGTCCATCTCGGCGATGATCTCCTCAAGGCTCTTGCCCCTGGCCAGCTCGTAGCCGACGTGCCGGTTGCGCGACCGCGGGCTGGTGCAGGTGGCGATCAGGTCGCCCATGCCGGCGAGCCCAGCGAAGGTGTCCGCCTGTCCGCCCATCGCCACGCCGAGCCGGGACAGCTCACGCAGCGAGCGGGTGATCACCATGGCCCTGGTGTTGTGCCCAGCCTCCAGCCCGTCGCCGAAACCGACCGCGATGGCGAACACGTTCTTCAACGCCCCGGCGAGCTCGACGCCGATCACGTCGGTGCCGGTGTAGACCCGGAACATCTTGGTGCGAAACAAATCCTGGAGCATCTCGGCGGAACGCTGGTCCGGCATCGCGATGGTGGCCGCGGCCGCATAACCGCGCAGTACCTCGGCGGCGATGTTCGGGCCGGCCAGCACGCCGGCCGGATGCCCGGGCATCACCTCGGCGACGATCTCGGTCATCCGCCTCCTGCTGCCCTGCTCGAGGCCCTTGACCAGGCTGACCACCGGGATCCAGGGCCGGACGTGCTCGACCGCGTCGGTGAGTACCGCCCGGAAGGACTGCGACGGCACCGCCATCACCAGCACGTCGGCCCGGATGACCGCCTCGGCGAGGTCGGCGGTGGCGTGCAACGACTCGGTCAGCGGCAGGTCGGGCAGATACCGGGTGTTGCGGTGCTCCTCGCTGATCTCGGCGGCCACGTCGGGACTCCTCGCCCACAGCGTGGTCTCGGTGTTCTGCGCGGCCAGCGACGCGACCGTGGTCCCCCACGATCCGGCGCCGAGCACCGCCACCGAGGGCGGACGTCTGGGCATGCCGCCTCCTTCCGATGCGCTCAGTATGGTTGCGGCGCGATCAGCCGGCCGTCGGCGACCGCGTGCACCTTGATCGCCTCGAGCGGACAGTTCTCCGCCGCCTCGACCACATCCTCGTCCGGGTCGGTCTCCGGCTCGACCGGCGCGGCGTAGCCGTCGCGCAGTTCGAAGAACCGCTCCGCCACCGAGACGCACATCGCCGTGCTTTGGCACACGTTCCGGTCCACACTGATCCGCCACCGTTCGTCAGCCACGCGTCACCCTTTCGCTTCGGGGTACCGTCGCCCCATGGTCACTGTCGGGTCCACCATGCTGCCGCTCGGCACCGAGGCGCCCGGGTTCGCCCTGCCCGATCCGGCCGGCAAACTCTGGATGCTCGACGACGTGGCCGGCGAGGCGGGCACGCTGGTCGCCTTCGTGTGCAACCACTGCCCGTACGTACGGCACGTCGCGCCCCGGCTCGGGGTCACCGCGGCCGGGTGGATCGCGGCCGGCATCGGCGTCATCGGCGTCAACAGCAACGACACCAACTCCTATCCGGAGGACCGGCCGGAGCGCATGGTGTCCCAGGCCGCCGAGTGGAACTGGACTTTCCCATACGTCAGTGACGAAGACCAGTCCGCCGCGCGGACCTACCGGGCCGCCTGCACCCCGGACTTCTTCCTGTTCGACGCCGGGCGCCGGCTGGCCTACCGCGGCCGGTTCGACGCCGCCCGGCCGCGCCAGCCCACGCCGGTGACCGGCGCGGAGCTCGACGCCGCGGTGCGGGCGGTGCTGGCCGGCGAACCGGTCACCGGCGACCAGGTGCCAAGCATCGGCTGCAACATCAAGTGGAAGCCGGGCAACGAACCCGCCTGGTTCGGCTGAGTCGCGGTCGCCGCCGCCTTCGACCCGTTGACGCGGGCCTGTTCGCAGGGAACCGTAGAGCTGTCTGGTCGTAGGCCGGGCCGGTACCGGCCGCGGCTCCGCGCAGATCGGTGGTGCGCCATGGCTGGCGACTCGGTCCCCTTCCGCGACCGGCTGCGCCGGCACCGCGAACGGCTCGGCATGTCCCGGCCGGTGCTCGCCGGACAGGTCGGCAAGTCCGCGGAATGGGTGAAGGCGCTCGAGACCGGCCGGCTGATGACCCCTCGGCTGCCCATGCTGCTGCGCCTCGCCGAGGTGCTCCAGGTCGACGACCTCGCCGACCTCACCGGCGACGAGCGGCTGATGACGGCGACCTACGGCCGGGCCGCGCACGAGCAGTTACCCCAGATCGCCGCCGCGCTGGCCACGTACCAGATCGCCACCGGCGGCGACGAACCCGTGAACGTGGCCGGTCTGACCGGCCGGGTCGCCCAAGTCTGGGAGCTGTGGCACGGCGCGCGCCGCCATCGCACCGCGATCGCGAGCCTGCTGCCCGGTCTGCTGCGCGAGACCCGAACGGCCGTGCGCCGGGTGGACGGCGACGAGCGCCGCGCCGCCCTGCGCGCGCTGGCGCAGACCTACCACCTCACCCAGCTCTACCTCAGTTTCCAGCCGGCGCCCGAGTTGGTGACCCTGACCGGGGACCGGGCGATGACCGCCGCGCAGGATGCCGATGATCCGCACGCCATGGCGGCCGCGGCGTGGTACCTCAACCATGTCTACCGCGACGCCGGTCAGCAGCACGACGCGCGGGTGCGGTTGGCGCTGGACGCCGCCGGCCTGCTCAACCCCGAACGCGGTGTCGAGGACCGGGCGCTCTGGGGGCTGATGCACCTGGCCGCCGCGCTGTCGTTCGCCAAGACCGGCCAGGAAGGCGACGCCTGGCGGCACTGGGACCAGGCCGACCGGGCGGCGCGGTCGCTTCCGGCCGGCTACCACCACTCCTGGTTGATCTTCGGCCGGGAGACCGTCGACGCCTACGCGATCACGATGCTGGCCGACCTCATGCGCGGCCGGGAGGCGGCCCGGCGGGCGGACGTCGTCGATGTCGGCGCGCTGCCGTCGGCGACCCGGCGGGCGTTCCACACCATTGAGACCGCGCGGTCCTACCACCAGGCACACGAGCAGGTGGCGACCCTGCATCTGCTGCGCGCCGCCTTCGACGAGGCACCCGACACAGCCAGGTTCAACGTGTTCACCAGGTCCGCGGTCAGCGACCTGGCCGAGCACGGTGGCGCGCCGGTGCGGCGGGACGCCCAGCGACTGCTGCTGGAGCTCGACCTCACGCAGTGATTAGCCGTGATCACCATGGGGTACAAGCCGTACCCCACCGGCCGGTGGAAAGGGTTGTACCCGGAGATCCCGGCACGGCCGCCTACTGTCGGCACCGTGGAGACGGCCAGCCGCGAGCGACCCGGAGCCACGCCGCGACCACGCGCCGCCCGGAGTGCCGGCCATGACTGACCCAACCTGGCTGTTGTCCCCGTGGGACCACCAACTGCACGCCTTCCCCAAGTTCGGCGAGGTGGTCAGCGAGGCGCTGTGCCAGCACAGCGTCCGAACGCGGGCACTCGCCGAGGGCGAGGGCCGGCGTTGCATGGCCTGCCTGCTGCTGCTTGGCGACGCGATCGCCGGACGACTCGGGAACGGGACGCAATGGCGGATGTGAGCCGCGGCCGCGATGACCTCGCGCGTTGCCGGCGCGCCGGATGTGCCTGAGCGCGCCACTCAGTTGCCTGAACGCGAGACTCGCTTGCCTGAGCGCGAGACTCGCGGGTGGGGAACCGATCGGTAGCCGTCGCCCGCGCCCGCAGGTAGCGTTTGTGAACATGATCGGCTTGCCGGACCACATCACCGCGATCCTGTTCGATCTGGACGGAGTACTGACCGGCACCGCCGCATTGCATCGCGAGGCCTGGCGGGCCACCTTCGACGAGTTTCTCAAGACCCGGGATCGCACGCACTTCGTGCCGTTCTCCGACCGCGACTACGCCGACTTCGTCGATGGCCGGCCGAGAGCCGACGGGGTGCGGGAGTTCCTGTCCTCCCGCGGCATCACGCTGCCCGAGGGCGCCACGGACGACCCGCCCGCGGCGAACACGGTGCACGGCGTCGGCAACCGCAAGAACGAGTTGGTGCAGAAGATCATCGCCGAGCGCGGCGTCGCGCCCTACCCCGGCTCGGTGCGCTACCTGCGAGCCGCCCGCGACGCCGGACTGGCCGTCGCGGTGGTCACCTCGTCGGCCAACGGCGCCGCGGTGCTCGACGCGGCCAAGCTGACCCCGTACATCCAGGCCAGGATCGACGGCCTGACGATCGCCGAACGAGGCCTGCGCGGCAAACCGGCGCCGGACTCGTTCCTGGCCGGCGCCGAGGCCCTCGGCACCGAGCCGCGGCACGCGGCGGTCTTCGAGGACGCGCTTGCCGGGGTGCGCGCCGGCCGGGCCGGCGGATTCGGCTACGTGGTCGGCGTGAACCGGGCCGACCAGGCCGACGCGCTGCGCGACCAGGGCGCCGACGTGGTGGTGGACGACCTTGCCGAACTACTGGAGGCCGGACGGTGAGCGAGCCTGGGAGGAGTCCGGGTGAGTAGCGGGTTCCAGATCGAGCCGTGGCAGCTGCCGTGGCACACGCTGGACCTGGATGCCCTGCAGCGCACCGAGTCCACCTTCGCACTGTCCAACGGACACCTCGGCCTACGCGGCTCGATCGAGGAGGGCGAGCCGCGCGGCCTGCCCGGCACCTACCTCAACGGGTTCTACGAGGAGCACCCGCTGCCCTACGCCGAGGCGGGGTACGGCTACCCCGAGGCCGGCCAGACCGTGGTGAACGTGACCGACGGAAAGATCATCCGGTTGCTGGTCCAGGACGAGCCACTGGATCTGCGCTACGGGACGACCACGCACCATCACCGGGTGCTCGACTTCCGGTCCGGGACGCTGCGCCGGGTCACCGAGTGGGAGTCGCCGACCGGCCGGCGGGTTCGGGTGAGCACCGAGCGCATGGTGTCCTTCCAGCAACGCGCCGTGGCCGCCATCCGCTACCAGGTGGAGCCGATGGACGGGCCGCTGCAACTGGTGGTGCAGTCCGACCTGCTGGCCAACGAGCCGATCGACCGGGTCGGCAACGACCCGCGAGTGGCCGCCGCGCTGAGCGCCCCGCTGCGCTCCGAGTTCGCCGCCGGGCACGACTGCCGGGCCGTGCTGGTCCACCAGACGAAGCGCTCCGGGCTGCGCATGGCCGCCGCCATGGACCACGAGCTGACCTGCGGCACCAAGCTGCGCACCGACCTGCACGTTGAGGACGACCTGGCCCGGCTGACCGCCGCGGTCGACATCGAGTCAGGCGATGCCTTGGTGCTGACCAAGTACCTCGGCTACGGCTGGTCGGCCCGCCGCTCGGTGCCGGCCCTGCGCGCGCAGGTGGACGCGGCGCTCGAAGGCGCGCTTCAGACCGGTTGGGATGGGCTGCTCGCCGAACAGCGCGCGTTCCTCGACCAGTTCTGGGCCAGTGCGGACATCGAGCTGGACGGCGATCCCGAGTTGCAGCAGGCGATCCGGTTCGCCATGTTCCACGTACTTCAGGCCGGCGCCCGCGGCGAGAGCCGGGCCATCCCGGCCAAGGGCCTTACCGGGCCGGGCTACGACGGCCATGCCTTCTGGGACACCGAGTCGTTCGTGCTGCCGGTGCTCACCTACACCATGCCGGAAGCGGCCAGGGACGCGCTGCGCTGGCGGCACGCCACCGTCAACACGGCCAAAGACCGGGCGAAGGCGTTGGGCCTGCGGGGCGCCGCCTTCCCATGGCGGTCGATCAACGGCGCCGAGTGCTCGGCCTACTGGCCGGCCGGCACCGCGGCGTTCCACGTCAACGCGGACATCGCGGACGCCGCCGCGCGCTACCTCGAAGCCACCGCGGACGAGGACTTCGATGCGGAGTGCGGAACCGAGCTGCTGGTGGAAACCGCCCGGCTGTGGCTGGCCCTCGGCCATCACGACGTGCACGGCGGCTTCCGGATCGACGGGGTCACCGGGCCGGACGAGTACTCCGCCGTGGTGGACAACAACATCTACACCAACCTGATGGCCCAGCGGAACCTGCGGGCCGCGATCCAGTCCTGCCGGCGCAACCCGACGGTGGCCGCGCGTCTCGAGGTGGCCGACACGGAGCTCACCGCCTGGCAGGAGGCGGCGGCGAAGATGGTCGTCCCCTACGACACCGTGCTCGAGGTGCACCCGCAGTCCGAGCGGTTCACCGAGCACGCCCCCTGGAACTTCGCCGCCGTACCACCGGAGAACTACCCGCTCCTGCTGCACTATCCGTACTTCGACCTGTACCGCAAGCAGGTGGTCAAGCAGGCCGACCTGGTGCTGGCCATGCACCTGCGCGGGGACGCGTTCACCGCCGAGCAGAAGGCCCGCAACTTCGCCTACTACGAGCGGCTGACCGTGCGCGACTCGTCGCTGTCGGCCTGCACCCAGGCGGTGCTCGCGGCCGAGGTCGGCCACCTCGACCTGGCCTTCGACTACTTCGCCGAGGCGGCCCTGACCGACCTGTCCGACCTGCACCACAACGTCCGCAACGGACTGCACATCGCCTCGCTGGCCGGTGCCTGGATCGCCACCGTCGCCGGCTTCGGCGGCATGCGCGACCACAGCGGCAAGCTCACCTTCGCGCCGCGGCTGCCGCCCGCGCTGACCGGGATCACCTTCCGACTGTCCTATCGGGGCAGTCAGTTCGTCGTGGAGATCGGCCAGGAGGACGCGACCTACCGGCTGGTCGCCGGGCCGCCGGTGGACACCGAACACCACGGCGAGCCGATCAGGATCGGAGCGGACGAGCCGGTCCACCGCCCCATTCCGCCGGCCCCGGAACTCGCCGCCCCGCGGCAGCCGTCCGGCCGGGAACCGGCGCACCGCCAGCCAGCCAACCTCAACCGGCGTTGATCCGCTGTCGGGGAGGAAACCCGCCGCTCCGCGCGCTCACGTGTGGCGCGGCGACGGCGGCCGCTCACACCTCCGCTGCCACCTCGACCAACCGGTCGAGCCCGCTGACCGCGAGCACCCCGCGTATCGGGCTGGCCAGGGTGGCGACCAGCCGCACGCTCTGCCGGGCGGACAACAGGTTCCCGATGTGCTCGTAGAGCACCCGCAGGCCGGCGCTGGCCAGCAGGGTGACCAGGTCCAGCACGATGGTCAGCGGCCGTGAGCCGTGCCGCCTCGCGTCGATCAGGCTGGCCTGGAGCACCTCGATGTTGCTCGAGTCGATCATTCCGGCCACCGCGATCACCACCTCGTCCGGCTCGACCCTGGTGTCGATCTCCAGTTCGGTGCGCACCACCTGCGGGGCGCGCACCGGAAGCGCGCCGTCCAGCGACACCGGGCGGTACAGCGCCTTCGTGATCCGGACCGTCGTGCCGTGTTCCGACGGGTGCACCCGCAGGTCGTCGCTGAACTCCCGCATCATCACCAGGCCGCGGCCGCGGAAGCCGGGGTCCGCGGTCGGCGGCTTCCACCGGCCGTTGTCGCTGACCAGTACGCCGATCACGCCGTCGTCGTCGAGCCTCGCGGTCACCCGCACCTCGCCGGGCGCCTCCGCGAAGGCATGCTCGATCGAGTTGGTCACCGCCTCGACCGCGCTCAGCTCCAGCGCCACCATGTCGTCCTCGCTGGCCTGGAAACCGCGCAGCCAGCCGGAGAACTGCCGGCGCACCACGCCGAGCCGGTCCGGCAGGGCGGGTACGGTGATGGCCAGCGGGGGCGGCGGCGCCGGCAGCCTGGTCACCACCACCACGCTCACGTCGTCCGACTGCTCGCCCTCGTCGCCGCGTCGCCCGGTCACCGCGGCACAGACGGCGTCGGCCAGTCCCCGGTCCCGCGTCTCGTGCCGCCGCACCACCTCGCCGACCCGGCTGGCCAGCGCGATCATGCCCTGCCCGATGCTGCGCCCCGGCCGTTCCACCGCGCCGTTGGAGTAGAGCACCAGGGTCTCCCCCGGCTTCAGCCGATCGTCCGCCAGCCGGTAGTGGTCGCGCACCAAGGCGAGCGGCGGCCCGCTGGACGCGGTGAGGTATCGCGTGCTGCCGTCGGCCGCGACCACGAGCGGCGGCGGATGGCCGCGCACCGAGTAGCGCACCGAACCGGTGCGCGGCTCGACCACGGCGACGCACACCGTGCTGCCCCTCGTTCTGCTCACCCGGCGGGCGAAGGCGTCGAGCGCGAGCACGACCTCCTCGAGCCCGGTGCCGCGCAGCAGCCGCTCGGCGGCGACGGCCCGTAGCTGACCCATGGCCGCGACCGCGGACGCGCCTTGACCGATCGCGTCGCCACCCACCAGCCCCACCGCACCGCCGGGCAGCGGCACCACGTCGAACCAGTCCCCGCCCGGCGCGCCAGGGCCCTCGGCGGGCGCGTACCCGGCGGCCATGCTGAGCTCCGGTAACACCGGAAGGCCCGCCGGCAGCATCGCCCGTTGCAGCTCGAGGATCACCTCGCGCTCGGCAGCCGTCCGTGGTTGGTCACCGGTCCACGACTCCGCCGCCGGGAGCTCGTCCACCAGGCAGTCCGCCTCCGTCCGCCGGCCAGCCGGCAATCGACCCGATCCCTGGTTCGCGCGGGCTGACGCTCCGGGCGAAGACACAAGGCAGCGCCGGCATACCCAGGCACACCAAGTTCAAACCACCATCTCGCGGACCCTCGATTCGCCTGCCGGTCGGCCCGATCTAGGGTAAGCACCGACATTGAGCCCGCGTGATGTGATGACGTGCCTTCGGGAGGCAGCGGTGCAGACACCAGCCAGCTCCGGACCAGGGCCGGACGGCCCGGCGGGTGTCGAGGCGCCGATCAACGTCGCCGTCGACCGGGTTTCCGATGGAGTCGTGGTGCTCGGGGTGACCGGAGAGGTCGACCTGCTGACCGCCAGCGTGCTCGGTGAACGGCTACGTGAGCAGCTCGACTCGGCGTCGCGGGTGTTGGTGCTCGACCTCAGCTCGGTGAGCTTCCTCGGCAGCGCCGGGCTGGCCGAGATCGTGTCGGCATCGCAGGCGGGGACGGATCGGGGTGCGCGGGTGCTGCTGGTGGCGACCGGCCGGGCGGTGTTGCGCCCGCTCGAGGTGACCGGCCTGCTCTCGCTGTTCACCGTCTATGACACGGTGGAGTCGGCGCTGGCCAGCGTCGAGCGGTAGCCGAACCGGACCCTTCGTTTCGTTCCCGCAGGTCAGGGTCCTCCGACGAGTGGGCACGAAGAGAACCCACGCCGGGCGCCCGAACGTCCAGGAGTCCATTGTGGACGGTATACCTCGGCTCTACTGCCTCGTGAGCTGCCCGCGTTAGGTTTAGGTCGAGGACTTTGGGTTATCCCGATCGCGTAACGACGGCCGGCGGCTGGGCCGCCCAGCTCGGGAGGCGTGCGCCATGCTGAGTCAATACGACCGGCAGCAGCTGGAACTCATCTCGAGCCGGCTCCAGTTGGACGATCCGGATCTCGCGAAGGCGTTGCGTGACGGCAAACCGCGACCGGTGCGGGAGAGCCGACGCTGGCCATTCGCGCTGCTCGCGTTCCTGGCCGCGCTGGTCGTGCTGGCCGGTGTGCTGGTCGCGTCGTTCGTGTTCATCTTCGTCGGTTCGCTCGCCCTCACCGCGATCATCTATGGCTACCGGCGGCACGCCCGCCGCAGGCCACGGATTCGGGTCTCGCGGCGGCGGACCAACTCGGCCTGACGCCCGGTGCCGGGCGTGCCCGGTCCGGCGCGGGCGCCCGGCCCGGCACGACTGTCGACAGCACGTCCCCGCGGGCCGTCCCCGGGGTGCCGGCCTCGGCTCAGGCCTGGGCGTGAATGTCGGTGTCCAGGTCGCTGACCACGACCTCGGGAATCTCGACCCCATGGTTGGCCTTGATGTGCTCCACCAGGGCGTCCACCTTGCCGGCGGTGGTCTCGATCTCCACCCGCCACTCGGTCTCCGTGTGCACGGCGCCGTGCCAGCGGAACACGCTGGTCACCGGCCCCTCAATCTGCGCGCAGGCCGCCAGCTCGGCGCCGATGACCTCGGCGCACATGCTGTCCGCGAGCTCCTTGTTGTCCGTGGTGAAGGTAACCACGACGTGTTCGGTGGACATGCCTTGTGATAGTAACGGCGATGACCGGAATTCCCAGGCTCAGCCGCGCGCTGGCACCGGTTTGGGTACTGCCACACTGGGTAAACGCGGCCCATGTGGATCGCGTACACCACCATCCGCCAAGGACCACCGAGGTGAGAGTGAGCGAGTTCCTGCCCGGCACCGCGGCCAACACCGGCTCTCTGGGCGAGCGCGATCCGGACGGCATCGAGCTACGCCTGGCCGCCAGGCTCGAGCATCTGCCGATCATCCGGTCCGTGGCCGCGAACCTGGCCATCCGTGCCGACTTCGACCTCGATTCCATCGCCGACCTGAAGCTGGCGGTGGACGAGGCCTGCTCGACCCTGATCACCAGGGCCGCCGAAGAAGCCACCCTGAGTTGCCGGTTCCTCGTACGCCCCAACGAGATCCAGTTCGGTGCCATCGTGCTGTCGACAAGCGACCAGGAGCCGAGCCGGGAGTCGTTCGGCTGGCGAGTGCTCAGCACGCTGACCGACCACGCGGACACCTGGGTCGAGGACGGCGTCTCACCCGACGGCAAGGGGCCCGTCGCGCACATCGAGCTCATCAAGCGAAAGATCGCGGGCGGGTGAGCGAGACCACCGGATCTCGGGCACCTGGCTCGCGGCGCAGCGATTCGTCGGACGGCGAGTACGAGCACCTGACCCCGCTCTTCGTGAAGCTGGCCGCGATCGAGGCCGGCGATCCGCGCCGGGCGTCACTGCGGGATCAGCTGGTCACCGGGCACCTGCCGCTGGCCGAGCACATCGCGACCCGGTTCAGTCACCGGGGCGTGCCGCGCGAGGATCTGGTGCAGGTCGCCACCGTCGGCCTGATCAACGCGGTTGACCGGTTCGAGCCGGACCGCGGTTCGGACTTCCTGTCCTTCGCCGTGCCGACGATCATGGGTGAGGTCCGCAGGCACTTTCGGGACGCGAGCTGGTCGATGCGGGTCCCGCGCCGGCTCAAGGAGCTCAACCTGGCGATCAGCGCGGCCAGCGGCGAGCTGGCCCAGCGGCTCGGCCGGGCGCCCACCCCGAGCGAGATCGCCCAGCACCTCGATCTGAGCCAGGAGGACGTCTACGAGGGCCTGGAAGCGGGCAACGCCTATCACTCGGTCTCACTGGACGAGGCGTTGTCCGCCGACTCGGACTCGGACCCACTGGCCGACACGCTCGGCGAGGAGGACGCCGCGCTGGAGGGCGTGGAGAACCACGAGTCGCTCCGGCCGATGATCGAGCAGTTGCCCGAGCGCGAGCGGCAGATTCTCACCCTGCGGTTCTTCCTGAACATGACGCAGACGCAGATCGCCGAGCGGGTGGGCATCTCGCAGATGCACGTCTCGCGGCTGCTGGCCAGAACGCTCGAGCGGCTGCGCGAGGGGCTGATGTCGGAGCCGGCCGGCCGGGACTTCGACTGACTGGCCGGGACTTCTGGCCGCACGGTGCTCTTGTCGATCACCGTGCTCTTGTCGGCCACGGTCCGGCCGCCGCCTCCTGAGGTAGCGTGGCCGGACCGTTCAGCAGGTCGGGCACGGTGGTGCGGCCGTCCTGTCCGTGACCGGCGGCCACGCGTCTTCGTTGGTCAGGCGGCGGTGCTGTCCTGCTTGCGCTGCTGCTTGCGGCGCGCGAAGGCGGCGCGGCGCTCACCCTCGTCGAGCCCACCCCAGATCCCGTAGGGCTCCATCACGTTGAGGGCGTGGTGCCGGCACTGCACGATGACGGGGCAACTGAGACACAGTTCTTTAGCCTTACGTACGCGATCGGCCCTGGCCAGCCCGCGTTCGGCTTCGGGGTGGAAGAACATGGCGCTGTCCTTCCCCCGACACAAACCGAGACGTTGCCAGTCCCATGTGTCCGCCACAGGCCCCGGCAGGCGAGTCATGTCAACCATGGCCGGGTGTTACCCGCGTGCGAGCCGGGTAAACACGCCTTCCAAGCTGGTCGAAGCACGTTACGGTGAGTCATGATGATCCTGACGCGGGAACCGGGAATCTGGAGGCGGTAGGCGTGGCGCGACCGATTTGGAACGGAGCCATCAACTTCGGTTTGGTGACGGTGCCCGTCGAGCTGTACAGCGCGACCGAGGACCACACCATCAGCTTCCGCCAGTTCCAGCGCGGGACATCGGACCGGATCCGGTACAAGCGGGTCAACGAGCGCACCGGTGACGAGGTGCCGTTCTCCGACATCGTCAAGGGCGCGGACATCGGCGGCGGCGACTACGTGATCATCGAGCCGGACGAGCTGGACGCGATCGCGCCCGGCCGGTCCCGCACCATCGACATCAACGCGTTCGTCGACATCGACGAAATCGACCCGATCCACTACCAGAAGACCTACTGGCTCGCCCCGGCCAAGGAGGAGTACTCCCGCGCGTACAGCCTGCTGCTACAGGCCATGAGCAAGACCAACCGGGCCGGGATCGCCACCTTTGTCATGCGCGGCAAGGAGTACCTCACGGCGCTGCGAGCCGGGGAGAACAACCTGCTCATCCTGACCACGCTGCTGTTTCCCGAGGACCTGCGCGACCCGGCCAAGGAGCTCAAGTCGGTCCCGGAGATCACCCCGGCGCGCGGCAAGGAACTGGACATGGCGGTCAGCCTGATCGACTCGATGACCGACGCGTGGGAACCGGACAACTACCACGACACCTACACCCAGCGGGTGGAGAAACTGATCGAGGACAAGGCCGCCGGCCGGGAGATCATCAGCGAGGAGGAGCCGAGCCAGCCGACCAAGGTGGTCGACCTGTTCGACGCGCTGAGCCGCAGCGTCGAGGGGCGCAAGAAGCGCCGCGCCGGATCCGGCGGATCGTCCTCGCCCTCGTCGTCGTCCTCGTCGTCCTCGTCCTCGTCCGACGCGGGGGACGACGAAGAAGGTGGCGGGCGGAAACGCCGGAGCGCCTCCCGTGACGGGGGTGCGGATTTGGCTAATCTCAGCAAGGCCGAGTTGGACAAGATGGCCCGCGACCTCGACATCAAGGGCCGCTCCAAGATGACCCGCGACGAGCTGGCCGACGCCGTCGCCGCGGCGAGGAGCGCGGGCGCAGCGTAGGAGGACGTTCCCGTGACCGACCCGTGCGCCGGCACTCTGGTCGTGCATGCCCTGCCCGACGCCGAGTGCACCGACCCGAACTGTGTCGACTGCGAGCAGCCGAGGCACACCCTGGTCATTCCCTGCGCGGAGGTGGACAGCAACTGCCCGTGCTGCACATCGCAGCGCCAGCTTGCGCACAGCTCCGCCGCCTGAGCGCAGGACAGGCGCAGCAGGCCAGAGCAACGTGGCGGTTGGGTCTACCGGAGCCGTGCGAGTCGGCCCGCCGGTGTCTGGACTGACGAGCAGCGCAGCGAGCGAGGAACGAGCGAGTGAGCAGCGCAGGAGGGAAGACACCGGCTCGAAGGCCGCGAGCCGCGCGAACGAGCCTGCGAGTGAGCGCCGAAGACACCGGAGCCGTGCGAGTCGGCCGCCGGTGTCTGGACTGACGAGCAGCGCAGCGAGCGAGGAACGAGCGAGTGAGCAGCGCAGGAGGGAAGACACCGGCTCAAAGGCCGCGAGCCGCGCGAACGAGCCTGCGAGCGAGCGCAGAAGACACCGGCATCAGCACTCGATGACGTTGAGCGCGAGGCCGCCCCGGGCCGTCTCCTTGTACTTGGTGTGCATGTCGGCGCCGGTTTCCCGCATGGTCTTGATGACCTTGTCGAGGTGTACCACGTGGGTGCCGTCGCCGCGCAGGGCCATCCGGGAGGCGTTGATCGCCTTGGTCGCGCCGACCGCGTTGCGTTCGATGCAGGGGATCTGCACCAGGCCGCCGACCGGGTCGCAGGTGAGCCCGAGGTGGTGCTCCAGGCCGATCTCGGCGGCGTTCTCCACCTGCCCCACGGTGCCGCCGAGCACCTCGGTCAGCCCGGCCGCGGCCATCGCGCAGGCCGAGCCGACCTCGCCCTGGCACCCGACCTCGGCGCCGCTGATCGAGGCGGTCTCCTTGAGCACCACCCCGATCGCGGCCGCGGTGAGCAGGAAGGCGACCACCCCGTCGGCCGAGGCGCTTGGCACGAAGTGCTGGTAGTAGTGCAGTACGGCGGGGATGATGCCGGCCGCCCCGTTCGTCGGCGCGGTGACCACCCGGCCGCCGGAGGCGTTCTCCTCGTTGACCGCGAGCGCGTAGAGGTTCACCCAGTCCATCACGTGCAGCGGGTCCGAGTCGTCCTCCACCAGGAGCGTGTCGTACAGCGCCTTGGCCCGCCTCGGCACCTTCAGCCCGCCGGGCAGCACCCCGCCCTGCGCGCAACCCCTGGCCACGCAGTCCTGCATCACCTGCCAGATTCGCAGCAGTCCGGCCCTGATCTCCGGCTCCGTGCGCCAGGACAGCTCGTTGCGCAACATCAACTGGCTGATCGACAGCCCGGCCGACGTGCAGTGTTCCAGCAGTTCGGCCGCGGTGCGGAACGGGAATTCGACCCGCGTGGTGTCCTCGGTGATGCGCGGTCCTTCGGCGGCGGCCTGGTCGAGCACAAACCCGCCGCCAACCGAGTAGTAGGTCCGCTCGGCCAGCGGCGTACCGGCGGCATCGAACGCCCGAAACTGCATTCCGTTGGGATGCAACGGAAGTGAGCGACGGCGGTGCAACACGAGGTCGTCGTCCTCGGTGAAGGTGATCTCGTGGGTACCGAGCAGCCGGACCCGCCCGGCGGCCCGGATCGCGGCCACCCGGGGGCTCACCTGGTCGGTGTCCACGTCCTCCGGCCGCTCCCCCTCCAGACCGAGCAGCACCGCCTTGTCACTGCCGTGTCCGTGCCCGGTCGCACCGAGCGAGCCGAACAGCTCGGCCCGAATCCGCGCGGTGCGGTCGAGCAACCCGTCCGCGCGCAGGCCGTGCACGAACCGCAGCGCGGCCCGCATCGGGCCGACGGTATGCGAGCTCGACGGCCCGATACCGATGCTGAACAGGTCGAACACGCTCAGGGCCATGGGTCTCCGTCAGGTCGGACGCTGGTAGAACGGAAGTTTGACGACCTCGACCGGCGCGGCCGTGCCGCGGATGTCGACCACGAGCTTGGTGCCCGGTTCACGAAACGCCGGCGGTACGTAGGCCATGGCGATCGGGTAGCCGAGCGTCGGGGACAGCGCCCCGCTGGTCACCGTGCCGACCCGCGCGCCGGCCTCGTCAACCACAGGATACCCGTGCCGCGCCGCCCGCCGGCCGCTGCCGACCAGTCCCACCAGGGTCAGGCGCCCGCCGGCCGCACGCTTGTCCTCCAGCGCCGCGCGCCCGACGAAGTCCGCCGGCTTGTCGAACTTCACCACCCGGCCGAGCCCGGCGTCGAACGGGTTGGTCGCGACGGTCAGCTCGTTGCCGTACAACGCCATCCCGGCCTCCAGCCGCAGCGTGTCACGGCAGGCGAGCCCGGTGGGCGCCAGCCCGTGTCCCGCACCGGCCTCGGACAGCGCCCGCCACACCGGCACCGCGTCCCCCGAGTCGGCGTACACCTCGAACCCGTCCTCGCCGGTGTAACCGGTCCTGGCGAGCAGCACGTCGTGCCCGGCGATCACGGTCGGCGTGCTCCCGTAGTACGGCAACCCGCCGAGGTCGGCCGCGCACACCGCGCCGAGGATGTCCACCGCGCGCGGTCCCTGCACCGCGATCAGCGCGCAGTCCCGAGACTTGTCCGCCACTTCGACCAGGAACCCGCCGGCCCGCGCGGACAGCTCCCGCGACACCACCGCGGCGTTGGACGCGTTGGCCACCACCAGGTAGTGGTCCTCCCCCAGCCGGTACACCACCAGGTCGTCCAGCACACCGCCGTCCGCGTCGCAGATCACCGTGTACCGGGCGCGGCCCACCTTGACCGCGGACAGGTGCCCGACCAGGGCGTAGTCCAGCGCCCGGCCCGCCTCCGGCCCGGTCAGCTCGATCTCGCCCATGTGCGACAGGTCGAAGATCCCGGCGGCCTCCCGCACGGCACGGTGTTCGGCCAGCTCACCGCCGTAACGCAGCGGCATGGTCCAGCCGGCGAAGTCGGTGAACGACGCGCCGAGCTCTTGATGCACCTGGTGCAGCGGAGAGGGGATGCCCGCAACCTTGCTCATGGCATCAACCTAGACGCCGCCCCTGCGGCCGGCGCATCCTCCGACCCGCTCAGTCCAGCCGGAAGCCGTACGGCAACTCGAGGCGGTGCGCCCGGAGCAGCTCGGTGTCGGCCAGCAGCTCACGGGTCGGGCCGTCGGCCACCACCACCCCCTCGTCGATCAGCACGCTGCGCGGGCACAGCTGCGCGGCGTAGGGCAGGTCGTGGGTGACCATCAGCATGGTGCGGTTCAGCCCGAGCAGCACCTCGGCCAGCTCGCGCCTGGCCACCGGCTCGAGGTTGGCCGACGGCTCGTCCAGCACCAGGATCTCCGGCTCGCAGGCGAGCACCGTGGCCAGCGCCACCCGGCGGCGCTGCCCGCCGGACAGGTGCAACGGCGAGCGGCCGGCGTGCTCGGCCATGCCGACCGCGTCGAGCGCCGCACCCACCCGCGCGTCCAGCGCGGCCCCGGTGACGCCGAAGTTGGCCGGGCCGAACGCCACGTCCTCGGCCACGGTCGGCATGAAAAGCTGGTCGTCCGGATCCTGGAAGACCACTCCGACCCGGCGCCGGATCTCCCGCAGGTGCGCCTTGCCCACCGGCAGACCGGCCACCTCGATCCGACCGGAGCCACCGGCAAGCACGCCATTGAGGTGCAGCACGAGGGTGGTCTTGCCGGCGCCGTTCGGTCCGAGCAGCGCCACCCGCTCACCCGGCTCGACCCGCAGGTTCACGCCGAACAGCGCCTGGTGTCCGTGCGGGTAGGCGAAGGCGAGCCGGTCGACCAGCAGCGCGGGCGGGTCCGTCGCGCCGGCCGCGCGCCGCGCCGTGCCCTCCGGCATCTCCACGGTCATCCCAGCCACAACGCAACCCCCAGAACCAGTCCGAGGGTCAGGGACGGAACCAGGCCGAACAGCCAGGTGCGGCCGGACACCGCGGCGGTGTCCCGGTCCGGCATGGTCCCGGCGAAGCCACGGGACACCATCGCCAGGTGTACCCGCTCACCGCGCTCGTAGCTGCGCACGAACAGCGCGCCGACCCCACGGGCGGTGGCGCCGGCCTGCCAGAGGACCCGGGGGTCGTGCCCGCGGGCCAACCGGGCGATCCGCATTCTGCGCGCCTCGGCCGCAATCACCGCGAGATAGCGCAACATCAGCGTGGCGATCGTGGTCAGCATGGCCGGCAGGTGCAGCCGCTGCAGGCCGAGGATCAGCTCCCTCGGCGCCGTGGTCGCCGCCAGCGTCAACGAGATCAGCAGGCCGAGCGTGCCCTTGGCGAGGATGTTCCATCCGGCCAGCGACCCGCTCACCGACACGGTCAGACCAAGCACGCCGACCCGCTCGCCGCCGCCGAGCAACGGCATCAGCAAGGCCAGCAGTACGAAGGGCAGCTCGATGACGGCCCGCGCGGCGAACCAGCGCACCGGAATCCGGGCGAGCGTCCACACGCCGAGCAGCACGAGCAGGTAACCGGCGAAGGCGAGCACCTCGGCGCGCGGAGTGGCGACCACGCAGATCACCGCCAGCAACGCGGCGACGATCTTGACCTGCGGCGGCATCCGGTGCACCGGCGAGTCGCCCGGTCGGTGGAGCGGGTGCGCGTGCCCGGCGCCCACGGCTCAGCTCCCAGACCTGGAACGCTTGCGCAACAAGGTGAACACGCCGAAACCAACGGCAAGGGTGGCCAACACGCCGACCACGCCTGCGATCCCGGTGAACCGGCGGTCCCCGCCGACCGCGTAGCCGGCCAGCGGACCCGAGTCGCGGCCGTGTTCCGTGGCGTGCTTGGCGACACAGTTGCCGTCCAGCCGCTCGCCCGTCTCGGTCCGCACCACCTGGCAGCCCTGTGTGGTGGCCGAGTCCAACCCGTCCGGGCTGGAGCTGGCGAAGTAGGACACCACGCCGGCCAGGATCAGGGCCAGCACGGCGAACCCGGCGAAGAACAGGGCGAGCCGGCGCCGGTCGGGCACAGACCCGGTGCCCATTGATTCGCTCGCCCGCTCGCTCATGTCGCTGTCTCGCGCAGTTCGAGCGGCCGGGCCGTGCCGCGCAGCAGGTAGACGAGGTCGGGACGCACGGTGGCGACCGCACCGACGGTGAGCGCGGTGATCACGCCCTCGCCGATGCCGATCAGGCAGTGCACCCCGACGACCGTGCCGGCCACCGCGCCAAGTGAGAACGCCGGATCGCCGCCGATCGCGAACTCGAGCACGAAGCCGAGTGAGGCGAGCACGGTGCTGCCGAACGCGGCGATGAATGCCATCGTGACCAGCCCGCCGCGGCTCCTGGTGGCCAGCGGCCGCAAGGCCACCGCGATCAGGTAGCCCGCCGCCGTGCCGATCAGCGCCATGTTGGTGATGTTGGCGCCGAGTGCGGTGAGCCCGCCATCGGCGAACACCAGCGACTGCAACACCAGCACGATCGTCAGGCACAGCGCGCCCGCCCCGGGACCGACCAGGATCGCGGCCAGCGCGCCACCGAGCAGATGCCCGCTGACGCCGGGCAGCACCGGGAAGTTGAGCATCTGGGTGGCGAACACGAAGGCGGCGACCAGCCCGGCCATCGGTGCGGTCCGGTCGTCGAGGCTGCGCCGGGCAGCGCCCGCGGTGATCGCCACCCCCAGTACCGCGATCGCTCCGAACAGCAGCGAGGCCGGCACGTTGATCAAGCCGTCGCTCATGTGCATGGCCACCGACTTGGACCCGGACATGACTCTCACCCTAGTTGCACCCTTCCAGTTACCGCCAGGTAGTGGCAACAACCGCGGACCGTATCCCGGATTCGACGCGGTTGCCTGGAGGGTTTGGTCCTCTCGGCCGGACTCGCTGTTCAGCCCCGGCGGCGGGCCCGGCCGGGCGCGGAGAACCCGGCCGGCAGGTCCGGTCCGAGGATGCCGACGCTTCGGCCATGAGCAACCGGCACGGCCGGCGCTCCTGGCGCGCCCGCCCGGATCCCGTCGGCGGCCGGGGCGAACCCGTCCGGCTGCCAGTCGTTCGGCCGCGCGGTCAGGCCGAGCAGGTAGGTGATCGTGCAGCCGAGCGACTCGGCAAGCTCGGGCAACAGACCGAGATCGAGGCCCCGGCCGTTCTCCATCGCGCTCAGCGCTCGGTTGGTGGTCTGCAAACCTCGAAGGCGCAGGCGGTCGACCACCTCGCGCTGCGTGAGCCCGAGAGCCAGTCTCCGGTCGCGCAGGCGTTGCGCGCAGACCCAGTGCCGGTCGCGCGCGGGGTTCGGCTTGGGTGCGGTCATTGGACACCTCTGTCCACAGGAACGACACAAGTGTTCGCCGTCGGCAACCGTGCGTCAATCAGCCGATCAGGGAGCCTGCGGAGCCGGCATTTCGGCCAGGGGGTGCACCTCGTAACGGGCGAAGTTGTAGACCGGCGACATCGCGAGCAGCCGTTCGAGCTCCTCGTTGGAGGCGACGTCGTAGATCCAGGCGCCGCCGTGCTGGCCGACCAGGTGGTACCGGGCGATCACGGTGCCGCGTTCCTCGAGCGGACCGGCGTAGCGCGGCATCCTGGCCACCGCCGCGGCCATCTCGCTGGACAGCAGGGCCAGTTCCATCCGCCACAGCACGAGGAACTTCACGGGCTGAAGTTACCGAAGCGCTCCTGGATCCGCCGAAGGTCCCGCAGCCGCGGCTCGGTCTCGCCGCCCACCCAGCGGCTCACCGTCTTCACCGAAACGCCGAGTTGGCGGGCGGCGGCCTCCTGGGTGAGCCCCTCCCGCTTGAGCACCTGGGCCATCCATTCGGCGAAAGTGGCCGACTGCGGCGCTACGCCCTGGGTGGACGACTGCGCGGCCGCCCTGAGCTGGTCGAGCGTCGGCTCGCCCGGCTCACCCAGGTGTGAGTGCAGCACGTCCACCTCGACGTGCTCCGGGAAGATTCGGAAGGAAACCTGGATGGTGCCGGTCGGGCCGGCCGCGTCCAACAGTGCCCGAAAAACCGTGTTGCTCACCTCGCGGTTGTCCTCTTCGGTCAACGGTGAGTCGGCCAGACTGCTGCGCACGAAATCGCGGATTTCCGGAATTGAGGACGGTCGCGCCGGGAAGGTCTTGGACAGCACCACAACCGGAAGAACCTCAATCGGTTCGCCGCGTGAGGGCATGTTCGGCTGGTCCACCGGACACCATCCTCTGGGTCAGACCTCAGCAGCGTACCTGGACAGGGCTTTTCGCCCAAAATTGCCGAGCCGCCCGCGAGTCTCGCGCTCAGGCAACTGAGTCTCGCGCTCAGGCAACGACAACGCACGCGCCGGCGATGCGGCGCGCGGTCCGTCCGGCCTCAGCTCGCGAACGCCAGGCTGGCCGCCTCCAGCCGGTACCGCTCGACGGTGGCGCGCTGCTCCTCGGCCCGCTTGATCAGCTCGTCCAGCCCGACCTCGGCGATCGCCGGATGGTCGCGGAACCGCAGCGACCACCACATCCCCGCCTTGCCCTCGATACCTAGCGACAGCGTTTCCAGCTCCAGCAACAACTTCAGCTCTCGGGTGCCGGCGACCGGCTCGACGAACTTGAGCCGGGTCACCCGCTCCGCCACCCAGCCGGCGGCTTCCTTGAGCGAGCTCTTCGCGAACCCGAATCGCTCGATCAAGCTCTCCAGGGTCCGGCGGTCGGCCTCGATCTCCGCGGCCAGCTCGCTCATCACCGTGCCGAGCTGCGTGCCCTGGTTCTCTTCGGCGATCTTCCTGACCAGGTTGACCCCCGCGGTCGCGCCCGCGACGTGGTCATTGAGATAGATGCTCAGCGGTTCGGTTGCCATGGCGACTCCCTCGATGTCCTGCCATGGCTTACCCGGACACCGGGCCGGCAAAACGGGTCTAGAGTCCAACCATGCTGGACCAAGCCTCGCTGGTCGCGTTCGTGCCGACCACTGATCTGGACCGGGCCCGCGATTTCTACGCGGACGTGCTCGGGCTCACCTTCGATTCGATCAGCCCATTCGCGTGCGTGTTCACCTCGGGCGCCACTACGCTCCGGGTCACCCTGGTCCGCGAGCTCACCCCGCACCCGTTCACCGTGCTCGGCTGGGCGGTCGACGACATCGCCGCGCTGGCCGCGAAGCTGCCCGGTGCCGGAATCGAGCCGAAGCGGCTCGACGGCGTGGAGCAGGACGAGCTGGGCGTCTGGACCGCGCCGGACGGCACCCGGGTGCTCTGGTTCACCGACCCGGACGGAAACACGCTCTCGCTGAGCCAATGACCGAGTCGATCCATGCGCCGCACCCGGCCGGCCCCGCCGTCGCCAACCTGCTGACCAGGGGCTACCTCGCGTTCGGCCAGCCGGCCGGCACGCGCCAGCGCTGGCTGGCCACGCCGACCGGCACGGTCACCGCGATCCTCAACCTCGGCGCCGCGTTCGGCGGGCTGCCGGGGAGCTTCGTCGCCGGGCTGACCGACACCCACGGTGTGGTGGACCAGAGCGGGCCCATCGAGTGCTTCGATCTCAAGCTCACCCCGCTCGGCGCGTACACCCTGCTCGGCGTGCCGATGGGCGAGCTCGCCAACCAGGTCGTCGACCTTCGCGACCTGCTCCCCGGCGTCGGCGCGCTGACCGAGCGGCTGGCGAACACGCCGGGCTGGGCGGACCGCGTGCGACTGCTCGACGCGTACCTCACCGACCGGGCCGAGCGCGGCCCGCGACCGGCGCCGGAGCTCACGTTCGCGCTGCGCCGGCTGACCGAGACCCACGGCCGGTGCGGGGTCGGCGCACTGGCCGGTGCGGTCGGCTGGAGCCGCAGACACCTGGTGTCCCGGTTCCGCCAGCAGGTCGGCCTCGCCCCCAAGACGCTGGCCAGGGTGCTGCGTTTCGAGCAGTTGCTGCGCCGGCTGCCCGCTGGCGGCGCGGGCCGGTTCACCGAGTTGGCACTCGCCTGCGGCTACTACGACCAGGCGCACATGAACCGCGACTTCCGGGAGTTCGCCGGCACCACCCCGACCGGCTACCTGGCCCGAGTGGTGCCCGCCGGCACCGAGGTCACATCCGTCCAATACAGCTGGGTTTCCGCCGCCTAGCGTCGCCGGCCATGAGAGAAACCCCCAACATCTTTGCGGCCCTGCGCTACGCCGACGCCGAGGCCGCCATCGACTGGTTGACGAAGGCGTTCGGGTTCGAGGAGAAGTCCGTGCACCGCAACGAGGACGGCACGATCGGCCACGCGGAGCTGCGGCTCGGCGTCGGTCTGGTCATGCTCGGCACGTACCAGGAGGACGGCTGGCTCGGCGGCGGCCGACCCGACCCGCTCGCCTCGACGATCAGCATCTACGTCGTGGTCGAGGATCCGGCGGCGCACCACGACCGGGCCCGCGCGGAGGGCGCGGTGATCGTGCGCGAGCTGGAGCAGATGGACTACGGCTCGCTCGAGTACAGCGTCCGCGACCCGGAGGGCAACCTCTGGTCGTTCGGCACCTACAACCCCTACGCCGCCTAGACGAACGCGTTGAGGCCGGTGAGAGCCCGGCCGATGAGCAGCTTCTGCACCTGGCTGGTGCCCTCATACAGGGTGAGCACCCGGGCGTCGCGCAGGTACTTGGCGACCGGGTACTCGTCGAGGTAGCCGTAACCACCGAACACCTGGATGGCCAGGTTCGCCGCGTTGACCGAGTTCTCGCTGGCGAACAGCTTGGCCATGGATGCCTCGGTGGAGAACGGCCGGCCGCGGTCGACCAGATCGGCGACCCGCCAGACCAGCAGCCGAGCGGCGTCGGTGGACACCGCCATGTCCGCCAGCATCTCCTGCACCAGTTGGAAACCGGCGATCGGCTTGCCGAACTGGGTGCGCTCGGCGGCGTAGCGGAGGCTGGCCTCGAGCGCGGCCCTGGCCAGGCCGACGCAGCCGGCGGCGACCGACATCCGGCCCTTGTCCAAAGCGGACATCGCGACCCGGAAGCCCTTGCCCTCCTCGCCGAGCCGGGCGGTGTCCGGTACCCGGACGCCATCCAGGATGAGCTCGCCGGTGGACTGGCCGCGCAACCCCAGCTTGCCCTTGATCTCCCGGTGGGTGAAGCCGGAGGCGTTGGTGGGCACCAGGAACGCACTGATCCCCCGCGCACCGGGCTCGCCGGTGCGGGCGAAGACCAGCGCCACGTCGGCCCAGGTTCCGTTGGTGATGAACATCTTCGACCCGGTGATCACCCAGTCGTCGCCGTCGCGCACCGCGCGGGTGGACAGGCTGGCCGCGTCCGACCCGGTGTCCGGCTCGGTGAGCCCGAAGCAGGCCAGGGACTCACCGGAGCAGAGCCGGGGCAGCCAGCGCTGCTTCTGCTCCTCCGTGCCGAAGGTCAGGATCGTCTTGCCGACCAGGCCGAGGGACACCGACACGATGCCGCGCACCGCGGTGTCGCCCCGGCCGAGCTCCTCCATCATGAGGCAGTAGGCCAGGTGGTCCCCGCCGGAGCCGCCGTAGGCCTCCGGGATGGTCAGGCCGAGGAAACCGACCTTGGCCAGCTTGTCGACGATGGACCGGTCGACCGCCTCGGCCCGGTCCCAGGCGGCCGCGTGCGGCACCACCTCTGCGTCGATGAAGTCCCTGGCCAGTTCCCGCAACGCCGCCTGTTCGTCGGTAAGCACGAGGTCCATACCCCGAACCTAATGCTAAGCAGGCGCTTAGGACAGCCCTAAGCCACCGGGGCGCTGTGCGTGGCCACCCAGCGGTCCATCGCATACTCCACCATGATGATCAGCGTCTGCTTGACCGACTCGCGGTCCCGCGCGTCGCAGTTGACGATCGGCACCTCGGGGCCGATGGCCAGCGCGTCGCGCACCTCGTTGATGCCATGGCTGCGCACCCCGTCGAAGCAGTTCAGCCCGATGATGTACGGCAGCCTGCGGTCCTCGAAGAAGTCGATCGGGGAGAACGAGTCGGCCAGGCGCCTGGTGTCGGCCAGCACCACCGCGCCGATCGCGCCGCGCACCAGGTCGTCCCACATGAACCAGAACCGCTGCTGGCCCGGCGTGCCAAACAGGTACAGCACCAGGTCGGAGTCGAGCGAAACCCGGCCGAAGTCCATCGCCACCGTGGTCGTCGTCTTGTTCGGGGTGTCGCCGAGGTCGTCGAGCCCCACGCTGGCCTCGGTCATCACCGCCTCGGTGGTCAGCGGCATGATCTCGGAGACCGAACCGACGAACGTCGTCTTGCCCACCCCGAACCCACCGCCCACGACGATCTTGACCGAGGTCAACGCGCGGGCGGCCGGTGCGTCCGGGTCGTTATAGCCGGCGGAGTCCACTCAAAACCCTTTCCATCAAGCGAAGATGTGCTTTGTTGGCCCCGCCCGTCGTGGTCCGGTGCACCACGACCAGGCCGAGGGTGGCCATGTCGCCGAGCAGTACCTTGGCCACCCCGAGCGGGACGCCGAGCAGCGTGGCCACCTCGGCCACCGAGCGGGGCTCCCGGCAGAGATCGGCCACCGCGCGATGCTCGGTGTGCCCCAACGACTCGGTGTCGTCGCCGCGCTCCGTGGTGGTGACCAGCGCCTCGATCCGCAGGTCCACACTGGACCTGGTGCGCCCTCCGGTCCACGAGTACGGCCGGACCATCCCCGCGTCCGGGCCGTAGCCGGCGGCCATGCCGTTGCGCTCCCACACAGCCGTACCGTCCACGACAGACCGGTCCGGCTCCGGCCAAGCCGGCGCGACCGGCGGGTCCGGACATGCCGGCGGCGGCTCGGTGGCCCTCGTCGCCAGTGCCGGACGGTTGCGCCGCCCGCCGAGGGTGAGACCGTTCACCACCTCGGCGAATGTCTCCTCGGACCCGGGCTCCTCGCTCACGGCTCGGACACCGCGTTCGATGACTGGTCCGCGGGCTCGATGCCGCAACTGTGCCCAATCGCTCGCTCGCTCATGCCGGTTGCCCGACCATCCTTCCGGCGGCGCCCTGGAGCTGGGCGCGCAACTCCGGGGTGAGGATCTGGCCGACCCGGTCCACCAGCAAGGTCATCTCGTACGCGACCTGCCCGATGTCGCTGACCGGCGCGGCCAGCACGGCGAGGCAGGAGCCGTCGCTGATGGCCATCAGCAGCATGATCCCGCGCTCCATCTCCACGATGGTTTCCCGCACCTCCCCGGCCTCGAAGCAGCGGGCCGCGCCGCGGGTCAGGCTGACGCACCCGGACGCCACCGCGGCGAGTTGGTCGGCGCGGTCCAGCGGCAGCCGGGCCGAGCTGGTGAGCAACAGGCCGTCGGCGGAGACCACCACGGCATGCGCGACACCCGGGACGCGGTCCACGAAATCGTTGACCAGCCAGCTGAACTGGCCGGGTTGAGCCTGTGCAGTCATTCAATCTCCCGTTTCGTACTGCTTGTCGTCCATGCCGTGGCTCGCGGCGAACTCGTCGCCGGGCACGCCGGCCCGGTCGGCGAACTCGGCGAGGCTGCGGCGGCCCCTGCTGAGGCCGCGCTGGAAGTTCCCAAGCCGGCCGCGCAGCTCGACCGCCCGATCGGAGCGAGGTGGCGGGTCGCCGCCGACCGGATGGGTGGACCCGCGCGCGGCGCGCCGGGGCAGCCCTCCCGAGGTCACCTCCGCCGGATGCGGGGCGAACCGCCAGCCGAGACTGCTCAGGTCCAAGGTCGGTGGGCCGTCGTCGGCGTCGTCGGCGCCGTCGTCCCCCGTCATCGCCCGCTCGTCGCGGGCCCGGTTGACCCCGAGTTGGTAGCTGCTGAGCCGGTCGCGAAGCTCCACCGGATCGAGATCGGCCACCGGGTCCGGGTCCGCGGTGCCGGCGCTGCCCGGCACCAGGTTCTGTCGCGGGTTGCGCCGGGGCAGACCG
This sequence comes from Labedaea sp., assembly GCA_045806965.1. GTDB lineage: Bacteria > Actinomycetota > Actinomycetes > Mycobacteriales > Pseudonocardiaceae > DASYTH01. The sequence continues at coordinate 28,126 of JBJMIG010000047.1, read as the reverse complement.
CTGTCGGTGAAGGTGTCCGGGGTGGACAGGGAAACTTCCTGGGCGGCATGGAAACCGGCGTCCGCGGCGAACCGCCAGCCGATCTCGTCGCCGACGTTGACGCCGGACTCGTCGGAGACCACCCGGAACCAGGCCGAGACCATCTCGTCGAAGATCGGCGTCGTCTCCTCGACCGCCGGCAGTCCACTGTGGCCGCCCAGCTCGTCCATGTCCTCCCAGCCGGCGGTGTCCGGTTGGAACAGACTGTCCCCGGCCGGCCCGCCGCAAGCGCCGGGCATCGCCAGGTCGACCGGGCCGCCCTCGGTGTCCACGGGTTTGGCGAACGCGCTGGCGCCCGGCGAGCGCCTGGGCAGCGGGGGCGTCTCGTCCTCGGCCGGGTGCTCGAGCGGCTCCGGATCGAGCAGCCACGCCTCGAGGTCCGGCATGGACGATCCGTTGACCGGCTTCGTCTCCTCCGGTGTCGACGCCGGATGCGGCCGGAACGAGTTGACCGGGCCGTGTCCGTTGGTGGCCGCGGGGAGCGGCGGTTCAGGCGGCGCGGGGGGCGGCGGGTCGGGCGGGGGCGGCGGGGTTGGCGGCGGTGGCGGCGGCTCGATCGGACGCGCGGTCACCAGCTCGACCGGCAGCGACACCGTCGCCCGCACGCCCTGGATGTTGTCGCCGCCGTGCAACGAGACCTCGACGCCGTGCCGCCCGGCCAGTCGCCCAACCACGAAAAGGCCCATCCGGCGGGAGATGGACACGTCCACGGTGCGCGGGTCGGCCAGCTTCGCATTGGCCGTGGCCAGCTCGGACTCGCTCATCCCGATCCCCTCGTCGAGGATCGCGATGCAGACCGAGCCGTCGGTGAACGCGTGGCCGGCGACGGTGACCTGGGTCTCCGGCGCGGAGAACGCGGTCGCGTTGTCCAACAGCTCGGCCACCAGCCGGACCAGATCGCCGACCGCGTAGCCGACGATCAGTACATCCGGTGCGGGCAGCAGCAGCACCCGTTGGTACTGCTCGATCTCGGACACGGCGGCGCGCAGCAGGTCGGCGAGGGTGGCCGGCCGCTGGTTGCGCCGGCCGAGCTCACTGCCGGAGAGCACCATCAGGTTCTCGTTGTTGCGCCGCATCCGGGTGGCCAGGTGGTCCAGCTGGAACAGGGTGGCGAGCTGCTCGGGATCCTCCTCGTCGCGTTCCAGCCGCTCCAGCAGCTGCAGCTGCCGCTGCACCAGACCTTGGCTGCGCCTGGAGAGGTTGACGAACACGTCGCTGTACCTGGCCCGCAGGCCCGCCTGCTCGGTGGCCAACCGCAGCGCCTGCCGGTGCACCGCATCGAACGCCCTGGCGACCTGGCCCACCTCGTCGGTCGAGCGCACCGGCACCGGCTCGACCGCCGGCATGCGGTCGCCCCGGCCGTCCCGGATCCGGGCCATGGCCGCCGGCAGACCGTGCTCGGCGACGTCCAGCGCGCTGCGCCGCAACACTCGCAGCGAGCGGAGCAGGTGCCGGCCGATGATCAACATCACCGCCCCGGCCACCACGAGGGCGATCAACAGGATCACCGACGCGAGCCCGGCGCCATCACTCGCGTCGTTCTGCAGCGCCGCCGACCGGGCGGCGAGCTGCCCGCCAAGCGCCGAGGACATGGCACCGGTGCGGGTCGCGGTGTACTCAGAGGCGAGGTTCCAGTCGGCCGGGTCGATGCCGAGCTGTCCGCCGGGCTCGGCGGCGAGGGCGAGCGTCACCAGCTTGTCCCGGTTCGCCACGGACTGGCCGGCGATCAGCGCCGCGTACTCCTGCCGCTGCCCGGCGGTGGCGTCCAACTGGAACTGGGCCAGACGGTCGGCCAGCCGGGACTGAGCGGCCTGGAGCGCGCCCGTCTGGTCAACGGCCAGGCCGCCGCGAGCCAGCCCGATGCCGACCAGCGCCTGCTGATAGCGGATGTCCTCCTTGGCCCGCTCCAGGTCGTGCCGGGCCGCCGCGGTGGCGGCCAGCGTGGGGTCGAGCACCTCGGCGCCGGTTGCCCGGTCGAAGTTCAGCAGCACGTCGATGATCGCGGTGTAGCCGGCGAGCGCGGCCGGCGCGTCGACGCTGCCGGCGGCGATTCCGGCGCGCAGCCCGGGCAGCTCACCGAGCCGGTCGCTCACGTCCACGAAGCGGGCGGTGGTGGTGTCGTTCTGGAAGGTGGCCCGCCGTATGGCGCGCAGTAGCGCGTCCCGGCCGTTGTCCACATCGCGCCGCTGCTCGGCCGGGACCGCGCCGGGCTTGCCGGCGGCCAGCGCCTCGGTGGCCACCATCCGTTCCTGCTGCACCGTGTTGACCAGCGGGCGGAGCTGCTCGTCGACGGCGACCAGCCGGTCCACCCGCCGGTAGGAGTCCGCGCGGTGCACCTGGTCGCCGATCTGCATGGCGCCGAGCACGATCGCGAACACGATCGGCACCAGGGTGACCGCGGCGAGCTTGGCCGGAATGTTCCAGTCCCGCCAGCTCAGCAACAAGCGCGGCAACGACGGCGACGGGCTGCCGGAGCGTTCGCCGGCATTGGACGGTATTTCCGGCCCGGAAACACCGGGTCTGGCGGTCTCTGTCACGCGAAATCCTCCGCGGCACGCATGGATCGCTGCACGATCGAGTTATCGGGCAGTGCTTCTCCGCAGTTATCTAGAACGGCAGTTGCTTCCAAACTCGTCTGAAACGCGACTCCCTGCCCAGTCAACGTCCCTCGGCGGCGAGAACCGAGCCCCGATCCTACCGAGGCTCCGGATGATCACGCCTTGGTTTCACAATCCATTCCTGACCTGGGGAAATCACCGCGACCGTGCGCGAAATCGCCGAAGTGGGCTCCCGGTCCAGCGGCCAAGATCGATTCCCGCCTACTGTAAGTAGGATTTTTTCGAGTTGATCGCACATTCGGGCGATGCCCCCGGAAAGCGGCTTTCCAGGGCGTCGGCGCCGCCTGCGACCGGGTCAAACGCCTGCTGTCAGCCTGCCAACTAACCCGGGCGGGTGATCCACCACGCAGTGAACCAGATCGCGCCCGTCGCGAAGGCTCGCCTCCGATGCGCTACTTCCTCTACCCGATCTCGCACTGAGTTCACCCCTACGTGTGATTGTGCGAGCAATATTTGAGCGGCTGAGCCGGACCCGTGGTGTCCCGGCGGAGAACCAATTCCCCTCCCCGGCGCACGGATTGCGCGGCGCGCCGGATCGCGACCAGGAGAACCGGCGGTGAAGGAGAACCTACCATTAGGCCGCCGCGCACCGGTCGTTATCATGGCCGCGCCAAAGCCAGGCATTCTCTGACCTGCGAGGAAACGAATGACCCAAGTCGCGCAATCCCCGACGTTCGGCGGAATAACCGGAACTCTCGAGGGCGCGCGTTCGCCCGGCCGCCCGGACTTCGCCGCCATCCACCGCAGTCCGGAGTTCCGCGAGTTGCGCCGGCGCTTCCGCGGCTTCGTCTTTCCGGTGACCGTGCTGTTCTTCGTCTGGTACCTGACCTTCGTCCTGCTCGCGGCCTACGCCCGCGACCTGATGAGTCACCGGCTGTTCGGTGCGGTGAACGTCGGCCTGGCCCTTGGCCTGCTCCAGTTCGTGTCGACGATCGTGATCACCATCGGCTACCTGCGCTTCGCCCGGCGGTCGATCGACCCGAGGGTGCGACGGCTGCGGGCCGCGGCTGGAGTCACCGACCGATGACCAGACCGATCAACCTGGCCGGCACGATGGGCAGCCCGGCGCTCAACACCGCCGTGTTCGGCATGTTCGTCGCGGTCACGCTGTACGTGGTGTACCGGGTGAGCAACCGCAACTCGTCCACCGCCGACTACTACGCGGCCGGCAGCGCGTTCACCGGGCGGCAGAACGGCATCGCGCTCACCGGGGACTACCTCTCGGCCGCCTCGTTCCTCGGCATCGCCGGCGCCATCGCGGTGAACGGCTACGACGGCTTCCTCTACTCCATCGGCTTCCTGGTGGCCTGGCTGGTGGCCCTGCTGCTGGTCGCCGAGCTGGTCCGCAACACCGGCCGGTTCACCATGGGCGACGTACTGGCCTACCGGATGCGGCGGCGTCCGGTACGGGCCGCGGCGGCCACCTCGACGCTGGTGATCTCGTTGTTCTACATGCTGGCCCAGATGGCCGGCGCCGGCGGGCTGGTCGCCCTGCTGCTCGGCGTGCACGGCAAGGGCGGGCAGGCGGTGGTGATCACCGTGGTCGGCCTGGTGATGGTGTTCTACGTGCTGGTCGGCGGCATGAAGGGGACCACATGGGTGCAGATCATCAAGGCCGCGATGCTGATCCTGTGCGTGGTGCTGATGACCGTGTTCCTGCTCGGCAAGTTCGGTTTCAGCCTGTCCGCGCTGCTCGAGGAGGCGGCGCACAACAACGCCAAGGGCGAGCGGCTGCTCGACCCCGGCGGGCAGTACGGCCGCACACCGATCGCGAAGCTGGACTTCATCTCGCTGTCCCTGGCGCTGATCCTGGGCGCGGCCGGGCTGCCTCACGTGCTGATGCGCTTCTACACCGTGCCCAATGCCGCCGAGGCACGCCGTTCAGTGGTCTGGGCGCTGGCCGCGATGTCGGTGTTCTACGCGGCCACGCTGGTGATCGGCTACGGCGCGTCGGCCCTGGTCGGCTCGGAGACCATCCTCAACTCGACCGGCCGGGAGAACTCCGCGGCGCCGCTGCTCGCCTTCCAGATCGGCGGCTCACTGCTGCTCGGCATCGTGGCCGCGGTGGCGTTCGCCACGATCCTTGCGGTGGTCGCCGGGCTCACCATCACCGCGTCCGCCTCATTCGCGCACGACGTGTACGCCAACATCTTCCGGCACGGCCGCACCGATCCGGTCGCCGAGGTGCGGGTGGCCCGGTGCACCGCGGTGATCATCGGCGGCCTGGCCATCGTCGGCGGCATCCTGGCCAACGGGCAGAACGTCGCGTTCCTGGTCGCGCTGGCGTTCGCGTTCGCCGCATCGGCCAATCTCTCGACGCTGCTGTACTCGCTGTTCTGGAGGCGGTTCAACACCAGCGGCACGCTCTGGGCCATGTACAGCGGTCTGCTCTCCTGCCTGCTGCTGGTGTTCTTCTCACCGGTGGTGTCCGGCGCGCCCACCTCGATCGTGCACGGTGTGGACTTCCACTTCTTCCCGCTGACCAACCCGGGCCTGGTGTCCATCCCGATCTCGTTCGCCTGCGGCTACCTCGGCACCGTGCTCAACCGGCGCGACGTGGCCGACGAGGCCAAGCTGGCCGAGATGGAGGTGCGGTCGCTCACCGGCATCGGCACCTGAACACATACTCTGCACGACGTGCCTGAATTCCCCGACGACACGCCGTGCCTGGTCCTGGACCTGGACCGGGTTCGCACGAACTACCTGGCGGTCCGTGCGGCGTTGCCGGCAGCCACCGTCTACTACGCGGTGAAGGCCAACCCGGCCCCGGAGATCGTCCGGCTGCTCGCCGGCCTCGGTGCCGGCTTCGACGTGGCCAGCCCCGGCGAGATCGAGCTGTGCCTGGCCAATGGCGCGCCGGCCGAGCGGCTGTCCTACGGAAACACCGTGAAGAAGGCCGCGGACGTGGCGTTCGCCTACCGGCTCGGGGTTCGGCGGTTCAGCTTCGACGCCGAGGACGACCTGACGAACCTGGCCGAGCACGCGCCGGGTTCGGTCGTCGCGTGCCGGTTCCTGGTGGACGCTCCGGACTCCGGCACGCCGTTCGGCCGCAAGTTCGGCTGCTCGCCGGAACGTGCCGTGCGGCTGCTGCTCCTGGCCGCCGGGCTCGGGCTGCGGCCCGCGCTGTGCTTTCACGTCGGCTCGCAGCAACTGTCCCTCCCGGCCTGGCGCTCCGGCGTCGGCACCGCGGCACGGATCGCTGAAACGTTGGCGGGCAAAGACATCCGGCTCGAGTCGGTGAACCTCGGTGGCGGCTTCCCGGTCAGCTACCTGCAACCCGCGCCGAACCTGGCCGCTTGTGCCGAGGCGATCATGGCCGCGGTCGAGGCCGGTTTCGGACCGGACCACCCGCCGCTCGCGGTCGAGCCGGGCCGGGTGATCGTGGCCTCAGCGGGCACGATCAGGACCAGTGTCGTGTCGGTCTCGCCGGCGTCCACCGTGGACCAGACCCGCTGGGTGTACCTCGATGTCGGGCGGTACAACGGCATGGCCGAGACGGAGAACGAGTACATCGCCTACCGGCTGAGCACCCCGCACCCACCCGAGCCGTCCGGACCGGTGATCATCGCCGGACCGACGTGCGATGGCGACGACGTGCTGTACCAGCGCACCCCCTACCGGCTGCCGCTGCGCCTGCGGGCCGGGGACCGGATCGACATCCACGACGCGGGGGCGTACACGGCGAGCTACTCCGCCGTCTCGTTCAACGGGATCCCGCCGCTGCCGACCCGGATCACCGGTGCGCCGGCCGGCTCCGCGTTCGCCGGCCGGCACGTGCTTGCCGAACTGCACGGGGTGGACGCGGCCGTGCTGAACGACGTCGACCTGCTGTGCACGAACCTGGAGCGGGCACTCAAGGAAGCCGGCGCCACCGTCTGCGAGATCGTCTCGAAGCGTTTCGAACCCCAGGGCGCGACCGTGGTCGCCCTACTGGCCGAGTCGCATGCCTCGGTGCACACCTACCCGGAACGGGGCTCGGTGTTCGTCGACGTGTTCACCTGCGGGCGCCGGGCCGACCCGAACGAGGCGGTCCGGTTGCTCGGCGAGAGCCTTGGTGCCGCGTCGATCCAGCTCCAAATGGTCCATAGAGGACAGTGGTGATCGAGGAACCGCTCGGCCCAGGGTTGTCACGGGTCTGGCGGCCGAGCGAGGTCCTGGTCGACACCCGCACCGCGTACCAGCACCTGGTGATCGCCCGCACCGCGCAGGGCGTCACCTTGTTCTGTGACAACGACCGGCAGAGCTCGGAGCTGAGCCAACTCGTCTACCACGAGGCGCTGCTGGTACCCGCGCTGCTGCTCGCCGAGCGGCTCGACCGGGTACTGGTGATCGGCTCCAGCGAGGGCGTGGTCAGCCAACTCGCCGTCGCCGCGGGTGCCGGCGCGGTCGACCACGTGGACATCGATCGGACGGCCGTCGAGCTGTGCGCCCGCCATCTTCCCTACGGTTACTCGGTTTCCGACCTCAGCGCGGCAGGTCCGATTCGCCTGCACTACACCGACGGTGACTCCTTCGTGGCCTCGGCAACGGATCGCTACGACGTCGTCGTGCTCGACCTACCCGACGAGCGGCCCGGCCCGGCCCAGCACAACCGCCTGTACCAGCCCGACTTCCTCACCCGCTGCGCGGCCCTGCTCACCGGCGGCGGCGTGCTCACCACCCAGGCGGGCTGCCCCACCCTGTGGCGCAACGACACGCTGGTCGCCTCCTGGCACCGGTTCCGCGCGCTGTTCCCCACCGTGAGCTACTTCGGCTCGCCCGAGCAGGAGTGGGCCTTCCTGGCCGCGACGCCGGCCAGCCTGCCCGCCCCGACCGCGCGGCTGCTCGAACGGCTCCCCCTGCTGCCCTACCGCCCGGTCACCATCGACGCGGACTCGCTGCGCGCCAACACGATCCCCCCGATCTCGGTGCGGAACTCGATGCCACCGCCATAGCTCGCTACATCCAGGGGCCGAGGGCAAGATCCGCGGGGAGGGCGGCGCGGCCGGTGAGCCAAGCGAGGACCCGGCGCGCGTCAGCCGGGGAGAGGCGCTGCGGCAGGCGGTTGAGGGAGTGCCGCAACTCCCAGCCGGTGTACAGGTCGGACCAGTCGCTTGGCTCGAAACCGAGACCGAGGTCGACGTGGTGCACCTCGACCTCGCGTAACCGGCGCAGCGGGCTGCCCGAGGTGGTGAACTTGTCGGTGCCGAGGAAGTGCGAGTTGGGCCACCCGGCCCGCGCCGAACGCGACCAGACCTCTTCGAGGCGGTGCGCCGAGCCGGCGACGTCCGCGGCCAGTTCCTTGGCGGACCGGCCGGCGCCGAGTTCGATCTGGCTGTCCCGCTCCCGCTCGCCGCCGAGGTAGCGGGGCAGATCCTCGCCGCGCAGCGCGCCCTCGAGGCGCAGGGTGTGGCCGTCGGCGTTGCGCGCGATGTGGGTGAGCACGTGGCCGACGGTCCAGTCGGGCAGCCGGCTTGGCCGGCGCGCGGTGGCGTCGTCGATGCCCTCGGCGGTGGCGATGACCCGCCGGTGTGCGGCCACGCAGGCGGCGATGGCGGCGTCCGGCGTGACTTCCGGGTTGCTGTCTTCGGTCATCGGGCGGCGGGCCGGATGGTGGCGGTGACCCGGCGTTCGGCGATGAACGAGACGAACGGGACCATGCCGGCCAGCAGGACCAGCACCGCGCGCTTGACCGACCAGCGCAGCTTGAGCGCGAGATCGACCACGGTGAGGAAGTACCCGATGTAGAGGAAGCCGTGCACCGGCCCGACGATCTTGGTGTACTGCTTCTCGCCGAAGCCGTAGTTGAGGATCATCGCGGCGCACAGCGCGAGCAGGCCGACGCCGACCACGTAGGCCATCACCCGGTAGCGGGCCAGCGCGCCGCGAATGCCGGCAGTGGCCATCGCCCGTGCCGGGTTCTCCTCATCGGTCTGGGCATTCATCGGCTCTCCTGCCGGTCTTGGGCGTTGAGTTGGGCCAGGTAGCGGTTGTACTCGGCGCGTACCGGATCAACATCATCATCCCGCACGGCGCGCGGCGCCACCCTCGGGGCCGGCGCCGGCACGGTCACCTGGGCCCTCCCCTCGGCCGGCTCGGCCTGGCGCGCCTCGTACTCCTCCCGCAGCCGGCGCATCCGCCAGAACAGGAACGCCGGAAACAGACCGAACAGGGGCCATTGCAGTACGTAGCCGAGGTTCTGCCAGGTACCCGACGCGGACTGGTATCGCTGCCACTGCCACCACGCCAGCCCCAGGCACACCACCAGCGACAGGACCGAGACCCCGACGATCATCAACCGCCGGGCAGTCACCACGTCACCGCCACGCACGTTCCGACGCTAACACTCGGTCCGGCCGCCGGGCGGACGGCACCTCCCAGACCCCTCGCGAGGTCCGCGTCGAAGCAGGCGGGCGCTCAACCGGCGGCGACGCGGGCGTAGGCGTCGGCCTGGCCGAAGACCTTCTGGGCGTAGGTGGTCGAGTTGTTGTAGGACAGCACGGCGGACCACCAGCCGGCGGGGGTGGCGAGGTCGCGGGATCCGGCGCAGAGGTAGCGGGCGGCGGAGAGCGCGGCGTCGTCGATCTGCTGCGGCTCGGCGCGGCCGTCCCGGTTGCCGTCGGAAGCCCACTTGCGCCAGGTGGACGGGATGAACTGGAGCGGACCGACCGCGCGGTCCACGGCGGAGTCGCCGTCGATGGCGCCGCCGTCGGTGTCGGCGATGGCCTGGACACCTGGCGAACCGTCGAGGGGCACCCCGACGATGGGCTTGGACGGACGGCCGTCCGCGCCGAGCGAGGCACCGCCGAACCGGCCGTGGTTGGACTCGATCCGCGCGATGCCGGCGATCGTCGCCCAGGAGACGTGGCACCCCGGGTTGGTGGCGCGCAGCACCAGGTCGGCATTGCCGTATGCGCGCAGTGCCCTGGCCGGGATCGTGGTCCGGCCGGCGGTCCGCGCGGCCCAGGCGTCCAGCGGGTCGACGCCGGCGGTGCCGGCCTGCGGCGCGGCCGCCCCTTCGACACCGGCCGGGAGCGCCGATCCGGGCTCGACCGCGGCGGCGGTGACCGGCGGGGAGCCGACCTCGGCCGAACCGGTGTCCGGCCCGGCGGCCGTCGCGACCAACCAGATGGTGCCGGCGGCGAAGGCGATCGCGAGCAGCACCAGAGATAACCGGCCGAGTAGGCGCACGGCCGGCCGTTGGCGCACGGGTGCGGCAGTCACCGCGGGCCCTGCCGAGCTTGCCGCCACCGCACCTCGTTTCGCTGAAGGGCTCAACCTTCAGCCTAACGGAGCGGGCCGGCGGCAAGTTACGCGCGAGTAGCGGGCCTCACGGCCGCTGTTGGCGCTGTAACCGGGCCACACACCAGGCCGGTGCGCTCCCCCGGCGCAGGTGGTCGAGCACGGTCAGCGGGCCGAGCCGCCGAGCTAAGTCCGACGGCGCCAGACCGGCCGCCCGGTAGTCGAGGGCACGCTGGTCGAGCGGGCTGATCCCGGCGTCCCACCACTCGGCGGCCTCGGCAAGACCGCCGATCATCTGCCACCAGCCGGCCGCCGCGGCGATCAGGTCAGGCGGCACGTCGGGCAGCCGTTTCCGCATGGCGGCAAGGAATCTCGGGTCGGCCGAGGACACCGGAGCCCAGGACGCCGTGCCGGCCCGGGGCCGCTGGCCGGGGATGCCCGGCTGCGGTACGGGCGCCTCGGCGAGCCACTCCGACGCGATGCGGTTGATCTCATCGGACTCCGCGTCCTGCGCCCGTTCCGCGGTCCACTGCCGGACCAGGGCGTCAACCCCGTTGTCGTCGAGCATCCTGCCTCCTCGATGACTGGCCATCACGCCGAAGAGCGGCCCCGCGCCGCGAGATGTTGCGTGAAACCGTATTGGTCCGGCGGCCAGATTGCCAGATCTGAATCGTGGCGGAATCCACGATCTGGACGCTGGCGGCACAGATGCACCCAAACGGTCCATTGTAGATCATGTGGAACGGCCGGATCGCGCCGGCGGTCAGGCGAAGATGCTCTTCATGAACGTGATGATCGCCTCGGCGCCGTCCTTGAGCCAGCTGAGGATGCCCTGCACCGCTTGGCCGGCTTGGCTCGGTTGGGTGATGACGTAGAACAGCACGACTGCCGCCACCGCAAGGGTGACGAGCTTTTTGACGTCCACTTGACCACTCCGTCCGCTGCTGTCCACCGGCCCCCGACGTCACCAGGCCGGATTCCCAGCCTACGGTGCGTACAGATCGACGTACATCACCATACGGCGGCATCTACTGTGGCCCAAGGAGACACGCCCATGCCCGAGCAGGTTCTCGTCGAACGGTCCGGTCCGATCACAACCGTCCTGTTGAACCGGCCCGAGGCGCGCAACGCCGTCGACGGCCCCACCGCGGCCGCCCTGACCGAGGCGTTCCTGGCGTTCGACGCGGACGACGAAGCGCTGGTGGCCGTGCTGACCGGCGTCGGCCCGGCATTCTGTGCCGGCGCCGACCTCAAGGCGATCGGCACCGAGCGGGGCAACCGGGTCGCGCCGGAGGGCAGCGGACCGATGGGGCCGACCCGGTTACGCCTGCGCAAGCCGGTCATCGCCGCCGTGGCCGGACCGGCCGTGGCCGGCGGCCTCGAGTTGGCCCTGTGGTGCGACCTGCGGGTCGCGGACCGCACCGCGGTATTCGGGGTGTTCTGCCGTCGTTGGGGCGTGCCGCTGATCGACGGCGGCACGATCCGGCTGCCCCGGCTGATCGGGCAGAGCCGGGCCCTCGATCTGATCCTCACCGGACGTCCGGTCGACGCCGACGAGGCGCTGGCCATGGGCTTGGCCAACCGGGTGGTGCCGGCCGGACAGGCCCGCGCCGCGGCCGAGCGGCTGGCCGAGGAGATCGCCCGGTTCCCGCAGGTCTGCCTGCGCGCCGACCGGGACTCGGCGCTCACCCAGTGGGGACTGACCGAAGCGGACGCGCTCGACCGGGAGTTCGACGGCGCCACCCAGACGCTCGCCGGTGCGCTCGAGGGCGCCGCCCGGTTCACCGCGGGCGCCGGTCGCCACGGGTCGTTCGACCTGCCCGATCAGCGCGGTTAGCCGAAACGCGCGCTGCCGAGCACGGTGCCGTCGGCGGCGAGGATGCGGATCTCGGCCGGACGGACCCCGGAGAGCGGCACCGGCCCACCCCACGACCCCGAGCCGGCGGTGATCGGGAACGAGCCGGTGGTGAACACCCGGCCGTCGGCCAGGCGCACCTGGCAGGCCACCGTTCCGTTGGCCGGCAGCGTGGCGAGCTCCACGTAGAGCCAGGACCGCGGATCCGTGTAGGCGAACGCCTCCCCAACCTCCTGTCCGCCGGCCTGCACCTTGGCCGACACCAACTCGTGGTCGGCGCCATACACGCTGCCGTGCGCGATCCAGCCGAGGGCGCCGATGGCGAGCGCGAGCAGCGCGGCGGCGACCGCTACCGGCACCCGGCGGCGCCAGGACGGGTCCGGCCGGTCGAACCGGGCCAGCACCCGCTGCTCGAAGCCGACCGGGGGCTCGACGCCGGGCACCAACTCGACCACCAGCCGGTCGCCGAGCGCGGTCAGCTCTCGGACGTGCTGCTCGCAGGCCGGGCAGCGCTGTAGGTGCGCGACGGCCTCGGCACGCTCCATGGCCGGCAGCACGCCGAGCGCCAACTCGGCGCTCAGCTCGCGCAACCGCACGCAGTTCTGGTCAACCATGATCGACTCGATTCGACGTCAGCGTGGTTCGAAGCTTCCCCATGGCCGCGCGGATGCGGGTCTTCGCCGTGCCGAGCGGGATCTGCTCGAGGTCGGCGATCTCCCGTGCGGTCAACCCGTGGATACCGGCCAGCACCAGCGCCCGAGCCTGCGCCTCGGGCAACGCCGCGACCGCCGCGCGCAACTCCGCCACCGACTCGGCTACCACGGCGCGCTGCTCGGGGCCATCGGCGGCCGAGCCGAGCAGGTCGACGAGGTCGGTGGGATCCACCGGGGTCGGCCGGCGCACCCGGGCCGTGTCGACCGCCAGGTTGCGGGCGATGGCGGTGAGCCAGGTCCGCACCGAGCCGCGCCGGGGGTCGTAGACCTTGGCGTGCCGCCAGACCCGCTCGAACGTCTGCTGGGCCACGTCCTCGGCCATCCGGATGTCGCCGAGCACCGCGAGCGCCACCCCGAAGACCAGCCGCTGGAACCGGCGCACGAAGGCGAGCGCGATCTCGGCGTCGCCGGTGGCCAGCCCGGCGAGCAGGGTCTCGTCCGGCAGTAGCTCCACCGGCAGCCCGCGGTCCCGCACAGCATCTCCTACGTCCGGCGGGTCCGATGGGATTGGCCCTTCAGGCGACAACATTCGACCATTGTGCGGCGAGGCGGCAATCCATGCCGCACCCTGGTTCGTAGCTACTAGGTACAACCACCCGGGAGAGGCGGTCTGATGCGCGGTGCTGGGTGGCGGATCGCCGGCATCGCCGCGGTCGCCATGCTCGGCGCGTCGGCGTGCGGGGCCACGGCGCCGACCGCCACCGAAGTGACCGTGTCGATGACCGACTTCGCGCTCCAACTGTCCACATCGGACCTGACGCCCGGCGCGTACACGTTCGTGGCGAAGAACGACGGCTACACCAGGCACGCCATCGAGATCGCCGGCAACGGCCTGGACGCCACCCGGACCGCCGAGCTGGCCCCTGGCGGGTCGGAGCGGCTGTCGGTGACCCTGGCGGACGGCACCTACCAGCTGTACTGCCCGGTGACCGGACACCGTCAGAAAGGGATGTCGCTGGAGCTGCGGGTGGACGGTGCAGCCGGCGGGTCGACCGACTCCGGCGGGGGCGGGGGCGGCGGGGGGTACTGAGCCGCCGCGGCGGCCGGCTGTGTGGCGTTGGGCGACGCACAGCCGGCCGTCGCGGCACCTGGCTCACGACCTCGACTCGCAAGCTCGCTCGCTCGAGATCACGCGACAACGCCCTCGCTGCGCAACTCCTCGATCTCGGCGGCGGACAGGCCGAGCCCGGTGAGCACGTCGGTGGTGTCCGACCGCGGCCGGTGCGGCGGCGCCGGTGGTCCGGCCGGAGTGCGGCCGAACTTGGGCGCCGGTGCGGGTTGGGGTTGACCGGCAACGTCCACAAAGGACTTCCGGGCCACGTTGTGCGGGTGGCCGACCGCCTCGGCCGGAGTGAGCACCGGGGTGAGGCAGGCGTCGGTGCCCTCGGCCAGCTTCGCCCACTCGTCCCTGGTCCTGGTCCGGATCACCGCGGCGAGCCGCTCCCGCACGGCGGGCCAGCGGGCCGGATCCAGCCGCCCGGCCACCTCGTCGGGGTCGACGTCAAGCACCCGCAGCAGGTCGGCCCAGAACCGCTCCTCGATCGCGCCGACCGCGACGTAGCGGCCGTCCGCGGTCTCGTAGGTGTCGTAGAACGGCGCGCCGCCGTCGAGCATGTTCTCGCCCCGGCCCCGGTTCCACAGTCCGATGTTGCGCAATCCGTGCAATGCGGTGGTGAGCAACGCCGCGCCGTCCACCATGGACGCGTCGACCACCTGACCCCGACCCGAGGTCTGCCGCTCGACCAACGCGGCGAGCACGCCCATCGCCAGCAGCAGTCCGCCACCGCCGAAGTCGCCGAGCAGGTTCAGCGGCGGCACCGGACGCTCGCCCGCCCGGCCGATCGGCTCGAGCGCACCGGCCAACCCGATGTAGTTGATGTCGTGCCCGGCGGCCGAGGCAAGCGGGCCGTCCTGGCCCCAGCCGGTGATCCGGCCGTAGACCAGGCGCGGGTTGCGGGCCAGGCAGTCCGCCGGCCCGAGCCCGAGCCGCTCGGTCACCCCGGGGCGGAAGCCCTCGATCAGCACGTCCGCGCCGTCGATCAGGCGCAGCGCCAACTCCTTTCCCCGCGGCGACTTCGTGTCGAGTCCGATCCAGCGACGGCCGCGGGTGAGCGGATCGTTGGGAACGCTGAGCACGTCGGGGCCCGGCCTGGCCCGGTCGATCCGGACGATCTCGGCGCCGAGATCGGCGAGGACCGTGGCGGCGAACGGGGCTGGTGCGAGCCCGACCAGCTCGACGACCTGGAGTCCGGCGAGCGGTCCGGTCATGCGGTTCCTCTCAGAGCGTCCGGGAGATGATCTCTTTCATGATCTCGTTGGTGCCGCCGAAGATCCGCTGGACCCGGGCCGCGGTCCAGGCGCGGGCGATCGGGTACTCGGTCATGTAGCCGTATCCGCCGAAGAGTTGGAGGCACTCGTCGGCCACCCGGGAGAGCCGGTCAGTGGTCCACCACTTCACCATGGCCGCGCCCGTGACATCCAGTTCGGACCTCAGGTGCCGCTCGACGCACTGGTCCAGGAACGCCTTGCAGACGGCCACCTCGGTGGCGCACTCGGCGAGGGTGAACTTGGTGTTCTGGAAGGCGAAGATCTCCCGGCCGAAGGCGGTGCGCTCCTTGGTGTACCGAATGGTCTGCGCCACCGCGGCCGCCATCGCGGCCACCGCGGTGACCCCGATCAGCAGCCGCTCCTGGGGCAGCTGTCGCATGAGCTGGATGAAGCCCTGCCCCTCCTCGGCGCCGAGCAGGTTCGTCGCCGGAACCCGGACGTCGTCGAAGAACAGCTCGGCGGTGTCCTGACCGTGCATGCCGATCTTGTCGAGCACCCGGCCGCGGCGAAACCCTTGTGTGCCTTCGGTTTCCACCACGATCAGGGAAACTCCCCTGGCCGCCTCGGTCGGGTCGGTCTTGGCCACCACGATGACCAGACCGGCCTGCGCGCCATTGGTGATGAAGGTCTTCGCGCCGTTGATCACGTAGCCGTCGCCGTCCCGGATCGCCCTGGCCTTGATGTTCTGCAGGTCGGATCCGGTGCCCGGCTCGGTCATCGCGATGGCGCCGACCAAGTCGCCGCTGGCCAGCTTCGGCAGCCAGGCGTGCTTCTGCTCCTCGGTGCCGTAGGCGTTGAGGTAGTGCGCCACGATCCCGCTGTGCACGGCGTTGCCCCAGGCGTCGTCGCCGGCGTTGGCCTGTTCCTCAAGCAGGATCGCCTCGTGCGCGAAGGTGCCGCCGCCCCCGCCGTACTCCTCCGGGATGGACAGGCACAGCAGCCCGACCTCGCCGGCCTTGTGCCACAGCTCACGGTCCACCTGCTTGGCCGCCGACCAGCGCTCGTGGTTCGGCGCCAACTCCTTCTGGCAGAAGGTGTGCGCCAGGTCGCGGAAGGCGTCGAGATCCTCGCTGTCCCACGAGGAGCGCTGGGTGAGGGCCACGTGATCTCCCGGTGGGCTGGGGATTCAGGGAAACAATCCGAACGGCATGTAAAGTCCGGTCCGAATGTACCTGCGGTCAAACCCGCACGTAAAGCGAGGACCGGAGTGAAGCGGCACCGCACGCAGGCCGAACGCAGCGAGCACACCAGGGAGCTGCTGCTGGACGCGACCATCGAGTGCCTGGTCGAGCTCGGCTACGCACGGACCACCGTGCACGAGATCTGCCTGCGGGCCGGGCTCTCCAGAGGCGCCCAGCAGCACCACTTCACGACCAAGGCGGAACTGATGGCGAGCGCGCTCGAGCACCTGTTCGCCCGGCTGAGCCAGCAGGTGTTGCACGCGATCACCGATCTGCCGCCGGGCCAGGACCGGATCACCGCGGGGATCGACCTGCTCTGGCAGTCCTACTCCGGAACCCTGTCCACCGCGGCGCTCGAGCTCTGGGTGGCCGCCCGCACCGACCCTGAGCTGCGCCGGATCCTGCTTCCGGTGGACCGAGGGCTCGGCCACGCGACGCTGGAGTTCTACCGGCACGCCGCCGGCGGCGAGCTCGACGACAAGCGTCTTGAACAGCTGCTGCTGCTGACCGTGAACCTGACCAGGGGCCTCGCGCTCGACGCCATGCTCGGCGGTGACCCCGCTCGCCGCGCCGCCCTGCTCGCCGAATGGAAGGGCATCGTGGTCGACCGCTACCTGGCCGGCGCCGATGGCCGGCGGTCGGCTCGGCCCTCGCTCGAGCCAACCGCCTCCACAGAAGAAGAGGCGGGCGCACGCGGATAGTGACGTTGCCTTAGCAAAGCATTCCGCCCCGGCCGGAGGGCACTCGCTCGCGCGAGTCGCGGGTTCAGTCGGCCATCTGCCAGATGTCGTCGTTGCGGTAGTAGTCCGCGATCTCGTCGGCCATCATCCGGTCGGCATCGCGCCAGGGACCGACCTCGTCGAGGTCGTTGATGTCCACCCAGCGGGAGTCGTCGTAGGAGTACATGTTCGGCTTTGGCTCGCCGAGTGCGGGGTCGAAGATGGACTCGCTGGGCAGCTGGCAGCGCCACACCCGCAGGGTGGCCCGGTCGCCGGGCTCGCCGTCCTGGTCGGGCCACGACTGGAGCCGGCGATCCGACAGGATCCGGTCCACGCAGTGCAGCGAGATGCCGAACTCGGTGGTGAACTCCCGCTGCAGGGCGTCCCCCTCCCCCTCGTCCTGGCCGACCTCGTCGCCGGGCAACTCCCAGAAGCCCGCCACCGACTGCGGCCGGGAGCGCCGCGCCACGAAGATCCGGAAGTCGCGCACGATCGCCGCACCGGCCACCACGACCTCATCACTCACAGCATCACCTCGCCAGCTCGGGCACCGGTTGAACGAATCGCGAGCAAGCTCGCTCACCTGGCCAAGTACGTCAGGTGGCGGCACCGGTGGCGAGGGATGCGCAGGAAGTCGGACGGGCGAAGTTCGCTACCTGATGGGGCAGTTCGGGGACTGACTCCTGATGTCCGGTGCGGCCTGCCACAATGCGGCGGTGAACGCACCGTATGCCGGCTACCCGCAGCCGCAGCAGCAGCCCCACCCCGCTCCGCAGCAGGTCACCTGGCAACAGCCGGTGCAGCCGCGCCGGGCACGCGGCCAGCGCTGGTTACCCGGCCTGCTCGCCGCGTTCGGCTTCCTCGCCGCCGCGGCGGCCGTGCTGTGGGGCAGCTTCCAGAAGATCCAGTCCCTCGAGGAGCGGTTCGGCGCGGCCGCGAACTTCAAGTACACGATGACCTGGTGGCGGTTCGACCAGACCGTCGGCGGGCGGGACACCCGGCCGCCCTACCCGCCGTTCGGGGTGCTGCTCGCGGTGGTCGCCGGGCTGCTGGTGCTGGCCGCCGTGCTCGCGCTGGCCGCGTTCGCCAACCGCAGGACCGCTCTGGTGACCGGCGCCCGGCTCAGCGGGGCCTTCGGCACCGGGTTGCTCGTCGGCGTCGTCGGCTCGAGGGTGCTGGACGCCCTGCAGGTCACCCAACAGGTCAACGACCAGACCGTCCGGGAAGGCGACTTCGCCAGCTTCAGCACCGGGCTCGGCCTCTGGCTGCCCGTTGGCGCGGCCGGTCTGGCCCTGTTGGCCACGATCGCCCTGCTGCTGCGGGCCCGGCCGGCCGCGGCGCGGCTGGAACCGGCCACCCCGCCAATGGGGGTTCGGCTGCCCTACGGCACGCCCAACCAGCAGTACCAGGCGCAGCCGCAGCCGGGACCCCAGCAGCAGTCCGGGTACCAGGAGCAACCGGGCTACCCGCAGCCGTCGACCTACCAGCAGCCGTCGGCCTACCAGCAGCCGTCGGGCTATCAGCCGGCCGGGACCGCGCCGCACGGCAGCCCCGCCCCCGTCCCGTCGCCGTACGAACAACCCGCGCCGCCGCTCGCTCAGACACCCGCACCGGTCGAAACGTCCGCGGCAACGCCGGCCGAGACCCCGACCGACACGGCGGCCGAGACCGGGCCCGCACCGGCCGGGCCGGAGCCGGAGCACGCACCGAAGGGTGACGACGGGGACGCCGCCCGGAATTAGTGCTGGGCGAACTGGACCAAGCTTGAGATGATCCAGGCGTGTCAGGCCAGGCGGGGGCGCGGCGGCTACCCGTCTCGCTCCTCACGTTCACGCTCGCCCTGCTCGCGGTGGCGGCGTGGTGCTTCGTCTCGCGCGCGGGCAGCCCGACCGACGGCATCGCGGTCAACGTCGCGGACAGCCCGATCTCGACCGGCGGGGTTGTGGTGCGGTCCGTCCAGGACGTCGCCGGACCCGGCCCGATCCGGCCGGGCGACCGAATCGTGGCCATCGACGGAGTGCCGCTCAACGACCGGCTGCGGCGGTTGCCCGGCGGGGGGGAACCGGCCGCCGGGGACGCCGTCGTCTACGAACTGCGCCGGGGCGATGAGCGGATCTTCGCCACCGTCGTCCTCCGTCCCTACCCGGTGCTGGAGAGCCTGGTCAGAGGCTGGCCGACGCTGCTGGTGAACGCCCTGCTGCTGCTCACCGCGCTCGCCGTCTTCCTGGTCCGGCCCCGGTATCCGGCCAGCCGCGCGGCGATGGTCGCGTCCACCATCGGGCTGGTCACCACGGCAGGCGCCGGCTACTTCCCGCTGTATGCGATGGATCTCGTTGCCGGGCACCAGTTCTGGCGCTGGTTCCTCGGCGAGACGGCGTTCGCCCTGCTGTGGGGCGGCATGCTGCACTTCGCGCTGGCCTTCCCCTCGGTCGCCTACCCGCGCCGGCACCGGCGGCTGGTGCTGCTCGGCTACCTCGGTCCGATCGCCCTGTACGGAATCGCCGCGGCGGTGGCGCTCGGTCTGCTCGGCGATCCGTTCCAGCGGTTCACCGTGCTCGGCTCACCGGCGCTGCCGGCGCTGTTCATCTACCCCCTGCTGGTGCTCGGCGTGCTGCTGCACAAGTACCTGTCCAAGGCGGACGAGAGCACCCGGCGGCCGCTGCGCTGGCTGGCCACCGCGCTCGGCGGCGGGGCCGCGGTGTACTTCGCGGTCTGGGTGGTGCCGGTCCTCCTGCACGGCAAGGCGTTGCTGCCGGAGGAGTACCAGACGCTGGCCTTCGCGGCCGTGCCGGTCGCGGTGGTGGCCGCGATCCTGCGCCACCAGGCGCTCAACATCGAGGTGGCGGTCAGCCGGTCGCTGGCCTACGGCGCGCTCAGCGCCGGCGTCATCGGGCTCTACATCGCGCTGGTCAGCGCGCTGTCGCTGGTCTTCCCGCCGATCAACTCGCTGTGGAAGCAGGCCGCCGCCGTGGCCGCGGTGGCGGTGGCGGTCCAGCCGCTGCGCTCCCGGCTGCAAACCATCATCAACAAACGGTGGTTCGGCGATCGCGACGACCCCTACCGGGTGGTGTCCACCCTGGCCTCGGCACTGGAGAACTCGCACACGCCGGGCTCGATGCTGCCGGCCATCGTGCAGACCGTGTCCACCGCGTTGCGGCTGCCCTATGTGGCGATCGAGATCGAGACCAGGGGGCGCACGGAGATCGCCGCCGGCGTCGGCACCGCACCGCCCGGCGACCTGCACCGGATGGGCCTGACCTTTCAGGGCGAGCGGGTCGGCTACTTGGTCGTCGCGCCACGCACCGCGCGGGAGGTGCTGCGCCGGCGGGACCGGATCGCGCTCGCCGAGGTGGCCAGGCACGCCGGCGCCGCCGTGTACACCGCCCGGCTGACCAGGGACCTGCGGCGCAGCCGGGACCGGTTGGTGCGGGCCAGGGAGAAGGAACGCAGGCGGATCCTGCACGAGCTGCACGACGGCGTCGGCCCGACGCTCGCCGCCGTGGCGCTCGGGATCGACGCGAGCCAGCGCAGCGTCGGCAACGACACGGCGACCGGGGTGCTGCTCGGTCGGCTGCGTGACGAGCTCCAGGCCGCCATCGTGGAGATCCGCCGGCTGGCGCACGGCCTGCGCCCGCCGGTGCTGGACCGGATCGGGCTGATCCCGGCCATCCGCGACTACGCCGGGGCGCTGGCCAGCCGGACCGCCCACTCCGACGGCACGGGCGACGGCGTGACCATCGTGCTCGAGGTGCCGACCGTGCTGCCACGGCTCCCGGCGACGGTGGACGTGGCCGCGTACCGGATCGTGTGCGAGGCGCTGACCAACGTCACCCGGCACGCCGGCGCCCGGTCCTGCTCGGTTCGGCTGTGGGTGGATGATGATCTGCACATCGAGGTGGTCGACGACGGCGTCGGGATCGGGCAGACGGCGCTCACCGACGGCGGCGGCGTCGGGTTGTCGTCCATGCGCGAGCGGGCCGCCGAGCTCGGCGGCGACTGCCTGGTGGAAGCCGAACGGGGCGGCGGCACGCGGGTGCTCGCCACCTTGCCGCTGCCCAAGGAGGGGACCTGAGCATGCCGAACCCGGAAGCCGTCGCGCCGTTGGCCCGGCGGGTGCGGGTGCTCGTCGTGGACGACCACCCGTTGTTCCGGTACGGGTTGTGCACCGTGCTCGCCGCGGAGCCGACCGTCGAGGTGGTTGGTGAGGCGGCCACCGGGCGGGACGCGGTCAGTGCCGCCCGGGCCTACGAGCCGGACGTCGTGGTGATGGATCTGCACCTGCCCGACATCGACGGGATCGAGGCCACCCGGGAGATCGTCGGCGACCGGCCGGCCACCGGCGTGGTGGTGCTGACCATGTTCAACGACAGCGAGTCGGTGTTCGCCGCGATGCGGGCCGGCGCACGGGGATATCTGTTGAAGGGCTCCGGGCAGGAGGAGATCATCCGGGCGGTGCACGCGGTCGGCCGGGGTGAGGCGATCTTCGGACCGGACATCGCCACCCGGGTGCTCGGGTACTTCAACAGCGCGCCGGTGGCCACCGACCCGGTTTTCCCGGAGCTGACCTCCCGGGAGCGCGAGGTGCTCGCGCTCATCGCGGACGGTCGCAGCAATGCCGTGATCGCCAGCAGCCTGTCGCTGAGCCCCAAGACGGTGCGCAACCACGTGTCGAGCATCTTCACGAAACTGCACGTCGCCGACCGCGCGCAGGCCATCGTGCGGGCCCGCAAGGCCGGGCTGGGCGAGTCCCCGCCGGGCGCCCGGCCGTAGTCCCGCCGGGCGCCCTGCCCGGTCGGGCAACAACGGGACATCGGTCCCATGTGCCCGGGACGCCCATTGGGGCAACCTTCTCCTGCACAGTCGGGCGCGTGCTGGGCGTAGGCGGTCGGGGCCGACGCAGGAGTGCGGAGAGAAGCGGGGAAGTAGAACATGTTGGAACAGAATCGGACACCGGTTGTGGTTCGCGCGACCGATCCCATCCTGCAAAACGGTGTCCACATGGCACTGCGTACCCGGCCGGAGGTCTGGCTGGTCGATGAGGACAACGCATCGCCGGAGGCGGTCGCGCTGGTGGTCACCGACCGGTTCGACGAGCGGGCCGGCCAACTGCTGCGCACGTTGCAGTGCCGTGGCTTCACCCGGGTCGTGCTGATCGCCGGTGAGCTGGAGGACACCGAGATCCTCACCGCGGTCGAGGGCGGCGTCTGCGCCGTCGCCCGGCGGGCCGACACCACGCCGGACGTGTTGGTCCGGCTGATCAAGGCCGCATCGGCCGGCGAGGGTGCGCTGCCGCCGGACCTGCTCGGCCGGCTGCTGAACCGGGTGTCCCGGCTACAGCGGCACGTGCTTGAGCCGCGCGGGCTGCACCTGGCCGGGATCACCAACCGGGAGACCGAGGTGCTCCGGCTGGTCGCATCGGGACTGTCCACAAAGGAGATCGCGGACAAGCTCTGCTACTCGCAGCGCACCGTGAAGAGCATCCTGCACGACGTGACCAACCGCTTCCAGCTTCGCAACCGCTCGCACGCGGTCGCCTACGCACTCCGCGAGGGCCTCATCTGACCCACCGCCACTCTAGCGAGGGCAGGCCGCACACCCATGTGCGCCTGCCCTTTGTGGTCTTCCGCGCGTCAGCGCCCTTGCGCACACCGTGAGTCCTGCGCTCAGGCCCGCGAGTCCCGCACTCGGGCAACTCCGAAGTGGCGCAAGGCGACATGGCGCTGCGAGACGCGCAAGGTGACATTCCGCTGTAGCGCGGCGCTCGCGGCGTATGTCGCGACCGTCCACAGCAGACCGCCCCGGGATTCCCCGGGGCGGTCCGTTGTGGGTCTGGGAGAACCCGTCAGCCGGCGATCTTGCCGGAGAAGGTGACGCTTGCCTTGCACTTGCCGGTGGCCGGCTCGGGCGCACCCGGGGTCTGGCAACTCACCGCTACCTCGAGCTTCGCACCCGGCACGAACGTCAGCGGTGCGATCGAGTGGTAGTCGTAGTCGCGGAAGTTGTTCAGGCCGAACTCGTAGAGCACCTTGCCGCCGCGCAGGATCCGGATCGTGCCGGTGTCGCCGTGCGGGTTCTGCAACAGCAGGTCGGTGATCACCAGCGTCTTGGCCGCCGGGACGGCCGGGTCCGCGTTGCCGGACGTGGTGAACGCGTTCGGGTTCGGGTTGGCCGTCACCTCAACAGCGATCCGGGTGTCGAACGCGGTGCCCTTGGTGATGTCCACTCCGTTGGAGCCGGTGACCGGGGGCGGGACCGGAGCGCCGCCGCCGCCGGTGCCGGCGGCCACCTTCTGCTCGGCCGCGGACGCCTTCTGCTCGGCCGAGGCGGCCTTCTGCTCGGCGCTGTCCGCCTTCTGCTGCAACGCGGCCTGCTGGGCGGCGACCTCGGTCTTGGCGGTCTCGCGCGCCGAGGACGTGATGGTCGGTTTCACCACGGTGAACCACAGCACGACCGCGACGACGGCCAGGGCGATCAACGCGATCAGCGCCGGCAGCAGCCACTTCGGTAACAGCTGCTGCTGAACGACGGTGCCCTGCACGGTGGTCGGCGGGATGTCGCCGGCCAGCGCCGTCACCTGGAACGGATGCCTGCGCTCGGCCCCGCGCAGGAACCGGTCGTGCGGCTTGACGTTCAGCTTCAGGAACGCCGAGGTTCCCGGCTGCACGGTCAGCGTGTTGTAGTCGAGGGACAGCTTCAGCGCCTCGTCCGGGTCGTTGGCGACCAGCTCGACCGGGATCGGGAAGTTGCCGGAGTTGTCCACCACGACCTCATGGCGGGCCCGGCTGCGGCACTTCGACGTCTTCGGCGACAGCTCGACCTGGAGGTCGGTGAACGGCTCGACCTGGACAGAGCCCTCCTCCACGACCGAGCCCTGCGGCTCTTCGCGGGACAGCACGCGCACCCCGAACGGCACGAAGCCGGCCGGTACCGCCGAGCTCCTCGGCGGGGCGAACTTGATCCGGACCGTGCCCTCCTGGCCGGGCATCAGGTTCATGATGCGCGGTTCGACCTCGGTCCAGTCCTTGGCATCGCCGACAATGTCCACGGTGAACTGGTCGACGAGTGTTCCGTTGTTTCGTACCTGGACGGAGGCGTCGACCGACCCACCAGGGGTAGCGGACAGCTGCCTACTCGCCAGCGACGTGGTGGCTCCCATGGCATGGAAGTGTGCGAACTGCGACACCTTCTCGGCAGGCTGCTACGGGGAGCGTCACCGGGCAACAACAACTGCCCTATCGGGCGGCCTAAGCCGTCCACTCCGCCACCCCGGGGCCACGACCGCGGTGATCGCCGTCCCTCTAGTGTTTGCCGCGGTGAACCACGCCTGGAGGTCGCGTCGTGCCCAAATTCAGTGTCCGTCGCCCGCTCGCGATGACGGCTGCCACCGCGATGGTCGCTACGACGGCCGTCTCGTTACTGGTGAGCTCCACCGTCGTGGCGCCATCGGCCGGTGCCGCCATCGCCCCCGGCTCGACCGTGCGTGCCTCGGTACACGACGGGACCAACCAGGCCGGCACGAGCGACAGCTTCGGCAACGTCATCTCGGCTGACGGCCGCTCGGTGGCGTTCACGAGCTTCAACCAGCTCGACAACCTGAGCACCAACGGGAACCAGAGCGTGTTCGTTCGGGACCTGGTGCGCAACCGCACGGTGATGATCAGCCGCGGTCAGTTCATCGTCGACACCGGTCCCACCATCGGCGCCGCGCCGCCGACCCCGCCCATCCGGTTCGGCGGCGACAAGCTGCTCGACCTCGGCGCAACGGCGGCCAGAGCGGCCCAACCGGCCCCGCCCCAGGAGTTCCCACCGGACAACTCCAGCTCCGAGCCCACCATCTCGGCCGACGGGCGCTATGTGGCGTTCGTGACCTTCGCCCAGAACATCGTCCCGGAGGATGACGGCGGCGGGACCAGTCCGAACGAGGCCTACGTCATCGTCTGTGACCGCGACCCCAATGACGATGGGGTATTCGACGAGAACCTGGCAGACGGCAGCAAGGACTTCAACTACTTCGCGGTCAACCGCACCACCACGAACACCATCTCGCACCCGAGGCTCTCCGCCGACGCCAGCCGGATCGTGTGGCAGGACGAGAACTCCGGCCAGGACCACCCCAGCGTCGTGTGGATCGCCAACCTGGGCACCCCGGCGGCCAAGCCGATCGCGGGCAGCCTTGAGCAGTTGCAGCCGAACCTCGGCAACGCGGGCCGGGTCCGCAACCCCCGCAACCCGGCCATCTCCGGCGACGGCAACCACGTGGTGGCCGACGTCGACTTCTCCCCCAACTGCGAATGCGATGACACGCAAGCGATCGTGTCCGTCGACCTCTCGCTCAAGCAGCAGACCACCCGGGTCGACATCGAGGGTGGCCAGCCGATCAGTGACCGGCCCGGCATATTCGTGCAACGTCCCGCGGTCAACGTCGACGGGTCGGTGATCGCCTTCGAGGCGGAGGTGTACCAGCGGGGCGGCTCCGGATCTGACCGCTTCTCCTTCTTCTCCATCGGCATTCCCAACGTCTACGTGGTCACGGTCGACTACAGCCGGCAGCAGAACCAGCGGGTCACCGACTCGACCATCGCGTCCCGAGGCACCCAGTCGGACATCGTGAACGGCACGCACCCGGCGCTGTCCTCGGACGGCCGCTACGTCGCGTTCACGACCGATGCGCTGAACACCCACGACGGCGTGGATCAGCGGACGATCTCGAGAAGCTGCATCAACCCGAACGATGACATCGGCCTGCGCGGCGAGCAGCCGCTGCGGCTCAATGCGGCCGTGGCGCCGCCGACCCGGGACAACC
Organism: Labedaea sp.; assembly: GCA_045806965.1. Taxonomy (GTDB): domain Bacteria; phylum Actinomycetota; class Actinomycetes; order Mycobacteriales; family Pseudonocardiaceae; genus DASYTH01. The sequence goes on along the minus strand of JBJMIG010000047.1, from coordinate 2,649 downwards.
CGGCCCGAACGTCCTGCCAGATCGTGGTGCGCGACCTCGACGTGCTGCGCACCACGCTGCGCGCCGAGGGGTCGCTGCCCGGCACGCTCGCCTCCCCGGGGCTGACCAGGAACTGCACCAAGCCCGAGCCCGCGCCGGACGCGACCTGCGCCGGCAACGAGGACTCGGACAACCCGTCGCTCTCCGCCGACGGCAGCAAGATCGGCTTCGACTCCAACGCCAACGACCTCGTACCCGGCGACTCCTCGGGAGAAGGTGCCCAGGAGGACGTGTTCGTGCGGACGCTCGAACCGGCGCTGCGCGGGACGACCGTCGACTTCGGACCGGTTCAGCTCGGCGACAACCTGGTCCGCACGGCGCAGATCGAGGAGATCGGCAACGGGCCGGTGTTCATCGACCAGGTGGCGCTCGCCGGCACCAACGCCGCCGACTTCACCATCAGCGGGCAGACCTGTCAGGGGCAGACCCTGCGGCAGAACACGACCTGCGGGGTGAGCGTTCAGTTCACTCCGCGGGCTACCGGGGACCGCAGGGGTCAGTTGCAGATCCGGGTGCGCGGCGGCCGGATCTTCACCGTCGACCTGGCCGGCTCCGGCACCGAGAAGCCGGTGCCGCCGCGCGGCCCGGAGTTCTCCCCGAACCCGAGCCCGCTGGACTTCGGGCAGCGGCTGCTGCTCTCCGACGGTCCCGAGTCCACGGTGACGGTGACCAACGGCGGCCAGACCGCGCTCCAGATCTCCGCGGTGACCCCGGTCGGGCCGGGCGCACCTGGCGACTACAAGATCTCCGCGAACACCTGCCTGAACGTGGCCATCGCGGCGAACGCCTCCTGCCGGGTGTCGGTGAAGTTCTCGCCGACCCTGCCGGGCGACCGCTCGGCCACCCTCCAGTTCACCCACAACGCACCCGGCGGCACCACCCTGGTAGGCCTGCGCGGGCAGTCCGGCACCCCGATCCTCGAGGTCAACCCGGGCGTCACCGCGCCGAGCCGGGTGGTCACCGTGATCGGCAAGGGCTACCCGCCGAACAAGAAGGTGAACGTCACGTTCGCCGGCGCGGTCGGCGGCACCGTCGCCACGACCGGTGCGGACGGCACCTTCCGTGCCTCGCTGCTGATCTTCCCGAAGACCAAGCCCGAGCAGCGGACCGTGGTGGGCACCGTGGACGGAGCGCCGGCGCTGTTCGCCAACGTCCCGTTGCTGATCGTCATCGCCTCGGTGAGCCCGGCCGACTTCGTGGTCCGCGGCTGAGCCTCGCGGGCGTTGGCTCACGGCAACACCCTCGCAAGCTCGGTGCTGTCGCTCGTTACGGCGGAAGGTGACATTCCTGCGGCTCTAATACCGCGGAATGGTCACCTTCCGCTGTTCCGTGCAGTTCCTTCGGGCGGCGAAGCTGTGCTGTGCGCCAAGCTGGCGCCGCGCCCCGACAACTGGCTGCGCTCCCGCAACTGGCTGCGCCCCGGCAACTGAATGCTGCGCCCCGGCAACTGAATGCTGCGCCCCGGCAACTGAATGCTGCGCCCCGGCAACTGAATGCTGCGCCCCGGCAACTGAATGCTGCGCCCCGGCAACTGAATGCTGCGCTCCGGCAACTGAGTGCTGCGCTCCAGCAAGCGGCGTACAGCGGAAGGTGACATTCCTGCGCTTTTCTAACCGCGCAATGTCACCTTCCGCTGTAAACCGAGTGCGAGCGGGTCACTTCTTCTCGAACAGCTCGATCTCGGTGATCGCCAGGTTCGGACCCTGCACCGACTGGAACAGGTCGACCACGTGGATCTCCACGCTGCTCGCGCCCTCGCCGTTGTGGATGTCGTACTGGTTCGGATCCGGGTTGTCCAGCAGGTCGATGTCGCTGGTCTTGCCGGTGTTGAACACCAGGTGCAGCTTGCGCGCCCGATGGTTGGCCTGGAAGTCGTCGTTCGCCCCGTTGCGGATGATCGCCCGGGACAGGTCCACCGACCGCCCGAAGTTCAGCACGATCACCGGCTGCTGCCCGTTCACCGGCGCCAGCCAGTTGGTGTTGCTGAACCCATCCACCGCCTTGTCGCAGCCGTGGTCGGGCGGCAGCTGCGCCGGGCACTTGAAGTCGCCCTTGGTCGGCGAGACCGGCGCGTACTGCGGGAAGATCAACACCTCGACCTGGTGCTTGACGCTGGTGAACTGCTGGTTCACCCAGCCGCGGAACGGCGCGAACACCGCGTAGAGAATGCCGCCGACCAGCAGGGCCATCGTGACGACCCGGCGGATCACCTTGAACGTGGAGCTGGCGGCGAGGCCAAGACCGGACTTGCCGCCCCGGCCCCGGCGCTTGGGCCGGTCGCCGGACTTGCGCACCTTGGCGCCGCGCTTCGGCAGCAGCCTGCGCCACCACGGCATCTTGACCTGCTCGGCCTCGTTCAGCGAGGTGCCGCAGCGGCTACAGAACTTCCGGGTCTCCGCATTGCCCTCGCCGCATTCGCCACAGATCAGGTCACCCGGCTTGAGCCGCCGCGAAGGGGGCTGCCGGCGCACCGTGGCCACCCGCTTCTGCGGCTCCTGCGGCTCGAGCGCGTCCGGCTGCGGCTTGGCCAGCGCCGAGCCGGTCACCGGCACGATCAGCTCCTTGGCCTCGCCGTCGGACGGCTTGGGCAGCGCGGGCGGCCCGGACGCG
>JBJMIG010000046.1:0-41333 GCA_045806965.1 Labedaea sp. | reverse complement strand
GGTGGGCCGGCCCGGGTGGGGCCGGCCCACTCTCTTGTTCTGGTAAAGGTAATTGTTGGACTAGACCAAATTAAACCCCCTAGGGCCTGTTGCAACACGTGGTCGCAGTACCACAATGTGTGAGTCACTGGGAGGAGTGCCAGGCGCAAGGGGTAGGTGTACATGATCCGTGTAGCGCTGCGCTCCCCTCGTCGGCTGTTCAGAGATGCGCTCGCCGGTTGTCTCGAGGCAAGACCCGAGTACGCCGTCGTGGGTAGCGTCGCCGATCTGGACGATCTGCCGATGCTGTGTGAGTTGCAACATCCAGATGTGGTGCTGGTCGATGTCGGTGGGGGTATCGGCACCGACCAGCAGGTTCTCAAGCGTCTCAAGGACTGCGTCGACCTGGCTCGGCTCGTGGTCGTCTACGAGCGGTTGTCCTCGGCCTAGCTCGGCGCACTGTGGCAGCTCGGGGTGGACACACTGCTCCCGTGCTCCCATGGGCTGGACGCGTTGCTCGTCGTGTTGCAACGTTATGTTGCAACGTATCGAAACCATCCCGTCCGCACGGCCGGTGTCGAGGACGGGTTGACCGAGCAGGAAGGGAAGATCATCTCCCTGCTCAGCGCCGGCCACACCGCCAACCGAATCGCGCAGCTGCTGGACATCAGCACCTCCGCGGTGGCCAACGCCAAGCGGCGGATCTACCGCAAGCTGGAGGTGGCCAGCCAATGTCAGGTGGTGGCCAGGGCGACCGCGCTCGGCATCATCACCCGGCCGGCGGCCCGATCGACCACCAACGGCCGCGCGGTGGGCACCGTTGTCGCCGTGCTGCGCGGGCAGGCCGGTCCGACCAGGGACCGGGTGGCCGCCACCCTGCTCGCCGGCGGCATCTCGGTCGCTACCGAGGCCGACGACGCCACCAGGAACAGACCTCAGGAGGGCGAGTCCTCGGAGTCGGTGTTCGTGGTGCTCGTGGACCCCGAGCCGAGCGACTGGCCGAACGGTTGGGACGCGGGACTGCCGGTCGCGCTGGTCCGCAGCACCCCGCCGCCGAGAGCCGAGGTGCTCGGTGCGCTGTTGCGCGGCGCGCTCACCGTGGTCACCGCCGACCGCGTGGCCACCGACCTCGTTCCCGCGCTCACCCTGGCCACGCACGGCTACCTCGCGATCGAGGAGAGCGCGGCCGGCGCCCTGCTCGACGCGGTGCGCGGTCCGTCCGGCAGCTCCGCGCCCGGGTTGCCCGAGCTGACCTCGCGCGAGTGCGACATCCTGCGCTCCATCGCCAACGGACACACCGTGCGGCTGACCGCGCGGGCCCTCGGCATCGCGGAGAAGACCGTGGAGAACACCCAGGCCCGGTTGTTCCGCAAGTTAGGCGCCCGCAACCGGCCGGGTGCCCTGGCCGCGGCACACGCCCTCGGCCTGCTCGACCTCATCCCGACCGCGCGAACTCCGTCGAGCTGAACGGCGGCGTCACCGTGGCTGGGCCTCGGCCCAGCCACGTCGCGGGCGCCGGCCTCCAGCGCGGGAGCCGGGTGAAACCGCACGACACCCCCGTGCCGGGCGCGGCCGGCGACCACCTCAGCCCGATGTCGGGGGAAACTCGCGGACCGGTTCCCCGGCCAACTCACCGAGGGTCACCGGCGCGCCGAACGGCCGGTGGGCGAACGCCGCAAGGTCCGCCTCGGCCGGCTCCCGGCCGCTCAGCCGGGCGGCCAGGCACGCCGTGGCGAACCCACACATCCGGCCCTGGCACCAGCCCATGCCGGTGCGGGTCAGCAGCTTCACCGTGCGGGCGTCGGTCGCACCGAGGCCGGTGACCGCCGCGCGCACCGCGCCGAACCGGACCTCCTCGCACCGGCACACGATGGTGTCGTCGGCCAGCGCGTCCGGCCAGCCCGCCGGCACCGGGAACGTGGCGTGCAGTGCCGCGGCGAACCGGCGTAACCGGGCCCGTCTGCGCACCAGCTCCTTCGTCGTCCGGCCGCCGGCGATCGCGCCCTCCACCAGGGCCAACTCGGCACCGCCGATGCCGGTGATCTCACCCGCCGCGGTGACGCCGGGCACCGAGGTTCGCTGCTCGCCGTCCACCCTGACCACCAGGTTGGCGTCGCCGTCGCGGTGGGTCGCGCAGCCGAGCAGGGCGGCGAGCTCAAGCGCCGGCACAAACCCGAAGCCGATCGCCAGCGTGTCGCAGTCGATCCGGCTGCGCCGCCCGCGAGGCCCGGCGACGGTCACCGCGCTCACCTCGACCTCGCCGTGCGCCGCGACCACCGTGTGCCCGGTGCGGTACGGAACCCGGTGCCGCGCAAGGCCGGCGGCGTAGCGGCCCGCCTCGAGCAACGCTTCGGCTCGCACCCGGGTCGCCAGCCGAAGCGGGTGGTTCGCCTCGAACACCCCGGCCACCTTCGCCCCGGCACCGGCGAGCGCGGTGGCGACCGGGAGCAGGAACGGCCCGGTGCCGGCGACGACGATCCGCCGGCCGGCCAGTACTCCGTGGCCCTTGAGCAGTGCCTGCGCCCCACCGGCGGTGAGCACCCCGGGCAGCTCCCAGCCGGGGAACGGCACCACCCGGTCGTGCGCGCCGGTGGCCAGCACCACCCGCTCGGCCGCCACCGGCCCGCCGCTGGTGTGCAGGGTGAAGCCGGGTTCGGCGAACCACACCGTGGTCGCCGCCCGGTAGTCGACCCGGTCCAGGCTCGCCGTGACCTTGGCGAAGCCGGCACCGGATGGCGGTTGCTCCGGCCGGTGCCGCCAGTACTGCCCGCCGGGTAGCGGCGCCGAGTCGAGCAGTACGACCCGCCGGCCGGCGCCGCTCGCCGCGGTCGCGGCCGCGAGACCTGCCGGGCCGGCGCCCACCACGGCGACGTCGTAACGGCTCACGGGCTGGTTCATGCTCCTGGCTCCACGACATCCCCGTCGCACGCGGGCCGCAGGCAGGCTCGCGCCGCCGGCTCGCCGTTCACCGTGACCAGGCAGTCGAAGCAGGCACCGATGCCGCAGAACAGGCCGCGCGGCGCACCGTCACGCCGGGTGCTCCGCCAGGATCGGATGCCGGCCGCGATCAGGGCGGCGGCAACACTCTGACCCGGCTCGAACGGGATCTCCCGACCGTTGAAGGTGATCATGCGAAACGCTCCGGTCGAAACGGGGTGAGGTCGAGGTCCGGCGGCGCGCCGGTGAGCAGCCGGGCGAGGAGGTGTCCGGTGACCGGCGCCAGGCCGATGCCGGCACCCTCATGGCCACACGCGTGGAACAGGCCGCCGACCCTCGGGTCCGCGCCGATCACCGGCAGGTGGTCCGGACTGTACGGGCGAAACCCGCGGTAGGCCCGCAGCAACCGGACATCTGCCAGGAACGGGAAGAGCGCCACGGCATGGGCGGCCAGCCGGCGCAACACCGGCAACGCGAACGTGCGGTCGAAGCCGACCCGCTCCCGGCTGGCCCCGATCAGAATGGTCCCCGCCGGGGTGCCCTCCACCACCGCCGAGGTCTGTAGGCCCGCCTCGCTGCTGACCACATTGGACAGATAATCGGCGGCGTACACCTTGTGCCGCACCAGAACCGGCAGCGGTTCGGTGACCAACACGAAACCGCGCCGGGGTGCGATCGGAACCGGGACGCCGGCCAGTCCGGCCACCTCGCCGGCCCACACTCCGGCGGCGTTAACCACCGCGCCGGTGGGAATTCGGCCGGTGGTGGTGCGCACCGCGGTCACCCGGCCGTGCCCGGTCTCGATCCCCGTCACCTGCTGTCCATAGTGGACCTTGCGGCCGGCGAGCAGCCGCGCGGTGGCGAGCATCGGCTGTACCTGAAGGTCCTGCGGGTAGTACGCGGCGCCGGCCAGATCCGGCCGCAGCCGTGGCTCGTACCGTGCCGGGTCGACGCGCTCGGCGACCACCCCGGCGGCTCGCTGCCTGACGACCAGTGCGTCCATGGTGGACAGCGCGGCGGAGCTGGTGGCCACCATCAGCCCGCCCTTCGGCTCCAGCTCGATCGGCCCGACATCCAGCTCACGCCACAGCTGGTTGGACCGCAGCGCGAGATCCAGCTCCGGTCCGGGTTGCTTGTCGGACACCAGGATGTTGCCCTCGCCGGCGCCGGTGGCGCCACCGGCGAGCGGGCCGCGGTCCACCACGGTGACCGAAAGGCCGGCCGCCGAGGCGTAGTGCGCGCAGGCGGCGCCGACGATGCCGGCGCCGATCACCACGACGTCGGTCACGGCGGGAACTTCCCAAGCTCGATCATGTGCCCGCCCACACGCCCCGAACGTGCTGGATGTGCTGGCGAATCAGGGCTTCCGCCCGGCGGGTGGCGCCACTTTCGAGCAGGTCGACCAGGGCGGCGTGCTCGCGGGCCGACTCGGCCAGCACCCCGGTGGCGGCCAGCCGGCCGAGTCCGTAGAGCCGGGCCCGCGAGCGCAGTTCGCCGACCAGCTCCACCAGGTGGCGGTTGCCGGCGTGGCCGAGCAGGGTGAGGTGGAACGCCCGGTCCGCCTCGAGGTAGCCGATCAGGTCGCCGGCCGCCGCACCGGCCTCGATCGCCCCGGCCAGCTCGCGCAGCCGTGCCAGCGCGGTCGGGTCAAGCCGACCGGCCAGCCGTGCCGTGGTCGGCGCCTCGAGCAGCAGGCGTAGCTCGGTCAGCTCGTCGAGGTCCTGTTCGGACAGTTCGGTGACCCGGAAACCCTTGTTGCGCACGGCCTCCACCATGCCCTCCTTGGCCAGGTCGAGCATGGCCTCGCGAACCGGGGTGGCCGACACGCCGAACGTGGCGGCCAGTGCGGGCGCGGAGTACACCACGCCCGGCCGCAGCTGACCGCTGATCATGGCCGCGCGCAACGCGTTTCCCACCTGCTCGCGCAGGCTGACCCGCTCGGTCAAGCTCGGCAGTTCCGCCGTCACAGCAGGAACCCGGCCGGGAACGGGTCGTCTGGATCGAGCAGGTACTGGGCGGTGCCGGTGATCCAGGCCCGACCGGTGATCGTGGGCAGCACCGCGGGCCGCCCGCCGACCGTGGTCTCGCCGGTCAGCCGGCCGACGAACCGGGTGCCGAGCAGCGACTCGTTCACGAACTCGGTGTCCAGTGCCAGCTCGCCCCTGGCGTGCAGCGCGGCCATTCGCGCCGAAGTGCCGGTGCCGCAGGGCGACCGGTCGAACCAGCCGGGCGGGAGCACCATCGCGTGCCTGGAGTTGGCGGCGTTCGAGCCCGGTGCGGCCAGGTACACCCCGTGCACCTCGCGCACGGCCGGATCCTCGGGGTGGGCCGGGGGGTTCGTGGCGTTGATCGCGTCGCGGACGGCCAACCCGGCGTCCAGGATGCGCTGCTGCTCGGCCCGGTCGAACGGCAGGCCCAGCTCGTCGAGCGCCAGGATCGCGTAGAAGTTCCCGCCGTAGGCCAAGTCGTAGCGCACCGTGCCGTGGCCGGGCACCTCGACCTTGGCGTCCAGCGCCATCGCGAACGAGGCCACGTTGCGGATCGTCACCGAGGTCGCGTGCCCGTCGCGCACCTCGACGTCCGCGGTGACCAGCCCGGCCGGCACGTCCAACCGGACCGTGGTGACCGGTTCGACCACCGGCACCATGCCGGTCTCCACCAGCACCGTGGCCACCCCAATGGTGCCGTGGCCGCACATCGGCAGGACCCCGGAGACCTCGATGAACAGCACCCCGTGGTCGGCGTCCGGCCGGGTCGGCGGCTGGAGGATGGCGCCGGACATCGCGGCGTGCCCGCGTGGCTCGTTCATGAGCAGGGTGCGCAGCTGGTCGAGGTGCTCGATGAAGTACGCCCGCCGCTGCGCCATCGTGGCGCCGGGCAGGGTGCCCACCCCGCCAGTGATCACCCGGGTCGGCATGCCTTCGGTGTGCGAGTCCACCGCGTGGAACACGTGCCGGGAACGCATCAGCGCAACACCTCCTCGGTAGCCAGGACTATCGCCTGTGAGTCCACATCGGACAATGGTTCGCGGGGCGGCCGGCAGGGCCCGCCGGGTCGGCCGGCAACGTCCATGGACAGCTTGATCGCCTGCACGAACTCGGTGCGCGAGTCCCAGCGCAGCAACGGATGCAGCTCCCGGTAGGACTTGACCGCCGAGCCGGGGTCGGCCGAGGTGGCGGCCGCGTAGAGCGCGACACACTGCCGCGGCAGGGCGTTCGGGTAGCCGGCGACCCAGCCGACCGCCCCGGCGATGGCCAGCTCGAGCAGCACGTCGTCGGCGCCGGCCAGCAGGTCGAGCCCGGGAGCCAGCTCGGCGAGCTGGTAGGCCCGGCGCACGTCCCCGCTGAACTCCTTGACCGCGACGATCAGGTCGTCGCCGAACAGGTCGGCCAGCAGCGCCGGGGTGAGATCCACCCTGGTGTCATACGGGTTGTTGTAGGCCACGATGGGCAGCCCGGCGCGGGCCACCTCCCGGTAGTGGTCGCGTACCGCGCGGTCGCCGGCCCGGTAGGCGTTGGGTGGCAGGAGAAGCACCGCGGCGGCGCCCGCCTCGGCCGCCTGCTCGGCCCAACCCCTGGCCTCGAGCGCGCCGTACGCCCCGACGCCCGGCACCACCGCGAACCCGGGTGGCGCCGCCTCGACCGCGGTGCGCACCACGGCGGCCCGCTCCTGCGGGGTCAAAACCTGGTACTCGCCAAGGGATCCGTTGGGCACCACGCCGTGGCAGCCCTGCTCCGCCAGCCAGCGCACGTGCTCGGCGTACCGGTCGAGGTCGACACCGAGGTCGCCCTGGCGCAAGGGCAGCGCGGTGGCCACCAGCACGCCGCGCCACGGCCGGTCTGGGATGCTCACCGCAGTAAAATATCACATAGCACTGCGGTACGTCTCCGCTCACGTCGGTCTCCGCGGCACCGCTGCCGAACAGCGCAAGGTGACATCCGCTGATGGAAGCGCAGCAAGGTGACGTTGCGCTGTACGGCCGGCGTGCTCGATGAGGGGCGGTCAGTCCCGCCAGCCGGACAGCTTGACGCCCTTGGCCACGTCCACCCGGAAGCCGATGGTCAGCTCGGCGATTTTGTTCGGCGCCAGGGAGATCTTCCAGGTGACCTCGCCGAGTTCGGTCTGCTCATCGGGTTTCGGCTCGAGTTGCACGTCGCGCAGCACGATCGCCTCATCGCGCGACACGGGGAGCTGGTCGACCACGGTCACGTTCGCCGGCCGGGGCCCGTAGTTGCCGATCGTGATGCGGTACGCCGCCTCGTGCCGCCGGGTGCCGCCGAGCATCGCCTTGCCGGCCGCCCTGCGCACCAGTTCCCGCTCGACCCGGACCCGGTCGTCGACCCCGAGCGCCAGCTCCACCTCTTCGCCCGGCGCCCACGGCTCCAGGTTCGTGGTGCCGACGAACTCGGTGTCGTGGAAGATCGCCGCGGGTCCCGGCCGGAGCGTGTGCTCCGAGGTGTTCACCGCGGTTGCGCGCAGGTATGCCTCGGTGCCGCGCAACGGCACGGTGACGTGGTCGAGCCGGGCCGGCAGCTCGACGACGGTGACCGTGGTGCGGTGCGCGGTGCCGTCCGCGGGCACCGCGACCGGCCGGGCCGGACGGTAGGTCGTTGCCGCCACGCCCTGCTCGACGCTCGCCCTGGCCACCGCGACCTCGGCCGGCCGGGCGCCGAGCGGCTGCGCACCCGGCGCCCGGGCGGCGGCCTGCGGCATGCTCGCGCCGAACCCGGCGGCCTGGTCCGCCATCGGCGCACGGTGCACCGGCATCGCCTCGAACCGTTGCAGGTACCACGGCTCCAGCTCGGGCACGGCCACCGCGCTGGCCGGCCGGGCGGTGGACAGCCGCAGGTCGCACTCCGGCCAGTCCTCCCCGCTGTGCTGGGTGACCAGCCCGAACCAGGTGACGGTCAGCGCGTCGCCGGCGAGCCGCACGTCGTAGCGCGACTCCCAGTTGGCCGCGTCGACCAGGTAGGACACCTCCAGCTCCAGCTCGCCGTCCTCGGCCAGCTCCAGGTCCACCGCGATCGCCCGGCGATCCGGCACCCGCGCGGCGATCCGCTCGTTGAGTCGCCGGCCCATCTCCTCCAGCTCCCGCTGCACCTCCCGGCGCCGCTCGGCCAGCTCCCGGCGCCCGGCGAGCACGGCGCCGAGCTGCTCGGCCAGTGCCTCGCTGACCGCGGCCACGCGGTCCACCGCAGCCGTGCCGGCGGCCAGCGCCTTGGCGAACGCCGGCCCGCAACGTCGGGAAAGCGCGCCGAGCAACTCCTCGCGGGCGGTGGCCACGGCATCCTCGTCGTCCAGCGCGGCCAAGCGGTCCTGCACCTCGAGCAGGCGCCGCTCCAACTCCTCGACGGTCGCGTCTGGGGAGCGCGAATGGTGCTCGGCCACCACGTCCACGCCGAGCACGGTGGCCGGGCCGCGTCCGTTCACCCGGACCGAGTCCGCCCGCAGCGTCATCGGCAGCCCGCCGGCCACCACCCGGCGCGGGCCGGTGACCAGCGATACCGTGCCGCGCCTGGTGATCCGCGCCTGCCCGGGATAAACCGTCACCGCGACGATGGGCGCCTCGATCCGGGTGCTCATGTGCGCGAGGCTAGCCGACGTTCGGGCCTACCCGGGGTGGCGTGGCGGTCGGTAATTTTCGGGCATGACCACGCTGCCCTCGCGCCGGCTCGCCCTGGCTACCGCGTTGCTCGGTGTTGCCGGTCTGTTCGGCCAGGTGCCGACCGCTGTCGCGGCGCCACCGCCGGCCCACGTGCGCGGTACCGAGACCGTGCCGGTGTACGACTACGCGAACGCGATCCGGGAAAGCGTCTGGGTCACCACGCCCAACGACAACGACGGTGACGGGGTGCGCGACAAGATCGTCGTGGATCTGGTCCGGCCACGGGAGACCGCCCAGGCCGGGGTGAAGATCCCGGTGATCATGGACGCATCGCCGTACTACCAGTGCTGTGGGCGGGGCAACGAGAGCGAGCGGAAGGTCTACGGGCCGGACGGCAACGTGGTGAAGTTCCCGCTGTTCTACGACAACTTCTTCGTGCCTCGCGGGTATGCCTTCGCGGCGGTGGACTTCAACGGCACCAGTCGGTCGACCGGGTGCGGGGACGTCGGCGGCCGCGAGGAGATCATCGGCGCGAAGAGCGCCATCGACTGGCTCAACGGCCGGGCGCACGGTGAGTACGCCGACGGCAGCACCGCGGTGGCCGACTGGACCACCGGCAAGGTCGGGATGATCGGCAAGTCCTGGGACGGCACGGTGGCCAACGGCGTCGCCGCGACCGGGGTCGACGGCCTCGCCACGATCGTGCCGATCTCGGCCATCTCCAGTTGGTACGACTACTACCGGGACAACGGCGCGCTCTACACCGTGGACAACGGGCCGGCCTGGCTCTCCGGCTTCGTCAACGGCCGGCCGGATCCGATCTGCGTGCCGAACCGGGAGCGGCTGCTGGCCGGTTCGGCCAACGAGACCGGAAACTTCACCGAGTTCTGGGCCGAGCGCGACTTCGTGCCGGACGCGCGCAAGGTCAAGGCCAGCGTGTTCGTCACGCACGGGATCAACGATCTCAACGTGGAGACGAAGCACTTCGCGCGGTGGTGGGACGCGCTGGCCCGGCGCGGGGTGCCGCGCAAGATCTGGCTGAGCCAGGAGGGGCACGTCGACCCGTTCGACTTCCGCCGCACCGAATGGGTGGCCACCCTGCACCGCTGGTTCGACTTCTGGTTGCAGGGGCTGCACAACGGCATCATGCGCGAACCGATGGCCACCCTCGAGCGCACACCGGACAACTGGGTGAACGAGCCGACCTGGCCCGCGCTCGGCGCGTTCGGCCTGCCGGTCTCCCTCGGCGCCGGGGACGGCACCGCCGGCACGCTCGGCCTGCGCCCCAGCCGGCCCGGCACGCTGACCTCGATCACCGACGACCCGAACCTGTCGGAGAACCAGGCCGTCGCCAACCCGAACACCGCGCTGCCCGGCCGGCTGGTCTTCCTTTCCGCGCCGTTGCGGCACGATCTGCGGATCAGCGGCACGCCGAGCCTCACGCTGCGGATCCGCGCCGACCGGCCGAACACCGAGATCTCCGCCCGGCTGGTCGACTACGGCACCGCGTCCCGGATCAACTACCGCGCCTCAGGTGAGGGAATCCGTACGCTGGCGACCGAATCCTGCTTCGGCGCCACGTCGCCGGCCGACGATCCCTGCTACCGCGACACGGTGAAGAACGTGGTGACCCGGGACCTGGCCGTGCTGACCCGCGGCTGGCTCGACGCCGCGCACCGGTCCTCGCTCACCTCGCCGAGCCCGCTGCAACCCGGCAACTGGTACACGGTCACCTGGACGCTGCACGCGCACGACACCGTGCTGCCGGCCGGCCGCGTCCTTGGTCTGGTGATCACCTTGTCCGACAACAACTTCACCATCCCGTTCAGCACCGGCGCCACCCTCGACGTGGATCTGGGCCGCAGCCGGCTCGCGCTTCTCGTCTCGCTGCTGCCCGGCGCCAGCACGCTGCCGGAGATCACCGTGGCACCACAGGTCACCGCGCAAGCCGACACCACCGAGGCCGCGCCCGCCCCGGACCGCTGGACCGACTTCCGTTGACCGCCAACGCTTCCTGACCGCGCCGCGGCCGACGTCCCGACCGCCTCAGCTGATCGCCGAGCGCTGCGCCACGGTGTCGATCTCGGCGAGCAGGGCGGTGCGGAGGTCGTCGGCCAAGAACGCGGCCCGCACCCCGGCGCGGGCCAGGTCGGCGAGCTCGGTGCGGCCGAGGCCGAAGTGCTCGTGGCAGAGCAGGTACTCGCGGTTGAGGTCGGTGTGGAACATGCCCGGGTCGTCGGTCCCGAGCGTGACCGGGACACCGGCGTCGAGCAGACGCGGCAACGGGTGCGCGTCGAGCGTCGGCACGGCTCGGGTCCGGAGGTTCGAGGTGGGACAGACCTCGAGCGGGATGCCGTGCTCGGCGAGGTGGGCCAGCAGACGAGGGTCGGCGACCGCGCTGGTGCCGTGCCCGATCCGCTCGGCCCGCAGGTCGCGCAGGGCCGACCAGATCGTCTCCGGCCCGGTGGTCTCCCCGGCGTGCGGCACCGGTCGCAGGCCGGCGTCCCTGGCCATCGCGAACGACTCCCGGAACTGTTCCCTCGGCACGTCGAGCTCCGGCCCGCCGAGCCCGAACCCGACCGTGCCGGCCGGCCGGTGCCGAAGCACCCAGCGCACGGTGCTCAGCTCGGTGGGCGGCTCCCAGCCGCCAGGGATGTCGAAGATCCAGGCCAGCTCGACACCGTGCGCCGCGCGGGCGCGCGCCCGGCCGGTGTCCAGCGCCTCGGCCAGCTCGTCCGGCTCGATCCCGGCCGCGAGATGACTGACCGCGGTCACGGTCACCTCCGCGTAGCGCACGTTGCTCGCGGCCAGCTCGGCGGCCAGGCCGAGCACCAGGTCGGTGACGTCGGCTCCGGTGGTGACCAGACTGTTGACCTTGAGGTACACCTGGATGAAGTGGGCGAAGTCGGTGAACTCGTAGAACGAGCGCAGCGCCGTCTCCTCGACCGGCACGCCGCGCTGCGGATGCCGTCTGGCCAACCCGAGCACGGTGTCCGGCGAGGCGGAACCGAGCAGGTGGACGTGCAACTCGGCCTTGGGCAGCGCGGAGATGAAGTCGTGCACGCGCCCAAGCTAACCCAGCAGCTCGCGCAGCCGGGCCAGCAACTCGCGCCGGCTGGTGCTGCCCAACCGCTGGCGCATCCGGGCGATGTGGTGCTCAACGGTCTTGGCCGAGATGAACAGCCGGTCGCCGACCTCGCGGTAGGTGAGCCCGGTCAGCACCAGCCGGGCGACCTGCTGCTCCCGTTCGCTGAGCAGCCCGGCCGCCGACGTGTCGGACTCGGTGACCGGTTCGGCGGCGGTGCTCTCGCCCTGGAGCACTCGGGCGCACTCCATCAGCTCGACCATGGCCTTGCGGTCGGAGGTCCGAATCGCCGCCTGGCCGGCCAGGCGCGCGGCATCCCAGCGCAGCCCGGCCGCGTGCAGGTCCCTGGCGACGTTCTCCACCGCGACGGGGTCCACCTTGCCGCCGACGACGTCCAACCAGCTCCGCGCGGCGGCGGCCAGCACCTCGCCGTAGCGACCGCCGCCGGTCATCGCGCCGGCGTGCGCTCGGGCCAGGTCCCACTGCTCGCCGATGATCGCCGCGTGCACGCAGCTCCAGTGCAACCCGGTCGTCCACAGTGGCGGATCGCCGAGCGCGCCGAGCAGCGACCGCGCCGTGGCGAGGTGACTGGCCAGCCGCTCCGCGTCGCCGAGCCGGGCCGCCGCGATGGCCAGCTCACCGAGCGGCAGCAAGGTGTACAGGTCCACCGGGTGCCGGATGACCGCTTCGCCGGCTCTGGCCCAGACCGCGCGCAACGCCGCCAAGTCGCTCGCCCGGCGGGCCAGGCCGACCTCGAGCGCGACCGCGAACAGCCAGTCCCGGGGCGGCAGCGGGATGCCGGCCGCGCGCGCGGCGCCGGCGTTCTGCAACCGCTCCCTGGCCGCGGTGAGGTCGCCGCGCACCATGCACACCCAGGCGCGCAACAGCCGGTGCCGCACCGCGAACGGTGCACCGCCCATGCCCGACGCCACAGCACGCTGCAACACCGAATCGGCCACGGTCAGCTCGCCGGACTGCACCGCGACCAGTGCGGCCAGTGCCGCGGGGGAGTCCGGTAACAGCACCGCCGTCTCGGCCGGTTCGAGCAGGGACGCGGCCCGAACCAGACTGGCGAGCGCGTCCGCCGCCGAGCCCGCGACCGAGGCGTGGATCCCATGGGCCATCAGCGTGACGGCACCCGACAGCAGGGTCGGCGGACCGTCGGTCGTTGACCCTTCGAGCAGCTTCGCGGCCGGGGCGAGCGCTCCGGTGCCGATCAGACCGAGCACCGCGAACGCGTTCGGCAGCCCGGCACCCGCCCAGCGGAACAGCTCGGCGCTGCTGGCCAGTTGGCCGCGATGGGCCAGCGCGGCGGCCGCCACCCTGGCCGCGGCACCGTGCTCCGGCGCGTTCGGGGCGGCGAGCACCTGGTCGGCCACCCGCAGGGCGGTGTCCAGGTCGCCGGCCAGCGCCACCCGTTCCGCCCAGGCCGGGCCGCGGGCGAGCTGTGCCTCGGTCAGCCGCTGCCGCACGGCGGTGCGCCGGTCAACCGGCACCAGAGCGCCGATCGCCAGCCGCACCAGCGGGATCAGCCGGCCACGATGGTCGATCATCCCGGTCGCACCGGCTGACCTGGCCGCCGACGCGGCCGCGTCCCGGTCACTGCCGAGCAGGTCGGCCAGCAGGTCCACGTGCAGGCCGGCGCCCGCGTCCGCGGCCAGCAGGAAACCGAGCACCTCGGCCGGCAGCACGTCGAGCTGGGCACCCAGTTCGGCCACCGCCGAGGCCGGCACCACCGGCGGTCCATCCTCTGTGGACGCATCGATGGTGCGCGCGAGCAGGTCCACGAACGCCGGCACGCCACCGGTCTGGGCCAGCACGAACTCGTCCAGCCCCGGTCGCGTGCGGAGTCCGGACGCGGTCAGGTGAGCACCGATCCTGGCCCGGTCCAAGGGACGCAGCGGCACCGTGCCGGCCAGCGCCGCGGCCAGCTCACGCAGCCCGTCCGGCACCGGCCACGGTCGCGCGGCCACGATCACCCTGGCCCCGTCGGTCTCGGCCACCGCCCGGATCCGGTGCAGCACCTCGGGTTCGAGCAGGTGCGCGTCGTCGGCCAGGAGCACCCCGCCGGCCGGGTCGAGCTCGTCGGGCAGGGCGGCCACCGCGACCCCGGCGTTGCGGTAGGCCGCGGCGAGTTCGGCGAGCACCGCGCTCTTGCCGTAGCCGCCGGGCGCCAGGATGCCCACCCGGACCGGGGTGGCGGGCTCGGCGGCGATCGCGTCACGCAGACGCCGGACCCGCTCGTCCGGGATGGGCTCGGTGGCTGCACTGAGGTTCAATCGCGTCCTTCGCAAAGGTCGGGGGGGTCGGTTCGGTGCTCAACCGGTTCTTCGGCGGCTCCGGCCGACGGTCTTCCACCGCCGGGCACCGCGCACCGGCAGGTCGAGCGGCGCCATCTGGACCGGCGGCCGCGGTGGCTGGGTTGGCGCGTCCGGATCGATCGGCTCGGGCCGGCCCGGATGTTCGGGCTCCGTCGCCGGCCCGGCCGTGCGCCCGGCCATCCCACTCATCGGCCCGGACCCGGGTTCCGCGGCGGACCCGGCGGCGCGCGCCCGTTGCCCAGCCAACGCCGCGCCCCGGGCCAACGCGGTCTCGGGATCGGGGTCCAGCACCACCCGCGCGGGGAATGCGGCCGTCACCAGATCGGTGAGCAGCGGGATCAGCGCCGACCCACCGCTGAGCGCGACCGCGCTCAGCCGCTCGGCCGGCACCGCGGCGGCCAGCACGGTCTGCCGCAGGACGTCCACGGTCCGGGACAGCGCGGGCGAGATCAGCTCGGCCAGCACCGCGCGGGTGACCAGCACACTGGACCGAGGCCCGAGCGGCGACGTCGCCACGATCGCCTCGACCGAGGCGGACAGCGCCTCCTTGGCCGTCCGGCAGCCCTCGCGCAGCTGCGCCATGGCCGCCCGGAGATCCTCGTCGAACGGGTCCAGGTCGGCGGCGGCCCGGCCGAGCTCACCGAGCACGTGCCCGGTGAGCAGGTCGTCGAACAGGTCGCCGCCGGTCTGCTCGCCGGTCTCCGCGTGGCCGCACAGGTCGAACCCGGCGCGGCCGAGCCGGGCGACCGCGCAGCGCAACGTCCGCGCCCCGAGGTCGTAGACGGCGAGCGTGTCCCCGGCGACCATCGGGTTGGCGGCCAGGTGGCACTCCGCCGCCGCGAGTGGCCCGGCCAGCAGCAGCACGTCGGTGAGCCCGGCCTGGCGCAGGGCGGCGTCGAGCAACCCGCGCCGGTGCGGACCCCAACCAGCCGGATGGGTGAGCACCACTCGGTCGGGCTCGGCCCGTTCGATCTCGACCGCCCGGTCCACCACCCAGCGCACCAGGACGGCGGTGAGCGTCTCGGCGGGGCAGGGCCGGCCGCCGATCAGTGGGGCGATCGGGTCGCCGATCCGGTTCAGGAACCCGCGGGCCACCCGGTCCGGCTCGGTCTCGGCGCGGGCCAGCGCGTCGCGTCCGACCAGCACCGTGTCGTCGTCCGCCAGGTAGAGCACGGAGTGCACCCAACGGGTGGCCGGGGTCAGCGGCAGCACCACCGCGCCGTCCGGCCGGTCGCGATCCTCGCTCACGGCACCGCAACCGGCACCGAAATCAGCGTCGTCACAGCGCGCCGCGGTGGTGAACGCGGTGCCCACGTCGACGCCAAGGACGTACGCCATACAGGTGTTCCTCCGCGATCGGTAGTTGACCGTGCGCGTTTTCGTACCACCTCGGGGGTGAAGGTTAGCAATCCCCTAATCCCCTAATCGGTAGACCTTTCCCTGGTCGCTGTGACCTCGGATAACTAGGAGTCATCCCCGATGTGAAATCGGGTGCGGCTCAATAACGTGCCCGAATCAGCGAACTCCGACCCTGTTGAGGAGCACCTCTTGCAGACCCCTGAACCGACGCTGCACGACTTCGTGATCACAATGCTGAGCGACGCGTCGTGCCGTGCGGCCTTCGACCACGATCCGGTGGCCGCGCTGAGCGGCGCCGGGCTGCCCGATGTCGCACCACAGGACGTCCTGGACGCCATCCCGCTGGTCCTCGACCTCGCGTCGGCCTCAGGCGCGGAGCTTGCCGCCGCCGGTGCCGCGAGCGGCGGTCTGCCCCAGGCGTTCGGCGCGGGCGGGTTCGACTTCGACGCGAGCCCTCAGGGCAGCGGCTTCTCGCTCGCCTTCGACTCGCCGATGGGCAGCGGCGAGTTCTCCTCTGCCGGCGGTCTAGACGGCGTCGCGTCCGGCGGCTCGGTCAACTCCGTGCTCGGCGGCGGCGGGTTCGACCTGACCGGTGGGACCGACGGCCTCGGCGGCGCGGGTGCGGTGCACCTGCCCGGCCTGGACGCGATGGGCCTCGACGCGGATGCCATCGGTCGCGGCGGCGACGCGGTGACCGGGACCGTCGCCGGCTACCTCAGCACGGGCGCCGGCGCGTTGGCCGGTGCGCTCACCGACGGCGCCGCCTCGCTCAGCGACGGCCTCACCACCGGCGGCGGCCTGACCGGCAGCTTGGTCACCGACGGCGCCGCACAGCTCTCCGGCGCGGTGCAGGACCCGACCTCGGTGCACCTGCCGACCCTGGATCCGGCAGCGCTGCCGGACCTGCCGGCCGGGTTGCCCTCGGTGCCGGCACTGCCGGTCGATGTGACGCAGCTGCCGGGCGACCTGCCGCAGCTGCCCGACCTCGCCGGTGGCGGGCTGCCGCACCTGCCGGTCGATCTGCCGCATCTGCCGGTGGACCTGCCGCACCTGCCCGAGCTGCCGGGTGCCCCGGCGCTGCCCGGTCTCCCGGAGGCGCCGCAGCTGCCCAGCCTGCCGGGCCTCGGCACCGTGCACGACACGGTCCACGGCCTCACCGCACAGGTGCCAGTTGTGGGCGAGCTGACCGATGGTTTGGACAACCACCTGCCGTTCGGACACTGAGCGTCGCTCCGCTGCGGGGGGCGGTTCTGCCGGCATGGCGGGGCCGCCCCCCGGTCTTCATCCAAATGGATGGACACGGCACACTCTTTCGGGTGACATCACCGCCGTGGTTGGACATTCTGGACGCCACGATCGGTGCCTGTGCCGACCTGGACCGGTCCGATCTGGCGACCCGGCTCCGGCAGAAGCGGGTCCACCTGCTTGAGCCCACGCTGCGCGTGCCGGTGGTCGGCGAGCCGAACCAGGGCAAGAGCCAGTTGGTGAACGCGCTGCTCAACGCGCGGATCTGCGCGGTCGGCGACCATCTCACCACGCCGGCTCCGATGGTCATCGGGCACGCCGCGTCGCCGGTAGCCGCCCTGATCAAGGAGCCGACCGGGGCCGAGGAGCACGGACCGCGCCGCGAGCCCATCCCGGTCGAGGAGGTCGCCGGTCGGTTCACGCCGCCGGCCGGGCGCGGCGAGCTGTTACACACCGAGGTCGGCATCCCGCGCCAACTGCTCGCCGCCGGCCTGGTGCTGGTGGACACGCCGGCCGTGGACGATCTCGACTCGATGCGCTCGGCCAGCATGTTCAGCGCGGTCTCCCAAGCCGACGCGGTGCTCGTGGTGTCGGCCGCGACCCGTGAGCTGGCCACCACCGAACTGACCCTGATCGACCAGGTGGCGAGCCTCTGCCCGACCGTGGTGGTGGCCCTCACCAAGATCGACATCGCGCCCCGCTGGCGCCGGGTGGCCGAGCGCAACCGGGCCCGGCTGGCCGGTGCGGGCATCCCGGCACGGGTGATCCCGGTGTCGGCCATGCTGCGGCTGGCCGCGGCCAAGTCCGGCGACGAGGTGCTCAACGCCGAATCCGGATTCGCCGAGCTGGTCGCGTACCTGCGCGACGAGGTGATCGGCAAGCGGGACCTGCTGGCCGGTCGCTCGGTCGCCGCGCTCGCCGGGATGACCATCCACCAACTCCTCGCCCCGCTGCACCAGGCGGTTGCCGGTGCGGCGCCGGCCGGGCCGTCCGACGCGATCACCAAATGGCAGACCGCGCAGCGCCAGGTCGACCAGCTGCGCAAGGACTCCGCCGCCTGGCAGACCGCGCTCGCGGACGACATGGCCGACCTGGCCGCCGATCTCGAGTTCGACCTGCGCGACCGAACTCGCCGGATCCTCCGCGAGACCGACAAGTACTTCGACGATGCCGACCCGCTCGTCGACTGGGACACCTTCGCCCGCTGGCTGGAGGACGGCCTCGCCGAGGCGGCGGACACCAACTTCGCCTGGCTGGTCGAGCGGTTCGACTGGATCACGCACCGGATCACCCGGGACCTCCAGGCCTACCGGGACGGGGTGCTGCCGCGTTCCGCGCTGGAGATCGACGACGCGCTGCTCGACGACGTCCGCGAGCTGGACCGGCCGAGGGCAGAGCGGTTCACGATGAGCCAGAAGGTGTTCGTCGGCCTGCGCGGCTCCTACGGCGGTGTGCTGATGTTCGGTTTGGCGACCAGCCTCGCCGGCTGGCCGCTGATCAACGCCGTCTCGCTCGGCGCGGGCGTGCTGTTCGCCGCCAAGAGCATCTACGACGAGAGCGGCGCGCGGCTCAAACGCCGCCAAGCGATTGCGAAGTCAGGTGCCCAGCGGCATGTCGACGACTTCTTCCTGGCGTTCAACAAGGACACCAGGGACATCATCCGGCAACTCCAGCGCCGGCTCCGGGATCATCTGATGAGCACGGCCGAGGAGCTCCGGACGGAGATCCTCCAGGCAGCCCACTCCGCCAAGCGCGCGGTCGAGGCGGACGCCGCCGAGCAGCAGCGCCGCGCGGCACACGCGCGCAGCGGCATCGAGCGATTGACCGCGCTCTACGGCCGGATCACCGGCCTGGTACCCGGCGAGCACGTGCTGCCCCGGCCGCGCCGGAGCCTCATCGGATGAGCGGTCTGCCCGACCAGGTCCGGGCGTTGCTGCACCGGGCGTTCGAGGTGTACCGGGACCGCCCGAGCGCGGCGGAGTGGTTGCGCTGGCAGGCCGAGCGGCTCGACGGTCCACTGCGGATCGCGGTGCTCGGCCAACCGAAGTCCGGCAAATCCATGCTGGTGAACGCACTGGTCGGGGAGCAGGTCGCGCCCCTGGCCGACGAGGCGTCCGCGACGGTCTGGTATCTGGCCGGCGCCACCCCGGCGGCCACCGTGTTCCCGAAGGACGGTCCGCCACGAGAGCTCGACGCCGAGCGGGTCGGCGGGCAGCTTCGGGTGAACCTCGACGAGTTCCACGGCCGGCCGATCGATCGGATCGTGGTGGACTGGCCGTCCCGGGCGCTCAAGGGTCTCGCACTGATCGACGCGCCCGCATCGCCGGCACCGGCCGCGACGGACTGGTTGGCGGAGGCCGACGCGGTGCTCTACCTCGCCCAGCATGTCCAGGCCGCGGACCTGCGACTGCTGCGGTCGGTGCACCAGCATCCGATCGCCATGGCCAACCCGGTCGGCACGCTGCTGGTGCTCTCCCGTGCCGACGAGATCGGCGGCAGCCAGCTCGACGCGCTGTTCGCGGCCAAGCGGCTGGCTCGCCAACGCCGCCGGGATCCGCGTACCCGGGCGCTGTGCCAGGACGTGGTCGCGGTTACCGGGCTGCTTGCCTATGCCGGGAAGACGTTGCGGCAGAACGAGTTCGACGCACTGGCCAGGCTGGCGTTCACGCCGAGGGCCGAACTGGAGGGTCACCTGCTCTCCGCGGACCGGTTCGCCGGCGACGACGTCGCGGTGCCGGAGCCGGTGGAGCTGCGCCGCGCGCTGCTGGACCGGTTGGGACTCTTCGGTTTGCGGCTGGCCACCGCGCTGATCCGGCAGGGTTTCGACACGCACACCGCGCTGTGCGCCGAGCTACTGCAGCGCAGCGGGCTGACCGAGCTGCGGGCCGGGATCGGCCGGCATCTCACCGGCCGGGCGGACGTGCTCAAGGCGCGCTCCGCGCTGATCGCGCTGGATGTCATGCTGCGCGGTGAGCCGCGGCCGGCGGCGGTGGCGCTGGCCGCCGAGCTGGAGCGAACCCTGGCCGCCGCGCACGATCTGCGGGAGTTGCGGCTGCTCGCCGCGCTGGACGCGGGGCACCCCGTGCTGCCCGGCGCCCTGGACACCGAGGCACGCCGGCTGCTCGGCGGCGACGGGGTGAGCGTGCCGGCCCGGCTCGGCCTGCCTGACGAGCCGACCGCGACCGGCGTGCGGCATGCGGTCATCGGCGCGCTGCGGCGGTGGCGGGCGCACGCGGAGAACCCGGTGCTCGACGAGTCCGCGCGGGACGCCGCCGCTGTCGTGGTGCGCAGCTGCGAGGGCATGCTGGCCGCCGGCTAGCAGACCGCACCGACATTTCCCGGCCTCACCGGGCCCTCTGTGGACAGCGAAATCAGTTGTCCACAACCGACCCGTCGGGCCCGCCGCCGGCCCGTCTCCCGCGCATCGTGGACGCATGACGAACTCACCGCGCCGCACCCTCCTCCACGACGACCCCGGCGAGCTGATCGCCGCGGTTCCCGGGCTGCTGCGCTTCGCCCCCGCCGACTCCGCCGTCCTGATCACCTATGCCGGCGTTCACGCGCTGTGCTTGGAAAGCGTGCTCCGCATGGACTTGCCGGCGCCCGAGCACACGACCGACGTCGCCGCGCAGCTCCGACTGGTGGCGATCAACCACAACGCGACCGTTGTCGAGCTGGTGATGGTCGGCGGCGGTGCGGCAGACCCACCCGAGCTGCCGCATCGTGCCCTGGTCGAGGAACTGACCGAGCAGCTCGACCGGGCCGGCATCGTGTTCGCCCACGCGGTCTGGACACCGGCCGCCGAGCCGGGCCAAAGCTGGTGGTGCTACCAGGATCCGGAGTGCGCCGGCCAGGTGGCCGACCCGAGAGCCTCGCCGGTCACGGCCGCACTCACCGTGGCCGGCGAGGTCGCCGTGCCCACCCGGGCGGACCTGGCCGCGCGGCTGGCGCCCGACCCGCCCGAGGACCTGGCGCGCCGCGCGGTTCTGTTGGCCGAGCTGCCCCCGGTCGACCCGGAGGAGGCGTTCCCGCACGTCCGGGCCGCGGTGGAGCGGGTCGACCCCACTGCCGATCCGGGGCTGGACGACCGCGCCGTGGTCCGGCTCGCCCATGCCCTGACCCACTCCGAGGTCCGAGAGGCGTGCCTGGCGCTCGCGCTCACCAGCCGGGCCGACCGCGCCGAACGCCTGTGGACGGCGCTGGCCAGGGCCGCTCCCGGCGCGGCCTGCGCCGGCCCGGCCGCGCTGGCCGCGGTGCACGCTTACCTGCGTGGCGAAGGGACACTGGCCGGCATCGCGGTGGACAACGCCCTCGCCGCGCAGCCCGACCACGCACTCGCGCTGACCGTCCGGCACGCCATCGACAGCGGCGTCCGCCCGCACCAGTTCCGCGTCATGCTCACCCAGAGCATCATCGCCGCCCTCACCGACCGGTGACCCTGACCAGAAGGTTCATACCCGCGCACTACGTGATGGCCTGCCAGGCGCCGGCCACGACGGCGAGGGCTTCTCGGGCGGTGACGGTCAGGCGGGTCTGTCCGGAGAGATCGCGTCGCCAGGTCGCCGGGTCGCCTGGGCGGGAGTTGGGGCGAAGGCCGCTGCGGTGGGCACGGTCAACGTGGCGGGTGGGGCGTCCGAGTAGCGCTGCCGCAGGGGCTCTTCGCTGGTTGGCCAGGGCGGATACCCCTCCGAGCCGAGCAACTGCACTCGCACGCCGAGGCCGTCCGAAGTGATGAGGGCCGCTGGGTCGGTGTCGTGGACCGTGGTCAGGAGCGGTTCCCAGCGCAAGCCGGGAAACTCCCGACGAGTTGCCCGAAGCGGTTCCCGCTCGAGCACCCTGGCGACGTCGCGACGCTGGCCGATGGCGATGAGATCGATGTCCTCGGAGAGACGCCCATCAGGGGGCCAATGTCCGGGGCAGAGCCGTACCGCCGAAGAAGATGACCTGGTCAGCGGCATACGTGCCGAGTGCGGCCAGCAGATGCGAGATGAAGGTGGTCACGACGAACCTGAGGCAGCGCCACCCCGAACCGGTCGGCAACCGCGGCTTCCTCGTCCGGATCAAGCATCGCTCACCCTGGCCGCCAGGACCCGGTCGAGCGTGGCGCGGTGACGCTGCGCGTTGGCCAGTTCGTCGAGGACACCACGATCCGCTCGGGGTAGCAGAGCATCAATCGCGGTGCGGGCCGCCTCCGGCATGCCACCCAGGCCGGGACGGGCCGCCAGATCCAACAAGGTTTGCTCCACCGTCGTGACCCACACCTGTCCCAGTTCGGTCGCGCGTCGCTCAACATCGAGGCCGGTGATGTCACGACGAACGAACAGGACCGTCGCGTCGCGGTCGACCAAGCGCAGTGCGGTCCGGTGCCCCACAGCGGCAATCACGGCGACACCCAAGGCACGAGGGATGGCTCCATGCAGGCGGGCAGCTGACAAGCCCATCAACGCCACGGCATTGACGCCCTGGTCGGCCGCCGCGATCCCCAACGCGGCCGACTCCAGCTCAGGGATCCAGGCACGATCGATCTGGTCCTCGGGCACCACCGCGTAATATCCGTGGGCCAGCCGATGCAACACTCCGGCGCGCGCCAAGCGTGCGAACTCAGGACGCGGGTGGGCATAGACCTCGGCGGCATCCTGCGGCCGCAGTACACGCATCGGCCGGCGCAACAGCGCGGGCGGTAGCCGGCCAGCTACGCGGTGGCCCATCGGCGTCACCCCCGTAGGGCACAAGCCTACGCTCATGCCACCCATCACCCGCTCGGTGAGCCCTTGCCCCCAGCAGATTCGTGGTCAGATCGGCAGGCATGGGTGTGGCAGTGCGACTGGCGCGACACACCGAGGTCTCCTGCGTCCGCGTCCCTTCGCCGACCCAAGATTATGCTGAAGCGTGCCTTCCGGAGAGTCGATGCCTAGACGAGGCTGACCGTTCGCCCATTGCGCGGATCCGGCCAGCAGTCGCCCCAATGTTTCGAATCTGCGTCCGATCGGGCAAGGCACTCGGTGTGGGTCAATTTGCTGCATACTCCCGGAATAATCGACTGTGCCGGCGCAAAACTGCATGTGGAGTCAGCAGCCGCGTCCGTATTGGATAACACGAACGCCACGATCGGTAAGGCCGCGACCACGGAGGCCGCGCGGACAAGTCGGCTAATGGTTGAATCCTCTTCATCTACCGAGCGTGACGCCCTCGCTTGCGAGGCACCTCGCTAATCCATTCGGGCAGCGGAAGCTTACCGACAGTCCTATCGGGGTCCCCGGGGGGGTCCTATGTAGTCCGATCGGGGCGGGAGCGCGCCGGGATCAGGTCACTGGGCGTTGCTATGCCGATGTCCGATTCCGCCAGCGAGGCCCAGTGACTCGGTCCGAGTGGGGGGAACGGTTCCGCGATTTGGCCGAGTTCGGTCAGCCGGGCCCGGATTGAGGCTGCCAGTGGATCGGCGAGGTCCTCGAATATCGGGAGCGCCTTCGTCCATGCGTCCGCGGCTTCGTCCAGGCGAGCCTGCGCGTGCAGCAGCTGACCGAGCCCGTCGAGGGCGCGTGCCTCGCCCCGTGCGTCGCGTGCGCTGCGGCAGTAGTGCAGCGCCTGACGGCAACAGCGTTCGGCTTCGGCCGGGTCGTTGAGGGCCCGGTGGGCGGCGGCGAGCAGGTTGAAGGTCCTGCCTACCTGCGCGAAGTTGCGTTGGCGCTCGTGTACCGCAAGAGCCCGGCTGGCGTAGGCCCTGGCCGCGGTGAGATCACCGGACTCGTAGTAGATCGCGCCCAACTCGGTCAGCGCCTGACCGTGCTGGCTGCCGTGGTGTTCGGCCAACCAGAGCGCGTCTCGGCCGTGCGTGATCGCCGCGTCGAGATTGCCGGCGCGCCGGTATGCCTCGGCAAGCCGGACAAGAACGGTCGTCTCTAGTCCGGGGGACCGCGTGTTTCGGATTATCGGCAGGGCGGCCAGGTTGAGGTCGATGGCGCGTTGAAAATCGCCGCGCTCGACATTCAGTCGAGCGCGGAAATGCATGACCCAGGCGACGCCGACTTCGTAACCAATCTCTTGGTACAACCGATCGGCTTTTTGGAGGCAGGATTCGGCTAGCTCGAAATTGTGCAAGGTGACGTGTACGAAGCCAAGGTTGCTCAGCGAATCGGCCTCGCTCTCGCTATCGCCAACGAGGCGAGCGGATTCGACGGCCACGGTCAGTGCGGCGAGCACGTCGTGGTAATAACCAAGTCGCTGAAGAATTTCCCCGGCCGCGCCGGGTAGCTTGAACGCGTACTCGGGAAAGGCGTGCGAGCCGGCGTACTGGATGATCGCGCTCAGGTTCGCACGTTCCCGCACACACCAGGAAATCGCCGCCTCTTCGTCGGCGAACTGGGTGGGCGTTGTCCTGCTGGCCAGTGGCAGGACCTCGATCCTTGGCCGGTACGGAAAAACGGCTCCGTCGGCGTTGGCCGCGGTGTGCAGGTAGTAGCTCAGCATCCGGAGTTCGGCGGACGAACTCTCGGGCCCGCAGTCCGGCGCCGCGGCGCACTCGGCCGCGTACGCCCGGACCAGATCGTGGAATCGGAAGCGTGATCTCGACTCGGGTTGCGTCAGCAGATGGGCATTGACCAGAGCGTCAAGCGTCTTCTTCGTCTCCGGCGGAGCACGACCCGCGAGAGCGGCCGCCAGGTCGACGCTGATGTCCGGGCCTGGGTGTAGTCCCAGTAATCGGAACAACTGCCGTTCATCGGCGGCGAGATTGCGATAGGACCAGGAAAGCACCGTGCGCACGCTGCCGTCCGGGCCGTCCCCGTCGTCGCCGAGCCGCAGCAGGACATGGGTGTCACGCAGCTCATCCACGAACTCATCGAGTCGCACCCGTGGTCGTGTGCCGACGTGATCGGCGATCCCGCGCACGGCAAGCGGGTATCCGCCACACATCGCGGCGAGCTCGGCCACCGCGTCAGGTTGGGTTCCCGCCCGGGCACCGACCATGCGGGCCAGCCAGTTCTTGGCCTCCTGGAAAGCCAGCGGAGCAACGGTGAGGCTCATCGCGCCGCGGCGGCTGAGGCCGGTCAGCCGGCGCCGGCTGGTGACCAGGACCAGGCAGGCCGGGAGTACGTCGAGCAACGGGATGACCTGGTCGGAGCTGCGTGCGTTGTCGAGCAGGACAAGTGTTCTGGTGCCACCGAGCAGAACCCGCAGTTTGGCCGCGCGGCCGGCGGCATCCGGTATGCGCTCGACCGGAAAGTCCAGCGCGGCAAGGAACCGGTCGACGACTTCGGGTCGTTCCAGCATCGGACCTTCGCCGAAGCCGTTGAGGTCGACGAAGAGCTGGCCACCGGGAAAGCGGTCGGCGATCAGGTGTGCCCAGTGCACCGCGAACGTCGTCTTGCCGACCCCTGCCGGCCCGTCCAACCCGATCACCCCGGTGACCACATCGCCGGTGCTGGTCGAGACCATCGCGTCAAGTTGGTCGAGCAGGTCTTCGCGCCCGCTGAAGTCACCCACGTCGTACGGCAGCAGGTGCGCAGCCGCGCCGAGCCGCGTTGTCTCGACCGGCGGACCCGGCCCGGCCGCCTGCCGCACCGGTCCGCGACTTCGCAGCTCGTCGTAGAACCGGGTCAGGTCGTCGGCCTCGTCCTGGTCGAGGGTTTCCTTGAGTCGCTTGCGCATGCCGAGGTAGTAGGTGGTTGCCTCGGTGTACCTGGACAGCTGGTGCAGGGCCTCCAGCCGCCGCTTGACCAGTGTCAGGTTCGCTTGATGTTCCATCGGCAGATCGGCCAGCCGGTGCAACACCTCGTCGTTTCTGTCCAATGCGGACAGCGACAGCAGCAGTGTCTCGTTGGCTGGCACCAGATGCATGGTCTGCGCCCAACTGCGCCATTCCCTGGCCGGCTCACCCTCGGCGTCGGCGAGTGGGATGTCGTGCCATAACTCGATTGCCGGTGTGATCAGTCGAATGGCCGCCTCGTGATCGGCTTCGCGGACCAGTGCACGGGCCCGTGCGGCGACGGTGCGGAACTCGAAGAAGTCGACCTCGTCGCGATCGACTTCGATGCGGTAGGAACCGCCGCCGGACACGATCCTGGGTGGCGCGGCCATCCGGGCGAGGGCGTCCTGAATGCGATTCTTGTAGGTGTAGAAAGTGGCCATTTCGCGCGGCGTCTTGCCCTCCGGCCAGACCCAGTCGATCAATGTGTCAACCGAAACCGACCGGGGTGCGTGCAACAGCAGTACGGCGAGAATGCCGCGTAGCTTCGCGTGTCCCCACCGGTCGTGGAGATGATCGCCGATGAGCAGCCGAGTCCGGCCCAGGATCCGAAATCTCGATTCCACCAGCGCCACCCCTCGCTGGTCGCGGCGACCGTGGACGACGACTGTCGAGTCTGCGCCGCGGGTGCGACCCGATTCCAGGGTTGATCACAATCCGCAACTAACACGTTACCAGACGTAGTAAATTGGCCACCGGATTGTCGCTGTCCCTGACCGCCATTTGTCCTACCTAGCGCCACTCACACTCGCGAGTCGCGCGTTCAGGCAACTGAGTCGCGCGCTCAGGCAACTGAGTTGCGCGCTCAGGCAATTCAGTTCACCAACCCGCGCCCAGCCTGTTGCTGGAGCGCGAGACTCGCTTGCTGGAGCGCGAGACTCGCTTGCTGGAGCGCGAGACTCGCGAGGCTGGCGCCGTGTGGCGGTCAGTGCACAGTGGAGCGGGCGAACTCCCAGGCGTCGGTGACGATCGTGTCGAGGTCGGGGCGCTCGGGTTTCCAGCCGAGGTCGGTCTGAGCCCGCTCGCTGGCGGCGACCAGCACGGCCGGATCGCCGGCGCGGCGGTCGGTGGTCTCGGCCGGGATGGGGTGGCCGGTGATCCGGCGGCAGGCGTCGATCACCTGGCGCACCGAGAAACCGGTGCCGCTGCCCAGGTTGTAGATCTGGTGGGCGCCGGGCGCGGCGTGCTCGATGGCCAGCAGGTGCGCGTCGGCCAGGTCGGTGACGTGGATGTAGTCGCGAACACAGGTGCCGTCCTCGGTCGGCCAGTCGGCCCCATAGATCTGCACCCGCTCACGCTGGCCGAGCGCCACCTGCAGGACGATCGGGATGAGGTGGGTCTCGGTGGCGTGTCGCTCGCCGAACCGGCCGTGTGCGCCGGCCACGTTGAAGTACCGCAGGCTCACCGCGGCGAACCCGTGCGCGGTGGCGTAGGTGGTGATCGCGTGGTCGATGGCGAGCTTGGTCGCCCCATAGGTGTTGGTCGGCCGGCCCGGCGCCGACTCGGGGATGGGCACCTGGTCGGGCTCGCCGTAGACGGCCGCGGTCGAGGAGAACACCAGCCGCGGGGTGCCGTTGCGGCGGACCGCGTCGAGCAGCCGCAGCGAGGTGACCACGTTGCCAGCCCAGTACTTCCCGGGGTCCTGCATGGACTCGCCGACCAGTGACTTGGCCGCGAAGTGCAGCACGCCGTCGAAACCCTCGGCCAGCAAGGGATCCGCCACATCGGCCAGGTCGGCCTGGACCAGCCGGCAGCCGTCCGGCACCGCGTCGGCGTGGCCGGTGGTGAGGTCGTCCACCACGACGACCTCGTGGCCGAACTCCACCAGCCGCGCGGCACACACACTGCCGACATAGCCCGCTCCGCCCGTGACGAGCAGCTTCACCTCGTGTCCTCGCTTCCTTCTCGCCTCAGATCCGGCCCGGATGACCGGTCAGCTGTCCCGGCCCGCCCCGGCCGAGGGCACCCCGGTGAACAGCCGAGGCTGGGTGAATCCGCACCGCGCGAACGCGGCGGCCACCGCGTCGCCGACCTCGGTGACCGCATCCCGTCGGACGAGCGCGATCGCGCTCCCGCCGAACCCGCCGCCGGTCATCCTGGCACCGAGGGCACCGGCGCCGAGCGCGGCCTCCACGGCCCGATCTAGCTCGGGGCAGCTGACCTGGTAGTCCACGGCCAGGCTGGTGTGTGAGTCGGTGAGCAGCGGGCCGATCTCGGCGAGCTTGCCGCCGCGCAGCAGGTCAACCACCCGCAGCACGCGCTCGTTCTCGCTGACCACGTGCCGCACCAGCGGTAGCAGTTCGGCCGCCAGCGGCAGAGTGTCGAGCCGGTCCGGTGCGACATCGCGCAACGCGGGCACTCCGAGCCGCGCGGCCGCGCGTTCACAGCTGCGCCGGCGGTCGCGGTAGCCGCCGTCGGCGTGCGAGTGCCTGGCCCTGGTGTCGATGACCAGCACCTCTAGTCCGGCGGCCGGGCCGTCGAACGGGATCTGCTCCAGCTCGCCGGAGCGGACGTCCAGGAACAGCACGTGCGACTCGACGCAGCACAGCGACGCGGTCTGGTCGAGCAGGCCGGTCGGCACCCCGACGAAGTCGTTCTCCGAGCGCCGCACCCAGTCGGCGATCCGGGTCCTGCTCGGCGCGGCCGGCGTGTCCAGCTCGACGCCGGCGAGGCCCAACAGGGCTAACGCGGTGGCGCACTGCAGCGCGTGCGAGGACGACAAGCCGGCGCCGGCCGGCACGTCGCCGACGAACACCAGGTCGGCCCCGCGGGCGACGCCCTGTTCACGAAGTACCCAGGCGACTCCGGAGGGGTAGGCGGCCCAGCCGGTGACCGCGCCGGGAGCGAGGTCGTCCACCCTGGTCGGGTCGGCCCGCTGCGGCTGGCCGTCGTCGCCGACGGTGGTGATCGACAGCCGGCCGTCGGCGCGCGGGGCGGCGGCCACCGCGATCCGGAACGGCAGGGCGAACGGCAGCACGTAACCGTCGTTGTAGTCGGTGTGCTCGCCGATCAGGTTGACCCGGCCGGGCGCGGACCAGACGCCGGCCGGCGCGCGTCCGTGGAGCCGCCGGAACTCGTCCGCGGCCCGGTCGGCTTGGCTCATCTGGCGACGGCCAGGATCGCGTGCAGCACGCTCGGCGCGAGCCGGGCGGTCACGCCCTCGTTGTCGATCTCGATGGGATGGCCTTCGCCCTGGGACGGTCCGACGCTGACCGTCCGGCCGGGAAGGACGCCGACCGCGCGCAGCTCGGCCATCAGGTCCGGGTCCATCTGGACGTGCTCGGCGATGCGCCGGATCTCCACCTTGCCGCCGCCGCGCCGGGCCACCTCGTCGATCCGGACCAGGCCGGCCTCGATGCCAGGTGCGGGCTCGCCCTCGCCGAGCAGGTCGAGACCGGGGATCGGGTTGCCGTACGGCGAGGTTGTCGGATGGCCGAGCAGTTTCACCAGCTTGCGCTCGACCGCTTCGCTCATCACGTGCTCCCAGCGGCAGGCCTCGCTGTGCACGTGCTCCCACTCCAGGCCGATCACGTCCACCAGCAGGCGCTCGGCGAGCCGGTGCTTGCGCATCACGGCCACGGCGAGCGCGCGGCCATGGTCGGTCAGCTCGAGGTGCCGGTCGCCGGCCACGACGACCAGCCCGTCCCGCTCCATCCGGCCGACCGTCTGACTCACCGTCGGCCCGCTCTGCCCGAGCCGCTCGGCAATCCGGGCCCGCAGCGGGACGACGCCCTCCTCTTCGAGCTCGTAGATCGTCCGGAGGTACATCTCGGTGGTGTCGATGAGCTCGTTCACGCCGCTTCCCCTTCGTCTCCAACCATGCTAGTCGCTGGTCCCGCGCGGCCCGGCAGGATGTTCCCGTGACCAAGAGGACCAGCCCACTGGTGTCCACAGCGGATCTCGCGGCCGCCATCGCCGGCCCGCGCCCGCCCGTCCTGCTCGATGTGCGCTGGAGGCTGGGCGGCCCACCAGGCCGGACGGACTATGACGCCGGACACCTGCCCGGCGCGGTGTACCTCGACCTGGACACCGACCTGGCCGCCGCGCCCGGCGACGGCGGGCGCCACCCACTGCCCGAGCCCGCCAAGCTGCAACGGACGCTGCGCGCCGCCGGGGTTCGTGCCGGCTGGCCGGTGGTGGCCTACGACGCGGACAACGGCTCGATCGCCGCCCGGGCCTGGTGGCTGCTGCGCTGGGCCGGCCACCGCGAGGTCGCCGTGCTCGACGGGGGGTACGCGGCCTGGCTCGCCGACGGCCACCCGGTCACCACGCAGGCGGCCAACCCCGCCCCCGGTGACCTCGAGGTGCGGCCCGGCGCCATGCCGAGCCTCGACGCCGGGCAGGCCGCCGAGCTGGCCCGCGCCGGTCACCTGCTGGACGCACGAGCACCGGAGCGCTACCGCGGCGACACCGAGCCGATCGACCAGAAGGCCGGCCACATCCCGGGTGCCCGCAACGCCCCGTTCGCCGTGCACACCGGCGAAAACGGCCGCTGGCGCACCCCTGCCGAGCTGGCCGCGCACTTCGCCGGTCTCGGCGTCACCCCGGACCGCCCGGTCGGGGTCTACTGCGGCTCCGGCGTCACCGCCGCCTCGGTCGTGCTCGCCCTGGAACACGCCGGCAGCACCGCCCCGGACGCTCCCGCAGCCCTCTACGCGGGCTCCTGGTCCCATTGGTGCACCAGCCCCGCCCGGCCGGTGGCCACCGGCGAGCAGCCCGGATAGCCGGACTCAGGCCACGGTGGCCGCGAGGCCGAAGGCCGGGAAGAGATCGGGCCGTTCGAACGCGGCGATCTCCGCCACCGCACCGTCCTCGACGCCCAGCAGCACGATCCCAAAGGCCCGGTAGGTCCGGTCGTCCCAGCGGCGCAGGTAGCAGGCGGCGGCCGGCTGCCGGTTGGCCCTGGTGGGCAGCAGTCGCCAGGCGCCGAGCGAGTTCATGCCCTCGCGCAGCCCTGCGGCGACGGTCTCGCGGCCGTCCAAGGTGCCGACGTCCGGGATGATGGACAGCCGGGAGTCCTCGCGGAGCAGGGCGATCACGCCCTCGGCGTCGGCCTGCTCGTGGGCGTCGATGTAGCGCCGCAGCAGCTCGCGCTCGGTCGGGCTCGGCGTCGAGGCAGGGGCGAACGAGGCCCGGCCGCCGGGCCACCGCTGCGCGAGGGTGGCGCGGGCGCGCTGCAACGCGCTGTTGGCCGCGGGAACCGTGCTGTCGATGAAGGACGCGGTCTCCGCGGCGGACCAGCCGAGCACGTCGCGCAGGATGAGCGCGGCGCGCTGCCGGGCCGGGAGGACCTGGATGGCGGCCAGGAAGGTCAGCTCGATGGTCTCCTTGGCCACCACCTCGGCGTCCGGCGGCTCGGCCGGCGCCGGGATCTCGTCGAGCAGTTCATCCGGGTACGGCTGGAGCCACGGCATGTCGGCGACCCGGTCGGAGCCGCGCCGGGCGGTTCGGCGCAGTGCGTCCAGGCAGACGTTGGTGGCGATGCGGTACAGCCAGGCGCGCAGCGAGGACCGGCCCTCGAACGTGTCGCGGGCCCGCCAGGCCCGCAGGAACACCTCCTGCACGAGGTCCTCGGCCTCGTCGAACGACCCAAGCATGCGGTAGCAGTGCACATGCAGCTCACGCCGGTAGCGTTGCATCGACTCGGCCAGCGTGTCGGTCACCGCGGCATGATCGCTCATCATGTCGGTTGAGACGACCCCCCGGGCCGAAACTCATCGGTCGGCCGGCCGCCCCGGTCGCGGCTAGGGTGCCTACATGGGTGTCGAAGCCGCCGTGATCTGGGATTCCTCCTTGCTCGGCTACGACCTCGGCGGCGACCACCCGTTGCACCCGATCCGGCTGGAGCTCACCGTCCGGCTGGCCGCGGCGCTCGGCGTGCTGGACGGGGTCGAGCTGCTGGTGCCGGGGGAGGCGAGCGACGAGGAGCTCGAGCGCATCCATGAGGCCGGCTACATCCACGCGGTGCGCACCGCGCCGATGGCCGGTTGGGACGTCGGCCACGGGCTGGGCACGCCGGACAACCCGATCTTCGACCGGATGCACGAGTCTTCGGCCCGGGTGGTCGGCAGCTCGCTGCTGGCCGCGCGGCAGATCGCTACCGGCGCGACCACCCGCGCGGTCAGCATCGCCGGCGGGCTGCACCACGCGATGCGGGACCGGGCGGCCGGGTTCTGCGTGTACAACGACGTCGCGGTGGCCATCTCCTGGTTACTGGACAACGGTTTCGAGCGGATCGCCTACATCGATGTCGATGTGCACCACGGCGACGGCGTGCAGGCCGCCTTCTACCACGATCCCCGGGTGCTGACCGTCTCGCTGCACCAGCACCCGGCCACCCTGTTCCCCGGCACCGGGCTCCCCACCGAGCTGGGCGGCATCGAGGCGCGCGGCATGTCGGTGAACGTGGCGCTGCCCCCGCATACCGACGATCCCGCCTGGCTGCGCGCGTTCCACGCGGTGGTGCCCTCGCTGCTCACCGCGTTCGCGCCGCAGCTCCTGGTCACCCAGTGCGGGGTGGACACGCACGCGGAGGACCCGCTGGCCGAGCTGTCCCTCTCGGTAGACGGGCACCGGGCGATCTACCTGGCGCTGCGTGAGCTGGCCGAGCGGCACACCGGCGGGCGCTGGCTGGCCGCGGGCGGCGGCGGATACGCCCTGCTGCGCGTGGTGCCGCGCTCCTGGACCCACCTGCTGGCCGCCGTGCTGGACCGGGATGTCGAGGCGGACACCAGGATTCCGGTGGAGTGGACCAACATGGTGCTGCGCATGGCGCCGTCGGCGGAGCTGCCGGTGAACATGAGCGACGGCAAGGAAACCGGACACTCCCCGTGGGATCCCAGCTCCCAGGACCGGGTGGACGTCGCGGTCCGCGACACTCGGCGCGCGGTGTTTCCCTTGCACGGCTTGGATCCCGATGACCCTCGGGATTAGCGCGGCCGGCTACCCCAATGCCTGGGAGGCCGACGTCGTGCTGTCCGACGGCGGCACCGTCCACCTGCGACCGATCACGCCGGCGGATGCGGACACCCTGGTCGCGTTCCACGGCCGGCTCTCCGAGCGGACCCGCTACCTGCGCTTCTTCGGCCCGTACCCGCGGATCCCGGCAAAGGATCTCGAGCGGTTCAGCACCGTCGACCACCACGACCGGGTGGCGTTCATCGCGTTGCTCGGCCACGACATCGTCGCGGTCGGGCGCTACGAGCGGATCGGTGTGACCGACTCGGCCGAGGTGGCCTTCGTGGTCGAGGACGCCCATCAGAAGCGCGGCCTCGGCTCGATCCTGCTCGAGCACCTGGCCGCGGCCGCCCGCGAGCGCGGGCTGCGCCGGTTCGAGGCCGACGTGCTCGCCGAGAACCACAAGATGATCAACGTGTTCCGCGAGGCCGGCTACACCCGGGTGAGTACCGAGATCGAGCAGGGCGTGCTGCACCTGGAGTTCACCATCGACCCGACCGAGGAGTCGCTCGCCGTGGCCAGGTCGAGGGAGCAGGCGGCGGAGGCGCGCAGCGTGCACAACCTGCTGCACCCCGGGTCGGTCGCGGTGATCGGCGCATCGGGGGATCCGACGAAGGTCGGCTACGCCGTGCTGGCCAACCTGCTCGCGGCCAACTTCGCCGGCCCGGTGTTCCCGGTCAACGCCGAGCGGCACTCGGTGCGCGGGGTGCGCGCCTACCCGACCGTGCTCGACATCCCGGATCCGGTTGACCTCGCGGTGGTGGCGGTTCCGGCCGGCAGCGTGCACGAGGTGCTGGACGCCTGCCTGGTCAAGGGCGTCAAGGCGCTGGTCGTGTTGTCCAGCGGGTTCGGCGAGACCGGTGAGTCCGGTCGAGGCGCCGAGCGTGCCCTGGCGGAGCAGGCCAGGGCGCACGGCATGCGGGTGGTGGGACCGAACGCGCTCGGCGTGCTCAACACGCACCCATCCGTCCGGCTCAACGCGAGCCTCGCGCCCCGGCTGCCGCGCCGCGGCCGGGCCGGCTTCTTCTGCCAGTCCGGCGCGCTCGGCACCGCGATCCTGGCCGACGCCGAGGCGCGCGGGCTCGGCCTGTCCACCTTCGTCTCCGCCGGCAACCGGGCCGACGTTTCCGGCAACGATCTGTTGCAGTACTGGGAGACCGACCCGGCGACCGACATCGTGCTGCTCTACCTGGAGTCCTTCGGCAACCCGAGGAAATTCGCCCGGCTGGCCCGGCGGCTCAGCCGGGCCAAGCCGGTGGTCGCGGTGAAGTCCGGGCGCAACACGGTGGTGCCGGCGCTGGCCGCGAACTCGGTGCGGGTGGACGAGGCGAGCGTGGCGGCGCTGTTCGAGCAGTCCGGCCTGATCCGGGTGGAGACGGTGCCGCAGTTGCTGGACACCGCGCTGCTGTTGGCGAACCAGCCGCTGCCGCGCGGGCCGAGGGTCGCGGTGGTCGGCAACTCCTCGGCGATCGGCCTGCTCGCCGCGGACGCCGCACTGAGCGAGGGACTCGAGTTGGCCGGCGACCCGGTGGACGTCGGGGCCGGCGCGAACCAGGACATGTTCGCCGCCGCGGTCGCCGAGTCGTTGCGCCGCACCGAGGTGGACGCGCTCATCGTGGTGTTCGTGCCGCCGATCGCGGTGCCGGGAACCAGCTACGCCCGGACGCTGCGCGAGGTGGTGGCCAAGCTCGACGAGTCCCGGCACAAACCGATCGCGTCCACTTTCCTCGCCGTGGACGGAATTCCGGAGGACCTCGGGATCCCGTCCTACCCGAGCCCGGAGCGCGCGGCGCAGGCCCTGGCCAGGGTGACCCGCTATGCCCGGTGGCGCACCGCCCCGCCCGGCGAGTCGGTCCGGCCGGCCGGCATCGACCCGGACACCGCACGGGGGATCGCCGGCCGGGAGCGGATGGCCGAGTTGAGTGACGACGAGGTGCGCGAGCTGCTGGCCTGCTACGGAATCGACATCGTGCCGTACCGTCGGGTGTCCGATGTGGACGATGCGGTGGCGGCCGCGGCCGAGTTGGGCTTCCCGGTCGCCATGAAGGCCGCCGGTGAGCGGTTCTGGCGGCGCACCGACCTGGTCGGCGTGCGGCTCGACCTGGGCACCACGGACGCGGTCCGGGCCGGCTACGCCGACCTTCGCGTCGTGTCCGACGTAGACGATGTGTACGTGCAACGCATGGCGCCCAAGGGAACCGCCTGCGCCATCGGGCTACAGGAGGATCCGTCGTTCGGTGCCCTGGTGTCCTTCGGCCTGTCCGGGGTGATCAGCGACCTGCTCGGTGACCGGGCCTACCGTGCCGTGCCGCTGACCGACACCGACGCCGCCGCGCTGGTCCGCGCTCCCCGGGCGGCCCCGCTGCTCACCGGCTACGGCGGCGCCCCACCGGCCGATCTCGACGCGCTCACCGACCTGGTGCTGCGGATCAACGCGCTGGCCGAGGACCTGCCGGAGGTGCGCTGGCTCTCCCTCGAGCCGATCCTCGCCTCGGCCGGCGGCGCACACGTCACCGGTGCGCGGATCACCGTCGGACCGCCGCCCTCCCGGCAGGACGCCGGCCCGCGCCGGCTGCGCGCCACCGGTGCTACGGCGTCGCCGTGAGCCGAACGCAGACGCTGGCGTAGTCACCGGCGGGCAGGTCGAGCGCGATGCCCGCGCCGAGCAGCACGGCGCCGGAGTGGATCTCGCCGGTGCGCTCGTCGCGATAGGAGGCGACCGGGTCGAGGCCGGCGAGCGGCAGCGGTTGGGTTCCTCGGCCCCATGGTGTGCCCGGCCGCCAGGCGAGCACCACCACGTCGTCGCCCCGGACGTACTGCGCCGCCGTGGTGGTGCCGTCCGCGGCGGCCAGCCGGTACAATTGTCCTAACTGGACGGTCGCGCGGACGGTCTGGTACTCGGCGATCAGCGCCGCCGCCTCGGCCCGCTCCGGTTCGGTCCAGTGCAGCAGGTTGGCGCCGATGCCGAGCGCCCCGGCCATGGCCACGTGGAAGCGGAACCGAAGCGGGGTGGCCCGGCCGGTGAAGATGTTGGGGGAGTCGGTGACCCAGGCGGCCATCGCGCGCGCCGGGTAGATCTGACCGAAGCCGTGCTGGATGGCGAGCCGGTCGGCCGGGTCGGTGTTGTCGGAGGTCCAGATCTGGTCGGTGCGCGCGAGTATGCCAAGGTCGGTGCGCCCGCCGCCGCCGGAGCAGGCCTCGACGCGCAGACCGGGATGATCGGTGCGGAGCCGGTCGAGCACCGCGTAGACGTTGCGCACATGGTCGATCCACAGCCGGTCCGGGTCCTCGTGGCCGGGCCAGCCCGCCTCGGTGAAGGCCCGGTTCATGTCCCACTTCAGGAAGTCGATGCCGTGGTCGCGCACCAGACGGTCGAGCCACTCGTGCGCCCAGGTGGCCACCTCCGGCCGGGCGAAGTTGAGCACGAGCTGGTTGCGCAGCTCGGTTCGGCGCCGGCCGGACATGTGTAGCACCCAGTCCGGGTGTGCGCGGTAGAGGTCGCTGTCCGGGTTGACCATCTCCGGTTCCACCCAGATGCCGAACCGCATGCCGAGCCGGTGCACCTCGTCGACGAGGGGAGCCAGGCCGTTCGGGAACGGCACCGGGCTGGGGTACCAGTCGCCGAGCCCGGCGCCGTCGGACCGGCGGCCGCCGAACCAGCCGTCGTCCACCACGAACAGCTCGACGCCGAGCCCGGCCGCCACCGCCGCCAGGTGCCGCTGGTTCTCCTCGCTCAGCTCGAAACCCGTTGCCTCCCAGGAGTTGTAGAGCACCGGGCGAAGCTCGTCGGGGTAGGGCAGGACGTGCCGGCGGACGTAGCCGTGCCAGGTGCGGCTGGCGGCGCCGAAGCCGTCGGGCGTGTACAGCGCGGCGAGCACCGGCGTGGTCCACTCCTCTCCGGGCGCGAGCCGCCAGCTCAGGCCGTCGTGCCCGAACCCGGCGGACACGCTCACCCGCGCCGCCGGGCCGCGCTGCACGCCGATCCGCCAGCTTCCACTCCAGGCCAGCGCGGCGCTCCACACCTCGCCACCGGTCTCGGTGGCATCGCCGGCATCGATCATCAGCCACGGGTTGGCCTGGTGGCTGGTGATGCCGCGGCGACTGGTGAACACCGTCTCGCCGATCGGCAGGGTGGTCCGATGAACCTGGTTCTCGCCGCTCCAGTAGCCGGCCGCATGGCTGACCCGGTAGTCCGCCCGGCGGGGCAGCGCGAGGTTCGCGGAGTCGGCCCGCCGCACGGTCACCGGCCGGCCGGAGCGCAGGGTCACCCAGCGCTGGATCACGTCGGTGTCGTCGAATACCTGGTAGTGCAGCGTGATCCACAGCGGATAGGTCCGATCTCTGAACCGGAGTTCCAGGTGTCCGCCGTCCACCGCGTGGTCCAGGTACTGCCACTCGACGCCGCCCGCGCCGTCGTCCTGGCGGACCTGCAGGGCGGCCGGCCCGAACATCGCGCCGCCCTCCGCCGGCAGCTCCGCGTCGCCGTCGAAGGCGCCGTCGAAGCTCGCCACGAACGGCGGCGGGGGGATGGTGAGGCCGGTGGCGGCGGCCAGTGACAGCCGAGGCCCCCAGTGCAGGTGGC
Organism: Labedaea sp.; assembly: GCA_045806965.1. Lineage (GTDB taxonomy): Bacteria > Actinomycetota > Actinomycetes > Mycobacteriales > Pseudonocardiaceae > DASYTH01. The sequence continues at coordinate 4,520 of JBJMIG010000046.1, read as the reverse complement.
GGGGCACGTCGTCGCCGTCGAGCCGCAGCGCGTAGCAGGTCGATGGGGTGGTGAGCAGCCAGGTGCGGCCGGCGTCATCCACGAGCACGGGGGACATACATCGGACGTTAGCGGTTGCGTGAGGTAGGTCAAGTACCGTGGTTTGGTGAACGCCACGTGGACCCAGTTCGTCGCGATGGGGGACAGCCTCACCGAAGGCATCGGCGACTACGACGGTGGTGGGCGCCCGAGGGGCTGGGCCGACCGGTTCGCCGAGGAGATCGCCCGCCGGCAGGGCGGGTTGCACTACGCCAACCTGGCGGTCCGCGGCCGGCTGACCGCCGACGTGGTGACCGGCCAGTTGGGTCCGGCGATGGCGCTGCGGCCGGATCTGGCCAGTGTGATCGTGGGGATGAACGACCTGATCCGGCCCGCGGTCAACCTGGCCGCCGTGTGCGAACTGTTCGACCACCTGGTGGCCAGCATGACCGGAATCGGCGCGGTGGTGCTCACCGCGACGCTGCCCAACCCCGGCGCGGTGGTGCCGCTGCCCAGCCTGGTGCGGCGGCGCTTCGCCAACCGGCTCGCCGGCTTCAACGAGCACGTGCGGCACAGCGCGAAGCGGCACGGCGCGGTCTGTGTCGACCTGGCCGACCGCGCGGTTCGCGACATCGCCGGCTGGAGCGAGGACCGGCTGCACCCCGGCCCCTACGGCCACCAACTGGTCGCCGACGAGTTCCTCGACCTGCTCACCGGAACCCGCTCCGGCGTGGTGGTCGAGCGCCCGGCCTGGAACGAGACCACCGACGGGCTGCGCGAGCAGGTGCGCTGGTACGTCAACTCGGCCGGGCCGTGGATCTGGCGGCGGATCACCGGCCGGTCCGAGGGTCAGTTGGTGACCGCGAAGCTGCCCGGCTACCAGCTGTTGAGCTGAGAGTCAGCTCCCAGGTTCCTCCCAGGAAACTCACAGGTTGGTGGCTCAGGCTGCCCGGATGGACGCGACAGCGGACCCGGCGATGGTCCTTGTGGTCGACGACGAGCCCAACATCCTTGAGCTGCTGTCGGCCGCGCTGCGACTGAGCGGGTTCGCGGTGATCTCGGCCGACACCGGCGCCGGCGCGGTGTCCGCGGCCCGCGAGCACCGGCCGGACATCGTGGTGCTCGATGTCATGCTGCCCGACTTCGACGGCTTCGAGGTCGCCAGGATGCTGCGCGGGGTGCACGAGCGGCTGCCGGTGCTGTTCCTCACCGCCCGCGACGCGGTGGCCGACCGGATCGCCGGGCTGACCGTCGGCGGTGACGACTACGTGACCAAGCCGTTCAGCCTCGAGGAAGTGGTGCTCCGGTTGCGGGCGATCTTGCGCCGTACCAAGGAAGGCGGCCGGGAGGGAACGGCGCCGGGGCTGCTCAGCTATGCCGACCTGGTGCTCGACGAGGACGCCCACCAGGTGTCCAGGGCCGGGCGGCCGGTGCAGCTCTCCCCGACCGAGTTCAACCTGCTTCGCTACCTGTTGGTCAACGCGGAGAAGGTGGTCAGCAAGGCGCAGATCCTGGATCGGGTGTGGCACTACGACTTCGGCGGTGACGGCCGGATCGTCGAGTCCTACATCAGCTACCTGCGTCGCAAGATCGACTCCGGGGCGGCGCCGCTGATCCACACCGTGCGCGGCGTCGGCTACTCGCTGCGATTGACATGACCCTGCCGGACGAGCGGCCGGAAGGTCGCAGGTGGACACTGAGAGCCCGGCTGGTGGCGGCCATGCTGGTGCTGGCCACCGTCGCGCTCGCGGTGTTCGGCGTGGCCAGCGTGCTACTCATTCGCAAGTCCCAGCTGGATCGGGTGGACGCGCAGCTCAGCGACCTCAGCCGCCTGATCAACCGGCAGGGGTTCCTCCGCCGGTTGCCACCGTCGGGGGGTCGGGAGAACCTGCCGACCGACTACCGGGTCGTCCTGTTCGCCTCGAACGGTTCGCCGCTGGGTTCGTTCGGCCAGCGCGACGGCGAGACCGGCGGACCCAGCCTGCCGGCGGTGGATCCGTCCACTGTGGACGACCGAGGTGCGTTCACGGTCAACGACCAGGCGGGTGGCGCATCCTGGCGGGTGCGGATGGTGCGCGCGCAGGACGGCATTGCCGCGGCCGCGGTGTCGCTGGAGACCGTCGAGGCCACCACCCGGCAGCTCGTCGCGATCGAGTTCGCGGTCGGCTCGCTGTTGCTGGTCGTGCTCGGCTCGGTCGGGTTCGCCGTGGTACGCCTCGGGCTGCGGCCGCTGACCAGGATCGAGCAGACCGCGGCCGAGATCGCCGGCGGCGACCTGGACCGCCGGGTGCCGGAGGCCGATCCGCACACCGAGACCGGTCGTCTCGGCCGCGCGCTGAACACCATGATCGGCAGGCTGAGTGCGGCCATGCGGCAGCGCGAGCGGTCCGAGACGCGGCTCCGCCGGTTCGTCGCGGACGCCTCGCACGAGTTGCGCACCCCGCTCACCTCGATCCGCGGCTTCGCCGAGTTGTACCGCAGGGGCGGGGCCGGCGACCGGTCCGATGTGGACCGGCTGATGGGCCGGATCGAGGAGGAGGCGATGCGGATGGGCTTGCTCGTCGACGATCTGCTGCTGCTCGCCAGGCTGGACGAGCAGCGCGCGCTCGACCTCGACGAGGTGGACCTTGTGGTGCTGGCCGCGGACGCGGTGCACGACGTGACCGCGCGGGATCCGGACCGCCCGGTGCGGCTGAACACGCCGGACGGGCCGGTGCGGGTGGTCGGCGACGAGCACCGGCTGCGTCAGGTCACCATGAACCTGGTGACCAACGCGGTGAACCACACGCCGCCGGGCACTCCCGTGACCGTCACCGTCTCATCGTCCACGGTGGACAAGCAGACGGGTACTCCCGCGGCGACCGCGGGCGCGTCGCTGGACGGGGTGGCCGAGGCGGCGTTGCTCGAGGTGCGCGACCGCGGCCAGGGGATTCCGGCTGACGCGGCGCCGCTGGTGTTCGACCGGTTCTACCGGCTGGACTCCGGCCGGGCCAGGCGCAACGGCGGCACCGGCCTCGGTCTGGCCATCACCGCGGCCATCCTCGAGGCCCACCGCGGCCGAATCGACCTGCACACCACTCCCGGTGGCGGAGCCACCTTCCGGGTGCTGCTGCCGCTGGCCGGGCCGGGAACGACGGACCCGCGGCCCGCCCGTGGCGCGGCGGAAAATGGCGACCGTGCAACCGGACGCGGTGCGGGTACCGTCCCACTGTCATGAGGGCATTGCGGGCCACCGTGTTGGCCGTGTCGGCCGTGTCGCTGTGTGCGCTGGCCGGCTGCGGCCAGGCGGCGAACCAGGGTGCCGGCGGGGACCTCACGTCGAACCCGGCGTCGAACCCGGTGTCGGGCACGACCAGCCCGCCGAGTCGGCCCCGGGTGACCGAGCCGCTGCCGCCGGGCAGCCTGCCCACGTTGCCTACGCCATCCGTACTACCCTCCGGGCCGAACGTGCCCCAGGGTGCCACGGCGGTGCCGAAGGAACAGGTGGACGCCGGCGCGCTGCCGCCGTTCTACAAGAACGGCACGGTCTGGGTGTCGGACGGCGGGCACACCCTGACGCTCACCGCGGCGGCCAAGGACGCGTGTACCGGCCTGACCGCCCGGGTGGTCGAGCAGTCGGACAGCGCGGTGCGCATCGAGATCGGTCCGACCGACGTCCCGCAGGGCGGCTCGCCCGACGCCCCGAGCTTCTGCGCCCAGGTGATCACCCCACGGGTCCTCACCGTCGAGCTCAAGGCCCCGCTCGGCAACCGCAAGGTCTACCTCTCCGAAGGGGCCTGACCCGCCCATGGCGGACGGTCCGCCGGCGCGCTCCGGCAAGCGAGCCTCGCCCTCGGTTGCAGCGGAAGGTGACATTCCGCGGCTAGAAACGCAGGAATGTCACCGTGCACACTAACCGGCGCCACCAGACGAGGGTCTACGCCGACATGGTTGGCGACCTTTTTCCACCCGGGTCATGTGGCGTTCCTCAAGGCGGCACGCGACTTCGGCGACTGGCTGATCGTCGGGTTGCTCTCCGACGAGGTGGCCGGCGGGTACAAGCGCAGGCCCATCATGAACCTCGCCGAGCGGGTGGCGGTGGTCGAAGCCTGTCGCTACGTCGACGAGGTCCTGCCGAACGCCCCGTACCGGATCACCACACAGTTCCTGGACGAGCACGACATCTCGGTGGTCGTGCACGGGGATGACATCACGCCGGAAACCGTTGCCGACGTGTTCGGCCCGGTTCATGCGGCCGGCAAGCTCCGGCTGGTGCGGTACACCCCGGGAATCTCGACCACGGACCTCATTCGTCGGGTCCGGCAAGGCGGGCTTGGGCAGTCCGGTCCACCGGCCTAGCGCCGGAAGCTGACCTCTAGCGTCGGTTGTGAGGTGCCGGCGAAGAAGTCGTTTCCCTTGTCGTCCACCACGATGAATGCCGGAAAGTTAACAACCTCGATCTTCCAGACCGCTTCCATGCCCAGCTCGGGGTATTCGAGCACCTCTACCCTGCGGATGCAGTC
>JBJMIG010000045.1:0-18052 GCA_045806965.1 Labedaea sp. | reverse complement strand
GGCGCGTTCACGGCAAAGGCAGCGACCAGGACCGGCTGGTCGCCCGCGGCAAAACCCGAGGCCAGCGAGCCCGCTACACCCACCTGCACTCCGCCGTCGACGGCTACTCCCGCCTGGCCTACACCGAAGCTCTGCCCGACGAAACCGCCCGCACCGCGATCGGGTTCGTCCACCGCGCCCGGGCCTTCTTCGCTCGCCACGGCATCACCCACATCCACCGAATCGTCACCGACAACGGCTCCTGCTACCGCGCGAAAGACTTCGCCACCGTCCTACGCGGAGCACGCCACCAGCGGATCACGCCCTACACCCCGCGCCACAACGGAAAAGTCGAACGCTACAACCGGACCCTGGCCGAAGAGTTCCTCTACGCCCACATCTGGACCAGCGAGCAACACCGCACCACGGCCCTGGCGATCTGGAACATCCACTACAACTACCATCGGCCACACACCGCCGCTGGAGATCAGCCACCAGCGTCCCGGCTCCACACCGGCGTCACCAACGTCATGGCCTCATACAGCTAGCGGTTCACTGGCCTGGTCGTGATGCTGCCATTCGTGAGGTTTCACCGCACGTCAATGGCCAATCGGGTCAAATTGACAGCCCCTCTCAAGCCGGGGCTGCCACGGTGCATGACGGGCGAGCGGCTGCTGGGCGGCAACGACGGCAGTTCAAGCACCAGCGCATTCATCAAGCGGCTGGGGCACCAGGAGAGGTTGGGTCGAGCCCATCGGCAAGCGGCACGTCGGCCATCTTCGCCACCGCGTAGGGCTTGCCGTTGTCCATCGACTCCAGCAGCGCGAAGTCCTCCCGGTGCTCCAGGATCAAGTCGCCGATCTTGTGGTTGGCCGGCCGGTCCGGATGGTCATCGGGTCCGGGACCACTCAGCAGGATTGCGCCGCGACCACCGCACCGGACGGCGTCGCACGGTGCGCCATCGCGCCGGTGCGCCAGCCGCTCAACTCGGCGGCGACCGTCGCGCCGGCGGCGAGCTTCGCCGGAGACGTCAGCTACCTGCCCTCCAGTGCCGCCGCCACGCTGGCATTGCAGTACTTCACCGGTTCGGCGTTCCGGGCTCGCGGCGAGTGTTCGACCGCTACTGCTGCCACCCGTGAACATTCCGGCTCAACCGACCACCGGTGCGGTACGCACGGCGGACGCGACGGCCACTGCCACTCCGTGCGCCAGCACGCTGAACGCGACCGTGATCACCGCGAGAAACCTGTGCCCGTCGGTCGTGACCACGCTCAACCCCGGGACCGCCACCGCGACCTCCGTCGTGCGGCAAACCACCGTCGGCGTCCCCGGCCTACCGGTGATCGCGCTGTCCGACGTGCGCGCAACGGCGAGCACCCGCTGCGGCGCGGCGACCGGTTCGGTCACCGTGACGGTGACCGTCGCCGGGGTGCCGATTCCGGTGGCGACCGATCCGAACACCACGGTGTCCCTGCCGGGCGGCACGAGGTTGACCGTGAACGAGCAGAAACCCGTTGCCGGAGCCGATTTCGGGGTGACCGTCGTCGCCGTCCACCTCGTCCTCGCCGGCGGTCTCGGCGAGGTCACGGTCGGCTCGGTGACCAGTGCCGTGCACAATTGCGGGTGATGACGGCTACCAAGCGGGACAGCTATGTCCGCACCTTTCTCCAGGCGGCCCGGCCGGTGATCGTCGACGATCTCGCCCGCTGGGCCGCCAGCCTGGAAACCCTGGACATCGACTACGCGACCGACACCCCGGCGTATGCCACGGCAACCGTGCGGTTCCGGGGGCGCCGGTTCACCTACCGCCAACAAATCTGGCCCACCGATCATCCCGCCGCGCTGAGAGCCGCGCTGTATTCGACCACCCTGACCGAGCGCCTGCTGACCAAGCCGCCCCCGGCCGAGTCCGACCCGTGATCACTTCGCGGGGTGTCAGCGTGGTGGTTGCGGTAGAAGTCCCATGCGTCGGCCACAATCCTGTTCAGGTCCGGCCGTTGCGGGGATCCAGCCCAACCGGCGACATGCCTTCTGATGGGACGCCACCGTGGCAACCGCGCCGCCGGGGCGGCATGGTGCGATGTCAATCGGCAATTGGCTGCCGGTGACCCGCTCGACGGTCTCGATCAATTCTGTTGCCCAGGTTGTAGATCTCGTGCGTGCCCGGCTCGGCGGCATCGAGGGCGAGCAGGTGCGCCCTGGCCAGATCGAGCACATAAATGTAGTCGCGAACGCAGCTTCCGTCTCGGTCGGATACTCGGTACCGAAGATCGTCAGGCGCTCGCGGTGTTCGGCCGCGACCTGCAGGGCGAGCGGGATCGTGGCCAACGGCGGGAACCGTTATGGCGCTTGGATTTCGTACATGCCGCGGCCGAAGGTGGCGGCGACTAGGCGGTGGTGGCCGGGGTCGTATTCGATGTCGTCGACGGGAACGAGGGGGAGGCGGCCGAGCCGGAACCAGTGGGTCAGTCCGGCGAAGGTGGTGAACACGCCCTGGTCGGTGGCGACGTAGAGCAGGTTGCCGGTGCCGAGGATGATGTCGTTGACGGGTGCCTGGGGGAGGTTTCCGGACAGGTCCGTCCAGGACGCGCCCGCGTTGCGGGAGACCAGCACGTGTGGTTGGAAGGAACCGGACCGGTAGCCGGACAGGGACACGTAGAGGGTGCCGGCGCGGGCCGGATCGACGGCGATGCGGGTGACCCAGGGTTGTCCGGAGAGCACCAGGGTCCAGGTGGCGCCCAGGTCGCGGGTGCGCCAGACCCGGCCGTCATCGGTGCCGACGTAGATCGTTCGGGAGTCGGACCTGGCTGCTGCGATCGTGGTGATGGTGCCGAAGGGGTAGGTGTCCTGGCTGGGTCCGCCGGTGAGGTCGGGGCTGATCGGAGTCCAGGTGACGCCGTTGTCGGTGGACCGGTTGAGCCGGTTTCCGCCGTAGTACATGACGTTCGGGTCGTTCGGGTCGAACTGCAGCGGGGTGAACCAGTTGCGCCGGTCGGAGGTCGTGGCGTCGATGAAGGGCTCGACGGTGCCGCCGCCGTCGGTGGAGCGGTAGCAGTTGCCGTACTGGAAGCACCCGAACACGTTGTCCACATTGGACGGGTTGATCAGGTTCTCCTCGCCGTCGCCACCGATGTACTCCTCCCACCCGGTCGCTCCCCAGGACCGCAGAGAACCGTTGTCCTGCGCGCCACCGGAGATCCGCGACCGGTCCTGCGGGCTGATCGCGGCGCTGTAGAACTGGGTGTACGGCTCGTAGCTGGCCTTGATCCAACCGGCGTCGCCGTTGGCCTCGGACCGGTAGGTGCCGCCGTCGTTGCCCAGGTAGACCCGCGATGGATTGCGTGGGTCCCACATCATGGCGTGCTGGTCGGCGTGCACGTCCTCGGCGGCCGACCAGGTCAGCCCGCCGTCGTGGGTGGTCATCAGCGCCGTGCCGGCCACGTGGACGTGCGCCGCGTCGCGCGGATCGACCCAGATCTTGCCGAACCACCAGGCGAAGGAGGACTGCGACTCGGCAAGGTCCGGGTCGTCGGGCTGACGGCTCCAGGTGTCGCCGCCGTCGGTGGAGACGAAGAACCCGTCGAACTCGTTGGTGGAGTTCGCACCTCGCCCGACGATCGCGTAGACCCGTCGCGGGTCGGTCGGGCCGACGCCGACACCGATCCGGCCAAGATCCTCGGCCGCCGGCACCAGGCCGTCCAGCCGCTGCCAGGTCGTTCCGCCGTCGGTGGAGCGGTAGAGGCCGGAGCCCACACCGCTGTAGGAGCGTTTGTTCGGTTGGCGCCGGTGGTCCCACATGACCGCGAACAGCCGCCGCGGGTTGGTCGGGTCGAACATCACCTCGGTGGCGCCGGTGGTGTCGGTGCCGCCGGCGAGCACCCGGGTCCAGCTTCGACCGCCGTCGGTGGACCGGTACACACCGCGCTCGCCGCCCGGGTTGAACAGCGAACCCGATGCCGCGACGAAGATCCGGCGCGGATCCCGCGGATCGATGACGATCTTGCCGACCGCGCCCGAGTCACGCAGCCCGATGTTGGTCCAGTTCCGGCCGCCGTCGGTGGACCGGTACACCCCGGTCCCGGTGTAGGTGATGCTGCCACCGCCCGGGTTCGCCTCGCCGGTGCCGACGAAGAGCGTGCCGTCCGGGGCGGCCGCTACCGAGCCGAGCGCCTGGGTGAGGTTGTCCGGCCAGGCCGGGGTGAATGTGGCGCCCGCGTCGGAGGAGTGCCACAAACCGCCCGAGGCCGCCGCCACATAGACGGCGTCGGCACGCCGCGGATCCACGGCCAGGTCGACGATCCGCCCTCCGATATTGGTCGGACCGACGAGATTCCAGTGCCCACCCACCGTCGGCAGCCGATCGGCCTGCGCGGCGGCCTGATCGAACGCATGCCTGGGCAGCTCCTGACCGGGGATCGTCTTCTGCAGGTAGCTGTGCTCGAACGGCGCCGAGGGCCCAAACCCGTCCTCACCCGGATCCGGCGGCGCGGCCGACGCCACCCCGGCCGTCAGCGCGAAGGTCAGGCACACGGCGGCGGCGATCGCGAAGCGGCGCATCGAACACCCACAGTCGACTCGGCCAGCAGGGTAACCAACGGACCACGCTATGGCGCCGACACCACCCTGTAAGCCACCGAACGGGCCACACCGTTCGTCGGGTCTCACCTCGGGTGTCGGGCGAAGAACCGGTTGCCGCTGTCGCCTTCGAACTGCGGGACGCCGATGCGCCCGCCCATGTTGGCGTGCAGTGCCTTCTTCGCGGAGCCGAAGGCGTTGAACAGGGCCAGGGTCACCGGTTCGCCGAAACCGCGCCGGACCCTGCCGCGACTGCTCGACGTCATCGGCGTGATGGCGGGGAGGGCGGCGACGCGGCCGATCACCCCCGCCTCCTCGACAGCCAGGTAGACCTCAGCGGTCGTGCTCGCATGGTCGTGCCCCAGGATGGTCTGCACATCGCGCAGTGACAGCCGCCGATCCCGCGACATGCGCACGGCTGCGGTATGCCGCAGATCGTGCCAGGTCCAGTTGGCGCAGGCCGTCCTCGACGGGCCCGAGGTGCTCGGCGACCCAGCCGGTGAGATCGATCCCGGGACGGTTGGCGGTCACGACGAGCGGCAGGCGCTCCGACCGGCCGGGCAGGAACCCGATGCCGACGGCGTCCACGCCGTCGGCCCGCACCGGTGTCGGACGCGCGGTCAGCATCCTGGCGAAGGCCTCGCGGCCGTGTTCCGCGGCGAAGCGTCGTTCATTGATGCTGCCTCCACTGTCCATGGCTCGGTTGGTTCGGGACGACGGGCGCGGTCAGGCGGCGGCTCGTGCGCGGGGTCGCGTCTGTGCCGTCGGTCGGTGGGGCCTCACATGCCGTCGGCGAGCACCGGCTGGGGTCTGCTCTCGCGGATCTCGGGCATGGCGAGCAAGGTGACGACCGTGGTGAACACCACGGCCGCACCTCCGAACAGGGCCGCGCTCGGCCCAAAGTGAGCAGCGATGATCGGCGCGAGCAGGTAGCCGAGCGGGCCGAGCGCGTGATACCCGAGCCAGTCGTAGGAGGACACCCGGCCGAGGACGTCGGCCGGAACGCGCTGCTGAAGCGTGGTCTGCCACAGCGTCCAGTACGCGGATTGCTCGACGCCCATCAAGAACGCGCCGCACACCAGCACCCACAACGGGACGCCCGCGCCGAGGAGCACCGCCACCGGGAGCAGGAGCAGGGCCCCCGCGACGACCCACACCAGTTGCCTCTGCGGGTGCACCCAGTTCACGGCGATCCCGCCCACGACGGCGCCGACACCGAGACCGCTCAGCACCATCGCCCAGGCACCGACACCGCCGAGGTCTCGTTGCGCGATGATCGGACCGAGCACCATGACCGGCGCCAACACCAGCATGCTGCAGAACGAGGCGAGGGTGGTGACGCTCCACAACCAGGTCCGGGACCTGAACTCCGACCAACCCGCCTTGGCCTGTTCGATGATCCGCTGCCCGGAGGAGACCGGCTTCGCACCGATCTTCATGCGCGTCAGGAACATGGCGCTGACCAGGAAGCTCACCGCGTCGATCGCCAGCGCTTGGCCGGGGCCCAGCAGCACCGCGAACAGGCCACCGATCGCGGGTCCAGCGATGGTGGACACGGCGATGACCAGGCTTCGCAGGGAGTTGGCCTCCTTGCGGTGCTCGCTCGCGGTCGCCTCGACCCCGATGGCGGTGACCGCGGGCACGTAAAACGCCGATGCTGCGCCCGCGACGACCTGTAGCACCACCAGGTGCCACACCAATGCGTGCCCGGTGACGAGCAGCACGGCGGTGAGCCCCTGGGAACCGAAGCGAACGAGGTCGGCGACAACCATGATCATCCGCCGGGACCAGCGGTCGCCCAGCACTCCGCCGACGATGAGGAACACCGCCAGCGACACCGACGACGCGCCGAGCACCGCGCCGATCGCGCCCGCGCCACCGCCGATACCGAGCACCGCGAAGCCGATCACCGCGATCGAGGCCTGGTTCCCCAACTGGGAGATCAGTCTCGCGCTGATTAACAAACGGAACTCACGCTCGGCGAGGACCGTGCCGAACGGCAGCTTCACGGCCGGTCGCCGTCGACCCGAGAACGGCCGAGGACGTAGTTCACGCCCGTTACCCCCAAAGCATGTCAGCCAAGCAGCCGACCGCGATCAGAATCCAATTCAAACCCCAGACGAAGCCCCTCCGGGCTAAGGACACAGCCGGAAACTAGCACGGACCCAACCACGGGCGCAACAGGTCAAATGATCGCGCTACAGAGGAAGACCTGTGCACGCAACGATTCTTCGAGGTGGCACGACCGGCTGAGTTCGTTCCGCTCGACCGGATCTCCATGGATACTGTCGACAGCTACAAAATGGGGGCTGGGGGTCCAAAACGCTTTTCGCCGGGCACACATCACGGTTCCGGACGTCGCCGCCGGCCGGTACTGCTGTCCTTTTCCGTGAGGTTCGAGCGACATTGCAGATATCACCTGTTCACGCTGGCCATCGCACGACCTGGGGCCGCCGTGCCAATCGGCCGACCGGGGAAAGCGAACCCATGACCGAGACGCCGACCACCGAGCATCCGGTATCCGCAGCGCAACGGGCGATGTACCACGTTTACCGGATGGCACCGGACAGCTCGGTCTACCACGTGGTGTTACGCGCCCGCGTCGTCGACGGCCTCGACGTCGAAACCCTGACAGCCGCCGTGGACCGGCTCTGTCTCCGCCACGGCGCGCTGCGCACCACGTTCCGGGACACCCCGGCAGGTGCGCCAGGTGGTGCACTCCCGGTTGCCCAGCGCGGTGCGCGCCTGGACCCGGCCGGCAGTGGACGCGGCCACGTTCGAGGAGCGGGTCCGTGCCGAGATGACCAGGCCGTTCGACCTGGCCGTCGAGGGGCCGCTGCGGGTGAGGGTGCTGACGGAGCCGGACGGCGAATACGTCATGGTGCTGGTGCTGCACCACATCGCGTGGGACTTCGAATCCATCGTTCTCGCGCTGCGGGAAATCGGCGACGACTACCGCGCGCTGCCGGGGGCACCGGCCGCCGAATGTCGAACCGGCCCGCGACTACCCACCGCGCTTGTCGCCGCGCGACTTCCTCGCTGGACAGGCCTGCTCCGGTCGTGACGCCGAGCCCGCCCAGCACGTCGGCCAAGCCCGTCGCGTTCCTGCTCGCCGACCTCGGGGTGACCAAGACCCACTCCCGACCCACTGCTCCAACGACAACCCCTACTCCGAGGCCCAGTTCAAGACGCTGAAGTACCGACCCGACTTCCCCGACCGGTTCAGCTCGCTCGCCGACGCCCGGCGTTCTGCCAACACTTCTTCAGCTGGTACAACACCGAGCACTACCACTCCGGGATCGGCTACCAGCATCCCATCGACGTCCACTACGGACACGCCGTGAACGTCCGCGCCGACGTACTCACCGCCGCCTGCGCAGCCCACCCAGAACGGTTCGTTCGCAAGCACCCCGAACCACCCACCGTGCCAACAACGGCGTGGATCAACAAACCCACCGAAGAGCAAGGCCAACTCGATGAAACGCTAACCAACCCGCCTCAAAGATCTTGACACGCACCGCCTCGGTCGTGCTCAGCCGGGAGATCATGTCGTCGCCGGGTTGAAGCGCAATTTACTGGCGTCCCTTGTGTATACGCAGGCGCCGCCCTTTCTCCGAATCCTTCAGCCGACTGACTCCGCCAGGACCGATCGTCGCTTGGCGTTTTCCTCGCTGAGCACGACCAGTCGACGATCCCCGGCGTCCTTCTCCCAAGCTGACGCGGCCATGATTGTCTCGCCAGAATACTTGCCCCGCGCCCGCCGGTGTGACTCAGCCGCTGTGACCACGTTGCACATCACGTCGTCGGTAAGCTCAACATCCCAGTTCCAACCGTCGCACTGGTCCACCGCGAGCATTGCGCCACGCCGCACCAACTCAATCAGTTGGGACCATCCTCCTCCGGAGTCCGGCGAGACCTGGAACCGTTCCGCTGCCCGCCGCAGCGGTGAGCCTTCCTCGACAACACACCGGGCCAGACGCACCCTGCCAGTGGGCGTCAGCGAGGCATTGCGGTGGGCACCAGGGCCTCCAGGTGCTCGGTGCGTGATGTGGTGATCCACGCCGAACCTGGAGGTCCTCCCTATTCCAACATCATCCGACCCCGTGTCCCCGTCACCAAAGGTCCGACCAGCCCCTGTCCGGCTGCTTCCGCGACTTCGGGCTTTCCTTGCTACCGAGGGGATGGCGTCGTCGCGAGATAGACGGTGGCGGTGGCTTCACGCTGCTGCAGCGGGTTGTCGAACCGGACGATCTCGGCTCGCACGCCGGCGAAAGTCTCGGTGAGCGCGGCGGTGAACTCCTCCTCCGGCGGGTCGTTCGACCACAGCGCGAACACCCCACCCGGGTGAAGACGGTCCGCAAGTCGCCGCAGACCCACCGGCTGGTACAGGTCCGCGTGGCCGGGGTGCAGATGGTGCCGCGGCGAGTGATCGATATCGACGACGATGGCGTGCCAGAGTTTCTCAGGCTCCGAGGCGGGATCGAACCCCACGCCGGAGCGCACCATCGCGAAGAAGTCACCGTGGACGAGAACACACCGCGGATCATCCGTCAGCTCCGCACCGACCGGGATCAATCCCTGCTCGTGCCACTCGATCACCGCACCGAGCGCGTCGACCACGACCAGCCGGCGCACCTGCGAGTTCGTCAACACCGACCGGGCCGTGAAGCCGAGCCCGAGCCCGCCCACGACCACATCCAACGGCCCGGACGCCAGCTCCGCGAGCGCCAGACGTCCCAGCTCCACCTCGGCAACCGTGAACAGGCTCGACATCAGGAACTCGTCATTCAGTTTGATCTCATAGACGTCCTGGTCGACGACCGGATCCCACCGGCGCCGCAGAACGAGCTCACCCAACGGCGTCGCCCGCCAGTCCAGCTCCTGGAACCGCGCACTCACCGATTCACCCTCATCGTCCTACCGTAGGCCTGACCCGGCACCGGTGATCACCGACGCACCGGGTAGGGGCCTGGACCTCCCCGTGGTGTGCGGGACCGCCGCACTCCACCGGGGCGGTGGCCGCGGGACGCTGCGTCGTCGCCGGCAGCGGCTCGTCCGGCAAGCGGATGGGCACCGTCTTCGCGCTGAGCGGTGGGGCTGCTACCCACAATGGACAGACGCTGCCCATCGGGTTCAGCGGCTCCGGCACCGGCGTGGACGTGCTCGGCAACCGGGCGCTGGCCGAGACGATCGCCTGGATCCGGGGTGCGCTGGCGACGGCCGGACCGCCCGTGCATTGGCGATTCCCAGCCGTGCTGAGCCCCCAAGCCGCCGCCGTCCTCGTGCACGAGGCGGTCGGCCATTTCGCCGAGGCCATGCACGTCGGCGCGCCCGCGATGCATCGGCTGTTCACCCGCATCGCTGGCGCGTGCCTGTCGGTGGTGGACGAGCCCAACAGCGGTGATCACGATTTCGACGACGAGGGCGTGCTGCGCCTGGGTCGACCGAGGTCGTGCGCCGCGGCGTGCTGATCGCGCAGCTGCACAACCGCGCCGCTGCCACCGCGCCCACCGGAAACGGTCGGGCGGCGCGAGTTTGGGACGCGCCGATCCCGCGCATGTCGCGCCTGGTCTGCGCGCCGGGCACGCGGCCCGAGCCGGCGTTGGTCAGCGAACTGCCCGCCGGGGTGACCTGCACCGGGTGGCCGACGGCTACCGGCAGGAAACGCAGGTCTCGGCACGCGTCGTGCTCGGCGAGCGCATCGAGCACGGCCGCAGGACCGGCCGCTACTTCACGGTAGCCGCATCGACGGCCGGCTCGACGTGCTGACCAGGCTGGTCGAGCTGGGCGACCGGATCGAACGCAGCCCGAACGCCATGTGCGGCAAGGACGGCCAGCTGCTGTTCGACGTCGGCACCGAGGCACCGGCGATGCGCCTGTCCGCGGTGAACCTGGCGTCGTGACCGGTGCGCTGAGGATCCAGCGGGAGGTGTGGCTGGTGCGCCGCACCGGTGACGCCGCGCCGCGGTATATCCACGCGCCGTGTATGGGTCGCTCGGATCCGACTGAAAGGCCGACGTACTGGGTTCAACATTCTTCCATCGCACGCGCAGCCACACCGGACCAACATTGCGCCGAACTGCGGGTGGTTCGAACGAGTTCCTGATCTGACACTCGGCGTTTCCAAGTCCATAAACTTCGCTGACGGCGTGGCAAATAGCGGCGATGGGATCAGGGGGATGCGGCGGACCGCGGGTCGACGATGATCCGGTACGTGTCGGGGCGGCTGGCGGCCTGGAAGGCCTCTGGTAACTGGTCCAGCGGATACACTTCGCTGATCAGCTCGGACAGTCCGAGGTCGCCCGTGGCGACCAGCGCGACGGCGTCGAGGAAGTCCTCGCGGTCCTGGGCATAGGACCCGGACAGGGTGATCTCCCGGTGATGCAGGTCGTTGGCGTCGATGTGCACGGGCGTGTCACGCGGCCAGATGGTGGCGAATGCGGAGACGACGCCGCGTTTCGCCGCTCCGAGCACTGCCTGCTCCAAGGCGTGCGCCTCGCCGGTCACGACGTAGGTGAGGTCGGCTCCGCGGCCTCCAGTCAGGTTCTTCACGGCGGTGACGTAGTCCTGCTGACCGGGGTCTATCGCAACGACCGCACCGTGCTTGATCGCGGTGGCGCGCCGAGCTGGGTCCGGTTCGGACACGATGACCCGTGCGCCGCTTGTTCGCAGCAGCGCTATGTGGAGCATCCCCATGAATCCGGCGCCGGCCACGACGGCTGTGGCGCCGCTACGCGGGGGATGCCTCTTCAGGTCGTGCAGCACGCAGGCGACCGGCTCGGCCAGCGCCGCTTGGAGCAGGCTGACCGAGTGGTCGATGCCGAACACCTGGTAGTCCTCGACGAGGACGTATTCACTGAGGCCGCCTGGCCCCCACAGGGTGCCGGGTTTCCGGCCCTTCGACCTGTTGTCACAAAGGTTGTCGTAGCCGCGGCGGCATGAGGTGCAGCAGCCGCAGCGCGTCAGGTCCGACACCGCCACGGGGTCTCCCGGAGACATTTCTGTTATTGCCCTG
The DNA here is from genome assembly GCA_045806965.1 of Labedaea sp. Classification (GTDB taxonomy): domain Bacteria; phylum Actinomycetota; class Actinomycetes; order Mycobacteriales; family Pseudonocardiaceae; genus DASYTH01. Next base: position 6,483 of record JBJMIG010000045.1, on the reverse strand, counting down.
TCGCCGACTGCCGCGACGACGCCGGCGAATTCGTGCCCTCCGAGCAACGGCGGTGACCAGCTGTCGACACCGGTGTAGACGCGTTGCTCCCATGTGCACAGCGCCGAGGCGTGGACACGTACCAGGACTTGGCGTCCGGTGGGCTCGGCCAACGGGACCTGGTCGAGGGTGACCGATCCGGGGCCGGTGATGACGGCTCGGCGGTATTGCGCCGGCAGCGGAGTCCGCTGGAGGGAACCGGTGCTCACTGGTGCGTCACCCCTGCCGCAGCCGTCGTCGTCGGCGGGCCATGGACCGCCTGGGCGAGTGCTGTGACGGTGGCCGCCGGATGCGGACTGGCCCAGATGTTGCGGCCAAACGCGATGCCGGCGACGCCGGCGCGGCATGCGTCGCGGACGCGGTCTGTCAATTCCCGCATGGACTGTGCCACCTCCCCGCCGAGGATCACGACGGGTACGGTCGCGCCTTGCACCACCTGCGCCATGGTGTCCGGATCTCCGGTGTAGAGCGTCTTGACGAGGTCCGCACCGAGTTCGGCGGCTCTTCGACATGCGTGGGCGATGGCGGTCGGAGTGTGGTGCTCCGGCTGATCGAACCCGCCGGGTATGACCTCGGCGAGCAGCGGGACGGCCCACTGCTCGCACACCTGCGCGTAGGCGGACAGGCTCCTCCACTGGGCGGCCTCGGATCCGGCGACGTAGACCTTCACTGCGTCGGCACCAAGCTTCAACGCGTTGATCAGCTGTCTTTCCGGGTCTGTCGCGTCGGTGTCCAGGCTGACAACCACAGCGGCACCGTGCAGTTCGAGGGTGCGGTCTCGCATGCCGCGAGCCGCCCCGAAACTGGTCATGATGGCATCGGCGCCCGCAGCGGCCGCTTCGGCCGCGGTTTCCAGGTCCAGGCCGTTGGCCGGTCCCAGGTACAGGGCGTGGTCCATCGCGACGATGAGCATCCGGCCGTCGCCGGCGAACAGACGCCGCATCCGCAGCCACTTGCCGCATGGCCGCGGGGCGGCGACAGTGGTGGTGGTGACGTCGTTCATCGTGCCCTCACAGCGCGGCATGCCAGGTGGCGAGGAACCCGTACGCAACACATGATCATCCTCCGTGTGGGTTCCCGGTGGTTGCCGGGATGGTGCTCGTCTCGGCAAGGAGGGCGCGGACCTGTTCGACGTCGTGGCCCATCAGGGCGACGAGCTCTTCGTCGTCCCGGCAGCGCCGCATGTCGCGCAGGCGGTGGACCAGGTCGAGTTCGACGCGATGGCCATACAGGTCCAGATCTACGTGGTCGATGGCGTGGGCTTCGATCCGGTGCTCGGTACCGTCGAAGGTGATGTTGGCGCCTACCGAGACCAAGGCGGGCATCGGCCGACCGCCGGGGCGGGTAAGCCAGCCTGCGTAGACGCCGTCGGCGGGGATCCGACAGTCCGGATTCCGGAAGATGTTCGCGGTGGGGAAGCCGAGTCCGCGTCCGCGTTTATCGCCGTGGACCACGATCCCGGCCAGGCGGCAGGGCGAAGCGGTCGCCTGGAGGTCGCCGGCTCGCCGCTCCAGGTCGCGCAAGTTCACGGCTGTGGCCAGCGCGGCGGTGGCGACCGCATAGCCGTTGTCTTCGCTGGAACCGGGCAGACCGGCCCACTGTCGTGCTTGACTTTCGTCGTCGCAGAACAGCACGCCGAATCCGACCGGCGTGCCGGTCTGGGTACTGATCTGCATCAGGCCGAGGGCAGCGGCCTGGCACAGATAATCGAAGTGTGGCGTGTCGCCGCGGATCACCACCCCGAGCGCGACGACCACGTCGTGCTGGTTCGCCAGGGCACGGGCGGCGACCGGGACCTCGAGCACACCGGGAACCCAGACGACGGTCGGGTCCGGCGCTCCCGCCTCGGCCACCGAGCGCTTGGCGCCGACCAGTAGCGCCTCGGTGATCGCGGAGCGCCACTGCGCGACAGCCAGGCCGACGCGCAGCCCAGCGGCCGTGGCAGGCCCCCGAGACGGTGCTCCCGCCTCGCTCATGATGCCGTCGCAGATGAATTCCACAGCCAGCCTCCCCGACCTACAGTGCGAATTCCGCGCTGCTGACGGCATGGCGCCAGCACAGCCCTTCGATGGAATGGCTCCGCCGGTCCACGTGGCCCTCGGGTAGTCGCGAGTGGTGCGTGGCGACCAAAGTCATGGTGAATCACCTTGATCGGCCGGGAGTCCGGCGGCGCGGTGCAGTGCGTCGTCCACGACGGTGACCAGGAGCGGCAGCTTGTATCCGGTTAGAGGTAGTGGTCTGGCGTGGTGGGCGGCGAGTTCGGCGGCCGCAGTCAGGTTCCGGCTCAGCGGGGGGTGTCCCTGCAGCGCGGCTTCGACGTCGGGCAGGCGCAGCGGCACGGGAGCAACCGCCCCGACCGCGACGCCGGCGTGCGTGATCACGCCGTCGGTCACGACGAGCCGGGCGACGGCCTCCGCCAGCGGCCATTCGGCCTGCGCGCGGCTGGTCACCCGCAGGTAGGCGCCGCGCTCACCGGCTCGCGGCGCCGCCAGGCTGACGGTGGTGAGCAGTTCGCCGGGTTCGAGCGTGTGGTGGCGGGTACCGGTGTCAAACAGGTCGGCGACAGCCAGTGCGTCGCGCCGGTCGGTGTCGATCATGGCGTCGTAGACCAGCAGCGCGGCGCCGATGGTCGATGGATGCGGCGCCACACAGGGGCCGATGTCGAACACCACGCCGTAGCGGTGGTTGCCGGTGCGGGCGGGACAGTCCGTCCCACCCTTGCGCAGGCAGGGCGTCGCGGGGTTGCGGTAGTACCAGCATCTGTTGTGCTGCAACAGGTTCCCGCCCATGGTGGCGACCCGGCGGAGCTGCGGGGTGGCGAGGATGCCGGCCGCGTCGGCCAGCCCCGGATAGCCAGCCCGGATCCGGTCGTCGTCAGCCAGTCCGGCCAGCGTCACCAGCGCACCGAGGGCGACGGAACCATCGGCGGCCCACCGGATCGCGGTCAGGTCGGGATGCCGGTCGATGTCCCGCACCAGTCCGACCGATACGCCGCTGCGGCGTCGCTCGGTGAGGTCGGTGCCGCCGGCGCGCCACTCCGCACGGCCCTCGACGCTCATGCGACACCCCCCGAGGTGAGGCTGGCGAGCAGGCGTTCGGGCAGGATCGGCAGGTGGTACTGGCGTACGCCGGTCGCGTCGTACACGGCGTTGGCGATCGCCGCCGCCACAGGGATCGTGGTCACCTCGGCCAGCCCCACTCCCCCGCCCGGCACGTGCGCGAACCCACCCGGGTCGAAGTGCAGATCGATCTCGGGGACATCGCCGATTCCGGGGATGCGGTAGTCCTCCAGTCCGGCGGACAGCACGCGCCCGGTGTCCGGATCGAGTTCGCGTTGCTCGTAGAGGGCGTATCCGATGCCCTGGATGATGCCGCCGTGCGCCTGTGCGGCGGCGAGGACCGGAACGGCGAGGCGGCCGACGGCATGCCCGCAGTGCGCCCGCAGCACCCGGGTGCGGCCGAGCCGAGTGTCCACTTCGACCTCGACGACGTGCACCGCGCCGGTCTCCCCCCGCCCCAGCCGCGTGGTGGTGGTGGACCGCAGCATCCGGGCGAGATTGACGCCCGGGCGGCCGGCTTCGGTCAGCGGGCGGGGAGCAAGCCAACCCCGCAGCCGGTTGTCCTCCGGACGCCCGCCGGTGACCCGGACCGGCGGCGCGCCGGCGAGCACCTCCGGCCAGGACAGGCATCCGCCCGTGTACCGAATGCCTTCGGTCGTGCACCGGGCGCCGGTGAGGCTGAGTCGGGCGACGGTGGGGGCGAGCAGGGCGGATTTCAGCTGTTCGGCCGCGGCCAACGCCGCGGGCGCGATCGTCGCGGTCGTTTGGCTACCGCCGGACTGGGGGCCGCGCGGCAGCGTGGAGTCACCGAGCCGCACCTCGACATCGGCCGGCCGCAACCCGAACACCGCGGCCACGGTCGCGGCCAGCACCGACCGGCTGCCGGTGCCCATGTCCTGCACGGCGGTCGCGACCGTGAGTTGGCCGTGCGCCACCGACAGGGCCACCTCGCAGTCGGTGTTGTGCATGTAGAACCAGGTCGCCGCGGCAACCCCCACGCCCCGGCGGAACCGCCCGGTCCGCGCCAGCGCATCGCGCTCGCGCCAGGCGGGTAGTCGCGCCGCCCACCGGTACAGGCGCTGGCGTGCGCGGTGGGAATCCCACCGGCGGCGCAGCTCGATCGGGTCACGCCCGAGTCGGCGGGCCGCCTCATCCACCGCCTGCTCCAGCGCGAAGCTCAGCACCGGGCCGCCGGGAGCGCGGAAATAACAGCCGGGCGCCTTGTTGGTGACCACGTCGTAGTCGAGCAGTTCCTTGGCCCGGGCCGGATAGATCCATCGAGCCGGACCCGCGATGCTGTTGGCGATGGCGATCCCAGCGTCGGCATGCGACCGCAGCCGCAGCGCGACCAGCCTCCCCCTTCGGTTGGCCAGCAAGGACAACTCCATCCGCGCAGGGGGGCGATAACCGGTCGCGCTCAACTCCTCGGCCCGGTCGAGCACCACCCGCACCGGCGCACCGGCCTGCTGTGCCAGTGACACGGCCGCGACGGTCTCCGGACTGAGGTCGAGCTTCGCGCCGAACCCGCCTCCAACGTGCTCGGCGAGCACCCGCACCCGGTCGCTGGACAGGCCGAACCGCGCGGCGATCTTGGCCGCGACCCCGCACACCGCCTGGGTGGAAATGTGCACTTCCAGCGTGTCGTCGAGGAACCGGGCGACCGCCGCGTGCGGCTCGAACGCGGTGTGCAGCTGGGCCGAGGTCTGGTAGACACCTTCGACCAGCAACGGGTCACCACCCCGGCGGGCCTTGCCGATCAGCCGGGCCGCACGCTGGGGTCGGAGCGCGTACAACGCGTCGGGGCCGCGGACATTGCCGCTCCACGTGACGGACGGGTCCGGCTGTTCCCCGGCGCTCGGCGGATTGCGGTCGTCGGGTTCGTAGACCAGGGCAGCGCCCGCGGCGCGGGCCGCCGCCATCCCGATCACCGCCGGCAGGACGTCGTAGTCTACGACAATCCGGTCCAACGCCGCGTGCGCCGTGCGCCGGTCGGTCGCGGCGACCGCGGCGACCTCTTGGCCCACGTACCGCACGATTCCCGCACCGTCGAGCAACGACACCGCCGCCACCACCCCGGGCATCGACAGCGCCCCCGACAGGTCGACGCCGACAATCCGGGCGTGCGGATGCGGAGAGCGCAGCACGACACCCTCGAGCTGACCGTCGTGCACCACATCGACGGTGTACCGCGCCCGGCCACTGACCTTCGCCCTACCCTCGTGGCGCGGCCCGGCCGGACCAGCGGCGTCGAACCGGCCGGCGCACGCGTCCCGCACCGCGGCCTGGATCTCCCGGTAGGCACCACACCGGCACAGGTGACCGGCCAGTTCCGCGGCCACCTGCTCGTCGGTGGGAACCGCCGTACCCTGCGCCGCGCGCCACCGGTCGTGAAAGGCCACCGCCTCGACCACGAAACCCGGCGTGCAGAAACCACACTGCAGCGCGGCGTGCGCCACGAACGCCCGCAACACCGGATGACCGGATCCGCTCAACCCCTCGACCGTCGAGACCGACCGACCCTCGAGCGCGGACACCGGCAGCAGACAGCTGACCACCGGCTCGCCATCCAGCCCGACCGTACACGCCCCACACGCCCCGCTCCCACACACCAACTTGGTCCCGGTCAACCCCAACCGATCCCGCAGCAGCTCGACCGCGGTGTCGTCAGGCTCGGCCGCCACCTCACACCACTCGCCGTTCACCTCGATCTTCATCACGCCCACCGCGAACCACCTACCCAGGATCGGACCCGGCGCGAATACTATGCCGTCCAGATTGGATTCAGGAATTATCCGGGCGCCGGCAAGTGGCGAATTGACTTCCACGCGAATTGGACGCAACACTGGTTGCCACCCCTCAATGTGGCACGCACATCCCGGGGCAGAAGGTGCGTGACCGATGACGCCGGTACCTGACACCGGAATCAACCGCGCAACCAATTCCGCGACCAGCAGCGGACTGGTGTCCGTTCGGCCAGACGACCAAGTCGCGGTCCGACGCAGCGGTCAATGCCGGGTGGGCCGGGTCTGCCGCGAGGAATTCCCAGTGCGCGATCCCAGTGTTCAACTGGGGTGGTTCACAGTTGCTTGCCGCACCTGGCAACAGGATCGACACCCGCCTAGGGCGTGTCCTGCAAATGATCTAGCTGCGGATCCGGTTGGATCTTGGGCCATGGTGGGTCGGGGTGAGTTGACTGATCGGGCGTGGGCCCGGATTGAGCCGTTGCTGCCGGTGTCGGGTCGGGGTCGGCGGTGGCGCGATCACCGTCAGGTGATCAACGCGATTTTGTGGAAGCTGCGGACCGGTGTGCCATGGCGAGACCTGCCGGAACGCTACGGGCCGTGGAAGAACGATATTGTTAGTTTTTGGTTTTGGTAAATTGTGT
>JBJMIG010000044.1:0-117682 GCA_045806965.1 Labedaea sp. | reverse complement strand
TGGCGTACCAGGCCGAGGCGGTCGCCGCGGACGGCACGGTCACGCTGTTCCGCAAGGGATCGCCGCGGCCGGACGACCCGAGGTTTCACTATGACGAGAAGTGGGACCTCTGGGAGACGACGGTCCAGGTCGAGGAGTGCGACCGGCTGGTCGAGATCCATTCCTTCGCGAAGTACCTCGGCGTGCCGTGTCAGGTGATGGCCCTCCGCGATGCCGGGCAGGCGTTGCTGTACTACACCGGCGGCAACTCGGCCGAGGCGGAGCGGGTCGGCTTCCGGCAGACGGACCCGGGCACCTTCTCCGCCGTCGCCCCGCTCAGCGAGCTCTACGACTACCACGAGATCCACACCGACCTGCAGTTCGACCGGTGGCGCGAGCTGACCTTCGCCAAGCCGGCCGAGGCGACGTCATCGTGAGGTCATGGTGACGTCATCGTGAGCGAGCCAGGCGGCGCGGAGCCGGCGGCCGGTTCGGTACCCGGCTCGGGCGGCCTGACCCAGCACGAACGGGAGCTCACCGCCCGGGTGCACACCCTGGTGACCGTCGAGCCGGACACCGTGCTGGCCAAGCCGCTGCGTCCGGGCAGTCTCGAGCGCTACCTGCGCGGCGAGGTCTCCGCCGGGCGCTGGGGCGAGGAGCCGCCGTTCGACTTCCGGATGGCGGGCGGCACCGTGGCCAGGGCGCAGGACCTACCGGACCCGGCCACCCCGGCCGACCTGGTGCGCGCCTTCCGGCTGGACTACCCGGGCAGCCCGTTTCGCCCGGACCCGCCGGTGTTGCTCGTGGTGGAGTTCGCGGCCACCGAGCCTGCCCAGCTGGTGATCCCGCTCGGCGCGCCGGCACCGCCCTACCCGCCGACCGGCTTCCCGCCCAACATGACCGACGTGCGGATGGCCGGCTTCCGGATGCTGGAGGCGGCGCAGACGGCCGGGCTGGACCCGAACCTCTACCGGCTGGAGCTCAATCCGTGGCCCTACGCCGGCACCGGGATCACCGCCGACCCGGAGCTCGGCGTGCCGGAGCGGTGGCGGCGCTTCGCCCCGCTGCCGGCCGGTGCCTTGATCGTCGAATACACCACGGCCGGCGGGCGGCGTCCGGTAGCCGGCTACAGCGGCAGCGCGCTGGGTTGGAGGGATCTGCGATGACCATTCAGCCGAACACCGAGCGGCCCCGCTTCGGCGTGTTCGCCACGGTCGGCGGCGTCGAGTACCCGGCGAACTCCTACCCGAAGGACGGCCGGGTCACACTGGTCGTCCGGGCGCCGGAGAACCCCGATCCGGCGCTGTTCGGCTGGGTCGCCGAGCACAGCGCATGGACCGCCACCCTGCCGAGCACCGAGTGCGAGCGGCTGGTCGAGGTCACCTCGTTGGCCGATCACCTTGGTCACCCCTGTCAGGTGGTGAGCATCACCGGGGACGGCACGGTCGGGCTCTACTACGTCGGCGAGGAGAAAGCCGCGGTGGTGCGCGCCGGCTTCGTTCAGGTCGAGGGCGGCACCTGGGCCAAGACGGTGAACGTGCATGACATCTACCGCTACCGCGAACGGCACACGGACCTGCTCTTCGACGAGTGGAAGACCAAGACACCGCCGGGCTCAACCAGCGCAAGGTGACATTGCGCCGATAGGGCTCAGCCGTCGATCGAGCCGTCCAGCGGGGCACCGTCCGCGAGGTGTGGGCCGATCTTGTTGTCGAACACCGACAGCGCGGAGCCGATGGCCATGTGCATGTCGAGGTACTTGTAGGTGCCGAGCCGCCCGCCGAAGATCACGTTGCGGGTCCTGGCCTCCTGCTTGGCGAGCTCGCGGTAGCGCTCCAGCTTCTCGCGGTCGTCCGGCGTGTTGATCGGGTAGTACGGCTCGTCGTCCTCCTTGGCGAACCGGGAGAACTCGCGCACGATCACGGTCTTGTCGGCCGGGTAGGAGCCCCGCTCCGGGTGGAAGTGCCGGAACTCCAGGATGCGGGTGAACGGCACGTCCTCGTCGGCGTAGTTCATCACCGCGGTGCCCTGGAAGTCCCCGACGTCGGTGCGCACCTCGCGCTCGAAGTCCAGCGTGCGCCAGCCGAGCCGGCCCTCGGAGTAGTCGAAGTAGCGGTCCAGCGGGCCGGTGTAGACGGTGGGGGTGCCGGCCGGGATCTGCTCGCGAACGTCGAAGTAGTCGACATCACAGCGGACCTCGATGTTCGGGTGGTCCGCCATCTTGGTCAGCCATGCGGTGTAGCCGTCGACCGGCAGGCCCTCGTAGGTGTCGTTGAAGTAGCGGTTGTTGAAGTCGTACCGGACCGGCAGCCGGGTGATGATGGCCGCGGCCAACTCCTTCGGGTCGGTCTGCCACTGTTTGGCCGTGTAACCGCGGACGAACGCCTCGTAGAGCGGCCGCCCGATCAGCGAGATCGCCTTCTCCTCGAGGTTCTGCGCATCCGCGGTCTGGATCTCGGCGGCCTGCCCGGCGACCAGGGCGCGGGCCTCGTCCGGCGAGAACGAACGGCCGAAGAACTGGTTGATCAGCGCCAGGTTCATAGGGAACGTGTAGACCTGGTCCTGGAACTTGGTGAACACCCGGTGCTGGTAGCCGGTGAAGTCGGTGAACTGGTTGACGTAGTCCCAGACCCGCTTGTTCGACGTGTGGAACAGGTGGGCGCCGTAGCGGTGCACCTCGATGCCGGTTTCCGGGTCGGACTCGGAGTAGGCGTTGCCGCCGAGGTGCGAGCGCCGCTCCAGCACCAGCACCCGCTTGTCGAGCTGGGTGGCGGCCCGTTCGGCGACGGTCAGGCCAAAGAAGCCGGAACCGACGACGATCAGGTCGAAGCCAAGGTAATTGTCAGCCGAGGTCACGGGCAGCCACCCTATCGTGTGTATGCGAGCCTCAAGTAAAAGGCCTCCGTGCTCGACCGGTCCTCCCGACTCGGTCGGCACGGAGGCCTTGTTCCCCCAAATCCCCCAGGTTCCCCGTTCCCCTCCGGCGTCCCGCCTCCGCTGTTATAGACGTCGTGAGGGCCCGTGGCGTTGCCCGGCGGCGCGGTCCGCTCAACGAGGCCGCCTCGCAGCCGGCTCGGAGCCGGCTCAGACCGAGCGCAGCGCGGGCAGCACCTCGGCGGCCACCCGCTCGAGCACCGCCTCCGTTCCGGCGTACGGGCCGTCCGGCCGTGGCCAGTGCGCCACCACGTCGGTGAAGCCGAGCTCGCTCGCCCGGCCGAGCGCGTCGCGAAACGTCGCCACGCTGGTCAGCGAGTACCCGGGGGCGGAGTCCACGCTGACGAACCGGTCCACGGTGGCCAAAGCCCGGCCCTGCTCGGCGCACACCTCGGTGAAGCGTGCGGCCCGCTGCCCGACCACCCGCCACCAGTGCTCCAGGTCATCGGCGGGAGTGCCGGTGGTCACCCAGCCCTGGCCGTACCGGGCGGCCAGCCGCATCGAGCGCGGGCCGGTGGCGGCGACCAGGAACGGCAGCCGCGGCCGCTGCACGCAGCCCGGCGCGCCGCGCGCCTCGACCGCGCGGTAGTACGTGCCCGCGTAGCTGGTCCGCTCGCCGGTGAGCAGCGCATCGGTCAGCTCGAGGAACTCGCCGAACCGGTCCACCCTGGCCCGAGCCGCCAGCTCGGTGCCGCCCATCACGAGGTTGTCGTAGCCGCGCAGCGCGCCGGCGCCGACCCCGAGGGTGAACCGGCCGGCGGAGACGTCGTCCAGCGCGAGCAGGCTCCTGGCGAAGCTCACCGGGTGCCGGAAGTTCGGCGAGGCCACGAACGTACCCAGCCGGATCCGCTCGGTGACCAGCGCGGCCGCGGTCAGCGTGGGCACCGCGTCGAACCACGGGCCATCGACCAGCGTGCGCCAGCCGATGTGGTCGTAGGTCCAGGCGTGGTCGAAGCCGTAGCGCTCGGCCGCACGCCAGCGCGGTGCGGCCAGTGCCCAGCGGTGCTCGGGCAGGATCACGATGCCGACGCGCACGCCTACCTGCCGCCGGTCATGGCGCTCGGTACCAGCCGGGACCGTACGGCTGCGGCTGCGCCGGGGCGGGCGGGGGGTACCGGTACCCGCCGCCGCGCATGGCCCGCCCGGTGACCGGCAGTACGGCCAGCACGGTCGCACCGAGCCAGAGCAGCAGCGCGACGCTGACCAGCCCCATCACTCCGGCGGCGTGGTGGGTCAGCAGATAGATCACCGCGTAGAGGTAGTAGGCGGTGACGATGCCGCCGATCACGGCCAGAACCCAGCGGAGAAAGCCCAGCCGGGTCAACAGGAGGATCGCGGCGAAGAAGAGCGTGGAGCAGGCCACGGTCATCGCGGCGGAGATGGCGAAGTCCACGTTGCCGGTCAGGTCGCCGGAGAACACCACCCCGACCACCGCGGCCAGGATGTCCTGGTTGTCGGCCGTGCCGTCCCAGCTGACCAGGGCGAACACCAGGGTCATCGCGCCACAGGCCAGGAACAGCACGGCGGTCAGGTAGGCCGGCGCGGTGCTCGGCGGCCGCTGCGGGAAGTAGCCGTAACCGGTCGGGGGTACGCCGTAGGGCGGCGGGTATCCGGAGCCGGGCGGGTACGACACAGCTCACACCGTAGCGCCGAGCGGCGCCCAGCCGGACTGTCACCGCGAATTGGGAGGATGGGTGGGTGCAGAAGCCGAAGTTGATCGCATCGGATGTGGACGGGACGCTGCTCGACCCGATGGCCAGGGTCACCGAGCGGACCGCGCGGGCGGTGGCCAGGGTGATCGCGGCCGGTATCCCGTTCGTGCTGGTCACCGGGCGGCCGCCGCGCTGGATTCCGCCGGTGTCCGAGGTGACCGACCTGCGCGGTTACGCGGTGTGCTCCAACGGCGCGGTGCTCTATGACATCGGCGCCGACCGCGTGCTTGCCACCCACGGGCTGGACCCGATGCTGCTGCACGACGTGACGCACGCCCTCGAACGGGCGCTGCCCGGCCTGCGGGTGGCCGTGGAGCGGGCCAGCACGGCCGCTCTGGACGGGCCGTCGTTCGTCGCCGAGTACGGCTACCGCAACCCCTGGGGCGACGAGGAGGGCGGCGCGGCCGCGCCGCGCGCCGAGGTGCTCGGCCACCCGGCGACCAAGCTGCTGGTCCGGCATCCGAAGCTGACCAGCGGCGAGATGGCCGTGGCGGCCAGGGAGGTGCTCGACCACGCCGTGGATGTGACGTTCTCCACCAACAGCGGGCTGCTCGAGTTCTCCGCCGCCGGAGTGACCAAGGCATTCGGGCTGGCCGAGGTGTGCGCCCGGCTTGAGCGCGCCGCGCCGGACGTCGTCGCGTTCGGTGACATGCCCAACGACGTGGAGATGCTGCGTTGGGCCGGGCACGGGGTGGCCATGGCCAACGCGCACCCGGACGCGCTCGACGCGGCCGATGAGATCGCCGCACCCAACTCCGAGGACGGAGTGGCCCAGGTGCTCGAGCGGTGGTTCTGATGCCGCAGCGGCGGCGCACTCTGGTCGTGGTGCGGCACGCGAAGTCGGATTGGTCACACCCGTTACCCGACCACGAGCGGCCGCTGACCGAGCGTGGCCGCCGGGACGCTGCGGCATCGGCACCTGGCTGACCCGGATGACCGGCACGGTCGGCGAGGTTGACCTGGTGCTCTGCTCGACGGCGCGGCGGGCCAGGCAGACCTGGCAGCTGGCCGGCACCGGTCTGGACCCGCGCCCGCCGGTCCGGGAGGACGAGCGGCTGTACGGGGCCAGCCCAACCGAGCTGCTGACCGTGCTGGCCGAACTGTCCGACGAACCGCGCCGGGTGGTGCTGGTCGGGCACAATCCGGGGCTCGCCGACCTGGTCGAGCAGCTCTGCGGCGAGGCCAAGGAGCTGAAGACCTCGGCGGTGGCGGTGCTGTCCTGGCCCGGCTCGTGGGTGGACGCCGAGTTCGCCGGCGCGACCCTGGACGACTACACGACCCCTAGGGGTTAGGGATCGCGATGCGAGGCCGCGCGCAGCGCGATCGGTGCGCCGGCCAGGTCCTCCTCGTTGCAGAGCAGCTTCACGTCGTAGTAGGGCGAGCCTTCGCTGTCGTCGTAGTCGAGGTGGATGGCGATCACGTCTACCGGTTCGCCGAGCCATTCCTGGGTTCGTCGCAGCCACGCGGCCGAGCGCTCGAGGGCGGTCGGAAGGTCATCGTCACGGAACTCCACCGGCCGGTACGGCACGCCATAGACCTGGTCACCCCGGTGCGCGGGGCGGGGGAGGTCGACGGAGACACCAGCTTCGTCAAGTTCGAGGGCAATGGACACGGACTGGTCACCATTGAGCTCGCTCACCTACGAAGCGTCCCTTAGCCTGTGACCCGTCGCAACCCCCGCTCCACACACCGGGCGGGCAGATGTGCTTGACTATCAGAGGTCGTTGTTCTCGATTACTCCCGGCAAGCCGGAGAAGTCGCCGTGAAGAAACCGGCCGTTCCCGTCGCGACCTGCGGCGGGAAGATACATCGGCACCTGTTGAGGAGATGTTGTGGCACAGGGCACCGTGAAGTGGTTCAACTCTGAAAAGGGCTTCGGGTTCATCGCACCGGACGACGGCGGAGCCGACGTCTTCGTGCACTACTCGGAGATCAGGGGCAACGGCTTCCGCAGCCTGGAAGAGAACCAGCGCGTGGAGTTCGAGATTGGCCAGGGCAGCAAGGGCCCCCAGGCCACCGGAGTCAGCGCGCTCTGAGTTCTATCGCTGAGTAGCCGCCCGTCACCGCGTATCGGTGGCGGGCGGCATTGCTTTCCCCGCACCCGCCACTCTGGCCGTGTGGGTGACCCGCCCGGCGGCTGATCCGCCGGGCGGGTCACCGATCAGTGTTCGAAGACCTTGCGCCAAGCCTCGACCGAGGTCAGCTCGGGAACGGCCGCACGGTAGGTCTCGACCAGGGTCGGCCACTCCTTGATCAGGGTCCGATAGTTGTTCGCCACCCGCCGGGAGAGCTCCCGGAACAGTTTGGGGTCGCGCTTACGGAACGCGACGCCGCTGCCGTCCGCGCTGGACACCGTGGCGCTGTCCAGGTTGCCGAGCAGGAACCACAGGGCGCTCCCGGCCGGGATGTTCACCTGCGGACGCTCGATCGACGCGTGGTCCGGCTGGCGCATGTTGTGCAGCAGGGCCTTGGACGCCCGCGCGGCGATCCGCAGCGGGTGCACCGGCGGCCTGAGCAACTCCTCGGCCTTGACCATGTCGAAGGTCGGCGGCGGGAACTCCCGGGCCGACGACAGCAGCTGAGCGTCGGTGTACTGGCGGCGGATCGCCTGCACCTCCGGCAGGCCGGTGCGCAGCCGCTCGAAGAGCCGATCCGGCCCCTCCAGGAAGTCCTCGATCGCCTTCTGCTCGATCGCCACGGTCGAGTACTCCATGGACAGCAGCCGCCGTATCGAGACCCGCATGCCCTGCAGCAGCAGCGTCTTGCGCACGTCGTACGGGCTGTGCAGGGCGGCCATCACCAGCCGGTTGCGCAGGTGGAAGTACGCCGTCCAGTCGGTGGAGTCGTTCTTGTCGGTCCACGGCATGTGCCACACCGCCGCGCCCGGCAGGCTGACCGTCGGGAAGCCGGCGGCCAGCGCGCGCAGCGAGTACTCCGCGTCGTCCCATTTGATGAACAGCGGCAGCGGCAGCCCGGTCCGCTCCACCACCTCGCGCGGGAACAGGCACATCCACCAACCGTTGTAGGTGGAGTTGATCCGCTTGTGCAGCTTCTTGGTGGCGCGTAGTGACTTCTTGCCGAAGTCGTGGTCGACTAGCGCGTCCGGCGCGGCCCGCCACACGCACGAGCTGAGATCGACGATCTCGCCGGTGCTGTGCAGCCTGGCCTTGGCCTGCAGGTTGAGCATGTGCCCGCCGACCACGACCGGCTTGGCCGCGGCGCGGGCGAAGGCGTTGGCCCGCAGGATGCTGTCCGGCTCGAGCACGATGTCGTCGTCGAGCAGCAGGATCTGGTCGACGTCGTCGTGCTCGAGCGACTCGTAGAGCCCTCGGGTGAAACCGCCCGAGCCGCCGATGTTGTCCTGGTTGATCACCTGCAACTTGTCGCCGAGCGCGGCGGACGCCTCGGCGAACCGCGGATGCCCGGAGATCTTGCGGTCGCCCTGGTCGGCGACGTAGACGTGGCTGATGATGTCCAACACCGCCGGCTCCTCGGCCAGCGCGAGCAACGAGGCGACGCAGTCGTCCGGGCGGTTGAACGTGGTCGTGCCGATGGACAGCCGCTGCGACGGCAGGCCCTGGGTGGCCATCCACGCGGCGTCGGTGAGCTCGAGCGGTGCGTCGTCGGTGAACACGTCGAACCAGATCCAGCCGCCGTCCTCGAACGGCCCGAGGCTGATCGTGAACTCCATGGTCTGCCAGTCGTCGGACGGGCGAACCGGCTTGCCCTCCAGGTGCACCACGTCCCCGTTGGGCTTGGACCGGTACACGTCGATCCGGCCGCCGCCGCGCACGTCCATCCGCAGCAGCACCTCCTCGACCCGGGTCCAGCGCTTCCAGGAGCTGGCCGGGAAGGCGTTGAAGTAGGCGGCGAAGGACACCCGGGCTGAGGTCGGCACGGTGACCGCGCGACGCGAGGAGACGTGGCTGTGCACGTTGTCCGGCTCGTCCAGGTACAGCGGCCGGACGTCCAACGGGTCGGTGTCCCTCGGCAGGATGACCCGCTGCAGCACCCGGTCCGCGCCGGGTCTGCGGACCGGCGAGCCGGTATCGGGATGATCCTGTCGTGCCGGCGGGGCCACCACGCGCTCCGCTGCCTTCGTTGTCGTCCCCTGCTTGTTCACGTCGCTCCTCCAGTGAGCTTGCCGTACGCGATCCCCTACGTCACGCGCGGTCATGATCGATCGTAGAGCCGGCGCCAGTTGTCACTGCTGGTGAGCTCCGCGGCCGCGGCCCGGTACTCCCGCTTGAGCCGAGGCGCCTCGGCGAGAAACCTGCGGACCAGGATGGCCGCCCGTTTGGCCAGGTCGATCATCATCGCCCGGTCCCGGCGCAGCACCCGGACGCCCTCCTGGGAGCCGTCCGTGATCAACGCCGTGTCGAATCCGGCGAGATGCCACCAGTGCGCATCGGCGCTGGGCACCGCACCCGACGGGTGCCTCGTGCGGTCCAGTGCCAGGTCGGCGAGCCGCTTGATCAGGACGGCCCGGCCGGGCTTGCGGGCGTTCTTCTTGGTCGTCCGGTTGCCGTACCGGACCGGCGCCGCCACCAGCCTAACCCGTCCGGAGCGCAGGTCCGGCAGGTCGGCCGCCGCGTGCAGCACGGTATCCGGGTACCCGGCGCGGAGCCGGCGGATCTCGGCGGCCGCGGCGACCCCGCCGTCGGCGAGGATCTCCGGACCGGCGAGGTAGTCCTCAACCGCCTTGAGCAGCGTGGCCACCAGCCCGTAGCGCATGCTCAGCAGGTTGCGGGCGATGCGTGAGGTGAGCACCCGCGCGGTCTGCTTCGGGTCGACTTCGGCGTGCAGCGCGGCGACGATCATGGCGTTGCGGACCGCGAAGTACTCGCTCCACTTGTCCAGGTCCTTCCAGTCGAAGTCCTGGTGCCAGAGGCCGGCCCCGGGCAGGGTGACGGTGGGGATGCCGGCGGCCCGCGCGCGGTAGCCGTACTCGATGTCATCCCACTGGAAGAACAGCGGCAGCGGTAGGCCGAGCCGGGTGACCGCCTCGGCCGGGATCAGGCAGGACCACCAGGCGTTGTAGTCGGCGTCCACCCGCCGGTCGCCGCGAGCGGGTCGGCCGGTCGGCTCGTCGTCCTCATCCAGCTCCTCGGCCAGGAGGTCCGCGTCGTCCAGCGCGCCGTCGACCACCTTGCCGGGCAGCAGTTGGGCGAAGTCGGCGTACTCGGCGCCGGCCACCAGCCAGGTCGGGTGCAGCAGCCGCAGCATCTGCCCGCCAACGATGACCGGCTCGGCGGTGCGGTTGGCGAACGCGGACAGCCGGACCGTGATCTCCGGCTCGCACAGCACGTCGTCGTCCATCAGCAGCACGTCGGTCTGCCCGCCGCCGGAGATCACCTCGTACATTCCGCGGCCGAACCCGCCGGCGCCACCGAGGTTGGCCTGGCGCAGGTAGCGCAGCCGGCCCTGCAGCGCGGCGCCCACCTCGGCGAAGCCCGGCCGCGACTCGACCGGGTCGTCGCCCTGGTCCACGACGTGCACCGCGTCCAGCCGGGCCAGCGCCTCCTGGTCGCCGGCCAGCGAGGCCAGTGTGTTCAGGCAGTCGTCAGCCCTGTTGAACGTGCAGATCACCACCGCGGCCGGGCGGACCCGCTCCGGCGGCTCGACCGTCCAGCTCATCCGCTCGATCACCAGGTCGCCGTCCTCCGTGGCGACGTCGAGCCACAGGAAACCGCCGTCCAGGAAGCGGTCCAGCCGGGCGGTGAGCCGCACGTCCTCGGCCCGCGCCGCGTCGACCGTGCTGCCGGCCACCACCCTGGTCTTTCCCGCCGCGTCGGAGGCGACCACGGACAGCCGACCGGAACCGGTGACCACCAGCTCGACGTTCACCCGGTCCACGACCGTCCAGCGCTGCCAGTAGCTGGCCGGGAAGCGTCCGAAGTAGGTGTCGGTGCTCAACGCGGAATGCGGGTGTACGACCGCGCGGTATCGCTCGCGGGCGACCGAGCCGGCGCCGACCGTGGCATACAGGTCTACCGGGCACTCCGGCCGCGGGCCGCGGAACAGCCCGCGCTGGGCAACCAACTGTCCGGGCGGCTGGACGGGCACCGAGCCGCTGGCGGCTTCCGATTGGGTTCTGGTGGACATTGCTGGATCAGCGTTCCTCATCGATAGGCGTCAGTTGTCGCTGGCGAGCACGAAGATGCTGGACTCACCGGAACCGGGCCGCAGGAACAACCGCCCGGACAGGAACTGGGCGAGGGCCGGGCCGGCACGCAGCGCCGCGTCGACGAGCTTGGGCAGCCGGCCGTACGGCACGTTCCACATCCCGTCGCTACCCTCGCGCAGCACTCGGAGCCCGTGTCCGGCGAGCACCGCAGCCCACTCCGCGTGCGGCTTGAGGTTGATGTGAGTTGTGTCGGCGTAGCCGATCCAGCCCTCGCCGGCCATCACACTGGCCCGGCCGGCCGGGTCGGGCATCACCGCGAGCACCCGGCCGCCCGGCCGCAGGATGCGCCGCCAGGTGGCGAGCACCTGTTCGACGATGTCGTCGGCCAGGTGTTCCAGGACGTGGATGCTGGTGATGCCGGCGACGCTGGCATCGGGGATCTCGGCATCGTCGGTGTAGATCCGGCAGCCGGGGGCGTTCACCCTGGCCTGGCTGGCCGAGTATGTGGAGATCTCGAATCCGGACGCCTCGCCGAGCGAGGAGAGGCGCCGGACCAGATGGCCGGTGCCGCAGCCGTAGTCGAGGTACGGGCCGGCGCCGACATATCGTCGAACCAGCCGGGCGTAGTAGCGCAGCGCCGGGCGGTCACCCAGCTGCCCGTTGCCCCGGTAGTACTCCTCGTTGAATTGATCTTGGGTATGTGCCACGGTCCGCCCTTTTGTGCGATGGTCAGTTCCGCGCCCGGCTGGACTTGCGCCGATGCGCGGCCAGCAGCTGCGCCAGCCCGACCACACAACCAACCGTCGAGCCGAGCAGGAAGGCCAGCTCCGCGCGCAACACCAGGTCGCCGACCGCGGCGAACACCAGCACCGCGACCGCCAGGCCGACCAGCCAGCTCCAGGCCACCTTGGCATGCAGTGCGGACGCCACGAGCGCCTGCGTTACGAAAATCAACCCGAGGTACGCCGCGACCCCGACCACCATCGCGGCCAGATCGAAGCGCTCCACCACATACTGTGCGCCGAACACCAGCTCGATCAACCACGGTCCGATCGAATACGCCGCGGCCACGCCCAACACCGCCATGCCGAGCATGGCGCCGGCGAAGCGGCTCACCACCCGCAACGCCACCGCGGCTCGATCGGACTCGAACAGCCGGGTCAGCGCGGGCAGGATCACGGTCTGCAGCGGCACCGCGACGAAAAGCGGAATTCTGGCCAGCAGGAAAGCCGCTTGGAATCGGCCCGCGGCCACCTGTTCATCGGCCGCCGCGACCGCCGAGACCAGTACCGGTACGCCGTTGAGCAGCAGCTGCGCGGCCAGCGAACCGGCCAGCAGCGGGACCACCGACGCGGCGAACGAACGCGCCCCCACCGGCTCGCCCGGATGGCCCACGGCCCGCCGCAGCACCACGAACAACAGCGGCACGTGAGAGATCGCGATGGCCGCGACCAGGGTCCAGGCATAGCCGACGCTGTCGGTGCTCACCGCCAGCGCCACCGCGACGGCGAGCACGACGCGCAGCACCCCGTCGAGCACGAGCACGCCGCCGTAGATGCCCATCCGGCCGGTCCCGATCAGCGCACCGCGCACCACGAACTGCCCGGCCGCGACCAGGCACATGGCGCCGAGGGCGGCCAACATCCCGCGCCGGTCCCCGAGAGCGTCGAGCAGCAGCGGCGATGCGGCGAGCACGACGGCAAGCTCGGCCAGCGCGAACCCTCCGGCCGTGGTCAACGCCGCTCGCAAGACTGCCCGGTGATCTACCGCCGGCGAGTTCAACCGACGGGCCAGCTCCTGCTCAATGGGCAAAAACACACCGAAACCAAGGACCAGCACAAGGGACCAGTAGGCGCCGAAATTCTTGTATTCCGCGACCGACACATTTCGGGCCACGACCGCCAGATATGCATTCACCAACAATCCGGAGGCGATGACGCACAGTCCGACCAAGCCGATGGCCCGCCCGGCGGAGGTGCCACCAACCGTCGACCGAGGCACCGCTGGCTCTTTCATGTCAACGCTGGCCTGTCGTAAATCGGCTCTGCCAGGCAGAACTGGCCTCCTCACGTGCGGCCGGCGGGCAGGACGCGTCACTGTACCTCGCTGCCAGCGGGTGTACCGGTTCCGGGGCGTGGCCGGCCGACTGCTGACCGCCTATTTCGCGGCATCGGCGGCCCCGTTCCTGGTCGAACCACCAGCGCACGACGGATGTGCCGGTGGTGGGGTGCTGCAGGCGTCTCCGGCCGGCTGCTAGCCTCGTTCGCGCGCTTGTGCCGGGAGCCCGCCATGCGCATATACCACTAAAATCGAGGATGGCGTTCCCTTGGAGACTGCGGCCGATACCGTCGAGGGGCGCTCGGACGACGTCGCTACCGAGGTTCCCCCGGCCACCGACCCGAAGCGGCGTAAACGGCTGCTGACCGTCGCGATGGTCTCAGGTCTGCTTGCGATCGCATGCGCCGCGGTGCTGCCGGTGGCCCCGGTCAACGTGAACCAGCCGACCGTGGCCTGGCCGAACGATCCGGTGGCGCCGCAATCCACGATGCTCACCCTCGGCGCGTACAAGCCGCTCGGCATCGACGCCAGGTTCAGCTGCGCCGCCGTCGCGGCCGCGGCCGCGACGGACGGCGTCGTACTGGCCACCGTGGACCCGAGGCAGCCGGCCGCGGTTCCGGTCGGGCTGCTGGTCACCGCGAAGTCCGGCCGGCTCACGGTGAACGTGCGGGACCAGCGGATCGTGGACACCGCGGTGCCATCCGGCCCGTGTGACTATCGGCTCATCGGTGACGCCGACGGTCTGACCGTCACAGCAGGTGGACGGACGGTCGGCAGCGCGCCCGCCGACCGCATGCCGGACGTGGACATGCTGGTGACCGGCGCCGCGGCGATACCCGGCGCGACCGCGGACGATCTGTCCGTGCGGCTCAAGGTCGACGACCGGTTCGCCTCGTCACCGACCGCGATCAAGATCGCACTCGCCGTGCTGATGCTGCTCGCCGCCGCCGTCGCGGTGGCCTGCCTGATCCTGATGGACAAGGCGATCGCGCGGGAGCCCGCGCGGCGCCGCCGGTTCCAGCTGCGGGTCGTGGACGTGGTCGTGCCGTTGGTCATGCTCGCCTGGCTGTTCCTGGCGCCGGCCACCGACGACGACGGCTACTACGGCGCGATGGCGCGCAACGCCACCTATGAGGGCTATGTCGGCAACTACTACCAGGTCTACAACGAGTCCTTCACCCCGTTCAGCTGGTTCTACGTCTTCCTGAACTTCTGGCAGCGGTTGTTCGGCTACGCCCCGGTGGTGCTGCGCATCCCGGCGTTGCTGTTCGGCCTGGTCACCTGGTGGGCGGTGCGGCGACTGGTCGACGGCCGGCACGTGCTGCCGGGGGCGCTGCGCGACACCAGGTGGGGCCCGATCTTCGTGCGGGCCGCGGTGGCCGGAGCGTTCCTGGCCTGGTGGCTGCCGCTGGACATGGGCGTCCGGCCGGAAGGCGTGGTCACCATGTGCGGCGCGCTGGTGCTGCTCGCCGTGGCCACCGCCGTCGAGCGGCGGCGGCTGGCGCTGGTGGCGGCCGCGGTCGGCATCGCCGGCCTCGCGGTGCTTGCGCACCCGACCGGGTTCACCGCACTCGCCCCGATACTGGCCGGACTGCCCGCGATGTGGCGGTTGATCCGCCAGCACGCCGGCCCGCGGCTCACCGTGGCCAGGATCGCCTGCGTGCTCGCCGCCGGGGCGGCCGGGGCGTTCGTCACGTTCTTCGACGGCACGATGCGCGATTTCGTCCGCTCGCAGGCGATCTTCCGGGCGATTCAGGGGCCGGAGACCTGGTACACCGAGTATCTGCGCTACCAGTTCCTGTTGCAGCAGGACCCGATGGGCAACTACGCCAAGCGCGCGGCCGTGTTGGTCTGCATCGTGGCCATGATCTGGTTCGTGGCGCTGACGGCCGGCGCCCGGTTCCGCCGGGTCGCGGTGCCGTCCCGGCTGGCCCTTGCCGGCTGGAGCACGATCGGCATGTTCCTGCTGCTGTGGATCACGCCGAGCAAGTGGACGCACCACTTCGGCGCGCTGTCCGGGATCGGGTCGGCGTTTCTCGCGATGATGCTGGTGGGGTCCGTGCCGCTGGTGCGCGAGTTGACCCGCAGGGAGAAGCTGCCGGTTCCGGCCGTGGTGCTCGGGGTCGGCAGCGTGCTGGCCGCGGTCGCGCTCGCCGGCCACGGACCCAACATCTGGCCGTACAACTGGATGTTCGGCATGCCCCAGGCCTGGATTGCGCCGCACGTATGGAAGTTCCACGCGGACAGTGTGCTGTTGTGGGCGCTGGCCCTCGGCGTCCTGTCCTACCTGGTGTTCCGGTGGGCCCGGCGGTACAAGCCGGACTGGCGGCGATACTCGGTGCTGATGGCCGTTCCGCTGCTGCTGCTGGCATTCTTCGTCGCGGACATCGGCTACCTGGTTGGCAGCTTCACCGTGGCGGCGGCTCGGACGTGGAACACGTTCTCCGCCACCCAGGCGGCGGTCCGGGACCCGCTCGCGCACGACTGCGTGGCCGCCACGGCCATCGACGTGCTGGATGACCGATCGGCCACCCCGCTGACGCCACTGGCCGGTCAGCCCGCCCCGGCGCCGACCGCGTTCGCGCCGGGCGGCTGGCCGGTCGCCTCGCCGCCGCCGCCGGGAGGAGCCGGCGAGCAGGGTTGGGGCAGCCGGACCGAGGGCGCCACACCCGGTTTGGCCACCGGGCGCCTGACCACGGCGTGGTACGAGCTGCCCGGGTCGCTCCCCACCGGCGGCGCGGTGGCCACGCTGGTCTCGGGCCGGCTGGCGACCGGCAACTCCCTGGCCGTCGAGTGGGGCCGGCGGGCCGGGACGAGTGTGGATGTGCTGGGGCGCAAGGACATCAGTGACCTGTTCGACAGCACCGGCTGGCGGAGCCTGATCGCGGACGACACGACCGGGCGGCCGGTGGGGGCGGACGCGATCAGGCTGGTGGCCGTGGACGGCACCACCGACGACGGGGGATGGCTCGCGTTCACCGCCCCGAGCGTGCACCGAGCCGTGCCGCTGCAGGAGTATCTGCCGAACGCGGCGCCCATCGGCCTGTCCTGGCAGTTCGCGTTCCTGTTCCCGTGCCAGCGCCAGCCTGTCTACCAGAACGGCATCAGCGAACCCATCTCCTACGCGGTGCAGTGGTCCGATGCGCCGTATCAGATGCTGATCACCGAGGGCACCTGGCACCCCTGGCGCGGGGGCCTGTTCGGGCAGGTGCCGCGCAGCCAGTCGATGACCCTGCTCACCGCGCGCTTCCGGGACTTCCCGGCGCAGCGGGGCACGCAGGTGTACCGGTTCGCCGCGCCGTACCCGACCAACCAGTACCGGCTGACCACCAGCACCGAGACCCAGCTGGGTCTGTAGGAATGAGGAACGGCATGGCGCTGACCGAGATCGGCTTGTTGAAGGCGGTACAGCGGCGTTCGGCACGGCCACCCATGGTCTCCGCGGCGCGTGGCTTGTCGCTGTTCGGCGAGCACGCCGGCGGTTGGCTGGCGCTGGGCGCGCTTGGCGCGACGCTGGACCGCACGCGCCGCCGGGAGTGGCTCACCGCGGCCGCGGCGGTGGCGTTCACGCACGGCGCCTCGATCGGCGTCAAGCGGCTGGTCCGCCGGACCCGCCCGGCTGATCCGGAGGTCCAGGTGCTGGTCGGGACGCCGAGCCGGCTCTCCTTCCCGTCATCGCACGCCGCGTCCACCACCGCGGCGGCCGTGCTGTACGGCCGGCTCACCGGACGCCGGCTGACCCCGGTGTTGGTCCCACCCATGCTGTTGTCCAGGCTGGTACTCGGCGTGCACTACCCGACCGATGTGCTGGCTGGATCGGCGCTCGGCGGACTAGTCGGATGGCTGGCGCTGCGCAGGCTGCCACGTTCCGGACCGGACGTAGTGGAGGAGACATGAGCACCGTGACTAGTCCGGAATCCGCGCCCGCGCGATCCGGCGCGCTCCTGCCGGGTCTGCTGAGCGCGGTGCGCCCTCGGCAGTGGCTGAAGAACGTGCTGGTCCTGGCCGCGCCGCTGGCCTCGGGCCTACTCGGCACGGCGGACGTGCTGCTCGGCTCGATCCTTGCGTTCGTCGCGTTCTCGCTCGCGGCGTCCGGCATCTACCTGATCAACGACGTACACGACATCGAGGCGGACCGGGCGCATCCGAAGAAACGGTTCCGGGCGATCGCCGCGGGCATCGTGCCACCGTCCGTCGCGGTGGCCGTGGCCATTGTGCTGTTCGCCGGAGCGCTGGCGGTGGCGGCGGTCGCCTCCTGGCCGCTGGTCATCGTCGTCGCGGTGTACGAGGCCGTCCAGCTGTCGTACTGCTTCTGGCTCAAGCACCAACCGGTGATCGACATCTGCATCGTCTCCTCCGGCTTCCTGATGCGCGCGATCGCCGGCGGTGCGGCGTCGGGAATCCCGCTGTCCCAATGGTTCCTGCTGGTCGCCGGGTTCGGCTCGCTGTTCATGGTGTCCGGCAAGCGCTACGCCGAGTTCGTGATGGCCGAGCAGACCGGAGCCCAGATCCGCCGGTCGCTGCATGGCTACTCCGCCTCTTACCTGCGGTTCGTCTGGACCGCGTCCGCCGCGTTGCTGATCATGACGTACGCGCTGTGGTCGTTCCAGATGCGCCAGGTCTCCGGCTCGGTGTGGCCGGTGATCTCGATGGTGCCGTTCGTGGTCGCCGTGCTGCGTTATGCGGTGGACGTGGATGGCGGCAAGGCCGGTGAGCCGGAGGAGATCGCCCTGAGCGACCGGGTCCTGCAGATTCTCGGCGTGGCCTGGCTCGCCGCCCTTGCCGCGGGCGTCTACTTCTAGTGGTAGTGCCCGGTGCTCACCGGGTCGACCGCGGCCAGGGGATTCAGGCGGAGTGCGGTGGGAAAGGGCTCAAGAGCCCGGGCAGACCGCACCCGGACAACGTTGTCCGGGACGGCGAACGCCGGTGCTCCCGGGCGGTCGAGAAGAATTCCCTGACCGGCGCTCTGCCACACCGGAACGTCGGCGGCGCTGTCGCCGACGTAGTCGAAGCCGCGCTGCCCGAACGCTCGTTGCAGCGCCGCACTCTTGCGAACACCGGTCATGTTGACCGACTCGTCGGTTCCCATGGCACGGTCAAAGATCCCCAGATGGTCGGCTACCGCCTCGGCGAAACCTCGCGCTGACCCGGTGGCCAGGACGACCGCGCGGCCGGTGGCCCGCTCGGCCTTGAGCGCGTCGATCAGGTCGGTTTCGTAGGGCAACTCCTCGACCGGAAGGCCGACCTGATGCCAGAGATACACCTTTTCCGCCTGCTTGCTCACCGTACGTGCCCGGACCCGGCCCTCCTCGAGCTCGCCACGTCCGGTCACACAGCGCTGTCGCAGCCACAGCAGCGTATCCGCGCAACACAGGGTTCCGTCGAAGTCGACCACCAGCGGAACGTGCCGCGCCTGGGCGCCGAGCAGAGCATTCAGAGTTGGTAGCAATCCCTTGTTCCTCGCGTGCTGCCGGATCCGCCGAGCCTGCGCGGCGTTGCTATTGTCGCAGACCGTAGAGCCACGAGTTGGAGACGACGTTGCCCCAGGACGCCATGCCCGAGCTTGACCTGCACCCTGACGTGGTACTTGGTTTCGAGGGCGCCTCGATCTTCGTGCTCGGGGACCTCATGCTCGACCAGTATCTGGCGGGGTCGGTCGACCGGGTCTCCCCCGAGGCTCCCGTCCCGATCGTGCTGGCCGGTGATGAGCGCACCGTACTCGGGGGGGCCGCCAACGTGGCCGCCAACATCGGCGCACTCGGCTGCACGGCGATCGTGTGCGGGATCTTCGGCGATGACGTGGCCGGGGACCGGTTGGCCACGCTCTGCCAGGACGCCGGGGTGACCTTGGACACCGCCCTGCGCAAGCAAGGCGTGCCGACCACGCTGAAGCAGCGGGTCGTATCGGGTAGCCAGCAACTGCTCCGGATCGACCGGGAACGTTGGTCTCCGGCAGACGACCAGGACGTCGCACGGGTCGTCCAACGGATCGAGCTGCTCGCCGAAGAGGGCCTCGACGGCGTCGTCATCTCCGACTACGCCAAGGGCACGGTCACCCCGTCGATGGCGCGCGCGGTCGTCGCGGTCGCGCGCCGGCTCGGCCTCCCTGTCGTGGTGGATCCCAAGGGGACAGCGCTCGACCACTACTCGGGTGCGACCGTGGTCAAGCCGAACCTCGCAGAAGCCAAGCGGATGGCCGGGTCCGCGAACGGCAAGCCCGACGGAGTCGAGGAGCTCACCGCGACCTTGCACGGCCGGACCGACGTCGACAACTTCGTCGTTTCGATGGCCGCCGACGGCGTCGTGCTCGCGCCGCGCGGTGGCACTGTCGAACGCTTCGGCACGCGGGCGCGCGAGGTCTCGGACGTTTCGGGCGCGGGCGACACCATGATCGCCACGATTGCGAGCTCGCTCGCGAGCGGACTGTCCATCCGGGTCGCCGTGCAGCTCGGCAACGTCGCGGCCGGCCTGGCCTGTGCCAAGTTCGGCACCGCGCTCGTGACCGCCGCGGAGATCTTCAATGAGATCGTTCGGCTCACGTTGCCCGCCGAGTCACCGCACATCGTCCAGGACTGGCAGCGCCTCAGTCGCCTGGTTGAGCTGCGGCGCAACGCCGGCGCCCGCATCGTGTTCGCCAACGGGTGCTTCGATTTGCTGCACCGCGGGCACGTCTCGCTGCTTGAGGAGGCTCGTGCCCAGGGCGACGTGCTCGTCGTCGGGCTGAACTCCGATGAGAGCGTGCAGCGGCTCAAGGGACCGACCCGACCGCTGCAGTCCTTGGCCGACCGGCTCACCGTGATGGCCGCCGTTCGCTTCGTGGACTACGCGACGGCGTTCGAACAGGACACGCCCATCGATCTGATCCGCGCCATCCGCCCCGACGTCATCGTCAAGGGCGGCGACTACACGGCTGACGACGTGGTCGGCGCCCCAGAGGTCAAAGAGTGGGGTGGACGCGTGCACATCGTGAATCTGGTCGATGGGCTGAGCACCACGAAGTTGGTCAGCGCCACCTGACTCACGACACGCGGTAGCACTTTGTCAGGTGCGGGACGCCGTCTCCACCGGGTCGATGGCGAGGGTTTCGGGGATTCCGTGGCGGCACAGGTAGCCGAACGGACAGGGCGGCACCTGGCCGAACACGGTGCACGGTTGGCAGGAAAGATCGTGCCGGCGATGCACTCGTGAGCCGCGCCCCAGCGGGGCCCACTTCGACGACCGTCCGGCCGTGAACAGCACGTCGCACGGCACACCGAAATACGACGCGACGTGGACGAGACCCCCGTCGATGGTCACCACGCGCTCCGCGGTGGCAATGCGGTCGACGACCTCGTCGAACGAGCCCTTGAACAACGTCGCCTGCCCGCCGAGCTGATCCAGCAGCTCAGCCGCCAGCTCGCGCTCCATGGGTCCGGCGGTCAGCAGGACCTCGTGGGAGCCGATCAAGGGCAGCAGCCAGGACGCCCAGTCGCGGGGGGACAGCGCGCGCGACGGACTGTGTGTGCCGCCGAGGGCGACCACGATCGTGTCGTCGGAAGGGCGGCGCCGGTCGATCGCGCCGACGGGCGGCATCGGCAGCCCGAATGACTCCGCGAGGATTCGGGAGAACTCGGCCAACTCGTGTGACCGGTCCCAGTCGTAGGACACCAGCCGATCCGCGAGTCGGGCGCCCCGGTTGGTCTCGAAGCCGACGACGGTTCCGCCCCGCGCCGCGGCCCACCGCGCGGCGGTCATCGACAGCCCGAACCGCTGCTCGGTGTTGATCACGAGGGGGAACCGCGACGAGATCCCGCGCGCGGCGCGCAGCGGGTCCTCGTCATAGTTCAGGTACGGCAGGCCCCGGTACTTGGCCCAGGCCGCGGAACGTCGCTCAATGAGCCAGGTCACCCGGTCGGCGACACCGAGCCGCTCGGCGGCGAGGTGGGCGATGACCAGGTCGCCAAGGCCTCCCGGCCGGACCACCAGGGCCTGGGTTGCGTCGGGCGCGGCTTTGCGCCGGTGGAGGGCGCGCACGGCCAGGCCGAACCCCGGAGTCAGCAAGGGGTCGAGGCCTTTCAGCCCCTCACCGGACTTCCCGATCACGAGTCGGCACCCACCCCCGCGAACAGCCGCTGCTCCACCATCTGTACCAGCGAGTGCAGCAGCAAGATGTGGATTTCCTGGGCCCGGTCGGCGTACTCCGTGGTCCCCACGCACAGGTCGACGTCGGCGAGTGCGCCGAGATCGCTGCCCGACCGGCCGGTCAATGAGATCACCTTGCCGCCCTTGGCCCGGACGGTCTCGGCGGCGGCGATGATGTTCGCGCTTCGACCGCTCGTGCTCAGGGCGATGAGGACGTCACCCGCACGGGCGTGCGCCTGGAGGTATCGCGAGAACACATGCTGGTAGCCGAAGTCGTTGGCGGTGCAGGTGAGGTACGCGGGATCCGAGATCGCGGAGGCGGGCAGCGGTGGCCGGTTCTCGCGGAACCGCCCCGAGAGCTCCTCCGCGAAGTGCATGGCGTCACACATCGAGCCGCCGTTGCCACAGGCGAAAACGGCTTTTTCAGCCGCGAACGCATCGGCGAGCAGATCCCCGGCACGCTCGACGGTGCGCTGGAAGCCGGTGTCCGAGGCCAACCTCAGGAGACGGTCGGCCGTCTCCTTCATGGCCATGCTGAGAATCTCGCTCACCCTTGCTCCCTCACGATATTGACCAATTTCCGGCTGCCGGCGACCCGGCCCATCCTAGGCACCCCGGCCGGCCCGCCGAACCGCCCCCGGTGGGCTCGCGTCTCAACTGGCTGGTCACCGCGTATAGTCCGCTGCCGTGACAGCGACGACTGGCCAGACACCCGCCGTGCGTCTCTCCAATCGGCCGTGCCCGGGGTGCGGCGGCACCACGAGCACCCCGGTGCGCGTGGTCACGGACCACATCTCGGCGGAGGACTTCGAGGTTCGCCGCTGTGCGGGGTGCGATCTCGTCTACATCTCCGACGCCCCGATCGCGTCCGAGCTTGGGCGCTACTACGACAACCCGGCCGGTGCGATCATGCATCGCTCACCGAGCGCACTGATCGTCAAGGCTCGGGCGGTCATGATGCGTCGCGAGGTGAAGGCACTTGCCGCGTTCGTGCCGGCCGGAGCCACCATCCTCGACTTCGGCGCCGGCGACGGCTCGCTGGCGCGGGTGTTGACCGCGGCCGGCTACGACTGCTACGCGGCCGACCTCTACCCCGAGGAGCGTTGGTCGGTCCCCGGTGTTCCTTATCACCAGTACGCGCCCGATCTCGATGTCAAGGGGTTCCTTGGCGACCTGCCCCGGCTCAACGCGATCACGATGCGGCACGTGCTCGAGCACGTTCTCGAGCCGCGGGCGCTGCTGGCGGCCTTCGCCGAGGCAGAGGTCGACTACGTGTCACTGGTCGTGCCCAACATCGAATCCCGGCTGGCGAAACGGCTGGGCAGCGCCTGGTACTACTGGGATCCCCCTCGCCACCTGACGTTCTTCTCACCTGAGACGCTCACCACCACCGCCAACTCCGCCGGTTTCGACGTCGCGCGCCTCGACCTGGTCGGGCTCGACGAGCTGGCCACCTCGGCGCATCGGCAACTGTTGCTGCGGGCACACCGCGCGCCGCGGCCGCGCCCGTTGGAGATGAAGGTCGCCGAGGTCCTTCGTCCGACCGGGATCATCTCGTCGGTCTCGTCGGCCGTGTCCGCCGGTCCCGGCCGAGCCACCATCAAGGCGGTTCTCCGTCGTCGATGACGGCTGACCGGGATCTCCCCGTACGGCTGACCGGGGCGGTCGACGCCCGGCAGCCGGGCCACGGCGGCGCCTAGGCTGCTGGGATGCACGCGGTCGTGATAGGTGGCGGAATCCTCGGCCTCGCCGTGGCCGACGAGCTGGTCGGGCGCGGGAACCAGGTGACCCTGCTCGAGAAGGAAGGCCGCTGGGCGGCCCACCAGAGCGGCCACAACTCCAACGTCGTGCACGCCGGGCTGTACTACCAGCCGGGATCGTCCAAGGCGCGGATGTCGGTAGCCGGCAACCGATCGATCGTGGAGTTCGCGCGGGCCAACGGAGTCGCGGTGGACGTCTGCGGCAAGCTGGTGGTGGCCACGGCCGAGTCGGAGCTGCCCGCACTTGCCGCACTGGCCGAGCGGGCCGAGGCCAACGGGGTGCCGGCCAAGCTGATCGAACCGGCGCAGGCGCGCGAGTACGAGCCGGAGGTGGCCTGCGTAGGAGCGCTGCGGGTGGACAGCACCGGGATCATCGACTTTCCCGGAGTGTGCGACGCGCTGGTGCGACGGCTTCGCGGTGCCGGCGCGGAGCTGCGGCTGTCGACCCCGGCGCTGGCGATCCGCCCCGGCCGGCCCAGCGGGGTCGAGGTGGCCACCGGATCGGACGTAGTTCGGGCCGACCTGCTGGTCAACTGTGCCGGACTGCACAGTGACCGGATCGCGCGGCTGGCCGGGCTCGCCCCGAAGGCCCGGATCGTGCCGTTCCGCGGCGAGTACCACGAGCTGCGTGCGGACCGCCGGCACCTGGTCCGCGGGCTGATCTATCCGGTGCCGGACGCGTCGCTGCCGTTCCTCGGTGTGCACCTGACCCGGATGCTCGACGGCAGCGTGCACGCCGGGCCCAACGCGGTGCTGGCGCTGAGCCGCGAGGGGTACAGGTGGTGGGACATCTCGCCGCGCGACCTGGCGGACGCGGCCCGGTTCCCCGGGCTCTGGCGGCTCGCCCGCCGCTACCCGCGGACCGCGCTCGACGAGGTGCTGCGGTCGCTGTCCCGGCGGCGCTTCGCCGACAGCCTCGCCCGGCTGGTGCCCGCGATACGGCCTGCGGACATCGTGCCGGCCGGCTCCGGGATACGCGCGCAGGCCCTGCTGCGGGACGGCTCGATGGTGCACGACTTCCTCATCGAGACCGCCCCGCATCAGGTGCACGTGCTCAACGCGCCGTCACCAGCGGCGACCTGCGCGCTGGAGATCGCCCGGTATGTGGCCGATCAGGTGTAGCTGACCGTCACCGCACCGTTCACCGCGGACCAGGTGATGAACCCGTGCTCGAAGTTCGACCGGCGCCCACCCGCGACGTCGAACTCACCCGAGGTCGGGTACCCGAGTGCGGAGGTCTGGTAGCCGAGGGACGCCCAGGTGTTGTAGATCGAGCCCTGCACCTCGTGCGCGCCGGTGGCATTGGTCCAGTAGATCGCGCCCCGCTGGAAGAAACTGGCCCGGCCGACGCCGTCCGGGGTACCCAGCTCACCGGTTGTCGGGTAGGCCAGATAGGAGGCCTGATAACCCAATCCCGACCAGGTGTTGTAAATAGCGCCCTGCACCTCGTGCGCACCGGTGGCATTCGTCCAGTAGACCGCGCCCCGCTGGAAGAAACTGGCCCGGCCGACGCCGTCCGGGGTACCCAGCTCACCGGTTGTCGGGTAGGCCAGGTAGGACCGCTCCGAGCCGAGTCCGGTCCAGGTGTCGTAGATCGAGCCCTGCACCTCGTGCGCACCCGTGACATTGGTCCAGTAGACCGCGCCCCGCTGGAAATTGTTGAACCTGCCGGCATTGTCCGGGGTGTTCGCCTCGCCGGTCACCGGGTAGCCCAGGTAGGAGGCCTGATAACCCAACCCCGACCAGGTGTTGTAAATGGCGCCCTGCACCTCGTGCGCGCCGGTGGCATTGGTCCAGTAGATCGCGCCCCGCTGGAAGAAACTGGCCCGGCCGACGCCGTCCGGGGTACCCAGCTCACCGGTTGTCGGGTAGGCCAGGTAGGACCGCTCCGAGCCGAGCGCGGTCCAGATGTCGCGAATCGAGCCGTACACCTCGTGCGCACCGGTGGCCGGGGTGAAGTAGATGACCCCGCGCTGGAAGCTGCTCATCCGGCCGACGCCGTCGGAGGTACCTTGCTCGTCGGTGAGCGGGTAGCCGAGGAACTGCTCCCAACCGAGGCTTGCCCAGGTGTCGCGAATGGCGCCGAGCACCACGTGCGCGTTGGTGGCCGGCGACCAGTACACCGATCCGCCCTGGAAGTGACTGAAGCGGCCGACCCCGTCCGGTGGCACGGTTTCGTCGAAACCGGGGAATCCGAGGAATCCGGCCGGACCGCCCTGCTGCCGGTAGAAGGCGAGGATCTGGCCGCGCAGCGACCAGGCGCCGGAGCCCTGCGTGAAGTAGATCGTCCCGTTCGCGTAGTCCTGCGCCCGGCCGCCGCCGATGTCGTAGCGCGAGCCCGTCGGACTACCGAGATATGCCGCCGCGCCCAACCGGTTGTAGTGCGCGTTGATGGCGTCCGGCTCGCTCCCGGTCGCCAGCGCGTTCAGCTCGTTCAGGTCCCCGCTGTACACGTCCCGGTCGATCGGGTCGGATGCGTACTGCCACATCGTGTGGCTGGCCCAACCGTTCGCCAGGGTGTTCGGATCGCCGTGGTAACCGGCGATCCACAATGGACTGCGCAACCCGAAGCCCGGGTTGTTTCCCGTGCACAGTCGCCACCAACCACGCGTGGTGTAGATGACCGGCCAGCGACCGGTCAGGTCGTGCATCCGGTTCTCGAATCCCTCGACCCAGCTCACCATCTGACCCGGGTTCAGGCCGTAACAGGTGTCGCCGTACTTGTTGTACTCGATGTCGAGCACCGGCGGCAGCGTGCGCCCGTCCGGGGTCCAGTTGGCCCCGTGGGCCACGAAAAAGTCCGCCTGCTGAGCCGGCGGCGACACGTCGGGCAGGGCGAAATGGTAGGCACCGCGCAACAATCCGGCGTTGTACGACCCGCTGGCGTTGGCGGCGAAATGGTCATCGATGAACGTGGTGCCCTCGGTGGCCTTGATGTAGGTCCACTTCGTACCGCCTGCGGCCACGCCATTCCAGTCCATGTTGCCTTGCCAGTGGCTGACGTCGATACCGGGGACGCCGGTTGGCGCGACCGCGTTCAGCGAAAGGCCACGGGCAACGGCCGTCGGCTCGTGGCCGGCCAGCGACGAGCCCATGTAGTCGGCGTCCGGATTGATCGGTTTCTTCGGCGGTGGAGCCGCCGATATTGGCGCGGCCGGCAGCCCCACCATGATCGTAACGACGGCAATCGCCCCGACCGTCAACCGAGAAAGCAGTCCCGATGTAGCCACACGGTCCTCCCAGCCAGGGGCCTACTCAATGAGGCGCCCCCAGAGTTGTGTCGTCGCAGCGTATCGGTTTCGTTAGCGAGGCAGGTCAGGGGCCAGCACATCGCGGCCAAGGAACGGGCGCAACGCATCTGGCACCACGACCGAGCCGTCCGCCTGCTGGTGGTTCTCCAGAATGGCGGCGATCCACCTGGTGGTGGCCAACGTGCCGTTGAGCGTGGCGGCGGTCTGCGGGCGGTTGGTCTCGTCCCGGTAGCGCACGGCGAGCCGGCGGGCCTGAAAGGTCGTGCAGTTGGACGTCGAGGTCAGCTCGCGATAGGTCTGCTGGCTGGGCAGCCAGGCCTCGCAGTCGAACTTGCGCGCGGCGCTGGTGCCGAGGTCGCCGGCCGCCGTGTCGATCACCCGGTACGGCACTTCGATCCTGGCCAGCATCTCCTCCTCCCACGCCAGCAGCCGGCCGTGCTCCGCATCGGCCTCTTCCGGCCGGCAGTACACGAACATCTCGACCTTGTCGAACTGGTGCACCCGGATGATCCCGCGGGTGTCCTTGCCGTAGGAGCCCGCCTCCCGGCGGAAACACGACGACCAGCCGGCGTAGCGGCGCGGGCCGGCGGACAGGTCGAGGATCTCGTCGGCGTGGTAGCCGGCCAGCGGCACCTCCGAGGTACCGACCAGGTAGAGGTCCTCCTCGCGGAGCTGGTAGACCTCGCTGGCGTGCGCGCCGAGGTACCCGGTGCCGCGCATGATCTCGGGGCGGACCAGCGCCGGCGTGATCATCAGGGTGAAGCCGTTCGCGGCTGCCTGGGCGGCGGCCAGGGTCAGCAGGCCGAGCTGTAGCTGCGCGCCGACCCCGGTGAGGAAGTAGAACCGAGAGCCGGACACCTTGGCGCCGCGCTCCATGTCGATCGCACCGAGCCGGGTGCCGAGGTCGAGATGGTCGAGCGGCTCGAAGTCGAACCTCCTCGGCTCACCGACGGTCCTGAGCACGGCGTAGTCGTCCTCGCCGCCGACCGGCACGTCCGGGTGTACCAGGTTGGCCACCTTGCCGTGCAGGACCTCGAACTCCTCAGCGGCCGACGCCTGCGCCACCTCCGCGGCCTTCACCTCGGCGGCCAGCTCCTTGCCCCTGGCGAGCAACGCCTCCCGCTCACCGCCGCTCGCCCGGCCGACCTGCTTGCCGAGCTGCTTGTGCTCCGCCCGCAAGGCGTCCGCCCGCGCGATGGCCGCCCGCCGCCGCTCGTCGGCGGAGAGCAGCGCGTCCACCACGGCCTCGTCCTCACCGCGGGCGCGCTGCGACGCGCGCACGGCATCCGGGTTCTCACGGAGCGTTCTCGGATCGATCACGGGCGCGAGCGTAACCGGCGGCGCGGAGCGACCCCGCAAGGCGTTCAGCTGATGGCGACCGCGACCACCAGACCGAGGGCGATGTGCACGGCGGCGACCACGACGATGACCGGCGCGAACACCTCGGCCTCGATCGTGCCGCCGACATCGAGGCGGGTGGTCCATTCCAGCAGCCGCACGGCCAGCACCTGGGCGACAATGCCGACCAGACCGTAGATCAGTGACTGGATCAACCCGGCGCCCAGGTCGTTCGCCGAGTTGACGATCGCGACCACGATGATGAACGCCATGCTGAGCATGCCGGAGGCGGTCACGATCACCGCGTTCGGCCGGCCGGCGCGGACCAGCTCGGAGAGCTTGCCCGGCGTGGTGAAGTCGATCGCGTAGAAGCCGATCAGCATGAGGATCACGCCGATCACGGCGTACAGCGCGATGGCGCCGATACCCTCACCCAGGTCCGGCCAGAAACCCTCGGGCAGCGCCACGTTGGCTGTGCTGGCGAGGTGACTGCTCACAGATCCTCCTGCTTACTGCGGTATCCGGTGCGGGACGAAGGCCGCACCGTCGTCGGTGACCAATCCGGCGGTCTCCCGGATGCCAAGGCCGGCCGAGCTGTCGCCGACGATCCAAGCACCTAGCGCGGGTCGATAGCCGTCGAACTCCGGCAACGGGTCGAACGCCTGGTAGACGTAGCCCTCGTCGCCGTAGACGCCACCGGTCTGGGTCTCGTAGCCCGGCGCGACGATCTGGATGTTCGCCCCCTCGCGGCCGAGCCGGGGCTTGCGCACGTACTCGGTGAGCAGGCCGGGCTGGTCGAGGAAGGCGGGCAGCAGGTTGGGGTGGCCGGGGTGCATCTCCCAGAGGATCGCCAACAAGGCCTTGTTGGACAGCAGCATCTTCCACAGCGGCTCGAGCCAGAGCGTCTGCGGCAGGGACTCGACCGCGTGCCGGCCGAACTCCTCGTCCACCACCCACTCCCACGGGTACATCTTCACCACGGTGTTCATCCGCGCCTCTTCGAGATCGACGAAGCGCTTGAGCACCGGATCCCAGCCGATCTCCTCGATCGCGAGACCGACCGTGTTGAGCCCGGCCTCGGCCGCGGTCTCCTGGAGATAGGCGACCGTGACGTGGTCCTCCCCGGTCGGGTCGGCGGCGGACCAGGTGCAGTGCAGCTCGCTGGACGGGAGCAGGTCGCCGATCTCGGTCCACCGCTCGACCAGCTTCTCGTGGATCGAGTTCCACTGGTCGTCGTCGGGGAACACGTCGGTCTTCCAGTACCACTGCACGACCGCGGCCTCGAGCAGTGAGGTCGGCGTGTCCGCGTTGTACTCCAACAGCTTCGCCGGCGCGGAGCCGTCATAGCGCAGGTCGAACCGACCGTAGACGTAAGGATCGCGGCGCCGCCACGACTCCGCGATGGCCGGCCACACCCACTCCGGGATACCGAAATCCTTGTACCGCTCGGTGATCACCACGTTGTCGACGGCGCCGAGGCACATCGAGTGCAGCAACTCGACGTCCGCCTCGACGGAGAGCACCTCGTCCATCTCCAGCACGTAGTGCACCGACTCGTCCCAGTACGGCCGGGGGGCGCCGCTGCCCGATCGCGCCGGAGTGCCGAACACGAGGCCCTGCGACTCGACGGTCTGCTGCCAGTCACGTCGGGGGCGGGAGGCCTCCCTGCGCACTCAGCTGCCCCCGCTCTTGCTGCCGCCGCTGACCCCGAAACCACCGCGCTGCACCGTCTTGCCGGACGGGGTGCGCACCGTGACCTTGGCCGACGGCGCCGCGATGGAGCCACCGGACACCCGGCCGCCTGGGCCGACGGTGCCGCCGTAGTTGTAGTGGTACTGGCTGTAGCCGCCGCCGGCGATCGGCAGGAAGAAGATTCCGTTGCTGACGTAGCCGTGGTGGTCGCGCACATAGTTCTCGTCGCAGACGTTCTCGTCACTGGCCAGCACGTCGTTGTTGGCCACGCAGTTCGCGCTGACCTCGGTCGGCCGCGCCGCGGAGTACCAGACCGAGACCAGGGCGACGACCCCGACAGTGACCCCGCTGCCGATCAGGACCCGCCTGCGCGTCTTGGACTTGCGCTCGGCCTCGGCCAGCGCGGTTTCCTCTTCGGCCTCCCGTTCCAGGGCCTTACGCCGGGCCCGTTGCTCGCCGATCGTCGGCGGACGGGGCCGGGACGTCTCCGGATCCTGGAACCGGATCTTGCCGCGCTGAGGCTCCGGCTCGGGCTCTTCTGCGCCCTCCGGGGTGGCCTCATCCGGCTGGTCTGGCTGGTCTTTCTCAGTCATGTTCGCTCCCGCCCGGGAGAGTACCGTCCCGGCACGGCATTATGGAGGGGATGGCCGCGACCGAGACAATGCGCACCCGGCTGGTGATGGCCGGCGCGTTCGCTGGCGCGTTGATGTTGCTCGCGTTGAGCATGGTCTTCTCCTGGCCGGTGGCCGTGCGCGGGTCGGCGAGCAGCGTGGCGGATGAGGCGGCCGCGGCGTTCGACTCGCCGAGCGGGACCTGCCTGGACTGGCCGGCGGACAACCCGAGGGCGATGCGCCGGCTCAGCTGCGACGCGGCGCACATCTTCGAGGTGACCTCGAATGTGGAGATCTCAACGGACTACGGGCCGGAGGCATCGCCGCCGGATGAGAAGAAGTGGCAGGAGATCGCCAACCAGAAATGCACTCCGGGCGTGGCCACCTACCTCGGCGGCAAGCTCGACCCGTTCGGCAGGTACAGCGTGAGCGCGCTGAAGCCGACCGATGACCAGTGGCGCTCCGGCGACCGCAAGCTGCGCTGCGGGCTGCACCGGGTGACGCCGGCCGGTACCCGGCTGCTCACCAAGGGGTCGGCGGCCAAGCAGGACCAGTCGAATATCCACGACCCCGGCACCTGCTTCGCGCTGACCGACACCAAGAGCGTCGGTGATCCGATCGACTGCGGCAAGGAGCACGCCATCGAGGTGGTCGGCAACGTGGACCTGACGCAGGCCTTCCCCGCGGACTTCCCGGCGGCCGAGGCTCAGGGCAACAAGCTCGCTGATCTCTGTGCTCAGGTCGCCGCGCAGTACACGAGCGGAGTCAACCTGACCGCGAAGCGGCTGACCCTGTCCTGGGACACGCTTCAGGACCAGAGTTGGGCGGCCGGGTCGCGCCGGGTGGACTGCAAGGTCGGCGCCGCGTTGCCGGACGGCTCGGGTCTCGCTCCGGTCGTCGGGTCCGTCAAGAACGCGGGCGCGGACGCGGGCGGAGCGCCGCCCGCCGAGGCGCCGCCGTCCTCGTCGGCGCCCTCCTCGGTCGCCGGCGGGTAACCCGGTGGGCGTCGAGATGCCCGGGCAACGTTTCGAGGAACTGGTCGCCGACGCGCTCGACCTGATCCCCGAGGAGTTCGCCGCCGCGATGAACAACGTGGTGGTCCTGGTCGAGGACCGCGACCGGGAGAACCCCACGCTGCTCGGGCTCTACCACGGCGTGGCGCTGACCGAGCGGACCAGTCACTACGGCGGCGTGCTGCCGGACCGGATCTTCATCTACCGCGAGGCGATCCTCGACATCTGCGACACGGAGCAGGACGTCGTCGAGGAGGTGGCGATCACCGTTGTGCACGAGATCGCCCATCACTTCGGGGTGGACGACGCGCGGTTGCACGAACTCGGCTGGGGTTAGGGCAGTGCCTTCTGCCCTCGCTCGCAAGCTCGCTCGGGCGGCTCGCGGCCTCGTGCCCGGTGCCTTCCCTCCTGCGCTGCTCACTCGCTCGTTCCTCGCTCGCTGCGCTGCTCGTCAGTCCAGACACCGGCGGCCGCTCGCACGGTAGTCTGACCCCGCGAGATCAGATGAGGTGGGCGCGGCGCCAGAGCGCCTTCGACGGGCCGCCGATCATGCCGACCTCGGTGCAGAAGTCCACCACCTTCTCGGCCATCCAGCGCCGGGTGGCCCGGTGGTGCGGGTTGGCCAGCGCGACCGCCCTCGCCTGCTTCGGATCCAGGCCGACCGCGGCGTAGACCCGTGGGTGCACAAGCATGTCGGCGACGCCGAAGGCGACCGCCGCGGTCACCGCGCGATGCAGCTCGAGCATCGGCCGGCGCACCGTTTCGAGCTCGCGAACCAACTCCTCCCGCGCATACCGGACGTGCCGGGCCTCCTCGATCACGTGGATCCGGTTCACCATCCGGACCAGCGGCTGCATGCCCTCGTCGTCCATTGTGGACCGTTGTAGCCGGTCGGTCATCTCCTCGACCACCAGTACCGAGGCGAACATCGCCGCGCCGCCGACCACCGACTTGAACAGCGGGCTGAGCCGCCGGACCAGCCTCGGCGGGCCGTAGGCCGGCACCCCGAACCGGGTCAGCGCCTTGCCGAACATGATCGAATGCCGGGTCTCGTCACCGATCTCGGTGAGCGCGTACTGGGCGTGCGCGCTGCGCGGGTCGAGGTTCTCGGCATAGCGCGCCAGCAGCTGCATCAGCACGATCTCGGTCCACAGCCCGACGCTGGCCGTGCTGCCCAGCTCGTGCTTGGCCAGCTCGATCCGCTGCTCCGGTGTCAGCCCGTCCCACAACGGGGTGCCGTACAACGAGACCCGCTCCGGCGGAAGGAAACCCTTCCCGTCCGGCAGAGGTGCGTCCCAGTCGATGTCGAGCTGCGGGTCGTAGGAGTTGCGCACCGACGACTCGAGCAGCCGAGCCGCGGTCATCTCCCGGTCCTTCGGTCGCAGCGCCCGAGCCATGCCGATCCTCCAAGGTGTTACCCGACGTAACAGTTACCCCAGGTTCCATCAACGTGGCCGGGACTGTCAAGCGTCGGGCCGGAGCAGGTCCTTGATCAGCGCGACGATCTCCCTGGTCACCGGCCGAAGAACCCGCAGCCGGGAGAGCCCGACCACCCGGTCCAGCAGCGGCACCGTGCGCTCGACCAGCATCCGGGTGCGCCGGGAGCCGGGCGAGCGGTCGTGCACCCAGAACAGCACCACACCCATGTGGTAGAGCCAGATCAGCTCGGGCAGGTCGGCACGCAGCTCCGGATCGACCTTCGCGGTCGAACCCTCGACCACCTCGCGGTGGAGGGCGATCTGCGCGTCTCTGGCCGGGCTGGACTCCGGAGAGAACGGGCTGAGCGGGCTGTCCGGATCGGCCGCGTTGACGAAGAACTGCTTGCCGAACTCGTGGTACGGCCCGGCGATGGCCAGCCAACCGAGCATGACCCCGCGCAACCGGGCGGCGAAGTCCTGCTCGGCGGCCAACACGGCCGCGCTCCGCTGCCGGTGCAACTCGGCTATGCGGTCGTAGAACCCTTGGATCAGCGCATCCTTGGACTTGAAGTAGTAGTAGGCGTTGCCGACCGACACACCGGCCTCCCCGGCGATGGCTCGCATCGTGGTGCGGTCGTAGCCGTTCTCCTGGAACAGGCGCAGCGCGGACTCCACGATGCGCGTGCGCGTGGTCTCGCTGCGCGCCCTGCGTCCGGCCGCGCCGTGCTCCTGGGCCTCCGCCACGAGGGTCACGCTATCGCCGTCCGGTCGGCGCGAGGCTGGCCCGACCTGAACGGATCTGGTCCGCCGGGCGCCCACTGATGATCACTTTCCGTAGTCTCGCCTGCTTCGCCGGGCAAGACACCGGCGTCCGGTCTGGACCAACGCCCGGCCGGGCGGGCGCGCCCGCCCGGCGGGCAAGGTAGTGGTGCGCTTACAAAACCGGCCAGCACGCCGATGTGGTTGACATGCCGGGCCGGCCGACGTGCCGGCGATCCGCACCGGGTAACGGTCCGCACACGGCGAGTACGGAGCGTGTGCCCAATAGGGCAGCAGTTTGGTTCGTCCGGGATAGAAATTTGCCGGCCACGTATTTGGGCCCGCCCCCCGTGCTCTCTTGGAGCAGTAGAACCGGTGCAGGAGGCGTGCCATGTTGTGCACAGTCGAGCCAGAGGTTGACCTGGCAGAGCTTGAGGCCAGCTGGGAGATCGTGGAAACCGTCACCCTGCCGCGTCCGCGGCGGGTCGATCGGGGCAACCTCGACTCCGTGGTGGCCGAGGCGGTCTGCGGGAGCGCGGATGCCGCCGAGGATCTGCTGGCCTTTCTGCGGCCGATCGTGGTCCGCTACTGCCGAACCAAGCTCGGCCGCGCCCAGCGCACCTTCGTCGCCGCCGACGACGTGGCCCAGGAGGTGTGCCTGGCCGTCTTCCGGGCGCTGCCCAACTACCGCCAGCTGGGTCGCCCATTCCTTTCCTTCGTCTACGGGATCGCCGCGCACAAGGTGGCCGACGTACACCGGGCCGCGGCCCGGGATCGCTCCCAGCCGACGTCGGAGACCCCGGACGTGATGACCGCCGAGGCCGATCCGGAGCAGATCACCCTGCGCCGTGAGCTGGTCGAGCGCACCGGCGGCCTGCTCCGCACCCTCACCCCCCGCCAGCGCGACATCCTGGTGATGCGAATCGTCCTCGGTCTCTCCGCCCAGGAGACCGCGGATCTGGTCGGCACCACCGCGGACGCCGTGCGGGTCGCCCAACACCGCGCCCTCAACCGCCTGCGGCGCACCGTCCGGCGGCCGGCCAAGCGGGCCAGCTGAGCAGCGCCGCGCTCCGAAGCATGATCACCTAGTTGTCTTGTCCACTATGGACGGTCCGCACCTCGAGCTGGTTACCCGGCGGGTTTCCGGCGCACCCGGTGCCCTCCATGGCCACGAACATGGCCGCGGTGTCGTGTGGCGGGTAGATCCGTAGCCCCCGCACGGCGGTCGGCCGGCACACCGCCGGGTCGAAGTTGCGCACCTGGGTGAAGCCCACCGGCGCGCTCGCCGTCGCGCCGGGCGCCAGGCTGACCGGCGCGCCCTTGGTGCCCACCCGGAACGCCGCCGGGCCGACCTGGTGCCCGTCGTCGCCGGCCACGTAGGACACCCCGGGGAAGCCCTGGATGGTGCAGTTGCGCGTGCCGGTGTTGGTGAACCGCAGCGGGCGGTAGACCGTGCCGGCCGCGGCGTCGCCCTGCCCCAGCGACAACCTGAGTTCGGCCGCCCTACAGTCCCCCGGTGCGGCCGCCTCGGCCGACTCCGGTGCTGCCGGGGCCGGGGGTTGCAGCGTCCCGGCGGACGGCACCGCCGAGGGGGACGACGCGCCGCCCGGCGCGCTCGACCCGCCGCCAGATGGCGCGGTGGACCATCCGGTCCGCACGTCCGGTTGGGCCACGTTCCCGGAAACCCCACTGCTACACCCCGCGGCGAGCAGGGCGAACCCGGTCACCGCGAGCACACCGATCTTGATCTGCATGATTCCTCGCCTCCAGCCCCGACGTTTTCTCTGGACGCCTGCACTCCAAGGGACGGTCGGGCCGGCGGAGAGGTTGCTTGTCCACGGGTAATGCTCAGGATCTGCCAACAACAAACGGTACAACGGCCTGTTGAGAGATCCTCGATTAAGACTGCAGCGGCCGTGGGAAGCCTTGCGGAGATCGGAGGATGCTCATGCCGGTGACGGACTGTGGGTTCCCCCGGCCGGTGGCGGCGATGTGCGCCGATCTCGCCGGCCAGGGGTTCGACGTACTCGACCAGCAACGCGATGCTGACCAGCAACTACTCGTACTCCAGGGACCGGTTCGGCAGGGCAGGCGGTGGCTGGAGGCGTTCGTCCGGATCTCGGCCGAACGCGGCAGTTGGTCCATCGCGATGCGGTTCGAAGGAATGAGCCGGTGGATTCCGGCCCGCAGCTGGCGGGCCTACCTGGACGGGGTCGCACCGGCCGAACCGGACCTCGAGGGCCAGGCGTCGTTCGTCCGCTACCGGCTTTCCGAAGCGGCCGGGGCAATCGGCGCGACGCCGCAGGCGGAGCGGGAACTGGTCCGGCTCTCCGGCGGCTGACCCCGGTTGACCTACAGGTGGGTCGAGTTTGCATAGTGGACAAATGGATCATGCCACCGCGTCCGCCTACCTGCGCCGGATCGGGCTGCCAACCGAGATCGGCCGCCCGGACGCCGCACTACTGCGTGAGTTGCACGTGCGACACCTGCGCACGGTGCCGTTCGAGAACCTCAGCATCCACCTGGACGAGCCGATCACGCTCGACGAGGACGCGCTGGTCGACAAGATCGTCCGGCGGCGGCGCGGTGGGTTCTGTTACGAGCTCAACGGCGCGTTCGCCGCTCTCCTCGAGGCGGTTGGTTTTCCGGTGATCCGGCACGCGGCCCGGGTGTTCGGCGACGGCGGGCTCGGAGTGCCGTTCGATCATCTGGCACTCACCGTGGACGCCAGCGGCGAGCGCTGGGTGGCCGACGTCGGCTTCGGCCGGCACGCCTGCCACCCGCTGCGGCTGGACTGGCCGGACGCGCAGGACGACCCGGACGGCGAGTACCTGGTGGTGGACGCGCCGGAGGGGGACATCGACGTGCTGTGCGACGGCCGGCCGCAGTACCGGATGGAGCAGCGGTCGCGCACCCTCGACGAATTCCGGATCGGCGCCTGGTGGAACTCCACCTCGCCGGCATCGCACTTCACCGAGAAACTGGTGTGCTCACGCAACACCGAGGACGGCCGGGTGACCCTGACCGGCGACACGCTGATCACCACCGTCGGGGCGGCCCGAACCGAAACCACGCTCGACGGCGAGCAGCGAATCCTCGACACCTATCGCACGGTGTTCGGGTTCACCCTCGACCGGCTCCCCCGCTCGCCATACCGCGCAAGGTGACCTTGCGCGGTATGGCTGACGCGTTGCCGACGCCGTGCGAGTCGGCCCCCGGTGTCCGGACCGACGAGCAGCGCAGCGAGCGAGGAACGAGCGAGTGAGCAGCGCAGGAGGGAAGACGCCGGCTCACAGGCCGCGAGCCGCCCGAGCGAGCCTGCGAGCGAGCGCCGAAGACACAGCGGAATGTCACCTTCCGCGTGTAGAACCGCATGAAGGTGACCTTCCGCTGTAAGGGCTGACGCGATCCGAAGCCGTGCGAGTCGGCCGGCCGGTGTCTGGACTGACGAGCAGCGCAGCGAGCGAGGAACGAGCGAGTGAGCAGCGCAGGAGGGAAGACACCGGCTCAGCGGCCGCGAGCCGCGCGAACGAGGAACGAGTGAGCGCAGAAGACACAGCCCAGCTATTTGCTGGCGACCTTGCGGTACTTGGCCACCGCGAGCGGCATGAACACGGCGAGAATCCCGAGGCACCAGAGCAGCGCGTAGACCGTGGCGTGGTGCGCAGGCCAACTGTCGCCCCGCTTCAGGATGCCCACCCCGGTGTTGTGGAACAGGTCCCGGGCGGAGTCGGCGACCGCGGTCACCGGGTTCCACTCGGCGATCACCCGCAGCGGCCCTGGCATGGTGGCCTGCGAGACGAACGCCGACGAGATGAACGTGACCGGGAACATCCAGATGAAGCCGGCGCTCTGGGCCACCTCGACGCTGCCCGCGATCAGCCCGATCACCGCGCCGATCCAGGACATCGCGAAGGAGAACAGCAGCAGCACCAGATAGGCGAGCGCGGCGTCACCGACGCTGCCCCGGAACCGCCAGCCGACCAGCAGCCCACACAGCGACATGATCAACAGGCCGAGCGCGCTCACCGCCAGGTCGGAGCTGGTTCGGCCGAGCAGCACGGCGATCCGGGACATGGGCAGTGAGCGGAACCGGTCGATGATTCCCTTCTGGAGGTCGGCGGCGAACCCGATGGTGGTGTAGGCCGAGTTGAACGCCACGGTCTGGGCGAAGATCCCGCCCATCAGGAACTCGCGGTAGTTGGCCCCGCCGAAGCTGCCGCCGAACACGTAGGCGAACAGCAGCACGAACATGATCGGCTGAAGGGTGGC
Organism: Labedaea sp.; assembly: GCA_045806965.1. Taxonomy (GTDB): domain Bacteria; phylum Actinomycetota; class Actinomycetes; order Mycobacteriales; family Pseudonocardiaceae; genus DASYTH01. Next base: position 80,637 of record JBJMIG010000044.1, on the reverse strand, counting down.
GCCGAGCAGCAGGTCGGGCTGCCGGCGGATGTTGGTCAGGTTGCGCCAGGTGACCACCCCACTGTCGCGCAGGCTTCCGGTGAGCACGGTCATACCGCCGCCCCTTCCTGCTTGCGCCCCCGCCGGCCGCTGGCCGACGCATCGGTCGGCGGCGTTTCCTCGGCCGCATGGCCGGTCAACGCCAGGAACACGTCGTCGAGGGTGGGCCGGTGCAGCGCCACGTCGAGCACCCCGACGCCCGCTCCGTCCAGCCGGCGTAACGCCTCGATCAGCGCCTTCGGGCCGGCGCCGACATGCACCGAGACCTTGCGGGTGCGCTCGTCCACGACCGGGTCGTCGGTGCCCACCTCGGCCAGGACCGCCCTGGTGATCTCCAGCTCGGCGCCCTCGGCCACGACCAGCTCAAGCCGCTCGCTGCCGGCCTCGTTCTTCAGCTTGTCGGCGGTGCCGCCGGCGATCACCTTGCCCTGGTCGATGACCAGGATGGTGTCGGCCAGCCGATCGGCCTCCTCGAGATACTGGGTGGTGAGCAACACGGTGGCCCCGTCGGCGACCAGCTCACCGATCACCTCCCAGGTGTCCAGCCGGCCGCGCGGGTCAAGGCCCGTGGTCGGCTCGTCCAGCACCACGACCGCCGGCTGCGCGACCAGCGCGCTGGCTAAGTCAAGCCGGCGCCGCATGCCGCCGGAGTAGGTCTTGGCCGGCCGGTCCGCCGCGTCGTCCAGGTTGAACCGGCGCAGCAGCTCCCTGGCCCGGCCGGCCGAGTCGGACCGGTTCATGCCGTAGAGCCGCGCCACCATCCACAGGTTCTCGTAGCCGGTGAGGTTCTCGTCGACCGCGGCGTACTGGCCGGAGAGGCCGATCGAGCGGCGCACCGCCTGAGGATCGGCCACCACGTCGTGCCCGGCCACGAAGGCACGCCCGGAGTCCGGCTTGAGCAGTGTGGTCAGGATGCGCACGGTGGTGGTCTTGCCGGCGCCGTTCGGCCCCAGCAGGCCGAGCACGCTTCCGGTCGGGATCTCCAGGTCGACGCCGTCCAGCGCGCGGGTCGACCCGAACGTTTTGACCAACGCCTCCGCCCGTACCGCGAACCGGGCCGCGGATGTGGTCATGGGTGCCCTCCAGTGATCGTCCAGTCGGTCGCGAGGGTAGCGCCGCAGACCGACAAAAGGTGCCGAATTTCCAGTTCAGCTGGTACGGAGCGAAGCGAGCCACGCGGTGGCGGCGGCATAGTCGGCATCGGTGTTGCCCGCCTGGCCGGTCGAGGCGACCCGATCCGCCCTCGGGTACGAGCCGAGGAAGCGCAGCTCGTGGCAGCGCCGGTGCAGCGCGGCCAGCGCGTCGCCGACCCGCTGTTCGGCGATGTGCCCGTCGAAGTCCAGGTAGAACCGGTACTCACCGATCCGGCCCTTCAGCGGCCGGGACTCGATGCGGGTCAGGTTGATGCCGCGCAGGGCAAGCTCGGTGAGCATCTCGGCGAGCACGCCGGTCCGGTCCGCCTCGGTGACCGCGACCACGGAGGTCCGGTCGGCACCGGTCGGCGGCGGCGTCGCACCGGGCCGGCCGAGCAGGAAGAACCGGGTCACCGCGTCCGCCACGTCGGCCACGTCGGTGGCCAGCGCCCGCAGCGGGTAGTGGGTGGCGGCCACCGGCGCGGTCACCGCCGCGTCGAACTCGCCGTCCCGCACCCCGACCGCGGCCGCCGCGGTCGACGTCGTCGCCAGCGCCGTGGCCCTCGGCAGGTGCTCCTCCAGCCAGCCGTGCACCTGGGCAAGCGCGTGCGGATGGCTGGCCACGGTGCGCACGTCACCGGCCGCCACGCCGGGGCGCACCAGTATCGAGAACACGACCGGCAGCACCACCTCGCCGACCGCGAGCAGCGGCTCGCCGACGGCCAACCCGTCCATGGTCGGCCCGACCGCGCCCTCGACCGAGTTCTCCACCGGCACACAGCCGAGCTCGACCTCGCCGGCCCGCACCGCGCGCAACGCCAGCGGCACCGTGGCCACCGCCACCAGCTCCGGCTCGTCCTGGGCAGCGCCGGCGAACGCCCGCGCGGCCTGCTCGGCGAACGTCCCCTGTGGTCCGAGAAAGGCGATGCGTGGCACGGCGCCACCCTACGCAGCCGGTGACCCACGACACGCCGGGGTGCCGAGGATGATCATTCAGGAGCCACTACGGCAATACGCTGAAGATCCGGTTCACCTGTTACCAAACGACGTTCTCGCGGGGTATACAGAGATGGCCGCCCTCGTTCGTGACCGCCGATCCGGAGGCTGACACGACAACGTCCGCTACCGACCCGAATACCGATCCCGTGCCGCTGAAGCTCGTCCTGTGCGCGGTGAGCGAACCGCTCGCCAACGCGTGGGACGCCGCGGTGGACGGGCGAGCCGCCGTGCGCGTGCACCGCGGCTCCGTGCTCGACGTGCGCGCCCAGGCGGTGGTCAGCCCGGCCAACTCCTACGGCTGGATGCGCGGCGGCATCGACGCCGTCTACGCCAAGGCCTTCCCCGCCATCGAGCAACACGTGCGCAGCGCCGTCCTGGCCTACCACGGTGGTGAGCTGCCGGTTGGCGAGGCGCTGATCGTGCCGACCGGCGCGCCCGCGCCGGAGTGGCTGATCAGCGCGCCGACCATGCGCGAGCCGGGCGAACTGCTGCCGCCCGACACGGTGCACCCCTACCTGGCCGCCAGGGCGGTGTTGCGGCTCTGGCGCGACGGCACGCTCGACGACGGCGAGCCGGTGCGCAACGCGGTGCGCACGATCGCCCTGCCGGGCATGGGTACCGGCGTCGGCGGAGTGTCCCCGCAAACCTGTGCCCGCCAGGTGATCGCCGCCTGGGACGAGGTCATCGGCGACCGGTCGAGGACGTGACGTCCAGCTCGAGGTCGACCTCGTCGCGGATCGGGATGCCGTGGTGGCCGATCTCCGGCAGCTCCGGTTTGTGCTTGCGCCGGGCCTTGGTCATCGCGTCCGGCCGCACCCCGGTCAGCCGGAAACCACGCCGCTGGTAGAAGCGCAGCGCGTCGGTGTTGTCGTTGGTGGTGGCCACCCGAATCCGCCGGGCGCCGAGCGCGGATGCCTGCCCGGCCAGCTTCTCGACCAGTGCGGTGCCGACGCCGGCGCCGGTCCGGAAGGCGTTGATCGTGACGATGTCCAGCGTCGCGCCGTTGATCCGGTAGGTGAGCAGGCCGACCACCTGACGCTGCTGCTCGACGATCCAGCCGGGCAGGGTGCTGGCGTCGAGCAGCCCGCCGAGCGCCACCGCGTAGACCATGACCGAACCCCACGACTCGACCAGCAGCCGGGCAACCGCAGGCTTGTCCACGGGCTCGATGGGCCGCAGGGTGTAGAGCGTCACAGTGCAAATCTTCCACAAGCCCTTAGGTTTGTGCGGTGGGTTCGGTACGAGTGCGGGAGCTGACCCCCTACGTCGAGCTGCGCCGCGAGCAGTGGCGGGAGTTGCGGCGCTCGACCCCGTTGACGCTGACCCTCGATGAGCTGCTCCGACTGCGCGGGCTGGGCGACCCGGTCGACCTCGACGAGGTGGCCGACGTGTACCTGCCGCTGTCCCGGCTGATCAACCTCCAGGTCGCGGCCAGGCAGCGGCTCTACGCGGCGACCACCGCGTTCCTCGGCGAGGAGACCACCGAGCCGGTGCCGTTCGTGATCGGCATCGCGGGCAGCGTGGCGGTCGGCAAGTCCACCACGGCGCGGCTGCTGCGCACGCTGTTGGCCCGCTGGCCGGACCACCCGCACGTGGACCTGGTGACCACCGACGGCTTCCTCTATCCGAAGTCCGAGCTGATCCGGCGCGGGCTGATGAGCCGCAAGGGTTTCCCGGAGAGCTACGACCGGCGCGCGCTGCTGCGCTTCGTCAGCGAGGTGAAGTCCGGCGCCGAACAGGTGCGCGCGCCGGTGTACTCGCACCTGGCCTACGACGTCGTGCCCGGCGAGTTCACCGTGGTGCGCCGGCCGGACATCCTCATCGTGGAGGGGCTCAACGTGCTACAGCCCGGGCCCCGGCTGGCGGTGTCCGACCTGTTCGACTTCTCGATCTACGTCGACGCGCACACCGAGGACATCGCGCGCTGGTACGGGGACCGGTTCCTGGCCCTGCGCGGCACCGCGTTCGCCGACCCGGCCTCGCACTTCCACCACTACGCCTCGCTCTCGGACGGCGAGGCGCGGGCGGAGGCGACGCGGCTGTGGAAATGGATCAACGAGCCGAACCTGATCAGCAACATCCTGCCCACCCGGCCCAGGGCAACACTGGTGCTGCGCAAGGACGCGGACCACCGGATCAGCCGCGTACGACTGCGCAAGCTCTAACCTTGGGTGTGGGCATCCGGGTGTTACTCGTCGACGATCACGAGATCGTCCGGCGCGGGCTGCGTGACCTGCTCGACGGCGAGCCGGGAATCGAGGTGGTGGCCGAGGCGGGCAGCGCGGCCGAGGCGCTGACCATGGCGTCGGCGAAGCGGCCGGACGTGGCCGTGGTCGATGTGCGGCTGCCGGACGGCGACGGGGTGGCGTTGTGCCGCACGCTGCGCTCGTTGGAGCCGGCACCCCGGTGCCTGGTGTTGACCGCGTTCGACGACGAGCGGGCGCTGGTCGAGGCGATCATCGCCGGAGCCGGCGGTTACCTGCTCAAACAGGTGCGCGGACAGGACGTGGTGCATGCGGTGCGCGAGGTGGCGGCTGGACGCTCGCTGCTCGACCCGGTGACCACGGCCCGGGTGCTGGACCGGATGCGGCGCTCCGCCAAGGCCGACGACCTGGCCGCACTGACCGAGCGGGAGCGGCGGGTGCTCGAGCTGATTGGCGAGGGGCTGTCCAACAAGGAGATCGGCGCGCAGCTGTTCCTGGCCGAGAAGACCGTGAAGAACTACGTCACCTCGGTGCTGGCCAAGCTGGGCATGGAGCGGCGCACCCAGGCGGTGGCCTGGATGGCCCGGCGCACCCCGAATCCCTGAATTGGCATCGCTGACGATCCCCATGGCCGGCTCGCCGGCTCGCTCAGGAGCCGAGCGGAACCTGCCAGGTGACCGTGGTGCCGGCGCGTGCCGAGGAGTCCAGCCGGCAATGGCCGCCCGCCTGCCTGGCCCGCTCCTCGAGGTGGGCGAGGCCGCGGTGGGTGACGTCGCGCGGGATGCCGCAGCCGTCGTCGGTGACGCTCAGGGTGAGCCCGCGGGTGTCCCGGCGCAGCCGCACGGCGACGGTGTGCGCGCCGGAATGCCTGACCACATTGGACAGTGCCTCGCGCAACGCCGCCCTGGTGTGGTCGGCGACCGCCACCGGCACGTCCGCCACGTCGCCGGTCACCTCAAGGGACGGCTCGAAGCCGAGCAGCTCGCCCGCGGTGGCCACCTCGAGCCGGGCCGACTCGGCCAGGTCGGCCGGGCGGGCCGCGGCCGGATCCGGGGTGCGCAGCGTGCGGACCACCGCACGCACGTCGGCGATGGTGGCGTCGAGCTGGTCGACCGCCTCGGCGAGGCGGGCGGCGTCGCGTCGGGCCAGCCGCCGGGTGGGCCGCCGGACCAGCAGGTCGAGCTGCATGCCGGCGGCGTAGAGCCGCTGCACGATCACGTCGTGCAGGTCCCGGGCGATCCGCTCGCGCTCCTCGTACAGTCCGATCCGCTCCCTGGCCGCGGTGCCCTCGGCGAGCACCAGCACCAGGCCGGCCTGCGCGGCGAACGCGGTCAGCATCGCCACCGTGGCCGGGTTGAACAACTCCCCGCCGCGCCGCCGGTACACGGTGAGCGCGCCGAGCCTGCGCACCTTGGTGCCGAACGGAGCCGCCGCGAACGGGCCGTAACGGCGTAGGTCGCGCGGCACGAACGGGGCCGTGCGCGGATCGGTGACCAGGTCGTCGACCACGATCGGAACGCCGCTGCGGGCCACCCTCGCGGCCGCCGAGCGGGCCGAGAGCACCAGCCCCACCGGGTCGACCACGACCGGCACGGTCGGCGCGCCGTGCGCCGCTTCGACGGTGAGCGAGCCGTCCGCCGCCTTCGCCATCACCAACCCGAGGTCGGCCTCGGCCAGCTCGGCGGCGCTGCGCACGACCAGGCCGAGCACCGCGTCCGGGTCGTCCCCGGACATCGCTGCCGTGGCGATCTCGATGGACGCCTCGAGCGTCCGCGCGGCCAGGGTGGGGTCCATGGTTCGCATCCGAGACTAGGCGATCCGGGTCGAGAAATCGCCTGTCCCGGCCGACGCCCGACGCGCCGGCGAGGACGACCTCGGCGACGCGCCGGGCAGGCCGCTCCCGGTCCGGTTGGCGGGATGGACCCGGCCGGGAGAGTCAGCGCGCACGGCTGCTTCGGTGGCGCCGGGCATGGCGGCGAGCGGCCGCCATGCCCGACGACCCCCCGGCGCGGCACGCTTGACCACAAGACGACGAGCACGTCCCGGATGTGACATCCGGGTGCGAAATGGTGGACCGTGGTGCTCCCGGTGGGCCAACCGGCCAGGTACGGCGTCCACGCGACACACTCTCCCCGTCCTCCGGCGCCGGCAGCAGGCCCTGCGGTCCTGTCCGACCGGGACCAAGGTCCTATCGTCGAACACATGGACTCGGCGTTCCTTGCCTTCGGCACCGCGTTCCTACTGGTGCTCGCGGTGGAGCTGCCGGACAAGACGCTGGTCGCCACCTTGGTCCTGACCACCCGCTACCGGTCGTTACCGGTGTTCGCCGGGGTCTGCGCGGCCTTCGCGGTGCAGTGCGTGATCGCCGCGGCGTTCGGCACCGTGCTCACCCTGCTGCCGGATCGCCTCGTGGCGGGCGTGGTCGCGGCCTTGTTCGGGTTGGGCGCGGTGTTGTTGCTCCGCGAGGGATTCGGCCGGCCGGAAGCCGACCTGGACGACGCCGCGCGCGGCGGCCCGGCCGACGTGTCGTTCCGGCGGGCCGCGCTGACCTCCTTCGGCGTGTTGTTCGCCGCGGAGTGGGGTGACGCCTCGCAGTTGGCGATCGCCGGCCTGACCGCCCGGCTGGACGAGCCGGTCTGGGTGGCGCTCGGCGGCTGGGTGGCGCTGACCGTGGTGGCCGGCCTCGCCGTACTGATCGGTCGCAAGCTCCGGGAGCGGCTGCGACCGCGGCTCATCCAGCGGGTGGCCGGCTTCCTGTTCGCCGGGCTGGCTCTGCTCGCGCTCGGGTCCGTGATCCTCGGCTGAACGGGTGGCCGGCGGTGTTAACGCAGCGCGCCGGCGACCGCTGCGGCCGCGGCGAGAACCTGGGGGCCGACCACGTCGCCGTCCAGCGGCTCGAAGGTGACCACGCCGACACTGGCGCGTAGGCCGGGCACCCCACGGACGGGGGCGGCGATGCCGTACGCACCGGACTGGAGCTCGCCGGTGGTGCCCACCCAGCCGGGCCCGCCCTGGCGCAGGCCGATCGCCTTGCCGGCGGCGCCGCGCCGCAGCGAGTGCCGGGTACCGACCCGGTAGGCCACGTGATACGCGGTCCAGGAGGGTTCCACCACGGCGACCGCCTGCGCCTCGTCCCCGTCGGCGACGGTGAGGTGAGCCGTGGCACCGACGGTCTCCGCCAGCTCGCGCAGCGCGGGCAGGGCGGCGTGCCGCAGCTGCGGAGCGACCTTGGCGGCGAGTTGGAGCAGGCCGAGGCCGAGGCGGACCTTGGAGCCCTCGCGGCGGACCAGCCCGCGTTCCTGCAACGGGACCAGCAGGCGGTACACGGCGGCGCGGCTGGCCCCGATGGTCGCGGCCAGCTCACTGATCGTGGGAGCCTCGGAGTCGGAGTCGGCCACCGCCTGGAGCAGGGCCAGTCCCCGGTCCAGGGTGAGCGAGCTCTCCTTGCCGGCCGGGCGCGTGGCGGCCGACCCCGGCGGGACGGACGACATCGGACGGCCCGGCCGGACCATGTCAGGTCGCCTCGGCCGGCAGCACCGAACCGGCCACCTCGGCGAGGCCGACCACGGCGTCGTCGGCGCCGGGAGCGGTCGCGGTGATCACCACGGTGTCGCCGTCCTCGAGGAACGTGCGGGTGACGTCGTCGGCCAGCTCGATCGGCTCCTTGCCGTTCCAGGACAGCTCGAGGAAACAGCCGCGCTGCTCCTTCTCCGGCCCGGAGACCGTGCCCGAGGCGAACAGGTCGCCGGGGCGCACGATGGCACCGTTCACGGTCATGTGGGCGAGCTGCTGGGCGCACGAGAAGGACATGTACTCGAACCTCGGCCGGGACACCACGGTGCCGTTCCAGCTGAGTTCGAGCCGGAGATCCAGGCCCCACGGGTCGTCCTCGACCAGGTAGTCCAACCGCGGATGATCCGGCTCGACGACCTGGATCCGGGCCTCCTCGAACGCCTCGAGCGGGGTGATCCAGGCGGCGATCGAGGTGGCGAACGACTTGCCGAGGAACGGACCGAGGGGTTGCGACTCCCAGCCCTGGATGTCCCGCGCGGACCAGTCGTTGACCAGGGCGACGCCGAAGATGTGGTCGGCGGCGGCCGAGACGGGCACCCGGCGGGCGACCGGGCCGCCGCACACGAAGCCGACCTCGGCCTCCACGTCGAGCCGCTTGCTCGGACCGAACGTCGGTCCGCTCGCGCCGGCCCGCTGGCCGTGCGGCCGGACCACGTCGGTGCCGGACACCACCACGGTGCTGGACCGGCCGTGGTAGCCGACCGGAAGGTGGGTCCAGTTCGGCATCAGCGGCGCGGAGTTCGGCCGGAACATCTTGCCGGCGTTCTCCGCGTGGTCGCGCGAGCAGAAGAAGTCCACATAGTCGCCGACGGTGAAGGGGAGCACCTGGTGCACCTCGGCGAGCGGCAGCGGGGTCGCGCCGGGCGGTGCCGCGGTAGCGGTGGCCAGGTCGCGCAGCCGGTCCCGCAGCGCGGTCCAGACCGGCCGGCCGGCGGCCAGCAGCGGGTCGAGCGAGCCGGCGAAGGCGAACATGGCGAGTTCGTCGCCGAGCGAGGGAGCGATCGAGCGCAGCGGCAGAGCGTGCTCGCCGAGCCGGACCGCGACCGTCGGCCCGTCGCCTTCACCGGCGTCGACGACGCCGTAGGGCAGGGTCTGCGGACCGAAGGGCCGGTTCGCGACGAACTCCGGATCGTCCAGCCAGGTCACGAGATCTCCTTGCCGGGGTGCACTGGTTGGCGCACCGACATCGGGCCCGTTCCTTCGCCAGCAAGCTCGCTCACAGCAACCCCAGCGCTTCGAGGTCGGCGATCGGGTCGGTCAGCGAGCAGGAGCCGTAGGAGGCGAACACGCTGCGCGCGGCGTGCTGGGCGCGGTCGGGCAACGCCGCGGCCTCGGCGGCGAGCGCGGCGCCGTCGGTCGACGCGAGCGCGTCGTGCACGTCCCCCTCCGCCTGTATCCGGGCGGTGGCGACGAGCAGGTTGAGGAAGCCGTGGTGGGTGATCCCGGTCGTCGAGTCGGTGTGCCGCACCGCGTTGTGCAGGCCGGCGGTGGCCTTGAACGACGCGCCGCCATCGTTGATCACGGTGAGGAAGTCGACGATCTCGTCCAGGCTCGGGAAGTTCTGCCGGGACAGCCCGCCGCAGCGCAGCTTCGGCCAGCTGCCGTGCTCGACCACCCGCTGGATGCCCGCCAACCACTCCACACCGCCGCGCCGCGGCTCGATCACCCGGACCACGTCCTCCGGCACGAACTCGGACACCCGCTCCAGCCATACGTCGTCCACGTCGGCCGGCGCGGGCATCTCGACCATGCGCAGGGCCAGTAGCTCGACCCGGGACTCGACGATGGAGAGGGCCTTGGGCACGCCGCCGAGCCCGGTGTCGATGACCAGCGAGAGAGCCACCGGTTTGACCGGCCTCACCTTGATCAGCTCGGTGATCAGCTCCGGCAGCCGGGAGGCCGGGCAGAGGAACAGCCCGAGCACACCGGCGTGCTCGGAGGTGCGACCGGCCAGGTGGAGCCGGACCGCGTCGGGCATGGTGGCGTTGCCCGGCGGGAACAGCGCGGCGTCGTCGACGAGCCGCGCGAGCAGGGGCGGAATGCCGCGATGACGGGGCGCGGGGAGAGGAGCGGCGCTTGACACGGCTGACACGCTAGTGGTGTATCGCCAACTGAACAAAGGTGTTCGAATATCGAACGCCTGGAGGACCCCATGCCGTACTACCGACGGGTCGGTGAGCTACCCCGAAAGAGGCACACCCAGTTCCGCTCTCCGGACGGCGACCTCTACGCCGAAGAGCTGATGGGGGTTGAAGGTTTCTCCTCCGACTCGGCCCTTCTCTACCATCGCCACCTGCCGACCGCGATCGTCAACGCGGAGGCGGTGCCGGACCCGCGGGGCGCGCTCACCCCCAACCACCCGCTCAAGCCGAGGCACTTCCGCACCCAGGACCTCAAGTGGGAGTCGCCGTCCGAGGTGGACGCGGTGACCGGCCGGCGCGTGCTGTTCGGCAACGCGGACCTGACCATCGCGTTCGCCGTCGCCACCACACCCAGCCCGCTGTACCGCAACGCGGTGGGCGACGAACTGCTCTACGTGCACGCCGGCGCCGGCATGATCGAGACCAGCTACGGCGCGCTGGACGTGGCCGGCGGCGACTACGTGGTGATCCCGACCTCGACCACCTACCGGGTCGTTCCGGTCGGCGAGCTGCGGCTCTACCTCATCGAGGCCACCGGACACATCGGCCCGCCGCGCCGCTACCTGTCCGCCAAGGGCCAGTTCCTCGAGCACGCCCCGTACTGCGAGCGCGACCTGCGCGGGCCGGCCGAGCCCCTGCTGGTCGACGGCGCGGACGTCGAGGTGCTCGTCCGGCACCGGGCCGGCCTGACCAGGTACACCTACGCCAACCACCCCTTCGACGTGGTCGGCTGGGATGGCTGCCTCTACCCGTGGGTGTTCAACATCCGCGACTTCGAGCCGATCACCGGCCGGGTGCATCAGCCGCCGCCGGCGCACCAGACGTTCGAGGGCCCGAACTTCGTGGTCTGTTCGTTCTGCCCGCGCAAGGTGGACTACCACCCGTTGGCCGTCCCGGTGCCGTACAACCACGCCAACGTCGACTCCGACGAGCTGATGTTCTACGTGGGCGGCGACTACGAGGCGCGCAAGGGCTCGGGGATCGGGATCGGGTCGCTGTCCCTGCACCCGTCCGGGTTCACCCACGGCCCGCAGCCGGGAGCCGCGGAGGCGTCGATCGGCGCGGACTACTTCGACGAGACCGCTGTCATGGTCGACACCTTCCGCCCGCTCGACCTGGGTGCGGCGGCCACCGACTGCGAGGACCCGCGCTACGCCTGGACCTGGGCGAAGCGCGGGCCCGACTGGAGCTGACCGGCCCGGCTAGCCGTGACCGGCCAGCACCTTGGTGGCGGTCGGCCGGCCGCAAGCCGCCCGAACCAGCAACGCCGAGCGCGGAGATACAGCGGACTGTCACCTTGCGCGTCTGGCTAGCGACCCTTGCGCTGGTACTGCCGCACGGACAGCGGCACGAAGACGGCCAGTAGCAGCGCCGACCAGAGCAGCGTGGCCAACACCGGGTTGGCCTGCGGCCAGGCGAGGCCGGTGGTCACCCTAGGATTGCCGAACAGCTCCCGGCACGCGGCCACCGCGGCGCTGACCGGGTTCCAGTCCGCGATGGTGCGCAGCCAGGCCGGCATGCCGTTGGTGGGCACGTAGCTGTTGGAGATCATCGAGATCGGGAAGACCAGCGGGATCATGCGGTCCGCGGTCTCCTCGTTGCGCACCACCAGGCCCAGGTACACGCCGACCCAGGAGAGCGCGTAGCGCAGCACCACGAGCAGCCCGAACGCGGCCAGCGCGCGGGGCAGGCCCTCGTGCGCCCGCCAGCCGACCGCCAGCCCGCAGAGCACCATGATCACCATCCCGGTACCGCCGACGATGAGGTCCGAGCCGGTCCAGCCGAGCGGCACCGCGCTGCGGGCCACGGGCATGGCCCGGAACCGGTCCATCACACCCCGGGCGGCGTCCGCGGCGACCACCATCGTGGTGCTCATCACCGCGGTGAAGGTGATCATGGCGAACAGTCCCGGCATCAGGAACTCCCGGTAGTTTCCGCCGCCCGGCACGGAGATCGCGCTGCCGAAGACGTAGCCGAACATCACCACCATGAGCGCCGGGAAGATCAGCGCGCCGACCAGCTGGCCGGGCGCCCGGCGCAGGTGCCCGACCTCGCGGCCGATCAGGGTCAGGCCGTCGGCCACGGTCCACCGCAGCGTGTGCTCGGCAGCGGGGGCGGCACCCACCTCACTCATCAGGCGACCTGCCTCTCCGGTCGGGTTTCGGTGAGGCGCAGGAACACCTCGTCCAGGGTTGGCCGGCGCAGCGCCACGTCGGCGGCGCAGACGTCGGCCAGGTCGAGCTGGCGGATCACCTCGGCGAGCCGGACCGAGCCGCCGGCCACCGGCACGCTGATCCGGTCCGGCGGCTCGGTGACCGGCATCGAGCCGGTGAGAACGGCGAGGATTCCGGCCGCCCGATCGAGCTGCGCCGGCTCGGCGAGGAGCACGTCGAGCCGGTCGCCGATCATCGCCTTGAGCTGGTCCGGGGTGCCGGAGGCGACCGCCCGGCCCTGGTCGACCACCACGATGTCGTCGGCGAGCCGGTCGGCCTCGTCCAGGTACTGGGTCGTGAGCAGGACGGTGGTGCCGTCCGCGACCAGGTCTCGGATGCTGACCCAGATCTCGCCCCGGCTGCGCGGGTCGAGGCCGGTGGTCGGCTCGTCGAGGAACAGCACGCGCGGTGCCACGATCAGGCTGGTGACCACGTCCAGCCGGCGGCGCATCCCGCCCGAGTAGGTGCTGACCAGCCGGTCCGCGGCGGCGGCCAGGTCGAACCGGTCGAGCAGCTCGTCGGCCCTGAGCCGGGCCTGCTTCGGCGGCAGGTGGTGAAGCCGGCCGAACATGCGCAGGTTGTCGCGGCCGGTCAGCTTCTCGTCCACCGCGGCGTGCTGTCCGGCCAGCCCGATCCGGGACCGCACCTGCTCGGCCTGCCGGACCACATCGAAGCCGGCCACGGTGGCCCAGCCGGCGCTCGGCTCGGCGAGCGTGGCCAGCACCCGCACCGCCGTGGTCTTGCCCGCTCCGTTCGGTCCGAGCAGACCGCAGACGGTGCCGGCGCGGATGGTCAGGTCGAGGCCACGCAGGGCGTGGGTGGCGCCGTAGTGCTTGTGCAGCCCTTCGGCGACGACGATCGCGTCGTCCATGAACTCCCCTCTCTGAGTACGTCGTACGCAGTGTTGTCGACAGTAGTGAACTGGGTACGGTGTACGCAAGTAAGATGCGAGCTGTGGCACCACCCGTCAGCGTCTGGCTACGGCCCGAACGGCACACCAGGGGGCCGGACCCCGCCTACAGTCGGGAACAGATCACCGCGGCGGCGATCAAGATCGCGGACGCGGACGGGCTGGACGCCATCTCCATGCGCCGAGTCGCCCGCGAGGTGAGCGCCGGTGCCATGTCGCTGTACCGCTACATCGGCTCGAAGGACGACTTGATCGAGCTGATGATGGACGCGGTGCAGGGCGAGGAGCCGCTGCCGGAGCCGCTGACCGGGGACTGGCGGGTAGACCTGACCCGGGTGGCCGAGCACCTGCGGGCGAGCATGCTGCGCCATCCCTGGCTGGCCACCGTCACCCCCAGCCGGCCCAGCTTCGGCCCGAACACGGTGCACAACTTCGAGTACGCCCTGCGCTGCGTGGACGGTCTCGGCCTGTCCATCGACCGGATGCTCACCATCGTGCTCAGCCTGTCCGGCTTCGTCCGCGGGTTCGTGCAGGCGCAGGTTGCCGAGGCCGAGGCGAAGCGCCGCACCAAGCTGACCGAGTCGCAATGGCGGCAGGCCCAGGCGCCCCACCTGCGCCAGCTCATCGACAGCGGGCGGTTTCCGTTGTTCACCAAGGTGATCATCGACGCCGAGCTGCCGCACCTCGAGCCCGAGCAGCAGTTCCGCACCGGGCTCAACCACCTGCTCGACGGCATTGCCGCCCAGCTCGACCGGGAACGGTGAGCCGGCGGCCGAACCGTCGTCGTCACCCGATCGGACAGGGCCGCCCGACGAACGGTGTCGATCGGGCGGTTGAGCGGCTCGCGCGATCGTCCAAGTTAGGTTAGCCTAATCTGGAATCGGAGGTATGCCGTGGACCGTCGCCCGCCGACCCCCTGCCCGGGGGAGCGCGCCCGCACCATCGCCGCGCTCGGGCCGGCCACGCTGCTGCCGTCCACCGACGGCGCCGAGAAGGTCACGCCGCTGCTGCACCACGTGCATTCCGACGGCACGGTCACCGCACTGCTGCCCGAGGGGCACGAGCTGCTGGCCGCCGCCGAGGCGGGCACCACCACGGTGGCCGAGGTGGTCGACCTGGCCCCGGTGCCGCTGCGCGAGCCGGTCCGCGGGCTGCTGTGGATCACCGGCTGGCTGCGCGCCGAGAACGGACCGGCGGCCAGGCAGATCGCGCTCGAGGTGGCGCAGAGCCGGCCGGACCCCCGGCTGCTCGACCTCGGGCACGGCGCCGCGATGGTCCGGTTGGAGCCCGCCTCGCTGGTGCTGGCCGACCCGGAGGGCACCTATCCGGTGCGGGCGGCCGACTTCGCCGCGGCCGACCCGGACCCGTTCCGCGCCGAGGAGGCCGGCTGGCTGCGCCACCTCGAACTGTCCCACCCGGACGTGGTTGGCCAGCTCGCGAGGCACCTGCCCGAGTCGCTGCGCGGCGGGCACGTCCGGCCGCTGGGCCTGGACCGCTACGGCCTGCGGCTGCGGGTGGAGACCTACGGCATCGAGCCGGCCGACCACGACGTGCGGCTGGCCTTCGCCCGGCCGATCGGCACCCCCGATGAGCTGGCCGGTGAGCTACGCCGGCTGGTGGGCTGCCCGTTCCTGGCCGGCACCCGGCCCTGACGGCTCGCCGCAGAGCGCCGCCACCGGCAGTGCGACCGCTCTGGCGATGGCCACCACGGTGAAGAACGTTGGCGTCGGAATCCGGCCATGTTCGATCTTGCGCAGCGTCTCGACGGAGATTCCGGCGGCGGCCGCGACCTCGACGGCGGTGCGGCGGCCCCGGGCGGCCCGCAGGAGCTCGCCGAGCCGGACGCCGCGCTGCCGGTCCGCGGGGCTGAGCGGGGGACGCACCATGGTCCCAATAGTAATACCATGATAGAAATACCACATGGTCGAGCTGAAGACCGCTGCCGAGCTCGCGGTGATGCGCGCGGCGGGCCAGGTGGTCGCCCAGGCTCTGGCCGCGGTGCGGGCCGCGGCCGTCGCCGGGGTCACCCTGCTCGAGCTGGACGCGCTCGCCGCGGCCGTGATCCGGGACGCCGGCGCCACCTCGTCCTTCCTGAACTACCACCCGCGGTTCGCGCCGACCCCGTTCCCCGGCGTCATCTGCGCCTCGGTCAACAACGTGATCGTGCACGGCATCCCGGACCACACCCGGCTGCACGACGGCGACCTGGTCAGCATCGACTGCGGAGCTTGCCTGGACGGCTTCCACGGCGACTCGGCGATCAGCTTCACGATCGGGCCGCCGGAGCTCGCCGACGACGAACTGATCAAGCACACGCATGAGGCCCTGGCCGCGGCCATCGCGCAGGCCACGGTCGGCAACCGGCTGGGCGACGTCTCGCACGCCGTCGGCCAGCTCGGCCGGGCCGCCGGTTACGGCATCCCGCAGGGGTTCGGCGGGCACGGCGTCGGCCGACAGATGCACGAGGACCCGTCGGTGCCCAACGAGGGCCGGCCGGGACGCGGCCTGCCGCTGCGGGCCGGCCTGGTGATCGCGATCGAGCCGATGTTCATGGCCGGCGGCCGGGACGGGTTCGTCACCGCGCCGGACGGCTGGGCACTGTGCACCGTGGATGGCGGCCGGGCCGCGCACTTCGAGCACACCATCGCGGTCACCGACGACGGCCCGGTGGTGCTCACCGCGCCATGAGCGAGCGTGCGAGCGAATCATGGGCACGGTGTCCGAATGGCAGCAACGAGCTTGCGAGTCGGTGCCGTGAGCGAGCCGCCGGTCAGCCGGCGATCTCCGGCGGGAAGCCGCCGGTCGCGATCGGGCCCCAGCGCTCGATGGTCACCCGGATCAGGCACTTGCCCTGCCGGCGCATGGCCTCCCGGTACTCCGCCCAGTCCGGGTGCTCGCCGGAGATCACCCTGAAGTAGTCGACGAGAGGCTCCACCGCGTCCGCCCCGTCCAGCACCTCGGCGGTGCCGTCCACCTGCACGTAGGCGCCGTCCCAGTCGTCGGACAGGACGCACACCGAGACCGCCGGGTTGCGCCGGGCGTTGCGGGCCTTGGCGCGGGCCGGATAGCTGGAGATCACGATCCGGCCCTCGGTGTCGAGCCCGCAGGCGACCGGGGAGAGCTGCGGGCGCCCGTTCGATCTGGTGGTCACCAGGATGGCGTGGTGCCGGGGCCGGATGAACTCGGCGAGAGTGGCCTCGTCGACGAGGTCAGCGGTGGCGATGCGACCGGGCATGAACCGAGCCTACGGGTAGCGTGCTGCCGTGCGCGCATGGCTGATGCCGGACCGTCCCGACCGGGTGGAGCCGATCACCGACCCGGCGGAACGCCGTGCCGTGACCATCGAGCTGGCCATCGTGTTCACCGTGACCCTCGGCCTGGCCGGCGCGCACAGCCTGCTGTCCCTTCTGGACTCGTTGCTGCGTCCCGAACCGTTGCGCAAGCAGGCCGTCGCACTCAACGTGCCGCAGGCAACCGTCAACCTGATCGATCTGTTCAAGCAGCTGCTCAGCGCCGTCGAGCTGGTCGCCTGGGGGGCACTCGGACTGTACCTGTTGTGGCGGGCCGGTTTCCGGCTTGCCGCGATCGGGTTGGACCGCGCCCGGGTGGGCCGCGACCTGCTCACCGGTGCCGGCTTGGCCGCGCTGATCGGCATTCCCGGGCTCGGGCTCTACCTGGTGGCCTATCGGCTCGGCGCCAACCTTGCCGTGTTGCCATCCACCTTGGGCGACTCCTGGTGGCGGCCCGTGGTGCTGGTGCTGTCCGCCGCCGGCAACGCGTGGGCCGAAGAGATCCTGGTGGTCGGCTACCTGGTCACCCGGCTGCGCCAACTCCGGTTCCGGGAGAACACCTCGCTGCTGATCTCCGCCGTGCTGCGCGGTTCCTATCACCTCTACCAAGGCTTCGGCGGGTTCCTCGGCAACCTGGTGATGGGCCTGGTGTTCGGCCGGGTCTGGCAGCGCACCAACCGGTTGTGGCCGCTGGTGGTCGCGCACACGCTGCTCGACGCGGTGGCCTTCATCGGCTATTCGTTGCTGCGCGGAAGAATCTCGTGGTTGCCGTGAGGGTTGCCGCGCAAGGTGACATTCCGCCGGTAGAACCGCATGAGGGTGACCTTCCGTCGATCAGGACAGAATGAGGGCGATGGGCGACCTTGGCGAGTACCGACGCAAACGCGACCCGCACCGCACCCCCGAGCCGGTGCCGGCGGAGGAGTCGCTGCCGCGCGGCAACGACGACACGTTCGTCATCCAGGAGCACCACGCGCGCCGGCTGCACTGGGACGTCCGGCTCGAGCGCGGCGGCGTGCTGGTCTCCTGGGCGGTGCCGAAGGGGCTACCGCCCACCCCCGGCGACATCCGGTTGGCCGTGCACACCGAGGACCACCCCATGGAGTACGCCACCTTCGAGGGGGAGATCCCCAAGGACGAATACGGCGGCGGCCGGATGGTCATCTGGGACCGCGGCCGCTACGAGACGCTGAAGTGGAGCGACCGGGAGGTCCAGGTGGTCTTCGCCGGGCGGCGGGTCACCGGGCGCTACACCTTCTTCCGCAGCGGCCGGGACGGCAGGGACTGGATGGTGCGGCGCTCCGATCCGCCGCAGGAACCGGACCGCGAGCCGCTGCCCGAGGCGCTCGAACCGATGCTCGCCACCGTCGGCGTGCTGCCGGCCGCCGGGGACGACGAGAACTGGGCCTACGAGTTCAAGTGGGACGGCGTGCGCGCGCTGGCCAGGGTGGAGGGCGGCCGGCTGCGGCTGCACGCCCGCAAGGGCAACGACATCACCGCGCGCTACCCGGAGCTTCGGGCGCTCGGCGAGGAGTTGGGCAGCACCGAGGTCTGGCTGGATGGCGAGATCGTCGCGCTCGTCGACGGGCGGCCCACGTTCTACGCGCTGCAGCAACGGATCCACGCCGAGGGCGAGCGGGCCGTGCGCCGTGCGATGGCCGAGGTGCCGATCACCTACCTGGTGTTCGACGTGTTGCACCTGGACGGCCGGTCCTGCCTCGAGCGCAGCTACGCCGAGCGCCGCGAGTTGCTCGAGGAACTGGAGTTGGCCGGGCCGAACTGGCACACCTCGCCCAGCTACCCGGGCGAGGGCGCGGCGGTCGTCGACGCGGCGCGCGAGCAGCGGCTGGAGGGCGTGATCGCCAAACGGCTCGGCTCGCGGTACTACCCGGGCCGTCGCTCGACCGACTGGATCAAGATTGCCGAGATCCGGCCCGTCGAGGTCGTGGTTGGCGGCTGGCGGCCGGGTGAGGGCCGCCGGGAGGACACCCTCGGCTCCCTGATGGTCGGGGTGCCGACCGAGGCCGGCTTGCGCTACGTCGGGCAGGTGGGCACCGGCTTCAGCGACGAGATGCTGCGGGCCCTGGCCGCGAAGCTCCGCCCGCTCGAGCGCACGTCCTCGCCGTTCGCCAACGAGGTGCCGAGGGATCGGGCCAGGGGTGCGCACTGGGTGCGGCCGGCCCTGGTCGGCGAGGTGGAGTTCCTGAACTGGACCTCGGACGGGCGGATGCGGGCGCCGCGCTGGCGCGGACTGCGTACGGACAAGGTGCCGGAGGACGTCGAGGTCATGGAGCTGCCCGATGAACGGGGATAACGTGCTGGTCGCGGTGGCCGGCCGCAAGCTCCGGCTGTCCAACCTGGACAAGGTCCTCTACCCGGAGTACGGCTTCAGTAAGGGCGAGGTGATCGACTACTACTCGCGGATCGCGCCGGTGCTGCTGCCGCACATCACCGACCGGCCGCTGACCATGCGGCGCTACCCCAACGGGGTGGATGCGCAGTCGTTCTACGAGAAGAACGCCGCCCGGCACGCGCCGGACTGGGTGCGCCTGATCACCGTGGACACGCCGGGCAGCAGCACCGGCGCGGAGACGCTGGACTTCGCGGTGGTGGACGACCTGCCGACCCTGGTGTGGGTGGCCAACCTCGCGTCCCTGGAGCTGCACATTCCACAGTGGACGATTGGCCCCCGGGGCGCGCGGCACAATCCGGACCTGCTGGTGTTCGACCTGGACCCGGGGCCGCCGGCGACCATCGTGGAGTGCTGCCAGGTTGCCTTGCTGCTGCGCGACGAGCTGCGCGCGGACGGCTTCGAGGCATTCGCCAAAACCAGTGGC
The DNA here is from genome assembly GCA_045806965.1 of Labedaea sp. Taxonomy (GTDB): domain Bacteria; phylum Actinomycetota; class Actinomycetes; order Mycobacteriales; family Pseudonocardiaceae; genus DASYTH01. Next base: position 61,298 of record JBJMIG010000044.1, on the reverse strand, counting down.
TCCAAGGGAATGCAGCTCTACTGCCCGGTCGCCACGACCGCGCCGGAAGCCACGTCGAGCTACGCGAAGGAACTGGCCGAACGGCTCGCCGCCGCGCGGCCCAACCTGATCGTGGCGAAGATGGCCAAGAACCTCAGGCCCCGCAAGGTGTTCATCGACTGGAGTCAGAACAACCAGTACAAGACCACGGTCGCGCCCTACTCGCTACGCGCCCGTTCGCGGCCGACCGTGTCCACCCCGATCACCTGGGCCGAGGTGGCGAGCGCTCGCACCCCGGACGATCTGGTGTTCACCGCGGACGACGTGCTGGACCGGGTGGACGAGCACGGCGACCTGTTCGCCGACCTGCTCACCAGGAAGCGTCCCAGACTCACCAGGTGAGTGCGGCCGAGCCGAACGCGACGTTGCCCGTGGTCGGGTGCTCCTGGCCGACGAACCCGCCCTCGGCGAGCACCGCAGGCGCCGGGGCCGCCACCATGGTGCCCGGCTCGGTGGCCGGCGCGCCTTACCAAGTGGTTACGCTGCCTGGCGTGACCGAGCCAGATGCCGCGCCCGCGCCAAGGGCGGACAGTGAGGTCGGACCGCTGCGTACCGTGCTACTGCACCGGCCGGGGCTCGAGCTCAAGCGGCTGACCCCCCGCAACAACGACACGCTGCTGTTCGACAGCATCCCCTGGGTCGGCCGGGCCCAGGAGGAACACGACGCGTTCGCCGAGGTGCTGCGCTCCCGCGAGGCCGAGGTGCTCCTGCTGGCCGACGCACTGGTCACCGCGCTCACCGACGAGCGGGCTCACGCGGCGGCGGCCGCCACCGCCGTGGACCGGCGCCGGCTTGGCAACGAACTGGCCGACGCGCTCGCTTCCTTCTTGTCCACTGTGGACGCTCTGACCCTGTCCGACGTGCTGATGGCAGGCATGACGTTCGAGGAACTGCCGGCGGCCGAGGGTGCGTCCCTGGTGCGCCGCATGCACCATCCGCACGACTTTGTCGTGAACCCGTTGCCCAACCTGCTGTTCACCCGGGACTCGTCGGTGTGGATCGGCGATCGGGTGGCCATCGCGTCACTGGCGATGCCGGCCCGGGCCAGGGAGACCGCACTGCTCGACCTGATCTACGCCTACCACCCGAGGTTCCGCACCGCAGGGCGGGCCTACGGCGCGCACTCCGCCCCGGTCGAGGGCGGCGACGTGCTGCTGCTCGGGCCGGGCGTGCTGGCCATCGGCGTCGGTGAGCGAACCACCGCGGCCGGCGCGGAATCCCTTGCGCGGTCGGTGTTTTCGGACGGCCTGGCGCACACCGTGCTGGCCGTGCCGATCGCACAGGACCGGGCGACCATGCACCTGGACACGGTGTGCACGATGGTCGACCGGGACGCGGTGGTGATGTACCCCGCCGTCCGGGACACCCTGCAGGCCTATCCGCTGCGGCCGGACGGCACCGGAGTTCGGGTGTCCGGTCCCGTCCCGTTCCTGGACGCCGCCGCGTCGGCGATGGGCATCGAGCGGCTCCGGGTGATCGACACCGGTCTCGACCCGGTCACCGCCGAGCGCGAACAATGGGACGACGGCAACAACACACTCGCGGTGGCTCCCGGCGTGGTCGTGGCCTACGAGCGCAACGTGGAAACCAACGCCCGGCTCGAGGACGCCGGCATCGAGGTACTCCGCGTCGGGGGCTCCGAACTGGGCTCCGGCCGGGGCGGACCGCGCTGCATGTCCTGCCCGGTGTCTCGCCTGCCGCTCTAGCCGGCCGGCGCGGAGGTATCCGGCCTGGAACTCCGGGTCAGTGGTATTTGCGGGGTCATGGCTGCCACGAGGGGTTGATCCGGTGGTAGATCAGCTCGTCGTCGAAGTCGGCCTCGGCGACGGTGAAGGCCGACGGGATGGTGGCGACGAGGCTGAAGCCGGCGCGCTCGGCGGCGTACCGGGAGGCGGCGTTGCTCGCCGCCGTGCCGATGGCGACCCGGCGCTTCCCGAAGCCGCCGAGGGTGACCGGGCGGAAGGTCCACTCGACCAGCGTGCGCAGCGCCTCGGTGAGGAGGCCGCGACCGCGCACGTCGGGATGGATCACGTAGCCGGTCTGCACGCCGGAGTCGTCCAGGCCCTCGAGGTCGAACAGCTGGATCTTGCCGAGCGCCTGGTCGGTGTGTCGGTCGGCGACGCACCAGTTGACGATCTGGCCGGCGGCGTGCTGCTCGCGGATCCGCGCCAGCGCCGTGGCGCCGTCGCGCGACCGGGCCGCCTGGACCCGACCGCCGTAGTGCATGCTGCGCTCGTCGTTGAGCATCTCGTGCAGCCGGCCGACGTCGGCGTCGGTGAACGGGCGGAGCCGCAGCCGCTCGCTCTGCAGCACCGGCGGGTCCAACCAGGTGGTCTTCGGCTCGCGGTCGTCCGTGCCGCGCAGCGTGCCGACCCAGGCGTCCCGGCGCTGGTCGCGCTGCACGAGGAAGCCGGCGATGGTGCCGTCGAAGCTGAACCCGTTGGCCCAGACCGCGCGGCGCGACGGCCAGTTGCCGACGTAGGCGTGCCAGGCGACGAGCTCGACGCCCCGCTCGGCGAACCCCCAGTCGACCAGCAGCTTGATCGCCCGGCGGCCGACGCCCCGGCCGCGCGCCGCCGGGTGCACCGCGAAGCCGATCTCGGCGACGCCGTCCGCCCGGGGCCGCAGGCTGATGCCGCCCGCATAGCGCCGCACGCCGTCGCGGTGCGCCGCCTCGATGGCGAACCCCTGGCTGCTGCCGTCCGCCCAGGCCTGCGGCACCTCCCTGGTAACCCAGCTGACGGCGTCCGCACGCCCGTACGGCACGGGAATCGTCGTCCAGGCGATGCATTCCGGGTCGTTGCACTGCACCACGCACTCATCGAGATCGTCGAGCGAGTACGCCCGCAGTGTCACCGGACCGTCGGTGAGCGTAGGCACGTCGTCCGGGTAGCGCATGCCGCCATCGTCGGCATCCGCGCGGTTCACCGCAAACGGTTAAGGCTCGCGACCCGGTCAGGGCCGGGCGGTATGTTTGACCGCATGGCCGGCAAGTTCCAGCAGTCACTGCAAGATCAGGTGCGAAACGAGTTCACCGCGGCGCAGCAGTACGTTGCGCTCGCGGTCTGGTTCGACGGGCAGGACCTGCCCCAGCTCGCCAGGCACTTCTACCGGCAGTCGCTGGAAGAGCGAAACCACGCCATGATGATCGTGCAGTACCTGCTGGACAACGACATCAAGCCGGTCATTTCCGGGGTTCCCGACGTGCGCAACGACTTCGGTGAACCGGCCGAGTTGATCGAGTTGGCGCTCAACCAGGAGCGGGCGGTGACCGACGACGTGATCGCGCTGGCCAAGACCGCCAGGGACGAGGACGACTACAAGGGCGAGCAGTTCATGCAGTGGTTCCTCAAGGAGCAGGTCGAGGAGGTGGCGCAGATGTCCACCTTGCTCAATGTGGTCAAGCGCGCCAAGGGAAACATGTTCGACGTGGAGAACTACCTGGCCAGGGAGTCGGTTGGCGATGCGGGCGGCGATCCACTCGCCCCCCGCACCGCCGGCGGCGCGCTCTGAGTGGCGCCTCAGCCCATGGCCAGCGCGCAGTCGCCGGCGTGTGCGCTCGCCGATCCCTGCACGCTGACCAGGCCGAATTTGGCGGAGACCACGAGCCGGTCCCCCGCGGTGGTGTGGAAGGGGGCGCAGATCCCACCGTCGATCGGGGCCGCACCCTCCTCGACCACGCCACCGACCGCGAGCAACTCCTCTCGGTTCATGCCGAGTCGGAACTTGCCGTAGCCGCTCGGGCCGAGCACCACGCCGGCCGCCGCGGCGTTGGGAGCCGGGGCCACGGCGGGTCTCGCGCCGGGAGGCGTGGCGGCGGCATCCGGCGCGATCGCGGCCGGCGCGGACGACGAGGCGGTGGCGGACGAGGTGGCCGGACTGCTGCTCGACGGAGCCGGCAGCGCGGCGTCCTGTCCGGTGCAGCCGGCCAGCGCCAGCCCACCAACGGCAATTCCGGCAATTGCGGCCGGACTCGAGACATGGCAGTACTCATGATTGGACTCCCCAGAGGTTTGGAACGACTCTCTCTTCATCAACAAGGACGCCCGGAGGGCAAGCAGGTTGCGTGCTTCATTTGCCGGAGAACGCGTTCAGAGGTAGCAGTCCTGCACCTTGAACTCGATCCGAATTTCCGATACCGCATTGTTTCGAACGATTATCCAGTACTGCGCCGCGGCATTCCGGGGTACGGCGGTGACCCATTCACCGATCGCGCCGTGCACGGCCGATTGGGTGGGATACAGGCGCTTGAGGTCGGACTCCGAGGCTCCGACGACCAGCCCCTCCGGGGTGACCGCGTCGGCCCGGCCGGCGACCCGGACCAGGCCGCGGGTCTCGGAGATCAGCACCGCGTAGTGGTTGGGCTGGCTCGGCGCACCCTTGTAGTCGTAACCCTTGCAGCCCTTGCTGGACAGCGGCTGGGCGTTGGGCACCAGCAGGCCGGTGGCCTCGGCCTGGGCAGCGGTCATCCCGAGGGTGAGGCCCGCGTAGCCGGACGGGCCGATCGGCGACCGCGGCGGGGGCTTCGCTGTTGAGGTCGGGGTGGACGTGGTCGCGGAGTTGGTGATCGTTCCGGTCCCGGTGGCCACCGCGGGCGGCGAAGCGGGCCCGGTTGGCAGCGGAGCCGCGCTGGTCGCGGCGACCGCGCCCGAGCCGGCCAGCGGCTGCGCCGTCGGCTCGGCGATCCGGGCCAGCCCGACCATGCCGGTGACTGCCACGGCGACGGCCGCCGCCCAGGCCGTCGAGAACAGCGCGCGCCGCTTGCGGCGCAGCCGGCGGGCACCGGCGACCACCGCGGTACCGGCTCGTGGCCGAACCGCCACGTCGAGCTCGTCGGCCGCGAAGATCCGGCGCAGCTCGTCCTCGACATCCCGGGTCACGACGAAAACACCTCGCTGGCCGAAAGCCGGGCGCGCAGCGTGATCATCGCCTTGCTGGCCTGGCTCTTCACCGTTCCCTTGGTGACGCCGAGCGTGCTCGCGATCTCCGCTTCGGACAGGCCTTCGTAGTAACGCAGCACGATCACCGCTCGTTGTCTCGGGGGCAGGCCGCGCAGAACCTTCCAGAGTGGCTCGTCCTCGAACGCGTAGCGCTCCACGGTCACCGCGCTGGAGGGGATCTCGGCGACCAGGCTCTCCCGCCGGTGCCGGCGCCAGCGGCTGATGTGGGCGTTCGCCATGGCGCGCCGGATGTAGGCCAGCGGGTCGTCGGCGCTGCGCACCACGGCGGGCCACCGCGAGCCGACCTTCTCCAGCACCGTCTGCACAAGATCGCCGGCGTCGTGCGGGTTCCCGGTCAGGGCATGGCCGTAGCGCAGCAGTCCGGGAAGGGCAGCACCGACGAACTGCGCGAAGTCCTCCACGGACGTACCCCTCCCCAGGCGGAACTCGGCGGGCTCAACGCCGCCGAACGTCTCGACCACGACGCTCACCACGTGCTCCCTGCGCTGGCTGGGCAGCCGGTCCGAGACAAGCACGTCCGAGGGACGCGTCGGGTTGCCTGGAAGTTGCTTGCTCCCCGGCAGATCAGCGAATGGTGACCTGGCGGCCGATCAGCCCGTCGCGGGCCCGGCGCTCCGCACTGTTCAGCGGCTCACCGTCCAATGAGGACAGGGCGGTGTCCAGCCGGGTGCCGAGCTCGGCCGTTGCCGAGGTCCACTCCCTGGCGTGCGACTCCGGATCCAGGTCCCAGACCGGGACGAGCAGGCCGTGCGCCCGGAACGACCCGGCATAGCGGGAGTCCTCACCGAGGGTCAGCTCGCCACGCGCGGCCAGCCGGGACAGCGCGGCCAGCAGCACCTCCTCCGGCTCCGGCCGAACCCAGCGCAGGTGCGCCTTCTCCCCAGCGTTGACCCAGTACGCCGCCGGACCGATCCGCTCGGTCGGCAGGATCGCCCCGTTCGCCCGCTCGAGGGACAGCGCCACCTCACCGGTCGGCTCGCTGCCCTCCGGCATCCACCAGGCGAAGTCCGAATGCAGCTCGGGCTCGAGCGCGGCGCCGGCGTCGAGCACGTCCTGCAGCCGCTCCCGATCGGCGTCCGAGCGATCCGCACCGGCCACCGGAAGCACGGCACCGGGCTCGGCGTCGCGCGCCCAGCGAATCGCCATGGCCAGATCCCGGCTCACGTCGCTTGACCGGGTCTGCACCTGCATGCCGATCAGTGCCGCACCGTCCGCCCGGACCACCGCGGCGGCGGCCATGGGCAGCACGGTGGCCAGCGAGACGGCCCGCTCGGCCGGCTCGGCCAGTGTGAGCGGCGCGGTGGCCGACGGCACGAACTCGCGCAGCGCCACCAGTTCGCATTCCGCGGCGAGGCCCTCGAACGGGCGGGCGACCGGGATGTCCACCGCGCCGCCGGCCGCTCCGTGGCAGGCCTTGTAGCGCTTGCCGGAGCCGCACGGGCAGGCCTGGCGTGGGTTGATGCCGTCCGGCGCGGCCCGACGGGCCGGCTTCACGGCTGAACGCTTGGACAAGGTCGGCTCCTACTCGCCGGGCAAGCTCACCGGAACCCGACGGTACCGCCTGGGTTCGCATCCAGGACGGCACGGGTGGCCGCGGGCGAGTTGGTGGCCAGGAACCGAACCCCGAGCCGCTGGCAGAGCAGCACGTCGGACGGATCGTCGACGGTCCAGCAGTAGGTGTCGTGGCCGCGCGCCGCACTGCGAGCGACGTAGCCGGGGTCGGCTCGGAGCAGCCGGATGTCCGGACCGGTGTAGTCGGCGTACGCGGGCAGCGAGCCGTCCCGACGGCTCGGCGGGATGGCGGCCAGCAGCAACACGGTCGGCAGCGCGGGCGCGAACCGGCGCATCCGACGCACCGCCAACGCCGAGAACGACATCACCACGACCGGCGAGTCCTCTTTGGACGACGGTGCGGCCAGCCCGTGCTGGCGCAGCTGCGCCAGCAGCGTGGCCTCGACCAACGCGCCATAGCGCACCGGATGCTTGGTCTCCACGAACAGCCGGGTGCCCGGTGTGTCCGCGACCAGACCGAGCAGCGCCTCGAGGGTGAGCACGCCGCGATGCCGCGCGGCCGGATGGTCGGGCTGGCGAGCCGGGCCGCCGGCCGGCTCGGACGGTGGGGTGTGCCAGCTCCCGAAGTCCAGCTCGGACATCCGCTCCAGGGTCAGCGTGCTCACCACGCCTCGGCCCGACGAGGTCCGGTCCACCCTGCGGTCGTGTACGCAGACGAGGTGCCCGTCCCTGGTCAGCCGGACGTCACACTCCAGGCCCTGTGCACCCTGCTCCAGCGCGAGGGCATATGCGGCGAGCGTGTGCTCGGCGCGGTGCGTCGAGGCACCCCGGTGCGCGACGACGGACGGCTGCACAGGCCGATCGTCGCACGGCGGGCCTACATTGGCCTCGTGCCGGAGCTGCCGTTCGACCCGGGTGACCCGGGGTTCCTCGCCAACCCGTATCCGGTGTTCGCCGCGCTGCGCGGGCGCGGACCGGTGCACCGGCACGACGGGCTCGGCCTCGCCGTCGCGGTCTCCCATGCGGCCTGCTCGGAGCTGCTCCGGCGGCGCTCGCTCGGCCGGATCTGGACCGACGCGGAGCCGGCCGCGGATTTCCCGGCGTTCAACCTGCTGCACCGCAACTCGCTGCTGGAGAGCGAGCCGCCACGGCACACCCGGCTGCGCCGGCTGATCTCGACCGCGTTCGCCCGAGGCCACACCGAGCGGCTGCGGCCGTGGGTCGACGCGCTGGCGGTTCGGCTGGTGGACCGGTTGGCCGGGGCGATCGCCGCGGACGGCGCCGCCGACCTGCTGACCCACCTGGCCGCGCCGCTCCCCATCGAGGTGATCGGCGAGTTGCTCGGCGTGCCTGATGCGGACCGGCCCAGGCTGCAGCCCTGGTCGAACGCGATCGTGAAGATGTACGAGTACGGCCTTGCTCCCGAGCTCGCCTCGGCGGCAGAGCGGTCGGCCGCCGAGTTCACCGGATACCTGCGCGACCTCGCCGGCCGCCAGGCGGCCGCGCCCGGAACGGACCTGATCAGCGACCTGGTCGCGGTGCGCGACGGCGGCGAGCGGCTCACCGACGACGAGCTGGTCGCCACCGCGGTGCTGCTGCTCATGGCCGGGCACGAGGCCACCGTGAACGTCGTGGGCAACGGGGTGCTCGCCCTGCTCCGGCACCGCGACCAGTGGGACCGTCTGGTGGCCCGTCCGGGTCTGGTGCCGCTCGCGGTCGAGGAGCTGATCCGGTTCGACGCCCCGCTCCAGCTCTTCGAACGCACCGCGACCGAGGCGACCACGGTGGCCGGCTACCCGGTGCGCCCCGGGGAGAAGGTCGCCGCGCTGCTCGGCGCGGCCGCGCGGGATCCGGCGGTGTTCGCCGACCCGGACCGGCTCGACATCGGCCGAAACCCCAACCCGCACCTCGGCTTCGGCGTCGGCATCCACTACTGCGTCGGCGCGCCGCTCGCCCGGGTCGAGATCGCCGCCGCGCTGCACGCACTGATCACCCGGCTGCCCACCCTCCGCCTGGCCGCCGAGCCGAGGCGCCGGCCCGAGTTCGTCATCCGCGGCCTGTGTGCCCTGCCGGTGACAGCGGCACCCTCAGCGCACTGAGCCGGCCGGGCGACCGGGGCGAAGGGGCGGCGCCGGGGCGCCGTCGATCTTGATGACCCGCATGAAGCGCACCCGGGCCGGGTCGATCGGAACGAGCAGCGTCGTGAGCCTGCGGACCACCGAAACGGTGAGGACCGCGACCACGGCGGCGGCCACATAGGTGAGCGCGTTGAGCAGGACGCCGTCGGCCTGTGCCTGGACGCTGGTGCGCAGCCGCCAGAGCAGGGTCAGCGTGAACAGCAGGCCGCCGACCACCCAGGCGACCCACCAGGCGAGGACCGCCCGGCTCGGCCGGGGCCGCTCGTCGACCGGATGGCGCAGCACGGCGTGCTCCAGCTCGGCCAGCGTGGCGCCGGGGACCACCAGGTTGACCCCAGGCACCAGCAGGCAGACCAGCACCTGCCAGCCGGGGCGGGCCGGCTCGGCGCCGCCCAGCTCGGCGGCCGCGTCCCTGGCCAGGAACAGCCACCGGAGCGTGCCGGCGGCCGCGGCCAGGCCGAAGGTGATGGACAGCAACGCCGCGGTGATCACCATGGCGTCCGAGGTGTCCACCACGGTGCGGGACATGGCGCCGGCCCGGCTCTGTACCAGGAGCACGTAACGCCAGATCTCGCCGCCGGCACCGAACAGCGCGGTGCCCGCGGCCGCCAGGAGCACGGCCACGGCCTGCCTGGCCAGCACCCGCACCCGGTCCACGTTGACCGGCTCGCGACCCCTGGTTCCCGGCACCGAGGTGGGCCAACGCCAGGCCAGCGCCGGGAAGCCCCAGCGTGGCGGGGCCGCGTAGGAGGGAGGGCCGACGTACGGCGACCGGCGGCGCGCCGGGGCGCCCGGGTAGGCGCCGGGCGGCGGGGTGGCCACCCAGCTCGCTCCCGGCCGGTAGGAGTCCACCGCCTCAGATCACTTCCGGGTCCGCGTCCGGCGCGTCGCACACCATCGGCCGGCCGGCGGCGTGCCACGAGCGCATCCCGCCGTCCACGTTGGTGGCGTCCCAGCCGTTGGCGTTGAGATAGGCGGTGACCCTGGCGGAGCGGCCGCCGCCGCGACACACCACGTAGACGCTGTCCCCCTCGGGCAGCTCGCCGAGCCGGCCGGCCAACTCACCCATCGGGATGTGCACGGCGTCGGGCGCGTGCCCGGCCGCCCATTCGTCCGGCTCGCGCACGTCGAGCATGGTCACGCCGTCGGGCAGGTCGGCGACGATCACCCTGGGCACTTGCTGCGGCATCACAGCACGATGCTGCCACGCCGCCCGGTACGACACACGTGAAGAGGCCCGCACACGACGCTGTGTGCGGGCCCCGGCCTCCGCACCGGCCAGGGGCCGGACGGATCATGGCGCGGTCAGTGGTGCACGACGGCCTTCTCGGCACCGGCACCGGTCAGCGAACGCACCTCCATCTCGGCGTACTTGACATCGGTGCGCTCCTTGGAGAGCACGGTGCCGAGCCAGCCGAGGAAGAACGCCACCGGGATGGACACCAGGCCCGGGTTGGCCAACGGGAACCAGGCGAAGTCCGCCGTCTTGATCATCGAGGTCGTCTTTCCGGAGACGGCCGGCGAGAAGATGATCAAACCGATGCAGACGATCAGCCCGCCGTACATGCTCCACAGCGCGCCCTGGGTGTTGAACCGCTTCCAGAACAGCGAGTAGAGGATGGTCGGCAGGTTCGCCGATGCGGCGACCGCGAACGCGAGCGCGACCAGGAACGCGACGTTCTGGCCGATCGCCACGATGCCGAGGCCGATCGCGATGGCGCCGATCACGAACGCGGTGATCCGGGCCACCCGGACCTCCTGCGCCTTGTCGTCCGCCTCGCCCTTCTTGATCACGTTGGCGTAGACGTCGTGCGCGAACGAGGCCGACGCGGTGATCGTCAGCCCGGCCACCACGGCCAGGATCGTGGCGAACGCGACCGCGGCGATCAGGCCGAGCAGCACCGTGCCGCCGAGCGCGAAGGCGAGCAGCGGGGCCGCCGAGTTCTGCCCGCCGGGTGCCGCGGCGATGGCCTTCGGGCCGACCAACGCACCCGCGCCGTAGCCGAGCACCAGGGTGAACAGGTAGAACACGCCGATCAGCACGATGGCCCAGACCACCGAGCGGCGTGCCTCCTTGGCCGAAGGCACGGTGTAGAAGCGCATCAGCACGTGCGGCAGGCCGGCGGTGCCGAGCACCAGCGCCAGCGCCAGCGAGATGAAGTCCAGCTTGGACGTTCCGCTGCCGCCGTACTGCAGGCCCGGGCTGAGGATGGCTTCCTTCTTCGGCGCCTGCGACACCGCGTCGCCGAGCAGCTCGGAGAGGTTGAAGCCGTGCTTGCCGAGCACCCAGACGGTCATCACGAACGCGCCGATGATCAGCAGCGTGGCCTTGATGATCTGCACCCAGGTCGTGCCCCGCATGCCGCCGATCACCACGTACGTGATCATGATGATGCCCACGATCGCGATCACGAGCGCCTGCCCGGGCTTGCCGGTGACGCCGAGCAGCAGCGCGACCAGACCGCCGGCGCCGACCATCTGGGCCAGCAGGTAGAAGATCGACACGATGAGCGTGGACACGGACGCGGCGGCCCGCACCGGACGCTGTCGCATCCGGAAGCTCAGCACGTCGCCCATGGTGTAGCGGCCGGTGTTGCGCAGCAGTTCGGCGACCAGCAGCAGGGCCACCAACCAGGCCACCAGGAAGCCGATGGAGAAGAGGAAGCCGTCGTAGCCGTTCACCGCGATGGCCCCCGCGATGCCGAGGAAGGACGCCGCGGACAGGTAGTCGCCGGAGATCGCGATGCCGTTCTGCGGGCCGGTGAACGAATGGCCGGCCGCGTAGTAGTCGACCGCCGTCTTGGTGCTCCGGCTGGCCCGGAACACGATCACCAGGGTGATCAGCACGAAGACCGCGAAGATGCTGATGTTGAGCGTCGGGTTGGCCTCGGCGCCGGCAGCGAGGATCACTTCGCACCTCCCTCGATCTCGCCGCGGATCTTGTCCGCGATCGGGTCGATGTTGCGGTTCGCGTGCCGCACGTACAGCCAGGTGATCAGGAACGTGGACACGAACTGGAGCAGGCCGAAGATCAGGCCGATGTTGACGTTGCCGAAGACCTTGGTGGACATGAAGCCGTGCGCGTAGTCGGACAGCAGCACGTACAGCAGGTACCAGACCAGGAACGCGGCCGTCATCGGGAAGACGAAGTTGCGCAGCCGGCGCCGCAGTACCGCGAAGTCGGCGCTCTGCTCGATGGACGACCAGTCCGGCCCGGAGTCCGGACGGGTCTGTTCTGATGTGCTCACCAGGAGACCTCCCACAAAGGGTGTGTAGTGCGAACACACGCTAGGAAGGTGACGAGGGCACCGAAATCGTCAGCGGACCAACCGCCCCGCCATGCGACGAACGGCTGACGAACGGCGGCCTGGCCGGGTCGAGTGGCGTAGGTCACGTATCGCGTCCGGCCCGCCGACCACCGGACGGTCCTCGTCGAGGTGCAGCCGGAGCATCGCCGCAGGTGCCCAGGCCGGTGGCCGGCCGCGGAGCGAGATGACAATCATGGTGGCGAACGCCAGCGGCACGGTCCACGGGGCCGGCTGGGCGACCAGGATCGACACCCAACCGTGCAGGGGCGGGCCGAACAGCGTCACGGCGATCGCCCCGGCCGAGCCGAGCAGCCCGGCGAGCACCCCCGCAAGCGCGCCGGCCGGAGTCAGCCGGGCCCACCAGATGCCCAGCACCAGAAGCGGGCAGAAGGTCGAGGCCGCGACGGTGAACCCCCAGGTGACCAGGACCCCGGCGTCCAACCGGATGGCCAGCAGGGCGAGCAGCACCACCGCGGCCGCGGCGCCGAACACGGTGATCCGCAGCCGGCCGAGGCCGCCGGGCAGCAGGTCGTAAGAGATCGCCCCGGAGACCACCAGAACCAGGCCGAGCGAGGTGGCCAGGAACGCCGCGAACGCGCCCGCGGTGAGCAGGCCGGTGAACGCGGTGCCGGCCGGCCCGGCGTCCACCTGGGCGGGCAGCGCCACCACCGCCGTGTCGGTCGCGCCGGACAGGTACAGATGCGGCACCAGCACCCGGCCGAGCACGCCGTAGATCGCCGGGAACAGGTAGAACATGCTGAGCAGGCCGACCGTGATGGCCGCGGTCCGCCGGGCCGACCGGCCGTCCGGGCTGGTGTGGAACCGCATCAGCACGTGCGGCAGGCCCATCGTGCCGAGCATCAGCGAGACCAGCAGCGCCCAGGTGCCGAGCAGCGGGTAGCCGGCGTTCTGCAAGTCGAGCAGCGGCCGCTGCCAGCCGGCGCCGCCGGGCAGCGGCTCACCGCGGACCACTGGGACCGGCGCGCCGGCCGGAAACACCACGTGGGTGCCGGCGGCCACCTGCCACGGGCCGGGCGCGAGCACCCGCTCGCCGGAGTCGTCGCGCACGTCGGTCGGCTCCGCCACGTCGATCGTGACGCCGACCCGGAAGGTCACCGGGGTGTCGTGGCCGAACCGGGTGAACTCGACCGGGTGCACGGCCGCCTCGCGCACCGCGGGCCCGACCGCGACCAGCAGCCAGATCGCCGGCACGATGAACAGCACCAGCTTGAGCACGAACTGGAAGGCCTGCACGTAGGTGGCCGCACGCATGCCGCCGAGCGCGAGCGTGGTGGCGACGCCCACGCCGGCGACCACCACACCAACCCAGTACGGCGTGCCGCTGACCACGCTGAGCACCAGCCCGGCGGTGCGGAACTGGGGCACCAGGTAGAGCCCGCCGATCACCAGGATCACGACCGCGGACAGCCGGCGCAGCGCCGGCGAGGCCAGCCGCGCCTCGGCGAAGTCCGGCACGGTCAGCGCGCCCGAGCGGCGCATCGGCGCGGCCACCAGGACCAGCATCGCGATGTAGCCGGCGGTGAAGCCGACCGGATACCAGAGCGCGCCGATGCCGTCCTTGACCACCAGCCCGGCCACCCCGAGGAACGACGCCGCGGACAGGTACTCCCCGGACACCGCGGCCGAATTCAGCAGTGGTGACACTCGGCGGGACGCGACCAGGAAGTCCGACGTGGTGCGCATCGCCGCCACCCCGCGCAACCCGATCAGCAGGGTGGCGAGCACGACCGGGGCGACCGCGAACGCGAAGATCACGGCTGGGTCCCGGTCTCGTCCCTCAGCCGGTGCCAGCGCCGCCGGTGACCGTTGAGCCCCACCGGCGCGCCGGGCGGCCAGCCCGCCGTCTCCTCCACCCGCTCGGCTCGGCGCAACTGCCAGGCGGCGAGCACGACAAGTGCCGGGTAGGGCAGCGCGACCAGGGCGATCCAGGACACCGGGATACCGGCCAGGCGCACATCGTCGAGCCAGGGGAAGGCGGTGAGCAGCACCGGCAGGCCGAGCATGCCGGCGAAGAGCAGCACAAGCGGGGCCACCGCGCGGCGGCGCTGTGCCAGGTAGAGGGCGAGCGCCCGGTCGGTGCCCTCGACGTCCAGGGTGGGCGGCCGGAACCGGCCGCGCAGCCGGCGCCTGGAGTGCGCGTGGCGGGTCTGCGGGCTCATCACCGCGACCCGGCGGTGCGGCATCAGGGCCGTCCGGAGCGGTCGAGCTCGCCGTGCTGCGCGGCGTGCAGCAGCCGGTCACGCAGTTCGCGGGCGTGCCGGCGGCTGACCGGCACGTCGCCGAGGTCGGTGTGGGCGAGCAGGCCCCCGGCCGAGTCGCTGCGTAACTCCCGGACCGCGCCGAGCGCGACCAGGAAACTGCGGTGCACCCGGGCGAACCCGGCCGGGCTCCAGTACTCCTCCAGCCGGGAGATCGGCATCCGGACCAGGTGGTTGCCGGTGCGGGTGTACAGCCGCACGTAGTCGCCGTGCGCTTCCACGTAGTGCACCTCGTTGCGCCGCACGTACCTGGTCCGCCCGCCGGTCTCGACCGGCAGCGCGGCCATCGCGTCCGGCAGCGTCTGCGGCGCGGCGGCGGCCTCCACCGCCGCGCCGGGCACCACCCGCAGCACCCGGGCGAGCGCGTCGGCCAGCCGCTCCGCGCGCACCGGTTTGAGCAGGTAGTCGACCGCACCGATGCCGTACGCGGCGACGGCGTGCTTGTCGAACGCGGTGACGAACACGATGACCGGTGGCTCGCTCAGCCTGGCCAGCAGCGAGGCCAGCTCCAGGCCGTCGAGACCGGGCATGGCGACGTCGAGGAACACCGCGTCGAACCGGTCGCTCTGGATCATCCGCAACGCGCTCAGCGGATCGCCCGCGCCGACCACCTCGGCGACCTCGGGTGCGTCGCGCAGCAGCAGGCACAGCTCGTTGAGGGCGGGCGGCACGTCGTCGACGGCGAGCACGCGCAGGCCACCACTCATGGCATCAGCTCGCACGCTCGCTGGTGCCATTCAGACACAGTGCCCATTGATTCGCTCGCACGCTCGCTCATGATGGCATCAGCTCGCACGCTCGCTGGTGCCATTCAGACACAGTGCCCATTGATTCGCTCGCACGCTCGCTCATGATGGCATCACCCCCGGCTGGAACCTGGGAATGCGCACCACGACCCGGGTGCCCGCGCCCTCGGCGGTCTCCACCACCGGCCCGAACCAGGCGCCGTACACGTTGCGCAGCCGACGATCCACATTGGACAGACCGAGTCCGGTCGAACCGGCACGACCGGCCAGGATGGCCTCGGCCAGCGCCGGATCCATGCCGACCCCGTCGTCCTCCACGCTGATCACGCAGTCGTTGCCCTCGGCCTCGCCCCGTACCTGTACGTGACCGATGCCGGCGCGGGGCTCGATCCCGTGTCGCACCGCGTTCTCCACCAGCGGCTGGAGCACCAGGTACGGCAACGCGACCGCGAGCACCTCGGGCGCCACCCGAACCTGCACCCGCAGCCGCTCGCCGAGCACCGCGCGCTGCAGCGCCAGGTAGGTCTCGATGGCGTGGAACTCGTTGGCCACGGTGGTGTACTCGCCGTGCCGGGCCAGGCTGTACCGGATGTAGTCGGCGAAGTCCAGCATCAGCTCGCGGGAGCGGTCCGGCTCGGAGCGGACCAGCGCGGCGATCACGGTCAGCGCGTTGTAGACGAAATGCGGGCTGATCTCCGCGCGCAGGGCCCGCAGCTCGGCCTGGGCGGCCTGCTCGGCGGAGGCCTCCAGCCGGCCGCGCCCGAGTGCCTCCTCGATCAGCCCCGCGACCTCGCGCACCGCCGCCCGGCTCGCGGAGCCGTGGACCAGCAGCACCCCGGCCAGCTCGTCCTGTACGTGCAGCGGCAGCGCGACCAGCGGCGGCCGGCCGGCCCGCGTCTCGGCGTGCAGCACCTGGCGCACCAGGATCTCGGCCGCGTCGCCGGCCGGCATGGTGCCGGCCCAGAACGGGATCCCGGAGAGGTCGGCCAGCCCGACCCCGGCCGCGCCGAGCAGCCGGCGCACGCCGCGGGCGGCCGCCCGAACCCCCGGCCCGGCAAGGCCGTCCTTGAGCTCGAGGGAGACGTGCCGCGCCACGCGGAGCGTCACCGCGGCTTCGCTGCGTGACCAGGGCCGGCGCCGGAAGCCGGTGGTGGGCTCGGCGGGTTCGACGGCGAGCTCGGGATCGGCGGGCACCGGCATCAGCGCTCCCATCCGTCGCCCGTATCGAACACAGCGAACCCTAGGTGTGCCGAACGGATTGCGAAAGCACGCTTTGGTTACTGCCGGTGGCGACCGTTGGCCAGCCGGGCCCGCTCCTCGGCGGTGCCGAACCGGGCGATGTCGCGGTCCCGGATGAATCCCAGCCGGTCGGGGGCGTGCATGCGCAGCCGGATGCGGTTCACGTCCGGGGGCAAGGTGCGCCGGGTCGCCTTGCTGACGATGATCACGGTCAGGAACGCGACCGGCACCGTGACGATCGCCGGCTGGGCGAGCAACGGCCAGGCCCATCCCCCGGTGAAGCCGCTGATCGTGCTGATCGTCAGCGCGGTGAGCACCAGGCCGCCGCCGACCAGGATGCCGGCCGCGGCGCCGACCCAGGTCAGCTTGCGCCACCAGATGCCGAGCAGCAGCAGCGGCGCGAACGTGGACGCGGCCAGGGCGAAGGACATGCCGACGGTGAGCGAGAGGTCGGTCGGCTGGAGCACGATCGCGAGCAGAAGCGGCACCAGCCCGGCGATCGCGGTGCCCAGCCGGAAGTCCCGCACCCGGCCAGGCAGCATGTCGGTGGACAGCACCCCGGCGACGCTCACCACCAGGCCGGACGAGGTAGACAGGAACGCGGCGAACGCCCCGGCCGCGGTGATCGCGCCGAGGACCTCGCCGAGCACGCCGGGCGCGATCTTGGTGGGCAGCGCCAGCACGGCCAGGTCCGACCGGCCGGTGACCAGCAACTCCGGTACGTAGAGCCGGGACAGCGCCCCGATCAGCACCGGGAACAGGTAGAACAGCGACAGCAGCAGCAGTACGTGCAGGGTGGTGCGCCGGGCGGCCCGGCCGTCGGGGTTGGTGTAGAAGCGAACCAGGACGTGCGGCAGACCCATGGTGCCGAGGAACGTGGCCAGGATCAGCGAGTAGGTCAGGAACATGTCCGAGGTGCCGGACACCGGGCGCAGCCAGCTCGCGTTGTCCGCCGGGGCGCCGACCACGACCGGCACCGAGGAGCCCTGGAAGAAGTGCAGCTGGGTGCCGGCGCCGACCTCGTGTTCGCCGGGCGCCCAGAACACCGAACTGTGCGTGGGGGCGCCGCCGACCGTGCCGTCCGCGGTCAGCCAGGTGTGCTCGAGGACCTGGAGCACCACCGGCGTCTCCACGTCGATCGTGGTGGCGCTGGTGAAGGTCGGCGGCCTCGGCGCGGTCAGCCCGGTCATGGTGCCTTCGTTCACCCCGCCGCCGGAGACGAACAGCGCGCACATGATGAACGTGGGTGCCGAGATGGCGAACAGCTTGAGCCAGTACTGGAACGCCTGCACCACGGTGATCGCCCGCATGCCGCCGCCGAACACGTTGACCACCACGACCGCGGCCACCACGACCTCGCCGACCCAGGTCGGGAACGGCAGGATCCGGGACACGGTCAAACCGGCGCCCTGGAGCTGGGGCACCAGGTACAGCATGCCGATGAACACCACAAACACCGTGGACAGCCCGCGCAGGCCGCGCGAGCCGAGCCGAGCCTCGCAGAAGTCCGGCAGCGTGTAGGCGCCGGATCGGCGCAGCGGCGCGGCCACGAACACCATCAGGGCGAGGTAGCCGGCGGTGAAACCGATCGGGTACCAGAGCGCGTCGGCCCCGTCCTTGAGCACCAACCCGGCGACGCCGAGGAAGGAGGCCGCGGACAGGTACTCGCCGGACACCGCCGCGGCGTTGCGGCTCGAGCGCACGGCTCGCCGGGCGACCAGGAAGTCAGGGGTCGTGCTAGCCAGCCGGGAGCTGCGGAAACCGATGTAGAACGTGGCCACGGCGACCAGCAGGATGCCGCCGACAGCCCACAGATTTAGTTCCAACAGTCGACCCAAACGTGTCTAAGGTGCGCGGGCGAGTGAACTCTACTTCTCGACCATGTCGACGAAGTCGCGCTCGTGCCGTTCGGCCAACACGTTGTACCAGTAACCGGCCCCGAACAGGAGTGGGAAGGGCAGCACACCGAGCACGATCCAGGGCAGCCGCACACCGGCGACGGTCACCTCGGACAGGTGCGGCAGGAAGTGGAAGGCCACCGGGAGCAGGGCGAGGAACGCCACCGCCGTGCCCCAGAGCCGCACCGCCGTCCTGAGCTGGACCCGGATGAACTGCCGGACCAGCTCCTCGCCGTAGCTGGTCTGCTCCTCGAGCTCGACCACGGTGCGCAGCACGGTCACCGGTGCCCGCGAGTCGGCCAGCACCACCCGCTTGCGGCGCGGCTTGGTCGGCGGGTCCTCGTACCGCGGCGCGGGTTCCCCGCGCCCCGGCCCAGCGGCGTGCCTGCTGCCACTCACGGCATCACCTCACAGTGCTCCACCCCGGGTGATCCGGTCCTTGAGCTCCCTGGTGTGCCGGCGGCTGACCGGCAGCTTGCGCTCACCGTTGCCGATGATCACGTGGTAGCCGTTGCCGCCAAGCTGGAGCTCGGTGATCAGGTTCACCGGCACCAGGTAGGAGCGGTGGATGCGCACGAAGCCGGCCTTCTCCCAGCGCTCCTCCAGCTGTGCCAGCGGGATCCGGACCAGATGCGAGCCATCCACGGTGAACAGCCTGGCGTAGTCGCCCTGCGCCTCGACCCAGCGCACCGAGGAGCGCGGGATGAGCTTGGTGGTGCCGGCCAGCTCGACCGGGATCACCTCGTCGTCGCTCGGCTCGACCACCGTGGTGCTCTCCCCGGTGAGCCCGTCACCGCGCAGCTTCGAGATCACCCGCTGGATCGCCCGGTCCATCCGGACCTGGTCGCACGGCTTCGGAATGAAGTCCACCGCGCCGAGCTCGAACGCCTCGACCGCGTGCTCGCCCTCGCCGTGCCCGGTGACGAAGATCAGCACCGGGGACGGCTTGAACCCGGCGAGCACCTTGGCCATCTCCATGCCGGTGAGGCCGGGCATCTTCAGATCGGAGAACACCGCGTCGACGATCGGCCGGCCGGAGTTGCGCCGGGTGGCGAGCTCGTTGTCATCGCCGCTGAGCACGCGGAGCGCGCCGGTGGCGTCGAAGGCCTGAATGATCCGCCGCACATAGCGGTTCGCGTTGAGCCGCTCGAGCAGGACTTCCATGCCGTCCTTCTCGTCGTCCACGGCGAGGACGACGAGGCCGGGGGGATTGGTTGCGGTGCTCACGGTGAGATGAATCCTGCCGACCTCGGACGTTGCCTGTCCATGGTCAGATCGGGGGCTACCCGGGCGAGTGACGCGCCGGAACAGCCGGCGAGAGTGCGACTACCCAACGCGAGCGCTACAACCCGAACCGGGACCATGTCGCCCGCGTCTCGATTGCTTCGACGGCGGCGAGCAACCGGTCCGCCCCGGACAGACCCAGCCCGGCGGTGCCGGCCAGGCCGAGGCGGGCGAGCAGCGGCCGCTTCGGCTCGGCCACGGTGACCTCCGCGTCCGGGAACCGCTCGGCGATCACCTCGCGCATGTTGCCGAGGCCGTCGACCAGACCGAGTTCGACCGCCTTCGCGCCGGTCCACACCTCGCCGGAGAACAGGTCGTCGTGCCCGCCGAGCTTGTCCCCCCGGCGCTTGCGCACCCAGTCGGCGAACTGTTCGTGCAACTGCCCCTGAAGGCTCTCCAGCCAGGCCACGTCCTCGGCCTTCTCCGGGCGGAACGGGTCGAGCCGGACCTTGTTGTTGCCGGCCGTGTACACCCGCCGCTCGACGCCCATCCGCTCAAGCAGGCCGGTGAGCCCGAACCCGGCGGACACCACGCCGATGGAACCGACGATGGACGACGGATGCGCGTAGATCTCATCCGCCGCGCACGCCAGCCAGTAGCCGCCGGAGGCCGCCACGTCCTCGCAGAACGCCAGCACGGTGGTCCGCTTGCGCGCGGCCAACTCCCGGATCCGTTCGGCGACCAGCGCGGACTGCGTCGGCGCGCCACCGGGAGAGTTGATCGCCAGTGCCACCGCGGCCAGCCGATCCTGGTCGAACGCCCTGATCAGCGCGGACTCCACGGTGTTGATGTTGATCGTGCCCCGGCCGAGCGGCGACGGCGTCGGGGTGATCACCCCGTGCAGCTTGACCACCGCGACCACGGGCGCGCCGCCGCCGCGCTCGCCGATCCGGGGCAGCCGGGAGACCAGCTTGTCGGTGACACTCATACCCGCAAGGTTACGTGTCGCACCTGCTAACGAGGCCGGCGGCTGAGCCCGTCCGGGACGGCCGGCGCGACCGCGGACTCCGGTGCGTCGTCCTCGCCGGAGAACTCCGGCAGATCCGGCCGCACGCCGGGGAAGTACTTGGGCACCCGCAGGATCACCTTCATCCCGGCGCCCGGCGCGGTCTCCACCATCAGGGCGTACTCGTCGCCGAACACCGAGCGCATCCGTTGGTTGATGTTGCCGAGGCCGACGTGGGCGCCGGTCTTGTGCGCGTCGCGGAGATCGGCGAAGAGCCGGTCGGCGTCCATCCCGACCCCGTCGTCCTCGATGCTGATCAGTGCCTCGTTGCCGTTGTCCTGTGCGATGACCGTGACCGTGCCGCCACCCGGCTTGGGCTGTAGCCCGTGTTGCACGGCGTTCTCCACCAGCGGCTGAAGCACCAGGAACGGCACCACCGCGGACAGCACCTCGGGTGCGATCTTGATCCGGACGTTGAGCCGCTCCTGGTAGCGCTGGCACTGGATGGTCAGGTACCGGTCGATGTTGCGCAGCTCGTCGGCCAGCGTGGTGAACAGGCCCGAGGAGCGGAACGAGTAGCGGGTGAAGTCGGCGAACTCCTGCAACAGCTCGCGCGCCTGCTCCGGGTCGGTGCGGATCAGCGAGGAGATCGCGTTCAGCGCGTTGTACAGGAAGTGCGGCGAGATCTGCGCGCGCAGCATGCGCAGCTCGGCCCTGGCCAGTTGTTGCTTGGAGTCGTCCAGTTTGGCGAGCTCGAGCTGGATGCAGATGAACTGGGCCACCTCGTCCGCCGCGCGGATCAGCCGGGTGCTGTTCACCCCGCCGATCACGATCAGGGTGCCCTCCACGTCGCCGTCGATGATCAGCGGCACGATCACCGCGGTCCGCATGGGGCACCGGCCACGATGATCACAGGGCAGCTCGGTGTGGCTGATGTGCTCGCGGTGGCCCTTGCGCAGTGCCGCGTCGATGGCCCCGGTGAGGTCCTCGTAGTGCTCGTTGGCCCCGCCGTCCCAGGACAGCAGCCGGCCTTGCGAGTCGGTGATTCCGATCGCCACGCAGTTGAGCATCTCGACCAGATGCTTGGTGGCCTGGTCGGCGGCCTGTTCGGTGAGCCCGTTACGCAGTTCGGGCGCCGCCTTGGACAGCCGCTGCACCGCGTCCAGCACGGCGTCGGCCACCGTTCCGTCGCCCTTGCGGTTCCAGAGCAGGAGGGCGAAGGCCCCGAGGACCACCAGCAGGGCGACCGCGCCAACCACGGCTCGCTGGGTCAACAGGTCGGCCACGACTCAATGCTCTGTTCTCGACTGCGGACTAGCAAGGGGCACCCGGGATACGGTACTGACCGTGGCGGTCCAGACAACACGCGTGGCGCTGTTTCCGACGTGCCTGACCGATACGTTGTTCCCGGACACGGCCAGGGCGGTGGTGCGCCTGCTCGAGCGGCTCGGCTGCACGGTCGATGTCCCGCTGGACGCGGTCTGCTGTGGTCAGATGCACTACAACACCGGCTACCGGGCGCAGGCCGAGCCGCTGGCCGAAGCGATGGCCGGGGCGCTGGCGGGCTACGACGCGGTGGTGGCGCCGTCGGGTTCCTGCGTCGGCATGGTGCGCGAGATCCATCCCATGCTCGTCAAGGGATCCGGTGTGGCCAAGCGGATCTACGAGCTGTCCGAACTGCTGGTCGACGTGCTCGAGGTGACCGACGTCGGGGCCTACTTCCCGCACCGGGTCACCTACCACCCCACCTGCCACTCGTTACGGCTGCTCGGCGTGGGAGACCGGCCGAGACAGTTACTCGAGGCGGTGCGCGGTCTCGAGCTGATCGAGTTGGACGAGGCCGAGACCTGTTGCGGCTTCGGCGGAACGTTCGCGGTGAAGAACTCCGACACGTCGACCGCCATGCTCACCGACAAGATGTGGAACGTGCTCGGCACCGGCGCGGAGTTCGTGACCGCGGGCGACAACTCGTGCCTGATGCACATCGGCGGCGGGTTGACCCGCATGCGTTCCGGGGTGCGCGCGCTGCACCTCGCCGAGATCCTGGCCAGCACCGAGGAGGAACCATGGCGCGCAACCCGGTGACCTGGCTCGGGTCCCCCACCTTCCCGCAGGCGGCCGCCGCGGCGCTCGCCGACCCGCAGCTGCGCCGAAACCTCAGGCACGCCACGCACACCATCCGCACCAAGCGGGCGGGAGCGGTGGCCGAGCTACCGGACTGGGAACGGCTGCGGCTGGCCGGCGAGGCGATCAAGAACGACGTGCTGTTCAAGCTGGACACTTACCTCGAACAGCTCGAGCGGTCCGTGACCGAGCGCGGCGGGGTGGTGCACTGGGCCAGGGATGCCGGCGAGGCCAACGAGATCGTGCTCGGCTTGACCAGAGCGGCCGGTGCCGACGAGGTGGTCAAGGTGAAGTCCATGGCCACCGCGGAGATCGGGCTCAACGAGGCGCTGGCGGCCGGCGGCGTCGGCGTGGTGGAGACCGACCTCGCCGAGCTGATCGTCCAGTTGGGACACGACCGGCCGTCGCACATCCTGGTCCCGGCGATCCACCGCAACCGCGCGGAGATCAGGGAGATCTTCGCGCGCGAGATCCCCGACGCGCCGGCAGACCTGACCGACGCGCCGACCGCGCTCGCCGAGGTGGCCCGCCGGCACCTGCGGCGCAAGTTCCTGTCCGCCACGGTCGCCATCTCCGGAGCCAATTTCGCGGTGGCCGACACCGGCTCCGTGGTCGTGCTCGAGTCGGAGGGCAACGGCCGGATGTGCCTGACCCTGCCGAAGACGCTGATCACCGTGATGGGCATCGAGAAGGTGGTGCCGTCCTGGCGTGATCTCGAGGTGTTCCTCCAGTTGCTGCCGCGCTCGTCGACCGCGGAGCGGATGAACCCGTACACCTCGATCTGGACCGGCCTCACCCCTGGCGACGGCCCCGAGGCGTTTCATCTTGTGCTGCTTGACAACGGGCGCACCGCGACGCTCGGCGACCCGACCGGACGCGCGGCGCTGCGCTGTATCCGGTGCTCGGCCTGTCTGAACGTGTGTCCGGTCTACGAACGCACCGGCGGCGCGGCGTACGGCTCGGTCTACCCGGGTCCGATCGGTGCCATCCTGACCCCGCAGCTGGTCGGTGACCCGGCGGACAAGCACGCCGCCTCGCTGCCCTTCGCGTCGTCGTTGTGCGGAGCCTGCTACGAGGTCTGTCCGGTTCGGATCGACATCCCTCGCGTTCTGGTTCACCTCAGGGAGCGAACCGTTGCGGCCAAACCGAAGCGCTCGCCGGAGGCGGCCGCGATGACCACCTTGGCGTGGGTGCTCGGCAACCCGCGCCGCTACGAGGCGGCGCAGAAGGCCGGCTCGCTGGCCCGTTTTATCGGCCGGGACGGGCGGATCACCAGCCTGCCATGGCCCGGTTCCAAGTGGACGGTCTCCCGGGACGCCCCCGCGCCCCCACGGGAGTCGTTCCGAGCCTGGTGGAGGCGGACCCGTGGCTGACCCGCGAACCGACATCCTCGGCCGGATCCGGCGATCGCTGGCCGACCGCCCGGCCGCCCGGCCGGTGCCGAGGGACTACGACCTGAGTCGGCCGTTCGACGACCTGGCCGCGGTGTTCGCCGAGCGGGTCGAGGACTACCGCGCGCGGGTGCACCGGGTCAGTGTCCGCCGGCTGCCGGTCGCGATCGGCACGGCGCTGCGCGAGCGCGGGGCCGGCGTCATGGTGGTGCCGGACGACCTGCCCGCGTCCTGGTGCGTGGACGGTGTCGACTGGCGCATCGACGAACCACCGCTGCCGGTCGCGGCCATCGACGAGGCACACGGCGTGCTCACCGGGTGCGCGGTGGCCATCGCCGAGACCGGGACGATCGTGCTGGACGCCGGCACCGCACAGGGCCGGCGGGTGCTCACCCTGGTGCCGGACTACCACCTGTGCGTGGTGCGGGCCAAGCAGATCGTGGGCACCGTGCCGGAGGCGCTGGCCAAGCTCGATCCGGTGCGTCCCTTGACGTTCATCTCCGGCCCGTCGGCGACCAGTGACATCGAGCTCAACCGGGTGGAGGGCGTGCACGGACCGCGCACCCTCGAGGTGCTGCTGGTTACTTGAGCAGCCGCGACATCCGCCGGTCGGCCAGCGGCTTGCCGCCGGTCTGGCAGGTCGCGCAGTACTGGAACGCCTTGTCCGCGAAGGAAACCTCACGCACCGTGTCGGCACACACCGGGCAGGGCAGCCCGGTCCGGCCATGTACCCGAAGGCCGGAGCGCTTCTCTCCCTTGAGCCGGGCCGCCCCCTGGCCGACCGAGCGGCCGACCGCGTCGGTGAGCACCGCGATCATGGCCTGGTGCAGCCGGTCCAGCGCGTCGTCGTCGAGCTTGCCCGCGGTCGCGAACGGCGAGAGCCGGGCGGTGTGCAGGATCTCGTCGGAGTAGGCGTTGCCGATCCCGGCCAGTATCTTCTGGCTGGTCAGCGCCGTCTTCAGCCGCTCCGACCGGCCGGCGAACAGCGTCGCCAGGTCGTCGCGGGTGAGGCCGAGCGCGTCCGGGCCGAGCGCGGCGATCGCGGGCACCTGCGTGGGTTCCTCGACGATCCATACCGCGAGGCCCTTCTTCGTGCCGGCCTCGGTCAGGTCGAAGCCCGGGCCCTGCCCGGGCGGGCCGAGATGGACCCGCAGGGCGAGCGGCCCGCGGCCGGGCTTGGGCGGTGCCACGGACAGCGTGTCCGACCAGCGCAGCCAGCCCGCCCTGGCCAGGTGCACGATCAGGTGCAGCCCCGCGCAGTCGAGGTCGAGGAACTTCCCGTGCCGCGCGGCGCCGGTCACCTCCCGGCCGTGCAGCGCGGTCCACGCCGGGCTGGCCGTCTTGAGCACGCTGAGTGACGCCACGTCCACCCGGGCGACCGTGCGGCCGGCACCGTGCTCACGCAAGTGATGGGCCAACGCTTCGACCTCAGGCAACTCCGGCACAAGACCAGTTTTACCGGACTCGTCGTTGATGTCACATCCCTGCGGGTCGCCAGGTGTCCGTTGGGTAGGTTCTTCGGTCGGAGGTGCGCGATGGCGCTTGCCGTTAAGGCAGTCGCCCTGGTTCGACGGAACCGGGCGAGCAGTTGGGCGTTGGCGCTCGTCGTCGCGGTGTGGTTGGTCGCCAACGCCTGGTGGATCCTGGCCTACCGGCACCGGCAGTTGCTCGACATCGACGAGGCCGGCTACATCGGCATGGCGCTCAACGACTACTACGCCGCTGGGCGCGACGGGCTGCTCGGCTGGCTCAAGGCGTTCGACGCGCCGGGCATCCAGGCGCCGCTGACGTCGGCTGTGACCTCCGTGGCGTTCCTCGTGACCGGACCGCGGGTGCTCGCGGCGTTCGTCATACCGGTGCTGGCCGGGCTCGCCACGATTCTGCTGACCTACGGGCTGGCCCGCCGGATCGGGGGCCCTCGGCTCGCGTGGCCGGCGCTGCTCCTGGTCGCGACCGCGCCCGGACTCCTCGTCGAGTCGCGCGCGTTCCACTTCGCCCTGCCGGCCGCGGCGGTCACCACCGGGGCGCTGTACTGCCTGGTCCGCTCGGACCGCTTCACCAGGACCGGGTTCGCCCTCGCCTTCGGCGTCTGTCTCGGGCTCATGCCGCTGACCAGGACCATGACGATCTCGTTCCTTCCCGGGCTGCTGCTCGCGGCAATCCTGCAGGCGAGCATCGGGCCGGATCGCCGGCAACGACTGGCCAGGTGCGCCGCCGCCGTTGCCGCCGCGGTCGCCGTGGCCGCGCTGTGGTTGGCGCCCAACGGGGTCTTGGTCTTCCGCTACCTGGGCGGGTTCGGCTACGGCACGCAGAGCCGGGAATACGGGCACGAGTCCGGTCTGGCCAACCCGGCCGCCTGGCTGGAGCGACTACGAATCCTGATCGGGGACCAGCACCTGCCGCACGTCCTGGTGATCGGTGTGGGGCTGATCGCGGCCACCGTCTTCGTGGTCGGCAACGGGCGGACAGCCGGGTTCCGCGAGGTGACCCGCCGGGTGGCGCTGTCCCCCCTGCTGCCGTCCTGCCTGCTGGTCCTTACCGGCCACGCGGCACTGTTGAGCTCGGCCAACACCGGGACGGCGTTCGCACTGCCGCTGTTTCCGGCCATGACCGTGATCGCGGTGTGGGGCCTTCTCCGGCTGCCCGCCGCGGTGCTCCGGGCGGTCCCCGCGGTGCTCGCCGTCCTCCTGGTCGTCGCCGTCGTGCCCATGCTCGACCTGCGCGCGCCGACGGCCCACCCATTGCTCGTGCAGCTTCCGGTCGTCGGCTCGGTCAAGGTCACCGACGGGCGGGGCGCCATCCAGTTGTACGAGCGCGAAGGCACCGGGACCGACGACCTAGAGCCGGTTTCGGTCGACACGGCGCAACAGTGGATCGCGGCATCGGACTGGGCGGCGAAGCGGATCGTCGAGCAGGACGCGCTGCGCGGCACCACGGCCTTCGGCTTCCGGGACCGGTTGTTCAACAGCAACACCGCGCAGCTCGTGATTATGCAGTCCAAGGGCTACGGCGTGCGCATGGCCATGATCAACCCGACCGAGGTGGGCGGTCGGCAGGAGAACTACGAGGACTGGCTGACCAAATCGCGGGACAGCCTCAACGGCGACGCAAGCCATGCCTGCCTGCTGTTCACCGCGACCGGGACGGTCAACGAGTTCGTCCCGGCGGTGGACCCACCCGCCATGGAGCAGGCGGCGCACGCCACCGGCTTCGCCGTCCTGGACCGGCACCCGCTGCCGAACGGGCGGGTGCTCACATTGTGGCGTCGCACCGAGCCGGACTGCGGCTGACCGGGCTGACCGGGCTCGCCGAGTTGGCGTGCGCCCACACGCGGTGCGGGTCCAGGTCGACCGGTCTCGGCTCTGGCTCGGGCCGGACCCGGCGCAGCAACACCTGCTGGACCAGCGCCGTCTCGTATCCCCCGGCCGCGACCAGACGCCAGAACGCATGGTCGGCCAGCCCCTCGAGCAGGCTGTCCTCGGACCAGCCGCCCAGCAACTCCAGCAGGCTCCGGCGGACCAGGTAGCCGCTGCCGAGGTAGGGGACCAACCGCAGCCGGCGCTCCTCCGGCGGCAGCGCCCCGACCAACCCGTCGACCGGATCGGCCACCGGACAGTGCACCACGTCCACGTCTTTGGCGGCCCCCACCAGCCGCTCCAGCAGGTGCGGGGACGCGCTCAGCCCGGTGTCGAGGACCAGAAGCCACGGCGCCTCGGTGCGCCGGAGCAGCGCGTTGCGAGTCAGGCCACGGCCAAGCGGGCTGTCCTGGTGCAGCACATCACACCAGGGCGGAACCGAGCCGGACGGCACCCCGTCCGCACCGACGAGCACCCGGCGGGGCAGCACCGTGCCGGTGACCAGGTCATTGACGAGGCCCGCGGGGTCGAGTTCACCCGGCCGGTGGACCAGCAGCACGTCCACGTCGGCGCGGTCCGCGTCCGGGAACGGGCTGGAGGCACAGGCCGGTTCCCACCACACCGCAGTCCGGCGCCGGGCGGTCGCGGCGTACCCGACCAGCCGAGCGGCGGCCGCGACCCCGTGCGCCGTCGGCGGGTCGCCGAGCGATCGCTCGCCCGCGAAGCGGACGTCCCAGGAGGGGGTGTCGACCGCCATGGCGCCATCCGCCGAGCGCACCGCGGAGGCCATGGCACGGGCCGCGGCGAACGTTTCCGGCGGCGCCGGGGCCGCACCAGACACCAGTCCGCCGGCCATCTCGACCAACATCCGCGCCGACCCGACCAGATCCAGACCCCGGGCCAGCTCGTACGCCGCGGCCCGCAGGTCACGCTCCCGGCCGGGCTCCGCACACAGGGCTGCGGTGACCGCGCCGAGCGACTCCGGTCGGGCCACGACCAGATGCTCGCCCGGGACCAGCGGCTCCACCTCGAGCGACGGCTCGCTGACCACCACACAGCCGTTGCACATCGCCTCGAGAACCCGGACCCATTCCAGTGCCTGCTTGCGTTCCCGGTGCAGGTTGAGCAGGAACCGGCTTCGGGCCAGATGGGACAGCTTGGCCGCGCCGGGCAGGAAGTCCACCCGGGTGCCGGCCATCATCTCGTGGGGCGGCGTGAACAACCGGGTCCGCAGGTGATCGAGGTCGCCGGCATACGAGCCGAGCAGCAGGGACCGGCGCCGCTCCGCGGTGCCGAGGTAGGTGACGTCGATCGGCCTGGGGCTGTCCGGGTCTCCGCCCCAGGTGTCCCACAGGGGGCTGTAACCGAGCTGGAAGTGCTCGGTCGGGATGCCGCGGCGACACAGTTCGGCGGTCGAGCCCCGGCTGATGTCCACCACGCCGCCCAGGACGCCGACCAGCCCCGCGGTGCGCTCGAAGGTGCCCGTGCCGGGGTGCTCCACGCCGAACGCGATCGTCCTGCGGCACAGCTCGGCGGACGGTAGATCGGAGTCCGGGGTGACCACGAAGTATTCGTGGGGCACCACCAGGTAGACCGTGTCCGGACCAGGCGTCGGGTACCGGCCCACGGCCGTCCGCGCCCGGCCGCCCGCCGCCCGCACCGCGTCGGCCACGACCTCCATCAGCTCCGCCATGAACGCGGACCCGCCGGCCGCCGAAACCAGACACAGATCGGGCGACCGGCTCGTCACGGTCGGGGAATCTTCCTGCGCACCGCGCGCAGCGGCCGGGTCACCCGCCAGCTCAGCGTCTGGTGGGTCGCGTCGAGCTCCCTGACCAGCTCGCCCAGCTTCTGCTCGGCAAGCGCGGCGCGGTGCAGATCCGCCTCGGCGGGGCCCCGGTCGTCCTCGACCGGGCCGGCCGCCAGGGCGAGCTCAGCGTCCAGCAGGTGCAGCCGCAGCCGGTCGCGCTCCTGCCGGCAGGAGACCAGCTCGGCCCGCAGCGCGTCCCGCTCCAGCCGGACGGTGGCAAGGTCCTCGGACAGGGCCTCGGCGCGGGCGACGGTCTCGGCCTGGCCCCGCTCCAGCTGTCCGACCAGGCCGGCGAGCTCGGCGATCCGCTCGTCCTTCGCGGCCAGGTCGCCGGTCAGGTCGGTGAGCTGCTGCACCTCCTGCTCGGTGGCGACCAGGCGAGCCTTCAGCCGGTCCTGCTCCGCGGTGAACACCTGCCGCTCGGCACGCAGCCGGGTCAGCTCGGCCGCGACCCGCCCGGGCAGCTCGGTGAAGTCGTCGGTCAACGGAACCCCCTCAGGTCGGTCGGCCGCGCGGAGTCGGCGAGCTCGGACAGGATCTCGGAATACTCGCGAGCGTAACCGGCCGGATCCAGCCAGCCGGCCAGCTTGGTGTGCGCGACCGCGGCCATCTCCCGCCGCCTGGCCGGCGAGGTGTCCAGTACCCGCAGCAGCGCCGCGGAGAGCGCATCAACGTCGTTGGTCTCGAACAACCAGCCGGTCTCTCCGTCAGTGATCATCTCGCGGGCGCCGAACACGTCGGTGGCGGCGACCGGCACCCCGCAGCACACCGCCTCGAGGATCGACCGCGGCAGCGACTCGATGTCCGAGCTGTTCACGAACACGTCCGCGGCCTGGAACCACGGCGTCGGATCCCGCTGGACCGGGATCAGCCGCACCACGTCCGACAGCCCGCAGCGCCGCACGGTGTCCTCGAGCGCGAGACCGTAGGGCGACGGGTGCAGCCCGACGATGCTCAGCCGAGCCTCGGGGTGCCGCCGGTGAATCCGCGTCATGGCGCTGATCAGCGGGCCTTGGCCCTTGCGGGACTCGGCGATCCCGACGTTGAGCAGCAACACGTCGTCCGGCCCGTAGCCCAGCAGGGCGCGCGCCTGCCGGCGCACCTCGCCCCGGGTGCGCCCACCGAACTTCCACATCGGCGTGCCGTAGCGGACCGTGCGGCATCGTTCGGGCTTGCTGTACGGCAGGAACATCTCGCGGGTGGCGTCTGCGACGAACAGCAGCCGGTCCACCTCGGCAAGGGTGCTGTGCCAACGGGACCAGACGGCCGGCGGCGGCACCACCGGCCCCCAGTTCTGGTGGGCGAAGTCGGGCAGGGCGAAACTCTCGTGGATCACCCAGGCGGTCGGCAGCCCGGCGCGCTTGGCCGCGTCCGCCGCGACGAAAGCGCCGAGCGTGTTGGCCAACGCGACACCGGCACCCGAGCAGGCGGCGAATCTGGCCAGCTCGGCGACGTGTCCCTCGTAGGCGGGTATCGAGCCGTTGCGGTAGTGGGTGGTCACGTGCACCGGGATGCCAAGCTCGGCGCAGTCCGCACGCAGCGGACCGTCCGTCTCGCTGACCAGGCTCGCGGTCCACCCGTGCCGGCGGACCAGCCGGGACAGCAGCTCGTGCAGCCACAGCTGACCTCCCCCGACGCCCAGGCTGTGGGTCAGGACGAGCAGGTGGCGGGGGTCGGTGGGCACCCGAACCCGGGTCAGGACCCGGGCCGTCTCCGCGGCCAGCTCATCGGCGAGCTCCGCGTCCTCCGGGTCGGCCGCGGGGTTACGCAGGACGAAAGTGCGCCGCGCCGAGAGCACCTCGCCGGCACCCTCGGTGCGATAGCGCACCCGCAACGACAAAGTGCGTTCGGCATCCGGCGGCAGGTCAACGGGTATCCGGGCCTCGAAGCCGCTGACCGGGCCGTCGGCGAATCCCGGAAAGACCTCCGGCACGTCGGTGCGCGGCAGTCTGGTCCGGGCGCGGACCGTGCCGACGCCCTCGACCATCACCTCCACCAGGCTCGGTGCGCGACTGTCCAGCAGCGCCCACCCGCAGATCAGCACCACACTGCCCACCGACGCCTCGTCGGACCGGGGCGCCTCCAGCTCCCCGAGCCACAGCGGCGGCTCGTCGGGGAGCCTCCCCACCCGGATGGCGCACTCGGTAAGGCGCTGCCCGTCCGGGTCCTCGACGACAATCAGGTGCGGGCCGGACGGCAGCCACGTCTGCGGCACCACACGGAAGCCAAGCGCGGCCGGCGGGGCACCGGGACAGGGCTCGGCGTGCAGCGTCGCCGGGATCTCCGAGACGAACACCTGGAGCTGGTCGAGCTGCACCGGACCGACCACCCAGCCGCGCAGCTCGAATCTGTGGCCGACCGGCCGCCCCGGGGAGAGCAAGCCCGCCGCCAGCACCGTCGTCGTCACGATGGGGAACGGTACTCGCCGGCCTTCTGCTCCAGACGCTGCTCCCACACCATCCGGATCGCCCCGCGCACCTCCTCGGCTCCGCGGTCCGTGCCGCACGAGCCGATGGTGCCGAAGTCCACCTCGCGGGCCGCCGCCGCGTCGACGAAGGAGGGATCGAGGCCGAGCAGCACGCCGAGCCAGCCGGCCAGCTCCCGCATCGGGCTGTCGTCGGCCGCACCCACCCAGCCGTGCACGGTGAGGTAGTGGGCCAGTACGAGCAGGCCGCGCTCGGTGACCTCGGCCACCCCAGCGGTCGCGTGCTCCCATTCCAGGTCGATCGGGTGCAGCGCGGCGCCGTCCACGAGCACGTTGTGCGGCAGCAGATCCCAGAGCGCGGGCCCGACCTGCGGCGCCTGTGCCCGCAGCAGGTCGCGCCAGCCGGACAGCAGCTCGGCCACCCGCCACGGCTCCTCGAGCAGGACGGTGAGCATGGTGGGCGCGTCCCGCACCACGTCGACGCAGGGACGCACCCGGATGCCGGCGACCGGCTCCGGGTCGGGCCGCAGCGGGGTTCGGCGCACCTCGGCGCCGGTGGCAGTGCGGACCACGTCAGCACTGGTGCACCAGGCGGCCGACCGGTCTGTGGTGTTGAAATAGCGCGCCAGCCGCTCGGCCGGCCACAGTAGGTCCGCCCGGGGACCGCCGAGCACCAGAAACCCCGGCTCCTCCGCCGGGGCGAGCGCGACGGCCAGCCGCGGCTGCTCGCGAGCCAGGTCCTCGGACACCACCGCACGGGCCACCGGATGGCCCGGGGTACAGGTGAGCACCCTGGCCACCGGCAGGCCGGCGGACCGCAGCGCGGACTCCGCCTCCCGGCGCCCGACCAGGTCGGCCGCGCAGATCACCAGCACACCCTCCGGGCGCAGGCGGCCAAGCACCGCGCGCAGCAGCGCGGGCCGCACTCCGGGTTCGGCGATCACGGCAAGGTCGTAGCCCACGCCGTCGGGCAGCCCGGCCAGGCCACCGACCACCCGCACCCCCGCCAGGCCGGCGGTGCGCAGGGTGACCACCGCGGCCCGGTCCGGGTCGGGCTCGACCGCGTCGACGAGCCTGGCGGTCTCGCCGAGGTGACGGGTCAGCGCGCCGTACTCCGCACCAAGCTGCAGCACCGCGGCGTCCGGAAGGATGTCCAGCGCGCGCAGCGGGTTGGCCCGGCCCCGGTCGAGGTGGTAGCGCTCGGCGGGGCCCCGGGCCGCGAAGTGCAGCTCGTCGCTGAGCGCGCTGCGGTCCCGCGCGGCGGCGACGATGGCCGGCACCAGGGTGTCGGCGTCCAACAGGTCAATGCCCATGACCGTGCATCATGGCGGATCCGGTTCAGCTCACCGGCTTGAGCGGGCCTGCCATGCCGGGTATCGACTCGTCCGCGATGTTGCGGGCAATCCGGTTCACCTGCTGCCGCACGTTGAACACGCCGCGCACGGTGCCGACCCACTTCTCCGTCGGGCGGCCCTCGCCGTCGTCGCCGGTGGCCGCGACCACCGTCCACGGCCGGCGAAGTGTCCAGCGCAGCGGGAAGAACAGCAGGATCAGCAGGATGATGAGGACCAGCCAGAGCGGCACGACGACATCCGGCGGCGTCCAGACGACCAGCACCACGGCCAGCACCGTGACCAGGAACAACAGCACCATGGCCGGGCCGCGGCCGGCGGCGATGTCGTGCTCGAAATCGTCAGCCGTGGCCGGCGTGCGCCACTCCATGTCGCTCTGCAGCGTCCAGACTCTGCCGTCCGCCGCGCGAACCACCCGCATCATGACTGCAATTCTGACATCGAGTCGCTGCGGAAAGCGACCACTCGCGATCTTGATCGTCGGCTACGGCACGCCGGGATGGGGCCCGCTGGTCGATTTGGTGGGCGCCGGGGTCGTCCGCTTGGAGGTTGTGCTCACCGATTGTTTGGTTGGCTTGGTCGGCGCGGGGCTCGACAAGGCACTCGACGACGGGTCGGGCAGCATCAGCGGTGTCCCGGTCTCCGCGGCCGGTGTGGTGTACCGGGTGGTCTGGGTCAACACCCGGGTCTGCTCGGCGGCGTTGACCTCGGTCACCGTCGTGGTCTCGTAGACCATGGCGACCCCGTCGCTCACCTCGGACCGTTGCTCGACCGACGTGTCCCGGTACATCACCCGCGCACCCTCGTCGTAGCCGGCGGCCGTGGCGGGCACCACGCCGGCCGGCCCGACCGCCGCGGGCGCCGTGCCGGCCGGTTCGCCGTCCCCGCGCCGGATCCGGCGCGGCACCACGGCAACGGTGCTGAGCGCGCCGGTGGTCAACACGATCGTCTCCGGACCGGGCCGGCTGGCCGGCGGTGCGCCGCTGATCACCAACTCCAGTTCGCGCTCGCCGTCCAGGTCGTCCATGGCCACGCCGCCGTTTCCGCTACCCAACGGGCCGAGCACCAGGCCGAACACGCCGACCGCTGCCGCCGACGAGGTGGCCAGGGCCACTTGAACCTTGGCGCTGGTGAACAGCCCCTTGACGGTCGCGGTGAGGCCGGCGGTGGCCTTCGATGCGACTGATGCGGTGCTGGCCACCGCGACCAGCGGGGCGGCGAGCAGGGCCGCGTGCGCACGCAGGCCGGAGCAGACGTCGCGTAACTCGGCGTGCATGGCGGTGCACGTGGTGCAGCCGGCCAGGTGCGTCCCGATCCGCCTGCGCTCGGCACCGCGGATGCTGCCGGCGGTGTAGGCCCCCAACTTCTCCAACACGTCCCGGCAGCCGGTCGAGCTGCGCTCGGCGGCCAGGTGCGCCTGAAGGTAGGCGGCCCGCAAGCCCTGCCGGGCGCGCCGGGCCAGCGCCGCGGTGGCGTTGGCGGACAGCCCGAAGTTGGTGGCCACGACGGCCGGGCGCTCGCCCTCCACCTCGACCTTCCACAGCACGCTGCGCCAGCGTTCCGGCAGGCTGGTGAACGCTCGCCGAATGAGGTTGCGCTCGGTTGACTGCCCGGCGGCGTCCGGGCCGGCACCCGCGCGGTGGTTGAGCTCCTCGTCGGAGACCGGCACGTCGCGGTGCCGGGCGCGCCACTCCCAGGCCACCCTGCGGGCCACGGTCAGCAGGTACGCGCGCACGTTGTCGACCGGGCCGGAGCCGCGCCGAATGGCCTGGAGCACCCGGAAGAACGCCTCCGCGGTCAGGTCCTCCGCTTCGGATCGGTCGCTGACCAGCCCGTAAGCCAGCCGGCGCACCGCCATGGCGTGGCGGGCGAACAGCTCCCCGAAGGCCGCGTCCTCGCCGGCGCGCAACCGTTCGAGCAGCGCTCGGTCGTCCATCGGCAGGTCAGGAGAATCCGCCCGGGCGGGCAGCGCGTCCCCACTCGCCCCGTGCCCATCGCGGCCACGCGGAGCACCGTCGACTGCGGTCATCCGGCTAGAACCTCCTCCCGGCGACCACCTGACTGGCCAACAACATGCCACAGTCCGGTTACTTATGGTGCGCAAACGTGAAGAACGTTAATGGGAAACCGACGGACGTCGTGAGCCGAACGGCGTAACCGAACGCGGCCAGTTGTCTGCTGGCTCGATCCATCCGAAGTCCGGCGCCCATAGTCCGGATGTCGGCAGGCCGGCTGATCGTGTTGCGTGGAGCGGACGACGGGACTCGAACCCGCGACCCTCACCTTGGCAAGGTGATGCGCTACCAACTGCGCTACGTCCGCACGCGTACTGCCGGCAAGTCTATCCGAGCCGCCAGCCAGCCACGAAGATGTACTCCGTCGCGATGCCGGTCCACCATCCGAGACTTCCCACGTCCACACAACGCGATCCCATCCACTGTAGGGACGGCCGCGAACCCTCCCGGTACCCGCCGGCCACGCCGGTCCGCATCGGGAACGTTGCGAGTTCGACCTCATGCTCCGAACGCGACCCCGTGGCGTGCACAATGTGGCGGGTTCGGCGCGAGCACGGTGAGGCGAGCACGGTGAAAGGGGGCCAGGGTGTCCTGGCAGGAGGAACTCCGCAAGCTCGATGAGGAGCTCGCCGCTGGACAAATCTCCGCGGACGACTACCGCGTCCGGCGCGACCAGGTGCTCTCGTCCGCGGTGTCGGCCGGGCCCGAAGCACCGCGTGGCAACGAGTCCACCCAGCTCATCGCACCGCTCGGTGCGCGGGCACCCCAGGTGCAACCGCCAGCACAACCGCCGGCCGCCGAGCCGGTCAGCGACCCGGGTGCCGGTGCGGCTTCCGGGGAACAGGACGCCGACAAGACCCAGATCGTGCCCGGACGGAGCGACTCGGACACCACCCAGGCAGTCGGCGGCTGGCAGGTGGCGCGCCCGTCCGACAACGACCGCACCCAGGTGGTGCCCGGCATCCCGGGCGTGCCCCGGCAGACGTTCGTGGGCGGCCACCCCCCGCGGCCCGCACCTGGCCAGTTCCCGCCCCCACCGGGATACGGGTGGCAGCAGCCCGATGAGGACGCCGCGCCGTGGGCTGGCTCGACCTTCCCGCCGCTGGCCGCGTCGGCGAGCCCGGAATGGATCCGCCAGGGCCCCGAGGTCTTCGAGCGGTCGTCCGGAACCGGCAGGCGGGTGCTCATCGTCGTGCTCGTGGTGCTCGTGTTGGCTGGCCTTGGCACCGGGCTCTATTTCTTCGTCCTGAAGAAGAACGGCAACCAACCGGCAGCCGGCGGGGCGACCAGCACGACCCAGCCGCCGCCTTCCACCACGAAGCCGACCAGCACCACCAGGCCGCGACCCAGCGACCCGAACGTGGCCCTGCTCGAGGACATGCCGGCGCCGCCGGCCAGTGCCCAGCAGGACGGCAAGGTGGCGGACGTGGCGCAGTTCGTCGCGCTGAAGATGATGGACCAAGCGGAAGTCGACCTGCTCACAGCAGCCGGTGTGACCAAGGTGCCGCTCCGCTCGGCGGTGCGCAAGCCGCCGGACGACGGCCCGACACCGGACTCGCTCAGCGCGATGGTCATCCCCACCGGCAGCAACGCCGATGCCGTGCAGCTGGCCCAGAAACTGCGCGACTACCAGGAGGCACACGGCCTCAAATACATCGCCGAGCCGCTGCCGAACATGCCGCCGACGGTGGTGTTCGAGAAGACGGTGACCGCCGACCGCGCGCTGTACCGAGGCTTATGGGTGTCCGGGAAGAACGTGATTCGGATAACCACCGTCCAGGCCCCGCTGTCGAACGAGGCGGCGCTGAGTGGCAGCTACCGCAACCATGCCGAGGTCATGCTCCGGGTCTTCCCGTCGGAGTGACCGGCTCACCGCCGCCGCGTGGATCGCTGCCGGAACGCACGCAGCGGTGCGGTGATCCGCCAGCTGACCGTGGCCCGGTGCGCGTCCAACTCGCGGCGCAACTCGGTCGAGCGCGCGGACAGCTCGGCGACCTGCGCGCGCAGCGCCGCGAGCTCGGCGAAGTGGTCGCTGTCCGGCGCCGGTGCCGCGACGCCAACCAGGTCCATGCGGAGCTGGTCGCGCTCCACCCGCAGCCGAGCCAACTCCGCCCTGGCCGCGTCTCGGTCCCGGCGCAGCGCCGCGACGGCCTCGGTGGTCATTCGTGCCCTCCTGTCGAGCTCGCGACGTCACCCAGCACCTTGGCGAACTCCGCGGCGTAACCCGCGGAGTCCAGGAACGGCTCGACCTGGGTCCGGGCCGCCGAGGCGATCCGTGCACGGTCGGCGGCCGGAGCGTCCAACGCCCGGAGCAGTCCCACGGTCAACGCGTTGAGGTCGTTCGGCCGGAACAACCAGCCGGACTCGCCGTCGGAGATCAGCTCGCGGGCGCCGAACACGTCGGACGCGACGACCGGCACCCGCAGAGCCATCGCCTCCAGCAGCGTCCTGGGCAGCGACTCGACGTCCGAGCAGTTGACGAACAAGTCGGCGGCGGCGAACCAGGGCAACGGATCCCGGGTGATCGGTACCAGGCTGACGTGCCCGGCGAGCCCCGGTCGCCGGATCCGGTCGCGCAGCGCGGCACTGTACGGGCCATCGTCGATCCCCACGATCACCAGATGCGTATCCGGGTGGCGGCCACGCGCCGTCTCGTACGCGGCGAGCAGCGGGCCGTGGCCCTTGCGTGGTTCGGTCACCCCGACATTCAGGAGCACGCGGGCGTCCACGGGCAGCTCGAGCCGGTGCCGCAGGGCGGCGGCGCCGGCCCGGACACCGGTCGCGGCGGCGAGATGATCCGCCCCGATGCCGTAGCGGATGGTGACGCACCGTGCCGCCTCCGCGTACGGCAGGAACAACTCGCGCGTGGCATCGGCGACAAACACCAGCAGGTCGGCCCGGCGCAGGCAGCGCAGCCAGCGATCACGCACCACCGGCGCCAGCCCGGCCGGACCCCAGTTGAGGTAGGCGAAGTCGGGCAGCGTGAAGCTCTCGTGGATGGCCCAGGCCACCGGCAACCCCGCCGCCCCGGCCGCGTCCACCCCGGCGAAGAAGCCGAGGGTGTTCACCAGCGCCACCCCGGCGCCGCTGGCGCGCATCAGCAGGCTCAGCTCGGCGACATGGCCGTGATAGCCGGCCTCGTCCTGGATGCGCCGGCCGCCGAGCAACCGCACGGTCGCGCCGAAGGCTTCCAACTCACCGCGCAGCGGACCGTCCGCCTGAGCCGCCACGGTGACCCGCATGCCGTGGTCGCGGATCAGCCGGCCGAGCAACTCGGCCAGCCACAGCTCCCCGCCGCCGATCCGCAGGCTGTGCGCCACAACGAACAGATGGCGCCGGTCGGCGTCCGCCGGCGTGGCCGCGAGCAGCCGGGTCAGCACCCGATCTGCCTGCCGGCTCGCGGCCACCTCCGCGGCGTCCGGCGCCGGGTCGTGCACCACGCACTCGCGCACCGGCGCGGACCACTCCCGGCCGTCCCGCGCCCAGGCCCTGAGGCGGACCCGCACCTGCCGCGGCCGGCCCCGCTCCACCTCGACCGGCACCCGGGCCTCATACCCGGCCATGCCGGCGTCCGGGTGGTCCGGCAACGTCGCGCCCAGGTCGGGCCTCGGGATCAACAGCCGGGCCGCGACCGGCGGTCCATCGCCCACCCGGACCTCGATCCGGCTCGGCAGCGCGTTGTCGAGCAGCAACCAGCCGGTGACCGCCACCAGATCTCCGGCCACCACCACGTCCGGCGCGGGGTTGTCCAGGTGGCCCAGCGCCGCGGGGACGAGCGTGCCGTCCGCCCGGACATCCCTGCTGGCCAGAACCCGGCCCTCGGCGTCGGTGAGCTCGACGGCGAGCTGGCCCCGGGGATCGACGTCGGCCTGCGCCCGCCAGCCCCACACGGTCCAGTGCGCGGGAAGTCCTGGCACCACACCGTCATACCGGTCGACCCGGGGTGTGACCCGGTGCCCGCCGATAGTCACCGCCACGGCGGGCCGCGCACCCGCACCGGCGAGCCAGCCCTGCACCGAGACGCTGCTGCCCTCCGGGCTGGACCCGGGTCCGACCACGGCGGCCAACCATGGGTAGGTGACGGACACGCGGTTACCTGACGGGTCGGGCGGCGAGGGCCGAAATGATCGGGTTCAGGTAGGCCGGGTTGGTGATCGGGCTGACCCCGGCGACCACGTGTCGCTCGACCACCTCGACGACCACCGCGTCCGCGTCGGCCAGCCGGTTGGCCACCCCGCCCGGATCCTTCCCGAGGTCCTCCACGTGCGTGATCGAGATGTTGGCGAAGGAGCCGGCCAGGTACCCGCTGGCGAACTGGGTGTAGGAGTCCGCGAGCATCGCGGTCTTGACCGTCACCATGCCGGTCACCGGGGAGGACTGCAAGGTGAGCGGGGTCCGGAAATCCGTGTTGATCCAGTTGGTCCGATCGCCGTTGCCGTCCGGCGCGAACCGGTAGCGCATGGCGGTGTCCTGCCCGCTGGCGCCGATCAGGGTCGGCAGGTCCGCCGGAAAGGTCAGGACCGGGCCGGGCAGCACCCGCCAGGTGGAGCTCTGACCGGGCTGCAGCCGGTCGGCCAAGGCCCGGGTCATGATCAGGCCACCGTCGAACATCCAATGCGTGTCCTGCCGAAAATAAAGTGGCCGGCGCGCCCGCACGGATTCGTCGTTGAGCGCCGGCCGGAGATCGACGATTCCGACCTCGTTGGTCATCCGGTCCCAGAAATGCCGGGTGGCGCTGGCCGCGCACTCCTTGCCGCCGTAGCTGCTCGGCATGTTCTCCGGCACCATCGTGGTCTTGTTCGGTGCGATCACCAGCGCGAACTTCCGTCCGGAGCGCTCGACCGCCTGGCGCAGCCGGATCAGGTTGGCCACCACCTCGTCCATCGACTGCGACGGCTGGCACTTGCCCTGGATGTCGAACCCGAGATACAGCCACCCGTCCCGCCCCTCCACCACTGAGGAGAAGCCGGCGGCCGGCGGGGCGGTCTGCGGCCGCGGCTCGGACGGCCGCGGCGAGCTCGGGACCGGTGGCGCGACCGGCCCGGGTGCCGGCAGCCGGTCGTTGCGGTCGTACCGGGGCGGCTCGCCGAACACGTTGCGGCTGAGGAAGTCCGAGACCTGCACGGACTGCGCCTTGAACGAGATGTGGTCGTCGGCCCATGGCGACAGTCCGGTGAAGAACCCCCAGCCGGCCGCGATGCCGGGGAACGGGTTCGGGCGGCGGTTCTCGTTGGCCTGGGACGGGCCGAACAGCACCAGCGTGAGGAGGGGGATGGTGAAGAACACCACGGCGCAGGTCAGCGCGACCCGCTGCCCGCCGTGCCGCGGCCGGTAGAGCGTGTGCTCCCGGGGCAGCCAGGACTCGTGCACGGTGGGAAGCGATCCCCCCGTCGCGGTGTCCGTGACCGTCACCCGTCCTGTCCCCTCGTGCGTGGTCCGTGCCCACCTTATCCGACCGGCGACGGCCGGCACGGGGACTCGGCGCGCCGGTGGCGCAGGTGCGACAGCCGAGCGAGACCAGCCGCCGGGTCAGCCACCCCGATGCGGCGCGACCAGGCCGGACTCGTAGGCCAGCACGACGAGCTGGGCGCGGTCCCGGGCGCCGAGCTTGGTCAGGATGCGGCTCACGTGGGTGCGCGCGGTGGCCGGGCTGATCACCAGGTGCGCGGCGATCTCGTCGTTGGACAGGCCGCCCGCCACCAGGGCGAGCACCTCGCGCTCCCGGTCGGTCAGCTCGGTGAGCACGCTGGTGTCCAGCCGGCGCTGTTCGGGGCGGGCGACGAAGTCCGAGATCAGCCTGCGGGTCACCGTCGGCGCCAGCAGTGCCTCGCCGGCGCTCACCACGCGCAGTGCCCGGAGCAGCTCGACCGGCTCGGTGTCCTTGAGCAGGAAGCCGCTCGCCCCGGAGCGCAGCGCCTCGAACACGTACTCGTCCACATCGAACGTGGTGAGCATGAGCACCCGCGTGCCGCTCAGTGCCGGATCCGCGGTGATCTGCCTGGTGGCGGCCAGGCCGTCCGTGCCGGGCATCCGCACGTCCATCACCACCACGTCCGGCCGCAGCGTCTTGGCCAGCCGCACCGCCTCGGCCCCGTCCGACGCCTCGCCGCACACCTCGAAACCCTCCTCGGTTTCCAGCAGCACCCGGAATCCGGCCCGGACCAGCAACTGGTCGTCGGCGAGCACCACCCGGATCACGTCGCTCCCCCGGCCACCGGAAGCACCGCGCGCACCTGGAAGCCGCCCTCGGCGCGGGCTCCCGCGGACAACGTGCCACCCAGTGCCTCGGCGCGCTCGCGCATCCCGCGGAGACCGTTGCCGGAGCCGGGCGCCACCGAGCCGGAGCCGTCGTCGCACACCAGGACCTCGATGCCACCCTCGGCCCTGCTGAACCGCACGGTGATCGCGGTGGCGTCCCTGGCGTGCCGAACCGCGTTGGTCAGCGACTCCTGCACGATCCGGTAGGCGGCCGAGTCCACCGCGGCGGGCAGTTCCCCCGGCTCGCCGTCCACCCGCACCGGCAGCCCGGCCGCGCCGGTGGCGTCGGTCAGGTCGGCGAGCCGGCGCAGGCTCGGCGCCGGGGCATGGCCCGCACCGGAGCGCAGCACGGCGAGCGTCGCACGCAGGTCGGCCAGCGCGGCATGACTCGCCTCCTTGATCGCCATCAGCGCGGCCTTGGCCTGCTCCGGCCGGCGGTCCGCGACGTGCGCGCCGACCCCGGCCTGCACGTTGATCATGGCGAGGCTGTGCGCCACCACGTCGTGCACCTCCCGGGCGATCCGCAGCCGTTCCGCCTCGGCCAGCCTCCTGGTCCGCTCCTGCGCCTGCTCACGTCGGGCGGCGAGGCCGCTGCGCCTGGCGGCCAGTGCGGCGCCCGCCGCGACCGCCACCCCGGCCCAGGCGACCACGAAGCCGACCCGGCTGGTCGGCACCAGCTTCGGCTCGACCAGCAGGGCGAGCCCGGCACCGGCGGTCAGCACCCCGCCAACGGCCAGCCCGGCGACCAGCGGGCCGCGCCGCATGGCGAGGGTGAACAACGCGAGGAAGGCGTACACCGGGGCCGGGCCGGCCGGCTGCCCGCTCGCGTAGTACGCCGCGACCAGCGGCGCCACCACCAGGAACACGGCCAGCGGGTATCGGTTGCGAGCCAGCAGCACGAAGGCGGGCAGGATCAGCAGCAAGTAGCCGAGTGGGCCGAGCGGGTGTTCTCGCGCGCCGATCGTGGCGGTGACGAGCACCACGAACACACCCATCACCAACGGAAAATGGGTGCGCCCGAACCAGGTTCCGCCGAACACCCCTCGACGCTACCGCCGGCGCCGGCTCGCCCGCGTCCCTCGGTGGGCGGCCCTGCCACTACGCCGGCATACGTACTGGCAGGATGGCCCGCATGGCCGAGTCACTGCCCGCCGAACTGGCGGCGTTGTTCCAGGCGCCGGTGTTCGTGATCATGACGACGATCAACCCGGACGGCGTTCCGCAGTCCAGCGTGGTCTGGGCCAAGGTGGACGGTGACGACGTGCTGATCTCGACCATCCGGGGCCGGCGCAAGTGTCGCAACATGGAGCGCGATCCTCGGATCACGCTGCTCGCCTACGATCCGGCGGATCCGTACGTCTACGTCGAGTTGCGCGGCACCGTCACGCTCGACGAGGCGGGCGGCGAAGAGCTGATCGACGAGCTGTCCCGAGCCTACGACGGCAAGGCCTGGGTACCCCGGCCGGATCAGACCCGGGTGGTGGTCCGGTTCGCCCCCGCAAGGGTGATCCCGCACGTCGCCGCGCAGAGCAAGCGGGCCGGCTGACCCAGCTCGCCGGCACCGGGCTCACACGGTACCGATCAACTCGCCGTGGGTGATGGCGAACCAACCGTCCTCGCTCGCGCCCCACTCCCGCCAGCCTTCGGCGATCCGGGACCGGTCCGCCTCGGTGGCGTAGCCGTAGGCCACGGCGGCCTCGCCGATGCCCGG
This sequence comes from Labedaea sp., assembly GCA_045806965.1. Lineage (GTDB taxonomy): Bacteria > Actinomycetota > Actinomycetes > Mycobacteriales > Pseudonocardiaceae > DASYTH01. The sequence continues at coordinate 18,506 of JBJMIG010000044.1, read as the reverse complement.
CTGCATGATGCGCTCGGCCCACATCTCGCTCCAGAACGCACGCTCGTCCGGGGTGGCGAAGCACCAGGTCGAGGCCGTGCAGCTGAGTTCGGTGAAGCCGGCCCGGTTCGCCCAGGCGAGCAGCCGCCGGCCGGCGTCCGGCTCGCCGCCGTTGTGCCGGGCGGTGCGCCGGTAGATGGTCAGCCACTCGTCCAGCACCGGAACCTCCGGGTACCAGGTCATCGCGGCGTAGTCCACGTCCCGGACCGCGACGACACCGCCCGGCCGGCAGACCCGACGCATCTCGCGCAGCGCCGCCACCGGGTCGGCCAGGTGTTGCAGTACCTGGTGCGCGTGCACCACGTCGAAGCTGTCCTCGGCGAAGTCCAGCGCGGTCACGTCGCCCACGGTGACCTCGAGGTTGGCCAACGCGCGTTCGGCGGCCAACGCACGGGCGCCGGCCAGCACGTCCGGCGCGGTGTCGATGGCGACCACCCGGCCGGGCGCGACCAGCTCGGCGAGGTCGGCGGTGATGGTCCCCGGCCCGCATCCGACGTCGAGCAGCTCCAGTCCGGGCCGGAGCCGGTCGAGCAGGTAGGCCGCCGAGGTCGCGGCCGTGCGGGACCGGTGCGAACGCAGCACCGCGCTGTGGTGGCCGTGCGTGTATACCGCGGGAGACATGCCGGCAGCGTAACCTCGCGGTCCCGTATCGCGGGAGCATGTTCTCACGTGCCGGAACAAGATCCAGCTAGGCGCTGCCATCCATGGGATCCAGCCGCAGGCCGGTGAGCTCCTCGGAGATGTCCCACAGCCGCTTGCCCACCTCACGGTCGCGGGCGGCCTCGAGCGGCTCCACCGCGGTCGGATAGCCCTTCAGCTCGTTGCGCGCGCTCGGACCGATCAGCTGGCCGCTCTCCGCGTCCGGGCTCGTCGCCGCGTAGAGCAGTGGCAGCGCGCCCATGTCGGCCGGCTGCGCGACCAGCCGGCTGCCCAGCTGCGCCACCATCCTGGTCAGCCCGGTCGGTCCGGTGCTCTGCAGGTTGGTGGCCACCACGCCAGGGTGGGCGAGCACGCTGCGCATGGCGACGCCCGCGGCCCGGAGCCTGCGGTGTAACTCGAGCCCGAACACCACGTTCGCGAGCTTGGACTGGGCGTAGTAGCCGCTGCGCGAGTACTTGTGCTCGCCGTGCAGGTCGTCGAAGTGCATCCGGCCGCGGGCGTGCTGCCGGGAGGTGACGGTGACCACCCGGGGATCGCGGCCCTGCCGAAGCCGGTCGAACAGCAGCGCGGTGAGCGCGAAGTGACCCAGGTGGTTGACCCCGAACTGCAGCTCGTAGCCCTGCTCGGTGAGGGTGCGCGGCGGCATCATCACGCCCGCGTTGTTGAGCAGAACGTCCACGGTGGTCAGGCCCGACGCGAACGCGCGCACGGTGTCCAGGTCGGCGAGGTCGAGGTAGCGCAGCTCGACGGTGGCGTCCGGGTGCTCGGCCCGCAGCTTTTCCACCGCCTCGGTGCCCTTGGCCTCGTCCCGCACCGCCAGGATAACCCGAGCCTCCCGCGCGGCGAGCGCCCGGCAGGTCTCGAATCCGATGCCGCTGTTCGCTCCGGTAACGACGAAAGTCCGACCGAGCTGGTTCGGGATATCCGCCGCGGTCCACTGACCGGTTGACCCCGCATCCTCCTCGGGTGTGTCGTTCATGGGCATAGCCTGCCTTACCGCCGCCCATCCGTCATGAAGGAGGCCAACCGGCCGTGGAGACGCGACACCTCGGTGAGTCGGGTCTGGTGGTCAGCGTGGTCGGTCTCGGCGGCAACAACCTCGGCCGGCCGGGCACCGCGGCGGAGTCGCTGGCCGGCGCCCGGGCACTGGTCGGCGCCGCGCTGGATGCCGGGATCACCCTGTTCGACGTGGCCGACGTGTACGGCGCACCGCGCGGCCGCAGCGAGGAACTGCTCGGCGCGGCCCTGTCCGGCCGGCGGAACCAGGCGGTGATCGCCACCAAGTTCGGTGTCGACATGCAGGGCGGCAACGGGCCGGACTTCGGCGCCCGGGGCTCGCGGCGCTACGTCACGATGGCGGCGCACGCGTCGCTGCGCCGGCTGGGCACCGACTGGATCGACCTGTTCCAGGTGCACCGCCCGGATCCGGCCACGCCGATCGACGAAACCCTTGCGGCGCTGGACGATCTGGTGCGGGCCGGGAAAGTTCGCTACGCCGGGCTGTGCAACCTGGCCGGCTGGCAACTGGCCGACGCGGTCTGGCAGGCGCGCACCATGCGGGTCGCCGCGCCGGTGTCCGCGCAGCACCACTACTCCCTGCTGGAACGCGAGGCCGAGCGGGAGCTGGTGCCGGCCTGCCGGCGCTTCGGGCTGAGCATGCTGCCGTACTTCCCGCTGGCCAACGGGTTACTCACCGGCAAGTACCAGCGTGGCGTCGACCCGCCGGAGGGCAGCCGGCTGGCCGGCCGGCAGCGGCTGCTCGCCGACGCACCGTGGGACCGGGTCGACAAGCTGCGGACGTTCGCCGCCGAACGCGGGATCAGCATGTCGACGCTGGCCATCGGGTGGCTCGCGGCGCAGCCGCCGGTCGGCTCGGTGATCGCCGGGGCGACCACGCCGGAGCAGGCGGTGGCGAACGCCGGGGCGGCGGGCTGGCGACCGGCTGCGGAGGATCTGCTGGCCCTCGACGAGATCTGCCCACCCGTGCGCCGATAACCTCTCGACCATGCAGATTGAAGACACCGCGGCGATCGTCACCGGCGGCGCCTCCGGCCTCGGCGGAGCGACCGCCCGGGAGCTCGCCGGGCGGGGCGCCCAGGTGTTCGCCCTTGACCTGCCGGGCGCCGTCGAGCAGGCCGGGGAGGTCGCCGGCATCCGGTATCTGCCGGCCGATGTGACCGACCCGGACGCGGTCGGCGCGGCGGTGGCGGCCGCGTCCGGCTCCGGGGTGCCGCTGCGGATCGTGGTCAACTGCGCCGGCGTCGGCTGGGCCGGCCGGATCGTCGGCAAGCAGGGTCCACACGACCTGGAGCTGTTCCGCAAGGTGGTGGAGGTCAACCTGATCGGCACGTTCAACGTGATCCGACTGGCCGCCGAGGCGATCATGCGGACCGAGCCGCTCGAGCACGGGCAGCGGGGCGTCGTGGTGAACACCGCGTCCATCGCGGCGTTCGACGGGCAGGTCGGGCAGGTCGCCTACGCCGCGTCCAAGGGCGGGGTGGTCGGGCTGACCCTGTCCGCCGCGCGCGACCTGGCCTCGTTCGGCATCCGGGTGCTGACCATCGCGCCCGGGATCATCGACACCCCGATGCTGGCCGGGGTGACCGACGAGTTCCGGGCCGGACTGGCCGCCGGCGTGCCCTTTCCCAAGCGGCTCGGTCAGCCCGCCGAGTACGCCCGGTTGGCAGTGTCCATTGTGGAGCAGGACTATCTCAACGGTGAGGTGATCCGGTTGGACGGCGCGCTGCGGATGGCACCGCGGTAGCGCAGCGGTGCCGCGTGAGCGCAGCGGCGGCTCGCTACAGATCGCCGACGAACGGGATCGCGGTGATTTCCGGGGACGACATCCAGCGCCGCAGCGTCATCGTGGCCCGCACGTCGTCCTCGTTGTACTCCAGCAACCGCAACCGCTGCCCGTCGTCCGGCCCGCCGCCGTCCATCCCGACCGCGGCGCGGTACCAGCGCATCGAGTTCTCCCCGCTGGCCTCCGCGTCGCGCCAGGTGAAGCCGGCCACCGGCGCGATCGTCTTGAGACCCTTGCCGTGCGAGCACAGGAAGTGGTCGCGGACGCTGCCGAACAGGTCGAACCAGGCGTCCGATTCGATGAACGCCTGGACCTGACCCTGGGTGGGGATGCCGGGCTTGCCGGCGAAGCGCCGGGCGGAGGCCAGCAGCCAGCGGTTCTCGGCCAGCTCGTTGTAGCAGTACGCGCGAAAGCTCAGCCCTCGGGACCTGGCACGCCGCCGGATCCCGGTCAGCCACTCCCAGAACGCGGCGAACGAGCGGGCCTCGTCGTCGGTTGGCAGCGGATCCCAGGTGGCGAACGCCCGGTAGCCCTGCTGCTCGCCGACGTCCGCGCCGGTGAGCAGCACGCCCCACAGGTAGGCGCCGGCGTCGCCGAAGCTCTCCATGTCCACGTCCACCTCGACGTCGGCGCGCGGCACGCTCACCTCCTCGACCCGGCGCACCACGGTCAGGTCGGCGAGCCACGCCTTGGCCAGCCCGATCGCGTCGACCAGTGGCATCCCGGCCGGCGGTAGCGTCTCCTCCGCCCGCGGGTCGATCCGGGCCAGGTCGTCCACCGTGCGCACGCCCGCGGCACGCAGGGCGGCGCCCTCCTCGCCGCGCACCACCAGGCTGACGTCCCGCACGGCGAGCAGCTCCGCTCGGCAGATGGTCCACCACGGGCAGGTCCGGCACTCCACGATCCGCGACGGCGCGGCGAGCGGTTCGGCGCCGAGCGCCGCCGCGGTGGCCACCGCCAGCCGGTCGGCGAAACGGGCGTCGTACTCGGCCAGCGCGGTGCGGCCGCCCGGCCAGGTCGGCGCGTCCAGGTCGTGCCAGACCACCACGTCGCCGTCCAGCCCGATCACGCCGCCGACCGGATGGCCGGGGTCGGCGTACCCGCTCGCCTCGAGCAGCCGGCGGGCATGGGCGAGGCGAAGCTGGTCGCGGGGCTGCGGGCGGACCTTGCGTGCCGGGTCGATCCGCCCGGCGGCCGGCGACGGGTCGGACAGCGGCGAGGTGCGCGCCCCGGAGCCGGGGTCGGATACCTTGTGCCGGACCACGAGCACCGGCACGTACCCGGCGCCGGTGTGCACAAGCAGGTGGATGCCGCCGCGCCGGCCGCTGGCCGGATCACGGGGGAGCGTGGCACCCCAGACGTAGCGGTCGCCGGCCGCCATGGCCGCGGTCGTGGCCCACTCACGGTCACTGCCGCGCACCTCCGGGCCGGCCGGTATCCAGGTCCACGCCTGGCCGGCGAGGGCGGCCAGCTCACCGGCGATGAACCGGCGGTGCGCCTCGGCGTCGGCCTTGCGCTGCTCACCGGTGGGGTCGGGAGGCGCTTGTGCGGCGTCGCGCATGGCGGGGTCGTGCTCCAGGTGCACCCGGCGCCGGCAGCGGCTCACCACTCCGGCGTCGAGGAGCACCACGTTGTTCACGGTATGCAGCTTAGAGGTCACCCCCGACAGCGACCCCGCCTCGATCGCCGGATCCAGTCCGCGCCCTCGCCTGGTCAACCACTAGGTTTCGGCTGGAGACGAGCACGGAGGTGGGCGGCGCGATGGCCATCCGGAAGAGCAGGTCGGCGGAGTCGCCGAGGATCACCCCGGGCAAGGCGAAGAACGCCATCGCGGTCGTCCGGGTGGTCGCCGCCGCGGTGGTTCCGGTGATCACGCCGTACCTGACGCAGACCGCCGGCACGGTGCGCGACCGGTGGGACCGGCATCGCGCCCGGCAGCTCGGCGTCGGGATCGACGAGCTGGCCAGGTACTCCGGCCGGGGCGGCGCGCTGCACGCCAGGATCGCCGGCGCCGGTGACTCACTGACCGGCCTGCCCGACCGCGCCTTCGCCGAACCGGCCGCGACCCGGTTGGCACAGCTCACCGCCGCGGTCCGGGCCGCGGAACGGATGCCGTCCGCTCGCCGCCGGGCGGCGCACCGGGCGGTCGGCGCCGAGCTCGACCGGATCGAGCGGGACATCCTGGAGCGCCTCGGCATGTGATCCGCACTTGCGGACGCGAATACCCTCGTCAGTTGTGAGGGCACGGCGAGTGGCGCCACCGCACCACGCGGTGACCGGGTGGCTGCTCGCCATGTCCTCGACCGGCCTCGCGGTCACCGCGCACGGCGTCGCCGGCGGCGGGCTGCCGGACACCGCGCTGCTGCTCCCGCTCACCGCGCTCATCGCCTGGGGCGCCGGCGCGCTCGCCGGCCGGCTGCGTGGCGTGCTGCCGCTGCTCGGCGCGCTTGCTGTGGTCCAACTCGGCCTGCATCTGCTGCTCAGCCAGGGCGGGTACGCCCATGCCGGCCACCCGCCCGGCCCCGGCCCGGCGAGCGGCGTCGCGATGCTCGCCGGGCACGCGCTGGCCATCCTGTTGACCGCGGTGCTGCTCTCCAGGGCCGCCGCCGGGCTTGCCGCGGTCAGCTCGGCGATCGCCCGGCTGTTCGGCCGGCTCCGGGCACCGCGGCTCCCGCTTGCGGGCGCGGCGGTGGCGATCGGTCGCACCCGCGCCGCGCCGGCCCGACCCGGAGTCCTGCTCGAGATCCAGCTGCGCCGGGTGCGCGCCCGGCGCGGCCCGCCGGTCCGCTCCTGACCCGATCGCCACACCCGGCCAACCCGTTCCGAGGTCGCCGGTCCCTCATCCTTGTCAGGAGCTATATCGTTATGTCGACAAATCCACTCGCCCGTCGAGCCGGGCGGATCGCCGTGGTGTTCGCCGCCGCGAGCCTTGCCGTGCTGGCCACCGCGGGGGTGGCGGCAGCGCACGTCACCGCGCGGGTCATCGGCGAGCCGGCCGCTCAGGGCGGCTACACCAAGATCACCTTCCGGGTACCGAACGAGGACTCGACCGCCGGCACGGTCAAGCTCGAGGTCAAGTTCCCGACCGACACCCCGATCGCCTCGCTGAGCACGAAGGCGGTGCCCGGCTGGACCGCCACGGTCAGCAGGACGAAGCTGGCCACGCCGATCAAGACCGACGACGCGGAGATCAGCGAAGCGGTCAGCGTGGTGACCTGGACCGCCAATCCGGGCGTGCGGATCGCGCCCGGCGAGTTCGCCGAGTTCGAGGTGTCCGGCGGTCCGATGCCGGAAACCGACACGCTGGTCCTGCCGACCGTACAGACCTATGACAGCGGCAAGGTGGTCAGCTGGATCGACAAGCCGGCGGCCGGCACCGAGCCGGAGCACCCGGCCCCGACCGTGGCGTTGACCAAAGCGGCCGCCAAGACCGACAACGCGACCGGCCAGAGCGACCAGCCGGTGTCCAACGCCGCCAGCACGACGAGCACGGGCAGCGGCACCGACAACACCGCTCGCTGGCTCGCCGGCATCGGCCTCGTGGTCGGTGCGCTCGGCCTCGGCTTCGGTGCCGGCGCGATCCTGCGTGGTCGCCGGGCGCCCGCGGCCGTCAAGGAGGGCGACGGCTCATGAGACGGCTCGCCGGGCTCGGGGTCGCGGCCGGCGTGGCGTTGCTGGCCACGCTCTGGTCCGCCGCGCCGGCGTCCGCGCACAACTCGTTGGTCGGCAGTGCCCCGAAGGACGGGGCGCAGGTCGACGCCGGGCCGGCCGCGATACAGCTGACCTTTGACGAACCGGTCCAGTTCGGTCAGGGGCTCAACACGGTCGCCGTGGTCGGTCCGAACAACGACCAATGGGAGGCCGGACCGCCGGAGGTGGCCAGCAACGTGGTGACCGCTCCGGTCCGGCCGCTCGGTCCGGTGGGGGCCTACAAGGTCCGTTGGCGGGTCCTCTCCGCCGACGGACACCCGGTGTCCGGCGAGCTCACCTTCACGCTGACCAAGGCCGGCACCGGCACTCCGGCGCCGCCCGGTCAGCAGTCCGCGGCGCCCAACTCGGCCGGCGGCACCGGCGGCGGCATCCCAGCCTGGATCTGGATCGCCGGGGCCGCCGTGGTACTCGTCGCCGGCCTGGTGCTGGCGCTGCGGGTGGGCGGTAAAGGCGAGTCGTGACCCAGCTCCGGACCATCGCGTCAGCGGCCCGCTACCACCCGGCCGTCGTCCTGGTGACCGCGTCCATCGTCGGGGTGCTGGTCGGCCTCGCGATCGTCGCCACCGGGCCGGTCGCCGGGGTGGCGCCGCCGGACGCGGTGGTCCGGTTCGGGGTGCCGATCGGACACGTGCTGATCGACATGGCGGCGGTGATCACGGTCGGGCTGTGCCTGCTGCCGATCCTGCTCGGGTCCGGCCGGCCGGCGTCGGCCCGACCGGTGCTGGCCGCCGCCCGACGTGCGGCGATGGCCAGCTCGCTGGTCTGGGCGGTGGCCGCGCTGGTCACCCTGGTGCTCCAGACCGCGGAGCTGCGCCAGGTGTCCACCGTGTCCCCGGCCGCGATCGCCGGCTACGTGTCCTCGGTCGGCGCCGGCAAGGCCCTCGTGCTCGTCGCGGTGCTGGCGCTGATCTCGTTCGGGCTGGCCCTTGCCTCGGTCCGACTCGGCGAGACGGTGCCGGCCGAGCTGCGCGCCAGCGTTGCCCTGTTCGCGTTGCTGCCGCTGCCGGTCACCGGGCACGCCACCGGCTGGCGCTGGCACGACCTGACGATGGTCGCGATGGAGCTGCACGTGCTGGCCGCCGCCGCATGGGCCGGTGGGCTCGGCGCGCTGGTAGTGCTGCTGGCCGCCAACCGGACGCTGCTGGTCACCGCCCTGCAGCGGTTCTCCAAGCTGGCCGCGCTGTGCCTGCTCGCGGTGGCCGCTACCGGGCTGTTCAACGCCACCGTCGAGCTGCTCCTCGCGCCCGGGCGAAATCTCCCTGCGGCGCTGTTCGGCACCCGCTACGGCGTGCTGGTGCTGCTGAAGCTGACCTGCGTCGGCGCGCTGGCCGTGCTGGGCGGCAACATCCGGTGGCGGTTGCTGCCGGCGGTCGTTCGACACCAGCGCACCGCGCTGGTCCGCTGGGCCGGCTTCGAGCTCGCCGTGCTGGGGCTCGCGTTCGGCTTCGCCGTCGTGCTGACCAGGGCGCCGATTTCATGACGACGTCATGTATAACGTTGTGATGTGCCGGCTGACACGTCCGACGGCCGCTCCTGACCTCAACCAACGCAGTTCGGCGCGGGAACGGACCGCTCGGCGTGGCCGACATTAACCCACTGCGCCATTCAGCGGTGCGAACTGTGCCTTTCAGGCCAACGCCGAGAGGCTAGTCCTGCTCGGTGAACTGCGCCGCGGAAGCCCGCCGGTGGCGCAGCAAGGACAGCCGACGCATGGTCTCCAGGCCCCGCCGCTCCAGCTCCCGGCGATGGATCCAGCCGGCCGCGAAGTGCCGGTAGGCCTGGGCCAACATGACCAGCTCGGCGAGGAAGTCCGCGGCCCGGCGCCGGTCCTCGTCCGGTAGCCGCGAGACCAGCACCAGCTGGGTGTTCACCACGTCGTCGATGACCCGCGCGGAGTCCAACGCGCGCCGGGCGCGCCGGCTGCTCCTGCGTGTCGGGTGGATCGGGCGACGGATCACGGGACGCAGGGTAGCGCGCGCCACCACAACCTGGTCACAGGTGGGTCTCGAAATTCCGTCTTTCTGGTACCCGGCGTGGTCGATACCACCCGTTCAGGTGTAGCGAGACCACCGAGAGGACGTGTCGCCGCGTCGAAAATCATCCAATCGACGCAGCAGTTCCGGCCGAACCCCCGGGTAACTGCGCATGATCGGCAACACGCTCGTGATCAGCTTCAGCTCCCTGATCTCGCGGAGCACCGGAAATCCACTCCATCGGGTGACGTCGAAGCCGTACGTCCTGGCCAGCTCGCGATACCGGCCGGCCGGCTCGCCGAACCGGACCACGCCGACCGCGAGCGGGGTGAGATCCCATTCCGGCGGCCCGATGCAACTGGAGTCGAAGTCGCAGAGCACCGCACCGGCCGGGCCGGGAATCAGGTTGCCGAGGTGCGCGTCGCCATGGATCAGGGTGGGCGGCCGGGTCAGTTCCAGTTCGGCGATCCGGTCCGCCACCTCGGCACAGCGGCGCAGCAGAAACGCCCGGTCCGCGTCGTCGAGCTGCTCGGCCTCGTCCACCCGCAGGCGCACGTCGTCGAGCGGCTGCCAGGTGGGCAGCGGGAACGGCGGCACCGGCAGCGAGTGCACGGCGCGTAACAACCGGGCCAGATCCCGGCCGCGGGGTCGGGCACCACCCGCCGGCACCAGCTCCCAGAGGGTCGCCAGGTGCTCGCCGACCCGGACCGGCTGCACCAGGTCGGGAAGCAACCGGACCGCGGGCACATCGTTCTCGGCCAACCAGGCCGCCACCCGGACCACCTTCTCCACCCGGTGCCGCAGTCCCCGCGAGGCCACGATTCGGACCACGACCGGGTGCCTGGCCAATCGGTACACCGCGTTGTTGGTCATCCGGAGCAGATCGGCACCGGTCGGGTCGAGCCCCGCCGTCGCGCAGACGTCCGCCAGCGCCTCCGCCAGCTTGTCGCTGGTGAAGTGGCCACCCCCGCCCGCCACGGCCATGCCTCCCGCTGGCTCGGCGTTCATGAAACTGCCGTCAGGAGGCGTACAGCCGGCCGATGTTGTCCGAGAGCTCTCTGGCCTGGGTGTTGTTGCGACGCTTGTCGGCCTCGTCCTTGAGCGGTCGCATCCGGTCCCGAACCCGGGCGGACTTGAGGTGCTCGGCCAGGTCGATGGCCGAGTTGCCGATCCGCACGCCGTGATCGATGTCCCCATCCAGCAGGTGGTTGGTCGCCAGGGCGCTGAGGTTGAACGCCTTGCTCCTGGCCATCTCGTCGCCGTAGGACTCGATCGCCCTGGTCAGCGCGGGAATGGCGTACTGGGTGTGCTTCGGGAAACCGCTACGCGCCAGCACGGTGTGCACCGTGCCGATCATCGCGTACACGTCGGTCTCATTGAAGAACCGCACCCAGTCCTCGGCCTCGGCCATGTTCGCCCTGGCCCACTCGTCGCGGGTGCGGCCGATCAGCTTCATGGTCTGCTCTTCGTGACCCATCATCGCGTAGGCCCAGGCCTGGTTCGCGCAGATCACCGCGACGGCGAGCTCCGAACCGGACTCCTGGGCCGCGATCTGGCCGAGCTGGAACATCTTCAGCGCGTCGTCCGGAGCCTCCTTGTGCAGGTAGACCCGGCCCATCCGGTACAGGATGTTGGCCACAAGCTGATCACTGTCCCCGGCCTTGGCCAGTTCGAGCGCACGACCGAAGTGGTTGCGCGCGGAGTCGACCAGGCCGATGTCGAACGAGGTCCAGCCGGCCAGGTTGTGCAGGTCGGCAAGGGCCACGTGAAGTCTCTTCTTGACGTGGTCGGGCCCGGATGCGCCGAGCATCTGCTGTCCCCAGGACAGCTGGGCGACCACGGCGTCACGGCAGAACCCGCCGCCGTACTGGTAGTCGAGTGAACGAAGTGCACGCGTCGCAGCCTCGACCTGGCGGACATCGGTCATCCCGATTCGGCCAGGTGCGGGGGTCAACACCGGGTTGGACACCCATGATCCCGAGTCCGCGTCGCCGAGCACATGCGCACCCACCGCAACGGCAGCCGCATGCGCCAGGAACTTCCGACGCTTCACCGACTCGTCCTCCTCCTTGCCGGAGGCCTCTTTGGTCCCGGCGACCCGAACCGCCGTGACCTCGTCGTACGCGAGGCCCATGTATCCCCTTGGGACACCCAGGCCGTCGGCGATCCTGGCGAGCACGTCGTAGGCCATGACCTGACGACCCTTGAGAATCTCCGACACTTCGGACTGCGATTGGCCAGTCATCGCCGCGATCTGGCGTTGTGAGATGCCAGTGCGACGCAACAGCCGATAAACGGTGCTGACCTCCCGCGCGGCGAGTGCGCCGCGCATCTCAGGCTTCTCCCACTCCTCGGGTGGAATCGGAGAGCCTTGAGATCCAGTGGAGTTCATGCCGCCCCCTCACAGTCCGCTGGGCGTCAACCGCAGAGTAAGCGCACTTCACGAAGAGCGAGAAGTGCAGATCGGCGAACCTGATCGGCTCGACCGAACTTCCTCGACCGCTTACCGTCAGCCGACCGCCGATCGGCGCTGTGACGGCCCATTTTCGTTTTCTGCCCATCAATGTAGTTGGTTGTAAGTGTCCGAGCACGGAGGGAAACAGACCTGTGGAACTCGTCCGTTCGGCAGTACCCACCGTGCCGGCTCCGCATGAGCTGCACGGTTCGGTGGCCGGGCGGCGAGTGTGGCGGGTCAGCTGCGGCGACGTGATCAACCGCGAGCGTTCGCTCACCGTGCTCGTCGAGCGCAACCGGGTGGTCCTCGTGGGTCCACCCGGTGAGACGGCGGTTCTGACCACTGGCCAGCTCGGCCAGTTGCGGGCCGCGCTACGCGAAGCCGCCGAACAGGCGGAAAGGTGACGGTGACGTTTCCGTGGACGAGATACTCGGGCAGGTCCTACGCGACGCGGTGTGGGAACGCCTCGACTTGCTCTCCGAACTGGCCAACCACGCGGACGTCCCGTCGCTGCTCTCGGTGGCACGCTCCGAACTGCCCCGGCTGACCGAGGGTTGGCGTGCCATGCTCGCCGCACACGAGCCGGACGAGCGCGGCAACTGCCGCGAATGCTCCTCGCGCTGGCGGCAGCAGAAGGCCCCCTGCTCGGTATGGCGGGCCGCATATGAACATCTGGTGGCCGGCGGGCTGGCCCCGCAACTGGCCGCGCGGCATGCCGCGGACGAGCCGCAGGCCGTCCGCTCCACCGGCTCAACCGGCCGCGCACCGGCCGGAACCAGATGAAACCGACGACCTCGGCCCCCGTCGCCCCGGACGGAGCCCGGCCGAGAGGTCGTCACTAGGGCCGGCGGTCCGGTTCGCCCGTACCCCCGAACGCGACGAACCAGATCGCCGGCCACTACAACTGAAAACCCAAGACCCCGTGGGCCGGTGCTGTAAGCACTCCCCCTCCCCCGACCAGTACCGGTCCACGGCTCCAACTTCCGGCCCTCGCTCGCGAAAAGCCTGCGGGGGCCGGTTGCTTGTCGCTCAGGCCGGACGCACGCGGCGATCGCGGAATACCAGGGCCGCGACCACCCCGCCGACAAACCCGGAGAGGTGGCCCTGCCAGGAGATGTCGGTCTGACCGAAGCCGATGGAGTTCCACATGACGTAGCCATAGGACAGGGCGACGCCGATGGAGACCAGCAGGTCGACCGGGCGCCGGTCGATCAGGCCGCGCACGACCAGGTAGCCGAAGTAGCCGAAGACCAGTCCGCTGGCGCCGACCGAGATCGAGTTGGCCGGGGAGAACAGCCAGACGCCGAGACCCCCGACGACGATCACCGTGAGGGTCACCAGCAGGAAGCGCTTGGGGCCGGCGAGGGCGGCGATGAAACCCAGGCTGAACAACGCCACCGCGTTGCCGGCCAGGTGTTGCAGGCTGCCGTGCAGGAACGGCGAGGTGACGATGTCGGTCAGGCTGGCCGGGTCGCGCGGGCGAATGCCGCCGGCCCGGGCCAGCGCGCGGCCGGTCGCCTCATTGATCAGCTCAACGATCCACAGCAGAGCGAGGAAGGCGACCATCAGGCTGGCGGCCCGGCCGAGCGGGCTGGCCAGGGAGCCGTCGTCGGTTCGCACCGGCGGTGTCGCCGGACCGGTGGGCATCGGCAGGGACATGTGCGGAGCGTAGCCCGCGCGGCATGGCTAGGCTTGAACCACGGATTTCGCAAGGGAGAACCCGTGGCAACCCCAGTTCCGTTACGACGACGACCGGTTCAGCAACGCAGCGCCAAGCGGGTCGAGCAGATGCTCGAGGCGTGTGCCGCGCTGATCGACGAGCTCGGCTACGACGGCGTGACCACCACGCTGATCGCCGAGCGCGCCGAGGTCGCGGTCGGCTCGTTGTACCAGTTCTTCCCGGACAAGCGGGCCGTCGTGCAGGCGCTGACCCAGCGAAACCTCGAGCACTTCATGGCCGAGATGGAGCGTCGGCTCGACGCCGCACACCTGGCGAGCTGGTGGGACGGCGCGGACATCGCGTTCGACATCTACGTGCAGATGTATCGCGAGGTCCCCGGGTTCTCCCGGATCCGGTTCGGCGATGTGGTCGATCTGCGGCTGATCGCCGGCGAGCGGGACAACAACACGGTGATCGCGGACGGCCTCGCCGAGCTGATCACCGCGCGCTTCGACATTCCCCTTGAGCGGGTCCGGTTGCCGATCGCGGTGGCCATCGAGATCGCGGACGGCATCCTCAACCTGGCCTTCCGGCGCGGGCTCTTCCCCACCGAGATCGTGATCGCCGAGGCCCGCTCGGTGGTTCGGGCCTACCTGGCCGGCCGGCTGCGGCTGGCCTGAGCTCAGCCGAAGCTCTGCCCCTCGCCGCGGTAGGTCGGCACGGTGCGGCTCACCGCGTCGCCCTCGACCACGTGGTACTCGGTGAACCGCTCGGCCAGCTCCCCGGCCTTGGTGTGCCGCAGCCAGACTCGGTCACCGATCCGGAGCCCGGCAGCCGCCCGGCCGGACACCGGTGTCTGCACCTCGCCGGCGCCCTCCACGGCCAGCAGACGCAGCCCCGTCGGCAGGTACGGGCTGGGCAGCCGGTCCCGTCCGGCCGGCCCGGAGGCGACGTAGCCGCCGCTGAACAGGGTGGCGATCCGTCGGGCCGGCTTGCGTACCACCGGCAGCGCGAACAGCACCGCGGGCTGGGGCGTGAACCGCCGGTAGTTGTCGAACAGCGTCGGTCCGATCAGCCCGGAGCCGGCGGCCACCTCGGTGACCGACACATCGGACCGGGTGGTCTCCACGCTGCCGGTGCCGCCGCCGTTGACGAACTCAAGGTCGGTCAGGGCGCCGATCTCGGCAACCGCGGCGCGCCTGCGGTGCGCCAACTCCACCGCGGAATGCCGCTGCACCCAGCGCAGCAGCGCGCCGCGCACCGGGTGTCCGGCCGGCCGGTCGCCGAGCCCGGCGATCTGCCCCTCGTAGCCCATCAGCCCGACCAGCCGGAAGCCCGGCCGGGCGAGCACCGCCTCGGCCAGCCCGGCGGCCTGCCGCGGGGTGAACACCGGCGAGCGCCGGGTGCCGACGTGCACGGCCGCGGTGCCGAGCAGCGGGCGCCAGGACACGTCCAACTCGAGGCAGACCCGGATCTCCGGGTGATCGGTGCCGAGCGCGGCGTCGACCAGATCGAGGTGGCCGACCGAGTCGATCACGATGGCGACCGAGGTCCGGGCGCGCTCGTCGGCGGCCAGCCGGCGCAGCGCGGCGTGGTCGACCGTCGGGTAGGCGACCAGGATGTCGGTGCCGGCCAGATCGCCGCCGGCCCAGCAGGCGGTCAGCCACAGCGCCTCGGGCAGCGAGTAGCTCATCACCCCGGCGAACCCGGGAGTGCGCAGCGCCCGCTCGAGCAGGTACCGGCAGCGGATCGACTTGCTGGCGACGCGGATCGGAGTTCCGGCGGCCCGGCGCAGCAGGTCGACGGCATTGGCGTCGAAGGCCCCCAGGTCCACCGCGGCGAGTGGCGGATCGAGGTGCTTGGTGGCCGCGTCCAGCCGGGCGCGCAAAGCTGACACGCGGTCCAAGGTACGTCAGTCGCCTTGAAATGTGAAGTTCTTTCATTTATGGTCGGCGCATGTCGACGGTGTGGCGCAACTGGGCCGGTACCGAGTCGGCGGTCGCGGCATCCGTTGTGCGGCCGAGGGATGTCGCGGAGATCAGCAAGGCGGTGACCGGCGCGGCCGAACTGGGCCGCACGGTACGCGCCCGGGGCAGCGGTCACTCGTTCACCGGTGCGGCCGCGACGCACGGCGTCGCGCTCGACCTATCGCGGTGGACCGGGATCGTCTCGGCGGACACCGGATCCGGACTGGTCACCGTGCGCTCCGGCACCACCATCCGCGCCCTCAACGCCGAATTGGACCGGCTCGGCCTGGCCATGACCAATCTCGGCGACATCGACGCGCAGACCATCTCCGGCGCGATCGCCACCGGCACGCACGGCACCGGCGCGGCGTTCGGCGGCATCGCCACTCAGGTCGAAGCGCTCGAACTGGTGCTGGCCGACGGCTCGGTGATCCGCACCTGCGCCACCGAGCGGCCGGACCTGTTCGCCGCGGCCCGGGTCAGCCTCGGCGCCCTCGGCGTGGTCAGCACCGTGACCCTGCGCACCGAACCGGCCTTCGTGCTCGCCGCCGAGGAGCGTCCGGAGCCGCTCGAAGACGTGCTCGCCGCGCTCGATGAGAACGTCGAGCGCAATGACCACTTCGAGTTCTACTGGTTCCCCTACGGCAACAAGGCCTTGACCAAACGCAACAACCGCATGCCGGCCGGTACCCCACCCGAGCCGATGCACCCGGTGCGCCGGTTCTGGGAGTACCAGGTGCTGGAGAACGCCGCGCTCGGCGCGCTGTGCCGAGTCGGCCGCCGGATGCCCCGGCTGATCCGCCCGATCGGCCGGCTCACCTCGAGCGTCCTGTCCGCACGGTCCTACCGGGACGCCTCGCACCGGGTGTTCGTCACCAGCCGCAACGTCAGGTTCGTCGAGTCCGAGTACGCCGTCCCGCGCGAGTCCCTCGCCGATGTGCTTGCCGAGCTGCGGGCCAAGGTGCCCGCGTTGGCCGATCCCGTGCTGCTGCCGGTGGAGATCCGGGTCGCCGCCGCGGACGACATCTGGCTGTCCACGGCGCACCAGCGTGACTCCGCCTATATTGCCGTCCACCAGTACGTGGGAATGCCGTTCCGGGCGTATTTCGATCTGTTCGAGTCGGTCGCCGGCGCGGTCGGCGGCCGCCCGCACTGGGGCAAGATGCACACCTTGGACGCGGCCGCACTGAGCGAGCGCTATCCGCGCTTCGCCGACTTCACCGCGCTGCGCGACGAGCTCGACCCCACCGGACGCTTCGAAAACCCTTACACCGCCAAGGTTCTGGGCTCAGCCGTCCACTGAGGTCAGTTCCAGGATGCGCCCGGCGGTGCCCGCGTCGTCGAGCACTGAGGCAAGCACCGCGGCCACATCGGCCCGGCTGACCGCGCCGGGCGGCACCGAGTCGGCCAGGTTCACCCGGCCCGTCGCCGGCCCGTCGGTGAGCCGTCCAGGCCGCACGATGGTCCAGTCCAGATCGCGCCCGCGCAGGTCCCGCTCGGCCGCCTCCTTGGCCGCCAGGTACGCCCTGAACACCTCGTCCACCGTGGCGTCTCCGGCCCGGTCCAGACCCATCGCGCTGATCTGCACGTGCCGGCGTACTCCGGCTCGCTCGGCCGCCTCGGCAACCAGCACCGCGGCCGCCCGGTCCACCGTCTCCTTGCGAGCGGCGCCGCTGCCCGCTCCGGCGCCCGCCGCGAACACCACGGCGTCCGCGCCGTCCAGTGCCGCGGCGACCTCGTCGACCGTGGCCCGCTCGAGGTCGACGACGAGCGCGATCGCGCCGATCGCTGTCAGAACGTCCACCTGGGCCGGATTGCGCACCAGCCCGACCGCCTGGTCACCGCGCTCGACGAGAAGCCGCGCCAGCAGCATCGCGATCCGGCCGTGCCCGCCGGCGATCACTACCCGCATGGCGCTCAGGCTACGTGTTGGTCAGGATCCGGTCGTAGGCCAGCTCACTGAGCCACCGGTGGACGCCGTCGACGCCGGCGTGCGCCCGCTCGCCTCGGCCGGGCAGGTCGAGATCCACCTCGGCGTCCGGCTCGGTGCGCACCACGGCCACGCCGTAGCCCCGGGCCCTCGGCAGGCAGTTCGCCACGTAGTCGTCGGTCAGCACGACCGCGGTCGGCAGCACCACCGCGGCGTCGCCGTAGCGCAGGAACGGCACCACGTTGGCCAGCCCGGTCCGCCAGTGCCTAGCCACCGCGATGGCGCCGACCACCCGCACCGCGGGCTCGGGCACCTTCCCAGCGAACTCCGGCCAGACCCAGGTCGCCACGCTCTCCCGGTCGGTCACCGGCAGCTGCCCGAGGCAGATCCGCTCGGCGTGCGCCTCGGTCAGCAACTCGACGACCAGACAGACTCGGCGGCCGAGCAGCCGCGTCTCCGGCAGCACGATGCCGGACCAGCCAAGCTGCTTGGCGGCAGCCACGGCAAGGTCATCGGCCGGCGCCGGCAACTCGACGGGGGGAACAAGCGGAGCCGGCAGTGCCTTGACACCGTCGGGAACCGCCGTGCGACCAAACCTGCCGCTCACGAACTCCGCCCTCTCCTCGACCGCCCCGACCGCGCCGTCAACTGCTGTACATGTCCGGCGTACCAGTCACCCCCACCCCAATCGCAGGCACCAACCGGCCCCCTGCGACCGGCGGCAGCCCGCCGTCGATAACCGGTCGCCAATTGACGTCAGAACTTCGGCCCGACTGTGCTGCCATCCGGCTGAATCCAAGACCACCGGTAATAGCCGGAACGCAGTAACCGCCGGCCCGGCCACCGGCACCGCTGCCCCGAACAGCAGACCCGGGTAACCCCAACGTCCAGCCCGAATGGGCCGATCAACCGATCAAGCCGAGCTCACGCCCCCCACACCCACAACCCAACGTTCACCAAAAAGGATCATCGCAACCCCACCCCCAACAAGACCCCAAAGAGACCCGAAACCCAGGCGGTCAGCACACGTCACTGCCAAGCGCGAGCCAAAGCGGCTAGGCGGTGTCCTGTAATTCATCGGAGCCAGAGGATGATGGCGGCGATGGTGAGTTCGGCCTGGTAGTAGGCGGCGCGTTTGGCGTAGCGGGTGGCCAGGCTGCGGAATTGTTTGAGCCGGTTGAAGCAGCGTTCGACGACGTTGCGTTGCTTGTAGAGGTCGGCGTCGAAGGCGGGTGGTCGCCCGCCGCGGGAGCCTTGGGCGGTGCGGCGGGCGATCTGGTCGGTCCGTTCCGGACTGACGAACTGGAT
>JBJMIG010000043.1:0-8844 GCA_045806965.1 Labedaea sp. | reverse complement strand
TCCGCGCTGACCGCGTTCGAGACGAGCGCTTTCTCTCTCAAGGCGCTGACGTCGGCGCTGCTGCCTTCGTTCGCCGACCGCGCGAGCGTGGTGGGGCTGGATTTCGACGCGTCCGTGGCGTGGCCGTCGTACGACTGGATGGGGGTGTCGAAGGCGGCTTTGGAGTCGGTGTCGCGCTATCTGGCGCGGGAGCTGGGGCCGCGCGGGGTGCGGGTCAATCTGGTTGCCGCCGGCCCGCTGCGCACGGCGGCGGCGAGCGGTATCAACGGGTTCTCGTCGTTGGCTTCGTCGTGGTCGGACGGCGCGCCGCTGGGCTGGGACGTGGACGACGCGGGACCGGTCGCGCGGGCGGTGTGTTTTCTCTTGTCGGACTGGGCCGACGGCGTGACCGGCGAGATCCTCCACGTCGACGGCGGGGCGCACGCGGTCGCCGGGCCGGTTACTGCGGGCGGTCGTTAGGGCCCTTGTAGTGGAGGCGGTGGGCCTGCGCTTGGCGCAGGATCGGCACGTCGTAGAAGGAGATCCACTCGCGCTTCAGGAGCAGCCTCGGGTCTCCGCTGGCGAAGCCGCCGGCCTTGTAGACCGTCTCGCTTGGTGAGGTGCCCTTGGCTGTCACGACGACGATGTGCCCGGGTCTCAGGTCGGCGCTTCTGAGGAGGCCGGTCTCCTTCACGGGATCGCCGTAGCGCTCGAAGTAGTAGTAGACGGTGGGGGCGCGGACGTAGCGGTCGATCAGGACGCTGTGGCCCTTGGGGACGTAGCGCTTGAGGAGCGGGACGATGCTGTTGTCGCTGAGCGGCGGGACGTCCGATCCCTTGAGGCCCGCGTTGAGGAAGGTGGCGGCGAGGGCCACCGCTGTCGCGACCGCCATCACGGGACCGAAGCGGCGCGAGGCCCACGAGAGACCGCCGGCCGCGACAATGAGGTAGATCGGCAGAAGGAACAACCAGGACCGCACGAACGGCGCGATGGGCGCAAAGAGGGCGACGCCGACGAGCACGACGAGGAAGGCCGCGACCAATCGCGCACTTCGGATCACGCCCGCGATGAATCCAGCGGCAACGAGCCAATCGAACGGATGCGGCGCGGTTCGGTTCCAGTTCTCCCAGACGGCGCTGGCGAGGGCCTTGATGGAGTGCCACTCGCGCGGGGCTTCCGTGACCGCGGTCCACCCTCGCTGGCCTAGAACCGCGGAGTAGAGGAGCAGGCTGAGGAGCCCGACAGCGACCAGGGCGCCGGCGAGCGTGAGCAGGAACCGCCACCGTCTTTCGAGTGCCGCGTTGGCGGCCATCCACAGGGCGATGGCGGCGACGCCGATGGCCATGGTCGGCAGCGTGTAGATGGCCGCCGCGGAGCAGAGAACGAACCCGGCCCAAGCGACGCGTTTGCCCTCATCGAGAGCCACGGCCCCGAGCCAGAGAGAAAGAACCACGAAGAGAGCGCCGAGGGTGTACCCCCGCCCGTTCACGGAATAGTCGACGAGCGGCCCGAACGTCGCGGTGAGCGCGGCAGCGAAGAGGCCGGCCGTGCCGTCGTACAGCCGGCGCGCGGCGAGGAAGGAGGCCGGAACGATCGCGATGCCGGCCGCGAAAGCGACGAGCCTGACGGCCGCGATCCCCTCACCGAACGTCTTGATCCCGAGGTGCTCGAGAAGCGTGTAGAGGATCTGGTTGTTGGGCCGGTTGTAGCTGGAGACGATCGTCCCGAGCGATCCGCGCGCGTACTCCTGGAAGGTCGCGGCCTCGTCCCAGCGCATGGGCTCGCGGAGGTACCGCAGCCTGAGCAGCAGCCCGCCGAGGACGATCAGCGCGAGAACGACGTACTGCAGCCGCTCGCTGGTGGCCGCACGCTGGGCGGCCGGCGAACCGCGACGGCGAGCCGGCGACAGAAGAGGCGGAGCCGGGCTGACGGAGGACGTCGGCACCGCGGAATGAGTAGCAGGCGGCGGCGCCCTTCCCCCGCGGGCGCCGCCGTCCTGCGTCACGAGCCGACTACTTGGGGACCTTCACGCTCCCCTTGTAGTTGACCGTGAAGTTGCCGGTCGCGCCGTCGATGGTGCCGTCGCACGTGCCCTTGCCGGTGGCGCCCTTGTAAGCGCCAGCGCCGCCAGTGATCTTCAAGGTGCAGTTGGAGATCACGAAGCCCGGGCCACCGGGGGCGGAGTCGGCGGTCGCGACGCCCTTGTACGAGCCATTCTTGGAGAAGCCCACGAATGGGATCTTCACGCCCATACCGGCCGCCGCGTCGCTGTAGACGATGGCGCCGTTGCCCTGATACTTGTCCTTGGTATTCCCGGCAATCTTGTTGCCGTCGCCGGTGGTATGCGCGTGAGCCACGCCCTGGAGCTTGTACGTCTTGGTGCCCTTGCCGGCCGCGATCGCCGAGCCACCGACGACCACCGCCGCCGCCAGCAACGCCGCCGCGAGCGGAACCCAAACCCTGCGAATCATCGAGTCAACCTCCCCATGCGCCCGGCCCACCGGGTGGCGGGTCGTAGTGGTGGCGAGCCTATCCCTGCAGTGTGGTGGGGCGCAAATTAGGGGCCTCTTCGGGCAGGCACGGGGAGGGATCACGCTCTTCGTTCGTCAGGCCCCGCTACGGCTGCTCGCAGGGTAGTTCCTCCCCGTAACCGCACTTAGCGCGGCCATATCCTGGGTTCGGCTTAGCATGGGCGCGTGCCCGAATTGAGTCCTCCTAGCAAGGCCACATGGCGGGCGGGTGAAAGCAGTCTCCTTAGGGGATTCGACGCGGCAGCAGCCGGCGCTGCCGCCCGGCGCGAGGCACGCAGCCGAGAGGTCCACTGCCCGCCGGTGTCGACATACCGATGGTGGGCCCGCCGCACCCAGGCGGTCTACGGTGCCCTGCTCGACCATATCCGGCCACGAGGTACGCCGCGGTTAGTCCTGGCGGACGTCTATTCGGGCGGAGGGGCTATCGCTCTGGCGGGTGTGTTGCGTCAGCATCAGGTCTACGCGCAGGACATCAATCCGTGGGCGATCGGTGGGCTCAACGCCATGCTCGGCCCGCCCCCGTCTGCCGACCTCGAAGCGGCCTCGCGCGCGCTCGCCCAACGTGCTGCCGGTCTGCTTGCTGGCGCCTATGCGACCACGCTGGCGAGCGGCGGCGTGGCCGAGGTCGGCCACACGCTGCGGGTCGCGTACTTGGCGTGCCCGACCTGCCGCCATGAACAGGCGTTGTTCCCGCACGCACTTGTCACGTTGCAAGTCCGGCGCGACCGGGCCGCGCGAGGGGATGCGTGGTTCGCGTGCCGCCACGGACACCTATTTCAAGCGCGCGCCGACCGTAAGCGCCACACCTGCCCGGATTGCCGCAGCCACGTGCACGCCGAGGACACCTACTCGCCCTCTCGAAGGGTCACCTGCACGGGGTGCGGTGGCACGAGCACACTCGCCGAGCGCGCCGGGGTGGTGCCATGGCGGTGGGAGGTCGCTCTGGTCGAACGTGTTAGCGGAGCGGTTCGCGAGATCACTCGGCCGACTGACGCTGAGCGGGCTCAGGCTACGGACGGCACGTGGACGCCGAATCGCGACCTCGGGCCCATTCCTGACGGAGTCGAGACGCGCGTCCTGCGCCGCCACGGCTACCGCAACTGGCACGAGCTCTACCCTGCGCGACAGCGCTACGTACTCGAGCAGCTACTCGCTCTTGTGCCGGCGGTCTCAGACCATGAGCGCGTCGTCCGTGCGCTGCGGCTTGCGCTTGTCTCGACTGCAGAGATGGCGGGGTACCTGTCGCGCTGGGATCGCTTCTACCTTAAGAGCTATGAGGCGATGGCCGGCCACCGCTTCAACCTCACCACGCTCCCCGCCGAACCGAATGTCTGGGGCGCGGGCAGTGCCGGCCGGGGCACCGCCAGCCGGCGCATTGCCGCCGCTGCGAAGGCGAGCCGATGGATGGCTGAGCGCGAAGCTGACTCGCTGTCAGTTCAGGGACCCGAACAGGCGGCCAGCCGCACCAAGATCGCGAAGGGCCGCCATGCGCGGCTGGTGGAGGGCAGCTCCGAACGCGTCGCCCTACCCGCAGACTCGGTCGACCTCGTGTTGACGGACCCGCCCTACCACGACGACGTGCAGTACGGCGAGCTTTCGCTCCCGTTGCGGGCGTGGGCGGGTATGGATCAGCAACCGCTAGCGGGAGAGGCGCTCTTCAATCGCAAACTTGCGGCTGCCCGGACCGCGAGCTACGAAGACCTGCTAACCACGATCTTCAAGGAGTGCCACCGCGTCCTAAAAGCGGACGGGCGACTCGTGCTCGGCTATTCCAACCGGGACCCTGCCGCGTGGGTCGCATTGTTCGCGGCGCTCGAGGAGAGCGGCTTTCGCGCCTTTGGTTGCGAAGCTGTCGAAGCCGAGAACGACAGCGACTACACCAAGCGCGGTCTGCGCGCCTGCACCCACGATCTGATCATGGATCTCACGCCGGACCCAACCGCCCCCCTCCGACGGCACGCGCCGCGTCATCTGCCCCATACTGATGAAGGGGAATTTCTCGCCCTCGTAGCCGCGGCGTTCCTCAAGATAGGCATCCGCCGCGGCAACCGCTGGCGCGCAACGCTCACGAGACGGCTCCGGGGCAGCAGTTTCATCACGGACATCCCGGACGCGCCCGTGGCCGCACTAACCGTCACCGGCCCTCGTTAGCGAGCTGAGCGGACAACTCTGCCGCAGTTGCGTCGCGTGCTGTTCGGCTGTTAGACCTCGCGTGCGTGAACGGCTACGTCGGCCATACCGACCCGGGCTGGTGGCGCTTCCTTCATCGACGGGGCGAACTCACAGAGGTGAACTTTTGGCGTCCCGGCGGTGGTCGACGATTTGCCGCCCTGGCGCCGGGCGAGCCGTTTTTCTTCCGGCTCAAGTCGCCGATCGGCAAGATTGGGGGGTTTGGGCTCTTCGCTCGATACGCCGCACTGCCGGTTTGGCGGGCCTGGGAGGTTTTCGGGCAGGCCAACGGCACCGAGAGCGAGCGCGCTCTCCTCGACCGTTTAGCACGACTCGCGCGCCATCCAGTCGACCGTGCCACGACGATCGGCTGCGTCGCCATCGCGGACTGCACGTTCTTCGACCAAGACGTATGGCTGCCGGTGCCCAGCAGC
The DNA here is from genome assembly GCA_045806965.1 of Labedaea sp. Taxonomy (GTDB): domain Bacteria; phylum Actinomycetota; class Actinomycetes; order Mycobacteriales; family Pseudonocardiaceae; genus DASYTH01. Next base: position 3,731 of record JBJMIG010000043.1, on the reverse strand, counting down.
TTCAACCCGCAGAACCGGTCCGGCTCAAAGGTCGATCTCCGGCACGACGAGGGACGGCGGCTTTGGGCGGCCTGCCTCGAGCGCGCCGCTAACAGCGCGACAGCTGCCGACTGGGTGGAGGAGGCGAGCGAGCGTCAGCGCGGCGGGCGCCCTCACATTGTGATTCCGCGGCTCGGACAGGGATCGTTCCGGCTTGCGGTTATGGACGCGTATGGTCGCTGCGCTGTGACCGGCGAACACTCGCTGCCCGCGCTCGAGGCTGCACACATTCGCCCGTACGCCGCCGGTGGCTCCCACGCCGTCCCGAACGGCTTGCCCCTGCGACGTGACCTGCACCGGCTCTTTGATCTCGGTTATGTGTCGGCAACACCCGGCGGTAGCTTCCTTGTGAGCCCAAAACTACGGGAAGAGTTCGCCAACGGCGGCACGTACTACGCGCTCGCCGGACATCGGCTCATGCCTCCCAGCGACGCGGCTGCCGCCCCTGCCGCCGACGCCCTAGCCTGGCACTCCGAGACGGTCTTCCAAGTGGGGTGAGCAACTCAGATGGGTCAACCATGCGAGGCGACGAATCCATCACGGATCGACAACCCCGCCGAGCGTGACCCGACTGGCGGACATGGGCTCATGGCCGTGAAGCGTCCGAGGCGCTCGCCCTCAGCAGCGTTCTCCCGCGAGTAGTCCTGCGTCGCGGAGCGTCGAGCAGCCACCAGACCTGCCCCACGTCGACCTCGTCGAGCGGGATGCCAGCCTCGACGTGCTCCCCCAGGCCGGACCCTGTCAGGTTCGCCGAGCCGAGGTAGCCGATGCGACCGCACACCAGCTTGCCGTGGAATTGCGAGAACGGCTTGGGCGGCTCGTAGCGCAGCGCGGTGACCGATACGGCGCCGGCAGCGCGCAGCCGGTCGGCGAGGCGCAGCATCGCCTGCAGGTCGTCACGCTCAGGGTCGATGCGCGCGCCGGCCAGAGTGATGGGCAGCGCGAGCTCAACGGAGCGCGCCAGGCCGTCCCATAAGTTCTCTGCGCCCGCGTCGGACCAGTACGGACTCGCGAGCAGGGTGCGCTCGTCGGTGGAAGCGAGCGCACCGAGGATGCGGGCCGCCAGGCCGCGGCGCGCGAAGTCGCGGGCGCGCTCGGGCAGCGTGACGCCGGGCGGGACGGTGAACACGATCCGGGGCTTGGGCGCGGGGCGCCGGTCGAGCTCCTCGTCCTGGAAGTGGGGCAGCAGCTCGATGACCTGCTGCAGCTGCGCGAGGCGGTACGGGTCGACGGTGTCGCCCGCGTTCGTCACGCCGGCGTCGGCGAGCAGCGCGAGGAGCGCATCAGCGGTCCCTTTGGCCCACCAGTCCGGGGGCAGGTGCCCGGCGGATCGGTCGGCAGCCAGGCCCTGCGACCAGGCCAGCAGCGCGTCGGTGCGCCCGCCGAACAGATCGAGGGCCTCGTACGCGCAGCGCACGAGGCGCTGCGCCTCGCCGCCGACGGCGAGCGTGGCGGTCGCGCTCACGGGTAGGTCCAGTAGCCGCGGGCAAGGTCGAGGACGGGCTCGTGCCCGTGCGGGCTGCCGAACAGCACCGCTCGGTCAAGGCTGGCGTTGAAGCTCGCGCAGCCGAACGCGAGGTACAGGCAGGCGGCGCACGCGCCGTCCTGCTGGCCGCACTGCGGGTCCCAGGCGCACGTGTCGGCGCCGTCGAGGGTCGCGTCCAGCCACTCGGAGAGGCGGTGCTCGACAAGGGAGACGAGCGCGCCGAGAGTGAACTCCTGGTGGGTGTCGGCGTAGAGGCCGATGGTCAGCAGCTCGGGGATGAGGTACTCGGCCATCGTCTCCTCCGAGAAGCCGGAGCGCTCCCCGAGGTTGCGGATGAGCGCGTGGGCGATGGTGTGCTGCAGCGTGTAGACCAGCGCGCAGACATCCGGGTCGTTGCGGTACAGGCGGAGCATGTGCGACTTGGCGGCGCGGCGGCGGGCGAGGTCTGCGGCCGCGCTGCCGCCCGCGGGCAGGGTGGCCATGCTGATGCGGCCGTTGTCGGACAGCCAGGTCAGGACGCGCTCGGCGTCGAGTTCAAAGAACACCGCCTCGGTCTTCGTCGGGCTGATATAGATGGGCGTCTTGTCGCGGTATTTGCCCTTTTTGGGCGACGGGAAGGCGCGCAGCATCACCTGCTGCGGGTCGCGGCCCAGCCGGGTGAAGCCGTACGCGGTTAGCGCGACGGGGAAGTTCTCCACGACGAGTAGGTCGGAGAATCCGAACTGCTTGAGTTTGCCCTCGGCGCGGTCGAGCACCTTGACGGCGCCGCGACGGGTCGGGCCGCCGGAGAGGGCGGCCTTGCGGAAGGTGTCCACCCGCCAGGTGCGCAGCCCGCCGGCGCCGCCCCAGATGAGCGTGCGCTCGGCGGCGCGCTGGGAGGAGCCGATGTCGGCGACGACGTTCTCGTCGCCGACGAGGGCGACCATCTCGTCGAACGCGCCGGCGGACTGGCCGAGAACGAGCTTGCGCATGTCGGCGATTTCCTCGGGGGCGGTGCCGGTCGCCTCCAGGGCGGCCTTCATCGTCTTCCACTTGGCCTCGGCGTCGCCGGTGTCCTTGCCGGCGTCGGCGAGCGCCTTCTCGTAGTCGGAGAAGTAGTCCAGATAGGAGCCGATGACGACCTTCTCCGAGCCTGTCGAGGCGCGCAGCTGGACCATCGGGCCGCGGGCGAAGCTCACGAAGCTGAACGTTTGGGTGATGAAGCGCCGCTCCTGGCGGACGAGCACGTACTGGTAGGGGCCCTCGCCGCAGCGGCACGGCGGCTGGCGCATCCGGCTGATGACCCGGTCGTGGCAGGAGCCGTGCCGGCAGCGCCAGGTCGAGGTGATGAACGACCCGGTGTCGTGCAGATAGACGTCCTTGAGGCCGTGCTCGTGGCCGTTGGCGTCCTTGACCTTGCACGGCCAGACGGGCATCGCGGCATCATTGCCGCAGGTGTGCACGAGCATGTAGTCGTACTGCTCCCGGCGGCTGCCGCACTTGTCGCAGCGCGCCGGGTTGCCCTTCTTGTACGCGGTCCAGTCCTCCAGGCGCTCGAACACCGCGGTCTTCTGGCAGGTGCGGTTCGTGCAACGCAGCGTCAGCGGCCAGGTGTAGTAGAACACCTCGCCCTCGGGCTCCAGGAACGCGTACTGGTCGACGTGCTGGGCAACGGGCCTGAGGTAGCCGGGGGCGCGGTTGACGGGCGGGCCGCCCGCGTCGCCGGGGCGCTGCCAGTGCGCGAGTTTTTCGTCGAGCATCTCGACGAGCAGCTCGGTGTTGACGTCGGCGGGGCCAGCGTACAGGTTGGACACCCGGACGATGGTGTCGTTGGCGTGCTGGAAGGTCTGGCCGGGCAAAAAGCCGCGGATGACCTGGGACTTGGAACGGGTCATGGTCGCCATGGCTGGGCCTCCTAGCTTCAGTTGCGCGCGAGGGCGCGTTCGACGGCGGCGAACGGGGTAAGCGGGCCGAGCTCGGTCGGCTCGTCGACGTCGCGGAACGACGTCAGGGGGTGCGGGCGGAAGCGCATCGCGGTCTGCGCGTCGCCGGTCTGGTCGACGAGGCGGTCGAGCTGGATGTTGAACACCGCCTCGACCTCGGCGCGCAGCGAGGCCTCCATGATGGGGTCGAACACTGGCCGGCGGGCGTGGCCGCCCGACCCGTCGGGCGCGATGATGGTCTTGCCGACGCCGACGGCCGCCAGCACCCGCTCCAGCAGGTCGGC
>JBJMIG010000042.1:0-249179 GCA_045806965.1 Labedaea sp. | reverse complement strand
CGGGCTGACACGCGGACGGCTAGACCGGTCAACCATGCCCGCTTTGCCGTGCTCGCGGTAACGCTGCGCCCACCGCCCGGCCGTGGTGGGCGAGACCTGAAAACGCTCGGCGGCCCGCCGCAGCGGCCACCCGTCCTGCACCACACACAAGGCCAGGCGCAGCCTGCCGGCCGCAGTAAGCGGTGCGTTAGCGTGAGTCACGAGGGCCTCCGTCAGCTCGGTGCAGATATCGCAATCCACACCGAACCCGGAGGCCCTCCCTCATTCCAAGATCATCCGATCACGTGTCGCCCCGTACCCAACCTCCGTGAGCAGTACATCTAGACGCGCAAGGTCACCTTCATGCGGTTCTACACGCGCAAGGTGACATTCCGCTCTACCCCCGCGCTCGGCGCTCCTCGCCCCGGGCGGCTCGCGGCCAGGCGACTGCCACCAAGGTGATGGCCGGGTACAGCTAGGGGTGCCGTCCGAACGAGGGTAGGGACATCCCTACCTTCGTTCGGGGAGTTTCCCGGATGTCCGGGCAGGTCAGGCCGGCTTATGTTAGCCAGGTCACAACAGCGAAGGCCGAACCGGACCTGGCCGATCTAGACCCTAAGTAGCGCCGGCCAAGCAACTGTTCGGCAGCGGAATGCAGTAGTCCGTTCCAGCTCACGGAACGGATCAGTCCGATCCGTGCCGAGGAGGACCACGATGAGTACCCATGCCCAGTCCCCCGCCTCCGCGAAGCCACGCGTGTGGCTGGTCGCCGGCGCCGCCGCCACTCCCGACCCCACCGACCTGCCCACCGTGCGGGACAACCGGATGATCACCTGGCTGGCCGGAGCGGACGGCCGCTACCACTCCGCGGACGGGCGGCACCATGCCACCTGGTCCGAACTGCACGCTCGCTTCGATCTGGTCGAAGTGGCCGAGGTGCCGGCCGCGGCCTAAGCCTTGTTGGCCGGCTCGGGCAGCTCGCGGCGCGCCTTCGCGTCGTCGCGCCGGCCCTTGATCACGCTGGCCACGGCGGTGATGGCGAGCACGCCGATGATCACCGACAGGGACAGCCCGATGCTGACCGTCGGCACCGGCAGGCCCTTGCCGCCGTTGAGGAACTGCAGGGTGTTGGCGTGCAGCGCCTCGAGGACCATCTTGAGCCCGATGAAGCCGAGGATCACCGCGAGGCCCACGGACAGGTAGTACAGCTCCTTGAGCAGGCCGCCGAGCAGGAAGTAGAGCTGCCGCAGCCCCATCAGGGCGAAGGCGTTGGCCGTGAACACCAGGAACGGCTCCTTGGTCAGCCCGAAGATCGCCGGGATCGAGTCGACCGCGAACATCACGTCGGCGGACCCGATGGCCACCATCACGATGAACAGCGGCGTGGCGAACCGCTTCCCGTTGATCTTGGTGAACACCTTCGAGCCGTGGTAGCGCTGGGTCACCGGGACCACCCGGCGGGCCAGCCGGGTGAGCCGGTTCTCGTGGTACTCGTCGTCCTCTCCGCCGAGACCCGAACGGGAGAGCTTGTACGCGGTGTAGATCAGGAACGCACCGAAGACATAGAACACCCAGCTGAACTGGGCGATCACGGCGGCGCCGATAGCGATGAACAGACCGCGCAGGATCAGCGCCAGCAGGATGCCGACCAGGAGCACCTTGTGCTGGTCGATCAGCGGCACGGAGAACGCCGACATGATCACCAGGAAGATGAACAGGTTGTCCACGGACAGCGAGTACTCGGTGATGTAGCCGGCGAAGAACTCGCCGGCGTAGGTGCCGCTGGCGAACATCCACACACCGAGGCCGAACAGCGCCCCGCAGCTTACGTAGAACACGACCCAACGGGCCGCCTCGCCGATGGTCACCTCGTGCGGTTTGCGGTCGACGATCACCAGATCCACGGCGAGTAGCAGGAGCAGGCCGCCGAGGGTCGCCAGCCAGACCCACGTGGGAATGTTCATCGAGTCGCCTCCGGTTTGCTGGCACGCGCCGTCAACCGGAGGTCTCTTCCGCCGACCCTGGGCCGACCGGCGGCGCCGGGACCAGTGCAGGTCCGTGCTGACGACACCGCCGCGAGGGAATACTCCCCTCCCTGACCACACCCATTGTCGTCGCTCCGGCCGGGATGCACCAGACGGACATTGGTGACAAAGCGCACCGGGGCAGTGTCACGCGGCGTCCTGGACGGGCGATCGAGACCGGACCTCAGCACCCTCTCAGCTACTCTCAGCACACTTCGCCTACCGTCGTCCTGTGCCCAAAATGCCTCGCCAGCGCACCCGCTGGATCGTCATCGCGCTGCTCGTGGTGGTGCTCGGATCGGCCGCGGTGGTGTGGGTCAACAGCGGTGGGCAGCCGGCCGCGGTGGACACCGAGGACGCGGTCATCAGTGTGCTCGACGGACCGGCCGGTGACCAGCGGGTGAACCTCGATGCCCGGCTCTACCGGCCCGCTCCGGACCGGCTGCCGGCCCCGGCGATCATGGTGGCGCACGGCTTCGGCGGCAGCAAGGAGAGCGTCGACGCGGACGCCCGGGAGTTCGCCCGGCGCGGGTACGTGGTGCTCGCCTGGTCGGCGAGGGGGTTCGGCCGGAGCACCGGTGAGATCGCGCTGAACGGTCCGGACTACGAGGTGGCCGACGCCACCGCACTGGTCGACTGGCTGGCGGCCCGGCCAGAAGTGGTCAAGGACCACCCCAACGATCCCAGGGTCGGGGTCACCGGCGGTTCCTACGGCGGGGCCTTGGCGCTGCTGCTGGCCGGAGCGGACCCCCGGGTGGACACGCTGGTACCCGTGATCACCTACAACGACCTCGGCCAAGCCCTGCTGCCGAACTCCGCAACGGCGGGCAGCGTGGCCGGCACGCCGTCGGCCAACGCGTTCGCCGCGGACGGGGTGTTCAAGCGGTCCTGGGCCGGCATCTTCTTCGCGGCCGGCATGGGCGGGGCCGGGCTCGCCGACCCGACCACCGACGCCACCGAGCCGGGTACCGAGGACAGCGGTGCGGCCTCGCCGGGCGGCACGCCGCCGGTCGATCCGGCCCCCGCCGGCGGCCGGGGCGCGGACCGGGGCGGCGGGCCCCCGGCCCAGAACACGAACCCGTGCGGGCGGTTCCGCCTGGAGATCTGCCAGGCCTACCAGGAGGTGGCCACCACGGGCCGGGCCAGCCAGCCGGTGGTCGACCTGCTCCGCTCGGTCTCCCCCGCGTCGGTCACCGGCCGGATCACCCAGCCGACCCTGTTGGTGCAGGGCGAGCAGGACACGTTGTTCGGGTTGGACCAGGCCGACGCCAACGCCAGGCAGATCCGCGCGGCCGGCGGACCGGTCAAGGTCATCTGGTACACGGGCGGCCACGACGGCGGCCGGCCAGGGCCGGAGCTGCGGGCCGAGATGGCCGACTGGTTCGACTTCCACCTGCGCGGCAAGGGCGCCGACCCGGGCACCGGCTTCGAGTACGCGGTGCAGGGCGCACTGCGGGCACAGGGCGCGCCATCGGTCCGCACGGTCACGGCGGGTGGCTACCCCGGGCTGGCCGCCGGACCGGCGACCGAGCGGCGGGCGCTGCCGGTGTCCGGCCAGGAGCAGGTCGTCGTCAACCCGCCGGGCGGCAACCCCGCGTCGATCAGCAACATGCCGGGGCTCGGCACGGTGATCGGCAGCTCGTCGCGGCTGGCCAACCGGATCTCGGTGGACCTGCCCGGCCAGTCCGCCCGGTTCACCAGCCAGCCGCTGACCGAGCAACTGCTCATCGCCGGCGCGACCACGGCCCGGCTGCGGGTGGCCGCGCTGCCCGGGCTCGCCACCCCGGGCGGGGCCGTGCTGTTCGCCAAGCTCTACGACGTGGGACCGGACGGGGTGCGCACGCTGCCCGGCTCGGCCGTGTCGGCGTTGCGCGTGCCGGAGCTGCCGGCCGACGGCACACCGGTCGAGGTCACTGTCACGCTGCCCGGGGTCGTCCGGCCGGTCGAGGCCGGCCACCGGGTGGAGCTGGTGGTGAGCACCACCGACCAGGCCTACGCCACCCCCGCACAGCCAACCGCGTACCGGATCTCGCTGGCCGGGGACGCGCCGTTGCAGGTACCGGTGGTGCCGGGCACCCGGTCCGGAACCGGACCGCCGGCCGCGCCGCTGATCGGGATCGCCGTGGTGATCGGGATCTGCGTGCTGGCCGGAGTGTGGGGGGCGCTGCGCAGGCGGCGCTCGGACCAGGTGGACGCCGAGCTCACCGAGGTCCCGCTGGTGATCGAGCACCTGTCCAAGTCGTATCCGGGCGGCGTGGTCGCGGTCGACGACCTGTCCTTCCGGGTGGAGCGCGGCCAGGTGCTCGGCCTGCTCGGGCCGAACGGCGCGGGCAAGACCACCACCCTGCGCATGCTGATGGGCCTGGTACACCCGACCAGCGGGACCATGCAGGTGTTCGGGCACAAGGTGTACCCGGGCGCTCCGGTGCTGTCCCGGATCGGGTCCTTTGTGGAGGGTCCGGGGTTCCTGCCGCACCTGTCCGGCTGGGCGAACCTGGAGCTGTACTGGGCGGCCACCGGGCGGCCGAAGGAGCAGTCGCATCTGCACGAGGCGCTGGAGATCGCCGGGCTCGGCGACTCGGTGCACCGCCGGGTGCGCACCTACAGCCAGGGCATGCGCCAGCGGCTGGCCATCGCCCAGTCCATGCTCGGTCTGCCCGACCTGCTGGTCCTCGACGAGCCAGCCAACGGGCTGGATCCGCCGCAGATTCACCAGATGCGCGAGGTGCTGCGCCGCTACGCCGCGGCCGGCCGTACCGTGCTGGTGTCCAGCCACCTGCTCGCCGAGGTGGAGCAGACCTGCGACCACGTCGTGGTGATGCACCACGGCCGGCTGGTCGCGGCCGGCTCGGTCGACGTGATCGTGGCCGGCGGCGGGGAGGCCACCTTCCGGGTGGACGACCCGGACATCGCGGCCGGTGTGCTGCGCTCGGTGCGGGGCGTGCAGGACGTGACCGTGGACGGCCCGCTGGTGCACGCGAACCTGGACGGCCTGCCCCGGTCGAAGGCGCTCGGCGCGCTGGTCCGGGCCGGCGTCGAGGTGGAGCAGGCCGGCCCGCGCCGCCGCCTGGAAGACGCGTTTCTCCAACTGGTCGGGGAGGACGCCCGATGAACGACGACAACGGCAGCACGGAGCGAGTCGGGCCGGCGGTGCGAGCGACGCGATCGGGCACCGACACGGTCCACACGGAGCCGGGGGCGGTCGCCGAACTCGAAGAGGCGGTCAGCCACGAGACCCACGGGGTGGGCGCGGACGGATCGGTGACCGGCTACCGGTCCGGGCGCACGTTGCGGCTGCGCGTCGAGCTGGCCCGGCAGCTGCGCAGGCGGCGCACCCAGCTGGTGTTCGGTTTCCTGGTGTTGCTGCCGTTCATCCTGTGGGCCGCGTTCGAGTTCGGCACCTCGGACAACGCCAGGCGCTCCGGCGGGTTCGTCGACCTGGCCACGGCGAGCGCGCCCAACTTCGTGGTGTTCGCGCTGTTCGCCTCCGGCAGCTTCCTGCTTCCGGTGATCGTCGCGCTGTTCTTCGGCGACACGGTCGCGAGCGAAGCCTCCTGGTCGAGCCTGAAGTACCTGCTGGCCGCCCCCATCCCGCGGCACCGCCTGCTCCGGCAGAAGGTACTCACCTCCGGCCTGCTCTCCCTGTTCGCGATCACCCTGCTGCCGGCCGTCGCACTGCTCGTCGGGGTGATCTTCTACGGCACCGGTGAGGCGGTCAGCCCGACCGGCGACGCGATCTCCTTCGGCGACTCGATGATCGCGCTGGTGCTGACCATCGGTTACCTCGCCGTGCACCTGTCCTGGATGGCCGGGGTGGCCCTGTTCCTCAGCGTGACCACCGACGCTCCGCTCGGGGCGGTCGGCGGCACCGTGCTGGTTTCGATCCTGTCCCAGATCCTCGACCAGATCACCGCGCTGGAGAACCTGCGCGACTACCTGCCCACGCACTACGCGTTCGCCTGGGCGGACCTGATCTCCAGCGACCCGGACTGGGCGAACATCAGCAAGGGTGCGTTCTCCGCGGTCATCTTCGCCGCGCTCTTCGGCCTGCTCGCCTGGCGCAGGTTCCGCACCAAGGACATCACGAGCTGATCGGCCGGGCCCGTCTGGCGTGGGTGCCGCTCAGCCGCGCCTGCGGGTGCGCAGATAGTCGCTGACCACGGCCGCGCCCAGCCCGTCCAGGTCGGGCGCCACCACCCGGCCGCCGCCGCGCCTGGCGATCAGGTCCACGAACTCGGCCAGCTTCGGGTCGTCGCCCAGCTTGAACACGGTCACCGAGGCGCCGAGCCTGGCCAGCGCGTCCACCTCGGCCAGCGTCTTGCGCAGGGTGCGCGGCTGCGGCGGCCAATGGAACTCGGTCTCACCGTCCGGTTCGAGGTGTGCGGTCGGTTCGCCATCGGTCACCACCAGCACCACCGGCGCGGCGTCCGGGTTGCGCCGCAGGTGGCGTCCGGCGAGCAGCAGCCCGTGGTGCAGGTTGGTGCCCTGTTCCCAGACACCCTCGAGGCCGACCAGCTCGGGCAGGTCCACCGTGCGGGCGTGCCGGCCGAACGTGATCAGCTGCAGCGCGTCGGTGCGGAACCGGGTGGTGATCAGGTGGTGCAGCGCCAAAGCCGTGCGTTTCATCGGCACCCAGCGGCCGTCCTGCACCATCGACCACGAGGTGTCCACGCACAGCGCGACCGCCGCCCTTGTCCGTTGCTCGGTCTCGGTCACCTCGACGTCCACCACGTCCAGCCGCACCCGGCCGTCCGAGGCGGACGCCGAGCGGAGCACCGCGTTGCGCAGCGTCCTCGACACGTCCCACGGCTCGGTGTCGCCGAACTCCCAGGGGCGGGAGGCTCCGGTCGGCTCACCCGCGGCACCGGCGAGCGCGGTGTCCCGCTCCCCCCTGCTGCTGCGCACGGCGCCGATCACATCCTTGAGCGCGGTCTGCCCGAGCCGGCGCAACGCCTTGGGCGACAACCGAAGCGAGCCGTCCTCGGCGCGTTCGAGCAGGCCTGAGTCGCGCAGCTCCCGCTCCAGCTCGGCCAACCGGCGAGCGTCCACACCGGACTCCTCGCCCAGGTGCCGCTTGAGCGACTCGATGTCGATGTCCTCCAGCCGCGCACCCGGATAGGACTGACCCAGCTGCTCGGCCAGCGCGTCCAGCTCGGCCAGCTCCTCCATCGCGGCGGCGCCCTCGCCGAAACCGAGCGGGTTCTGCCCGCGGAAGCGCGCCGAACCGGTCCAGTCCGCACCGGGCCGCAGCGCGCGCAGGTTCGCGTCCAGCGTGGCGACCTGCTCCAGCAGGCTCGGGACGCCGAACGCGCTACCCATCAGCTCGCCGAGCTCCGCGCGCTGCTCGGCGGACATCGAGTTGAGCATCCGCTGGGCGGCCGAGGCTCGCGCGGCCAGCGCGTCGATCAGCTCCTCGACGTTGCGCGGGTTCTCCGGAAAGAACTCGCCGTGGGCGCGCATGAAGTCGGCGAACTTCTCGGCGGTGTCCTCGCCGCGCAGGTGGGACAGCAGCAGGTCGTTGAGGTCGGCCATCATCCGCTGGATGCGCGCCACATCCTGCGGGCTGACCTGTTGCAGTGCCTGCTTCATGCCCTGGAACCGGGACTCCATCAGCTCCTGGCCGAGCAGGTCTCGGATCTTCTGGTACGACTCCCCAGCCTGCGGTGAGCGCCAGTCGTAGTCGGCCAGCTCGCGCACCGCCGCGGCGGTGCCGGGCGGCAGCGCGTCAAGCTGCGCCTCGCGGAACCGGGCATCGTCGTCCGGGTCCGGGAACAGCGCCGCCCGCTCCGCGGCGAGCGCCTCGTCCAGCAGCCGGCGCACCTCCTGAAGGGTGCCGTCCAGGTTGTGCCGGCGCTGCAGCCGCGACCGCCGCTGCCAGAGCCGGCGGGTCAGCTCGTCCAGCCCGGCGACATCACCGGTGCCGCGCCGAAGCAGCTCGTCGAGCGCCGAACGCGGCGAGCTGCCGTCCAGCACGTCCTGTCCGATCGCGTCCAGCGCCGCGCGCAGGTCGACGGGCGGCGCGAGCGGGTCCGGGCCGTCGTGCCACGGCCCGTAGGCATACCGCCGCGGCAGCGTCACGGCCCGTACACCGTCATCCCGTCGTCGGAGTCCTTGGCCAGCTGACGGGCCAGGAACAACGACTCGAGAGCCAGCTCGACGGCCGAGGCGATCCGGCCGGGCGATTCGTCCGGCGCGACCCCGGCGCGGTCCGCCACATCGTGCAGCACCGGCAGCTCCGGCAGCGCGGCGAGCACCTCGCTGCCCGACACCCGCTCGCCGGTGGCGACCAGGTTGCCGTCCGCCACCGCGGCCACCAGTGGGCGCAGGTCCAGCCCGCGGAACCGCTCGCGGGCGGTCTCGGCCACCGCGCGGCGCAGGTAGTGCGTCAGGTGCTCGGTCTCCCGGCCCTCCTCCCCGGACTCGAACTCGAGCTTGCCGCGCAACACCGCGGGTACCGTCTCGAGGTCGATCGGCCGGGCAACCGCCGGCTCCTCCCCGATCAGGGCGGACCGGCGAAGCGCCGCCGCCGCAACGGTTTCCGCCGCCGCGACGGCGAACCGGGCGGACACGCCGGAACGCTGGTCGATGGCGCTGGACTCGCGCAGGTGCCGGACGAACCGGGCGATCACCTCGAGCAGCGGCTCGCCCACCTCGGCCAACAGCTCGGCCTCCTGGCGGACCACGGCCATCTCGGCGGCCACGGTGAGCGGGTAGTGCGTGCACACCTCGGCGCCGAACCGGTCCTTGAGCGGGGTGATGATCCGCCCCCGGTTGGTGTAGTCCTCCGGGTTGGAGGTGGCCACCAGCAACACGTCCAGCGGTAGCCGCAGGGTGTAGCCGCGCACCTGGATGTCGCGCTCCTCCATCACGTTCAGCAGCGCCACCTGGATCCGCTCGGCCAGGTCGGGCAGCTCGTTGATGGCCACGATGCCGCGGTGCGCCCGGGGAACCAGTCCGAAGTGGATGGTCTCCGGGTCGCCGAGCGTCCGCCCGGCGGCCACCTTGACCGGGTCCACGTCGCCGATCAGGTCACCGACCGAGGTGTCCGGGGTGGCCAGCTTCTCGGTGTACCGCTCGCGGCGGTGCCGCCAGGCCACGGGCAGCTCGTCGCCGAGCTCCGCCGCGCGCCTGCGGGACTCCGGCGTGATCGGGTCGAGCGGGTGCTCCCCGAGCTCGGCGCCCGCGATCACCGGCGTCCACTCGTCGAGCAGGCCGGTCAGCGTGCGCAGCAGCCGGGTCTTGCCCTGGCCGCGCTCGCCGAGCAGCACCACGTCGTGCCCGGCCAGCAGGGCGCGCTCGAGCTGGGGCAGCACGGACTGCCCGAAGCCGACGATGCCGGGCCACGGGTCGCGGCCGGCCCGCAGCGCGGCGAGCAGGTTCTCCCGGATCTCCGCCTTCACGCCGCGCGGCTGGTACCCGGCCGCCCGCAGCTCACCGGCGGTACGGGGCAGGTTGGCTGGATCAGTCACGCCTCAACGCTACGTGCGTTGTGCCGAGCGGTCGACGTGGAGCGACTCCACCTACTCGGGCGAGTGGCCCTCGGCGCCGGCCGGCTCGTGTTCGGCGTGCCGGATCTCATCCCGCGAGGCGGCGAACCTGAGCGACTCGAACACGTTGAGGCCGACCAGAATCGCGGCCAGCACCCCGAGGGTGAGGATGGCCGGCTCGTTCGCCATCAGCGGAACCAGGGCCAGCAACAGCAGCGCGACCAGCAGCTGGTGCTTCTTGACCGTGCCGAAGCAACGCCAGGCGAAGCCGACATGGGCCAGCAGGTAGCTGACCACCCCGCCGTACATGGCCAGCAGTGGCACCCCGGAGAGCGTGTCGGACCACGTGTGGTGCTGCTCGTCGCCGACGTACTCGAGCACCTTCTTCAGCCCGAGCGCGACCAGGATGATCCCGGCGACCATCGGCAGGTGCAGATAGGTGTAGGCGGTCCTGGCCAGGGCCGCGCGGTGCGCGCCGCGCGCCTGGCCGAGCGCCCGCTCGGCCAGCAGCGCGGCGGTGTCGAAGTAGGCCCACCACATGCTCGCCGCGACCGAGAGCCCGAGCGTCGCACCAAGCACGATCGGCCAGGAGATCGGCAGGTCCGCCACGCCGACGCCGATCGCAACCACCGACTCGCCGATCGCCACGATCACGATCAGCCCGTGCCGCTCGGCGAAGTGCCTGGCCGAGTTCACCCGCCAGCCGCCGGCTCCGATCAGCAACGTCCAGCCGTAGTCGAACACCACGGCGGCCACCCACAACCCGATCTGCGTGGCGCCCGAGGTCTGGGCCGCGACCAGCAGCAGCGCGGTCGGCACCAGGCAGGTCGGGGTGAACATCACGAGCTGGCGGCGCAAGGCCGCGTCCTTGACGCTGACCGCCCAGAACGCGAGCAGGTGGATGGTGCGCATCAAGAGGTAACCCACCGCGAACACGGCCGGCCCCCAGAGCCCGCCGGCCCAGTCGGCGAACGCCTCGGGAATGGCCAAGGCGATGAGGAACATGACCCCGATGGCGGCGAAGATGGCGACCCGCACCGGCCCCTCGTCGGCCTTCACCACGTTGCCGAACCAGGCGTAGCCGGTCCAGATCCACCAGATCACCGCGAACACCAGCATGCCGCGCAACACGTTGGTGCCGCTCACGTCGGCCGCCATCAGCGCGGTGATCTGGGTCAGCGCGAAGACGAGGACGAGGTCGAAGAACAGCTCAAGGGTCGTGGCACTGCTGTTCTCCCGCAGCATCTCGACCCGGGACCGGCCGGGGTGCGTCATGCGCCTAGTGTCGCCGAGAACACGCCGGTCGGGGATGTCCAGCGGAAGGGGGCGTCACGCTGTGAGCGAAAGTCAGATCGAGCTGCGCTGGGATCCGACGCCCCGGGACTGGGCCGATGGGTTGCGCGCCACCATGTCGATCTACCGGTTCGCACCGTGGTTCGCCGCCGCCTTCGGGTTCGCCGGCGTGGTCCTGCTGGTGCTCGGCGAGCCCCTCCCCGGCGTGTTCGGTCTGGTCGCCGCGACCATGATCGCCGCACTGCCGGTGGTCGGGGTCTGGGTCGGGTTCCATCGCAACCCCGTGGCCGCGACCACGATGACAGCCAAGGCCGACGAGCGGTCGCTGCGCATGATGACCGTGGACGGCACCGCGTACAGCGATCTCGACTGGGAGAAGCTGTCCGGCTGGCTGCAGACCGGGCGGGGTTTCGTGCTGCGCACCGGATCCGGCCGAGCCAGCCCGTTCTACCCGGTGCCCAACCGCGCGTTCGGCTCGCCCGCGCAACGCGAACGGTTCCGTGAGTTGCTTGCCCGCCGCTTGGGCCCGGCCAGCCGAAACTGATCTCCCGTTGAGCGCCGGTCACCGGCTGTCGCGTACCCTCGGCGGCGTGTCATCTCCGAGCGCAACGTTCGTGGTGTGGTCCTCGGCGTGGTTGAGTGGGTTCGCCGCGGCTGACGACGTTCTGGACGCTTTGCAGGACTGGGCGGAGCTCCATGAGGTGGTCGCCGCCGACGCGAACACCGCCTCCACTGTGGACATTCCGGCCCGTGGCGCGGAGCCGGGCCATCCCACCGGGTTGCTGGCCGCGCTGCGGCGGGCCGGCGCCGGCGGGGGCCGCCTGGTGCTGCCGGTTCCGGGTGACGTCCGAGGGCTGGGCACCTCAGGCGAGTTCGCCGCCGAGGCCCTGCACACCGGCGAAGCGGTGGTGCACGGGTCGCTCGGCGTCGTGCCCGAGGCGGTGGCCGAGGGAGTGCTGCGCTGGACCGTGTTCGACCTGCCAGCGCCGCCGGTGCCCAACGCGGTTCCGCTCGCCGATGCCGAGCACGAGTTGACCGGCGCGATGCGGGTGGCCGCCGGACTGCTCACCGAGCTCGGGGTGGCCAAGCGCCGCACCGGCGTCCGGGACGAGCTGCGCGACCGGCTCGCCGCGCAGCCCAAGGTCCGCTGGCCGCAGGGGATGCCGCAGCGGGCGCTGCGGGTGTTGCAGCGGGCCATGGAGGTGTCCGCGATCCTCGACCTGGCCGGCGAGGACGACCCCGGCGGCGCGCTGTCCGCGTCCGCCGCGCTCAAGCGCGCCCAGGCGTTGCGGCCGCTGTTCGACGCGGCCCGGATCGCCCAGTGCGCCGCCATCGACGAGGCCGTCCGTACCCTGTCCAACCAGTCGGGCCGGGTTTGACCCGTTGCTGGTCGAGAAGCGGCTGCACGGCGGCATCCGGGACGGCACCATCACCGTGATGTTCCGCCGCTGGCGGGCGCGGCAGGTCACCGCCGGCGGCGTCTACCGCACGGCGGCCGGCCGGATCGCGGTGGACAAGGTCACCGTCGTGCCGCCGGCCAAGATCACCAAGAAGGACGCGAAGGCGGCCGGGTACGCGAGCCCGGATGAGGCGCGGGCGGACCTGCGCGGCGATCCGGCGGATCCGGTTTACCGACTACACATCCGTCTGGTGGACACCCCGGACCCGCGCGACGAGTTGGCCAATGACGACCGGTTGAGCGCGGCCGAGGTCGAGTCGATCACCCAGCGGCTGGACCGGCTGGACCAGGCCAGTTCCTTCGGCCCGTGGACGGCGACCACGTTGTCGATCATCGCGGCCCGACCCGAGGTGCGCGCGCCCGATCTCGCCGCCGCGCTCGACCGGGAGACGGCGCCGTTCAAGCTGGACGTGCGCAAGCTCAAGAACCTGGGCCTGACCCTCAGCTTCCCGGTCGGCTACCGGCTCTCGCCTCGGGGGAGGGCCTACCTGCGGGCGCGCAACAACCCGGCGCACACGGTGCCCCGTTGACTGTTCGGCCGGCGGCCGGGAAGTCCGACAGCTTCCTCGGCGACACGCTTTCGGTGTGCTCGCGGACCAGTTCGACCACCAGCTCGGCGAAGCGCGGATCCTGGCCGGGGGTGGCCGCCCGGCCGAAACCCATGCCGAGCTCCTGAGCGCGCTGCGCCGCCTCGGTGTCCAGATCCCAGACCACCTCGAGGTGGTCGCTGACGAACCCAACCGGGCAGGCGACCACGTTGCGGACTCCCTTGTCGTGCAACGCTTCCATGTGATCCACGAAGTCCGGCTCGAGCCAGGGTATCCGCGCCGGCCCGGACCGGGACTGCCAGACCACGTCGTAGTCCGACACGCCGACCTCGGCGGCCACCAGCCGGGCCGCCTCCGCCACCTGCCGCGAGTACCGGTGCCCGCCCTCCTCCGGCGGCCCGGCGGCCCGGTCGGCCGACATCGGCACCGAGTGCGCCGTGAACACCAGCCGGTAGTCGGAGAACCGTTGCGCCGCAACGCGGACACCGTCGGCGAACGTCCCGACGAACAGCGGGTGGTCGAAGAACTGCCGCAGCTTCGTCAGCTCCGGCGCGCGTTCCCCCACGGCGGCCCGCGCCTGCGTGATGTCCTCGTCGTACTGCCGGCACGCCGAGTACCCGCCGTAGGCGCTTGTGGCGAACACCAGCGCGCGGCGCACCCCGTCCGCCGCCATCCGAGCCAGGGTGTCCGCCACCATGGGATGCCAGTTCCGGTTCCCGAAGTACACCGGCAGGTTCAGTCCATGCTCGCGCAGCAGTCGCTCGGTGGCCGTGATCGCCTGCCGGTTCAACCGGTTGATCGGCGACACCCCACCGAACGATTGGTAGTGCCGCTCCACCTCGTCGAGCCGCTCCGCGGGTACGCCGCGCCCCCGGGTCACGTTCTCCAGGAACGGCCGCACATCCTCCGGCTTCTCCGGCCCCCCGAAGGAAAGCCACAGCAACCCGTCCCAGTTGTCCACACCCGCCACCTTTATCCACACCCGACCGCTGCGCCACCCCCAAACCCCCCCACCCCGATATGATGGTGCAGGGCCGTCCCCCCGGGGTTGGGTGGGGGCTTGTCTACTGTTGTGGCGCAGTTCGCGCACGTCGGTTGATACAGCGCAAGGTGACATTCCGCTGTTAGAACCGCAGGAATGTCACCTTGCGCTGTACCGGGTATGGCGTGAGCGCTGCACCGGTGCCGGCCCAGCGCCGTACCCGGTGTTGCCTGAGCGCGAGACTCGCTTGCCTGAGCGCGAGACTCGCGGGTGGGTTACATGCCGAGGGCGTGGACTCCGCCGTCTACCCAGACCATGGAGCCGGTGGTGGCGGGGAGCCAGTCCGACAGCAGGGCGCAGACGGACTTGGCTACCGGGGTCGGGTCGGCGGTGTCCCAGCCGAGCGGCGCGCGCTCGGTCCAGGCGTCACGGAGCATGGCGAAGCCGGGGATCGACTTCGCCGCCATGGTGCCGAGCGGGCCGGCGGCCACGAGGTTCACCCGGATGCCCTTGGGCCCGAGCTCGCGCGACAGGTACCGGGTGGTGGACTCCAGCGCGGCCTTGGCCACGCCCATCCAGTTGTAGGCGGGCCAGGCGAGACGCGCGTCGAAATCGAGCCCGACCACGGAGCCGCCGGACTTCATGAGCGGCAGGCAGGCGAGGGTGAGCGACTTCAGCGAGTACGCCGAGACGTGCACCGCGGTGGCGACGTCCTCCCACGGCGCGTCCAGGAAGTCCTCGCCGAGGCAGGACGGCGGCGCGTAGGCGATCGAGTGCAGGATGCCGTCCAGACCGTCCACGTGCGCGCCGACCCGCTCGGCGAGGTTGTCGAGGTGCTCGGCGTTGGTCACGTCGAGCTCAAGCACCGGCGCCGCATTCGGTAGCCGGGCGGCGATCCGTTCCACCAGGCTCATCCGGCCGAACCCGGTGAGCACCACCGTGGCGCCCTCCTCCTGGGCGACCCGAGCGGCGTGGAACGCGATCGACGCGTCGGTGATCACGCCGGTGATGAGCAGACGCTTGCCCTCGAGCAGTCCCGCCACGGTTGTCCTCCGCGAATGTCGTCAGTGGCCCATGCCAAGGCCGCCGTCCACGGGCAGTACGGCTCCGGTGATGTACCCGGCGGCGTCCGAGGCGAGGAAGGTTACCGCGGCGGCCACCTCGTCCACTTCGCCGTACCGGCCGGCCGGCACCTGCGCCAGGATCAACTCCTTGCGCTCGTCCGACACCGCCTCGGACATGTCGGTGCTGACGAACCCGGGGGCCACCACGTTGGCGGTGATGTTGCGGCCGCCGAGCTCCCGGGAGATCGACCGGGCGACGCCGATCAGGCCGGCCTTGCTCGCCGCGTAGTTGACCTGTCCGGGCGAACCCAGCATGCCGGTGACCGACGAGATGAAAATCATCCGACCCCACCGGTTGCGCAGCATCGATCGGGTGGCTCGCCGGGCCACCCGGTACGCGCCGGTGAGGTTCGCGTCGATCACGCGGGTGAACTGCTCCTCACTCATCCGCATGAGCAGCGTGTCGTCGGTGATGCCGGCGTTGGACACCAGCACCTCGACCGGCCCGTGCGCCTTCTCCACCTCGGTGAACGCGGCATCGACCTGTTCGACGTCGGTCACGTCGCAACGCACGCCGAACAGTCCGTCCGGCGGCCCGGACCCCCGGTGCGTCACGGCGACCTTGTCGCCCTGGGCGGCGAACGCACCGGCGATGGCCAGCCCGATCCCTCGATTACCGCCGGTGACCAGCACAGACCTTCCCACACGCGCTCCTCGAACCTCGGCTCTCCCCCAACTCTTGGAGGTTAACCCGACGGTCCGGGACGGACGGACGCGGCCTTCACGCGACGGATCATTCATCCGATGTCTGACGCCGCAGGGCGACCGGCTTACGGCAGTCGCTGGCCGATCACCAGCGCGCTGGCCGCGGCCAGCAACGCGGCCAGCGTGCCGAGCATCAGCCAGGGCCGGCTCGCGTCGGCGTCCTTGGTCTCGTAGCCGATCTGCTCGCCGAGCGTGTCGTAGACCGCGCGGAGCTGCTCCGCAGTGGCCGCCTTGTAGAACTCACCGCCGGAGAGCTTGGCGATCTCGCGCATCGACTCGTCATCCACCGGCACCACCTGGGCCTTGCCGTCGATGCTGACCTCGCCCTGCTCGGTGCCGTAGGAGATGGTGGAGATCGGGATCTTCTTGTCCGACGCCGCCCTGGCCGCGGTGAACGCCCCGCGCGGGTCGTCGCCGTTCGGCGTGGGGATGGTCTGCTTGCCGTCGCTCATCAGCACGATGCGGGCCGGCGGCGGGCCCTCCGGCCCACCGACCACCTGGGAGAAGCCGTCGATCGACTGCATCGCGGCGAAGATCGCCTCGCCGGTCGCGGTGGACTGGGCCAGCTTGAGACCGTCGATGGCCCTGGCCACCGGTCCGCGGTCGGTGGTCGGACCGACCAGCACCGTCGCGGTGCCGGCGAAGGAGATCAGCCCGAGGTTGACACCCGGGGTCAGGCCTTCGGCGAAGGACTTGGCCGCCACCTGCGCCGCGGCCAGCCGGGTGGGCCGGACGTCGGTCGCCTGCATGGACAGTGAGACGTCGATCACCAACAGCACGGTGGCCCGGTTGCGTGGCACCCGCTGCTCCGCGGTCGGCCCGGCCATCGCGGTGGTGAGCAGCATCAGCGCGCCGATCAGCACGACGGCCGGCAGGTGGCGCAGCCGGCTCGGCTTCTTCGGCACCACCTTCTCCAGCAGCTCGAGGTTGGTGAACCGCATCGTCCGTCGCCGACGCATCCGTTGCACCACAACGTATCCGGCGACCAGCGCGGCGATCGCCGCGAACAGCAGGAACCACCACGGAGCGGCGAAGCGCTGAAGGCTCAGACCAAACATGTCAGGCGACCCCTCCCGACCACCGGCGCTTGCGGGCGACCACGAACCGGACCGTGTCGGCGATCCAGTCCGAGTCGGTGCGCAGCACGAGATGACCACCGCCGGCCCGCCGCACCGCGGCCGCCACCTCGGCCCGGTGCTCCGCGGCGGCGGCGCTGAACTCCTTACGCAGCAACGCTGAGGCGTGCACCTCGCGCTGCTTTCCGGACTCTGGGTCGGCCAGCACCACGCTGCCGACGTCCGGCAGGTCGACGTCCCTCGGGTCGAGCACCTCGATGGCGATCAGGTCGTGCCGCGCGGACAGCGCGCGCAGCGGGCGCTGCCACGTGGTCGGTCCGAGGAAGTCGGAGATCACCACGACCAGCCCGCGGCGCCGCGGCGGGCGGCGCAACTGCTCGACCGCCTCGGCGAGGTCGCCCCTGGTGCCCTCCGGGGCACGGGGCGTCTCGGCGATCTGGCGGATCAGGCTGCGGGCGTGTGCCAGCCCGCCACGGGCCGGTAGCCGCACGGTCCGCTCGCCGGTCGCGACCACCGCGCCGATCCGGTTCCCGCCACCGCCGGTGAGGTGCGCGACCGCGGCCACCGCGGCCACGGCCAGGTCCCGCTTCTCACACGCGGCGGTGCCGAAGTCGAGGCTGGGCGAGAGATCCACGACCACCCAGGTCTCCAGTTCGCGGTCGGCGACGGTCTCCCGGATGTGCGGTTCGGTGGTGCGTGCGGTGACCGCCCAGTCCATCCGCCGCACGTCGTCGCCCGGCTGGTAGATGCGCGCCTCACCGGGCTCCGAGCCCGGGCCCGGCACCAGTCCGAGATGGTTGCCCTGCAACAGCCCGTCCAGCCGGCGCCGCACATCCAGCTCGAGCAGCCGCAGCCCGGCCTCCATGCGTTCGCCCTGCAGGATCGGCGGCGCCCAGTGCGGGCGCTTCTCCTTGGTCGCCTTGTCCCGGCTCATGCCGTCAGCTCACGCGCTCGCTCACAACATCAACTCGCACGCTCGTTGATGTTGCTCAGACACAGTGCCCATAGTTCGCTCGCACGCTCGCTCATGGCCGGCCGGACGCACCGACCGGGGCCGCCGGGTGCCCGCCACCGACCGGAGGGCGGGCCGACACCTGGGGCAGCGGAACGGTCTGGAGCACCCTGGTGATGATGTGGTCGATCGGCACGCCGTCGGCCAGCGCGTCGTAGGAGAGCACCAGCCGGTGCCGCAGCACGTCCGGCACCACGTCGACCATGTCCTGCGGCAGGACGTAGTCCCGGCCGCGGACCAGCGCGAGTGCCCGGGAGGAGGCGACGATGCCGAGGCTCGCCCTCGGCGAAGCGCCGTAGGCCACCCAGCCGGCCACGTCGGCGAGGCCGTGCTCACCCGGCGTGCGGGTGGCCAGGACCAGCCGCACCGTGTAGTCGACCAGGGCGTGGTGCACGAAAACGGTGGCGGCGACGCCCTGGAGCCGGACCAGCTCGGCCGGGGTGAGCACCAGGTTGGGCTGCGGCGGGTTCACGCCCATCCGGTAGACGATCTCCCGCTCCTCCTCGGCCGTGGGGTAGTCCACGATGATCTTGAAGAGGAACCGGTCGCGCTGCGCCTCCGGCAGCGGGTAGACGCCCTCGTTCTCGATCGGGTTCTGGGTGGCCAGCACCAGGAACGGGTCGGGCATCGGGAAGGTCTGACCGCCGATGGACACGTGCCGCTCGGCCATCACCTCGAGCATGGCGGACTGCACCTTGGCCGGCGCCCGGTTGATCTCGTCCGCGAGCACGAAGTTGGCGACCACGGGACCGAGCTCGACGTCGAAGCTCTCCTTGCCCTGGCGGTAGATCCGAGTGCCCAAGATGTCCGCGGGAACCAGGTCCGGAGTGAACTGCACGCGCGAGAACGAGCCGCCGACCACCTTGGCGAACGTCTCGACGGCCAGCGTCTTGGCGACCCCGGGCACGCCCTCGAGCAGGAGGTGGCCCCTGGACAGCAGGCCGACCAGCATCCGCTCGACGAGCCGGTCCTGCCCGACGATCACTCGTTTGACCTCGAACACGGTTCGCTCGAGCAGCTGCGCGTCCCGCGCCGGGGTGCTGTTCGACGGCGCGCTGCCCGCAGCCTCGGTCAACTTCGCTACCTCCTAGGTATGGCGCGTATTCGCCCATGACAGAACACCGGATCAACGGTGTGACGGCTGTGAAGGCCCCCGTTAGGGGCGCTCTCGCCGACACCGCGCCGGCACCCGCGCCCGTAGAGCGCAAGGTGACATTGCGCTGTATCGGCGGGGCACGCCGCGACCGCACGCTGGCGACGGCACAAGCGACTAGAGCACGCGGGTCGCGTAGGGCACGATTCCGCCGTAGCGCACCGGCGCGATCCGCACCCGCGAGCCCGAGTACGGCGCCTCGATCATCTGACCGTTGCCGATGTAGAGCGCGACGTGGTGGATCGTGCCGCCGAGGGCCCAGAACAGCAGGTCCCCCGGCGCCATCTGGTTCAACGGCACCCGCTGGCCCGCGCCGGCCTGGTAGCCGCTGTAGTGCGGCAGCCGGATCCCGACCCCGGCGAACGCGTAGATCATCAGTCCGGAGCAGTCGAAACCGACCTTGTTGTAGTCGCCGAACGCGTCGGCCACCCCGCCGTCCCGGATCCCCCTGGTCGGCCCGTTCGCGTTGCCGCCGCCCCAGGCGTAGGACACCCCCAGCTGGGCCAGCGCCCGGTCGATCACCGTTCTGGCCCCGCCAGGCGCGGGCCGGCCCACCTGCCCGCCGCCGACCGCCTGCCTGGCCCGCTCCGCGTCCTCGCGCTGCTTGGCCGCCAGCCAGTCCTGGTAGCGCTGCCGCTGGCTCTCCAGGCCGCCGACCGCGGTCTGCGCCTCGGCCAGCGCCTGCTCGGCGTTCTCCTTGTCGGCCAGCAGCCGGTTGGCCGCGCCCACCTGATCGCGCTGGGCCTGCCTGGCGACCGCGGTTGCCGTGTCGGCGGTGCGCTTGGCCCGCTCGGCCGCGGCCTGTTTG
Organism: Labedaea sp.; assembly: GCA_045806965.1. Classification (GTDB taxonomy): domain Bacteria; phylum Actinomycetota; class Actinomycetes; order Mycobacteriales; family Pseudonocardiaceae; genus DASYTH01. The sequence goes on along the minus strand of JBJMIG010000042.1, from coordinate 229,529 downwards.
GCGTTGGCCTCCTCGACCGCGGCGCGCGCCGCGGAGTCCTTGTTGGCCTTGCCGACCTTGGCCCGTTCCATGAGATCCAACGCGTCCAGTTCGCTGCCGCTCACCGCGTTGAGCAGTTGGGCCCGCTCGAGCAGGTCCTGCGGGCTGGTCGCGCCCAGGTAGGCCGAGAACGAGCCGATCGTGCTGCCCTGTTTGAAGCTGCCGGCGGCGAACTCGTCGAGCGCGGATCTCGCGTAGTCGACCGTCCGGTCGGCCGAGTCGGCCTCCCGCCGGGCGGCCTCCGCGTCCGCCATGGCCGTGCGGGCGGCCGCCTGCGCCGACTCGAGGTCGACCAGGGCCTTGTTCGCCTGCTCCAGCTTGATCTCGACATCGGCCTGCAGCTCGACCAGCTTGGCCTCGGCGTCGGCCACCCGGCTGGTCAGCTCGCCCACCTTGCCGGCCTTCGCCTTGGCGTCGGCCCGGCTGTGGTTCAGATCCGTGTCGCTGGGGTTGGGCGGCGGCGGCGGGATGGCCGCGGCGGTGGCCGGCCCGAGCGCGGCCAGGGACAGGGCCAGGGCCGCGGACGCGACCAGGGCACCGGCCGCTCGCACTCGCCGGATCAGCACGACGCACCTCCAACGCGGACGCTCCCGCCGTCCGACCGGCGCAACTGTGCCACTCGCCAGCCATTTGGCACCAGGCGTCACATTGGAAACTTCCTCCTCGTGGACCACATTCACCCCATAGGGCACAGCTGGTGACCGTGCGTGCCGGGCACCCTGGAGGCTCCTGCGAGCATGACGGCATGCGTTCCCGCCCCAGCCCGATCGGCATTGCCGGCGCCGCCACCTGCGCCACCGGTCTCGTGCTCGTCGCCGGGGGCACCTTCCTGCCCTGGTTCCGATCCGGACTCGTGCTCAGGGACAGCTACCAGTCGATCAGTCTGATCAGGACGATCGGCGTGCTCCGGGACAGCCCGCTGCGGTTCGCCCTGGACGCCTGGACCATGATCGTCCCGGTGGCTACGCTCTGCATTGCCCTGTACGCAATTGGTTTGCGTCACACGGCTGCAACGATCGCCGCAATCCTGGCGATAGTCTGCGGAACCATCGGTGGTATCGCAGCCGTCGAAAGCGGCAGCAATGAGGCTTCGCTCGGCGTCGCCGGCACCGGTCCCGTGATCATGCTCATCGGTGGGGCGCTGACGCTGCTGGGGGTGGCCGGCATCGTCGCCGGCCAGCGCAGGCGGGCACGCTCGATCTCAGGAGGGGAACTGTGACCTATCCAGGCTCTGGCGGCCCGTGGCAGCCGAATGACCCGAACCAGCCCGGCGGTCCGTTACCGGCCCAGCCCGGCTACCCGCAGCCGGGCTGGGCGCAGCAGGGCGGCTATCCGCAACCGGGGGAATACGGGCAGCAGCCGGCCTTCCCGCAGACGGGGCCGCAGCCGACCCAGGGCTACCCGCAGACCGGACCGCAGCCGGCTCAGGGCTACCCGGGCTACCAGCAGCCGGGCTTTCCACAGACCGGACCGCAGCCGGCCATGCAGTACGGGCAGTACGGCCCGCCCGGCTACCCGCCGCCGCAGAAGAAGAGCCGCAAGGGCCTGATCATCGGCGCGATCGTCGCGGTGATCGCGGTCGCGGCCGGCTCGGTGGTCACCGTCTGGGCGCTCAACCGCAGTGACGTCAAGGCCGGCGCGCCGAACCCGACCGCGGCCGCGGACGCGTTGGTGTCCGCGATCAACAAGGGGGACCTGGCCGGCTTCCTGGCGAGCCTGAGCCCGGCCGAGGCGTCCATCATGGTCGACCTGAACAAGGACATGACCGGCGAACTCAAGCGGCTGGACGTGTACAAGAAGGACGCCGACCCGAACCAGTTGCAGGGCGCCGAGATCAAGACCGAAGACCTCAAGTACGACGAGGCGGGCGCGGAGAAGGTCAACGACCACCTGACCATCACCAAGCTCATCGGCGGCCGGCTGATCCTCGACTCCGACCTGACCAAGCTGCCGCTGACCGAGCGGTTCCTCGAAGCCGCGTTCCCGCGCGGCATGGACGCCAAGCCGTCGCACGAGGAGATCGACATCGCCAAGGAGACGAAGAACGGCAAGCAGCCGATCCGGATCGCCACGGTCAAGGTGGACGACCAGTGGTATCCCAGTCTCTTCTATACGATCGCCGACTACGCACTGGCCGACGCCCACAAGAACTGGCCCAGCCAGGGCATCGCCAACAAGGGCGCGGGCGGCCCGGCCGACGCGGTCAAGGAGCTCGCCCAGGCGGCGTCGGACGGCAACCTCGAGCGGGTGATCGAGCTGCTCCCGCCGGACGAGATGGGCGCCTTGCACGACGCCGGTCCGGTCGTGCTGGATCTGGCCGACAAGCCGAAGGCCCAGGGCATCAAGATCACCAAGTTCGACGCCGACGTGCAGGACGTGACCGGCGGCAAGAAGGTCGTGGTCAAGGAACTCGAGGCGGAGGCCGACGGCGGGCACACGCTGAAGGTGCGCCGGGACGGCGACTGCTACTCCTACCAGGCCGATGACGAGAGCGACAAGTTCTGCGCCGACGAGGTGGCCAAGCTGCTGGCTGGCAAGAACGTCTCCGGCGACGCCAGGAACGCACTGGTGCACCTCGCCTCCGGGCTGCTCAAGAACAGCGGCATCGTCACCACCAACGTGGGCGGCAAGTGGTACGTGAGCCCGCTGCGCTCGTTCACCGACATCGAGGTCACCGTGTTGAAGAGCCTCACCGCGGACGACATCTACGCCCTGCTCAAGCTCGCCAAGTAGGCGACCAGCCGACGACCCGGTCAGCCGTCCAGGAACTCGAGACGGTTCCCGACCGGGTCGTCGGTGTGAAAGCGGCGCCGGCCCGGGATCTCCGCCGGGTCGGCCCAGCGCACCGGATGCCCGGTCGCCGCGACCGCCTTGGCGACGGCATCCACGTCGACGACGAACGCCGGATGTGCCTTGCGCGCCGGGGTGAACGGCTCCTCCACGCCGACATGCAGCTCGGCGTCCGGCCCGCCCCGGCCGGGCACCGTGAACCAGCACCCGCCCCTGGCCGCGAGCAACGGCGGCTTGGGCAGTTCCGGCCAGCCGAGCACGCCGGTGTAGAAGGCCCGCATTCGATCTTCGCCGCCCGCCGGGCAGGCGATCTGCACGTGGTGAAGCACGGCACATCCTCCTTGCTGGCTAATACAGGACAAGCGTACTGTTTGAGGCGAGGGGTCGTCTCAGCGGGCTTTCGCGGGGTGCGCGAGACTCGAGCCCGAACCGAGAACCGACTTCGCTCACCGGCGAGATGGAGCTGGATTGTGACCGCACCTACGAGCAAGGACAGCTTCGGCGCGCGCGACACACTGACCGTCGGATCGGCCACCCACGAGATCTTCCGGCTGGACCGGGTGGACGGCGCCGAGCGGCTGCCGTACAGCCTGAAGATCCTGCTGGAGAACCTGTTGCGCGCCGAGGACGGCAGCAACATCACCGCCGAGCACGTCCGCGCGCTGGCCGACTGGAACCCGGCGGCCGAGCCCTCGGTGGAGATCCAGTTCACCCCCGGTCGGGTGGTGATGCAGGACTTCACCGGCGTGCCGTGCGTCGTCGACCTGGCCACCATGCGCGAGGCGGTGACGGCCCTCGGCGGCGAGGCGGCGAAGGTGAACCCGCTGGCCCCGGCCGAGCTGGTGATCGACCATTCGGTGATCGCCGACATCTTCGGCCGGCCGGACGCCTTCGAACGCAACGTCGACCTGGAGTACGAGCGCAACAAGGAGCGCTACCAGTTCCTGCGCTGGGGGCAGACCGCCTTCGACGAGTTCAAGGTGGTGCCGCCGGGGACCGGGATCGTGCACCAGGTCAACATCGAGCACCTGGCCCGGGTCGTGATGGTCCGTAACGGACAGGCCTACCCGGACACCCTGGTCGGCACGGACAGCCACACCACCATGGTCAACGGGCTCGGCGTGCTCGGCTGGGGCGTCGGCGGCATCGAGGCCGAGGCGGCCATGCTGGGCCAGCCGGTGTCCATGCTCATCCCCCGGGTGGTCGGTTTCAAGCTGCACGGCGAGCTGCCAGCCGGCGCCACCGCGACCGACCTGGTGCTGACCATCACCGAGATGCTGCGCAAGCAGGGGGTGGTCGGCAAGTTCGTGGAGTTCTACGGCTCCGGCGTACCCGCGGTCCCGCTCGCCAACCGGGCCACGATCGGCAACATGAGCCCGGAGTTCGGCTCGACCTGCGCGATCTTCCCGGTCGACGCGGAGACCATCGAGTACCTGAGGTTCACCGGCCGCTCCGCCGAGCAAGTCGCGCTGGTCGAGACGTATGCCAAGGAGCAGGGTCTGTGGCACGACCCGGGCGTCGAGCCGGCCTACTCCGAGACGCTCGAGCTCGACCTGGCCAGTGTGGTGCCGTCCATCGCGGGGCCGAAGCGCCCGCAGGACCGCATCGCGCTGACCAACGCCAAGCCCGCGTTCCGTGCGGCGCTGGTCGACTATGCGAAGCACAATGCCGACACCGACAACGACGGCGTGAAGTCCGAACTGGACGCGACGATCGCGGACTCCTTCCCGGCGAGCGATCCGCCGAGTCCGGGCGAGGGCGCGAACGACGGCGGCGCGCCGCACCAGCACTCCGCCGCGGCCGGCGCGACCGGCCGGCCGAGCCAGCCGACCCGGGTGACCGTGGACGGCAACACCTTCGAACTCGACCACGGCGCGGTGGCCATCGCCGCGATCACCTCGTGCACCAACACGTCCAACCCGTCGGTGATGATCGGAGCGGCGCTGCTGGCGAAGAAGGCGGTCGAGCGCGGACTGGAACGCAAGCCCTGGGTGAAGACCACGCTGGCGCCGGGGTCCAAGGTGGTCATGGACTACTACGAGCGCGCCGGCCTGCTGCCGTACCTGGAGAAGCTCGGTTTCCACCTGGTCGGCTACGGCTGCACCACGTGTATCGGCAACTCGGGCCCGTTGCAGGAGGAGATCTCCGCCGCGGTGCAGGAGTCCGACCTCGCCGTGGTGGCGGTGCTATCCGGCAATCGCAACTTCGAGGGCCGGATCAACCCGGATGTCAAGATGAACTACCTGGCCTCGCCCCCGCTCGTGGTCGCATACGCGCTGGCCGGTTCGATGGACCGGAACATCACCTCGGAGCCGCTCAGCACCGGCTCGGACGGCAAACCCGTGTACCTGTCGGACATCTGGCCGACGCCGCAGGAGATCTCCGAGGTGATCGCGAGCGCCATCTCCTCGGAGATGTTCACCGCCGACTACGCCGACGTGTTCGCAGGCGACGAGCGCTGGCAGTCGCTGCCCACCCCGACCGGGAAAACGTTCGAGTGGGACGCCGACTCCACCTATGTGCGCAAGCCGCCCTACTTCGAGGGCATGCGACTGGAGCCGACGCCGGTCACCGACATCTCCGGGGCGCGGGTGCTCGCGCTGCTCGGCGACTCGGTGACCACCGACCACATCTCGCCGGCCGGTTCGATCAAGGTGGACTCGCCGGCCGGGCGCTACCTGATCGAACACGGCGTCGAGCGCAAGGACTTCAACTCCTATGGCTCGCGGCGCGGCAACCACGAGGTGATGATCCGCGGCACATTTGCCAACATCCGGCTGCGCAACCTGTTGCTCGACGACGTCCAGGGCGGCTTCACCCGGAACTTCCTGGCCGGCGGCGAGCAGACCACGATCTACGACGCGGCGATGACCTACGCCGAGGCCGGGGTGCCGCTGGTGGTGCTGGCCGGCAAGGAGTACGGCTCAGGCTCGTCACGAGACTGGGCGGCCAAGGGCACCGCGCTGCTCGGCGTGCGCGCGGTGATCGCCGAGTCGTTCGAGCGGATCCACCGGTCCAACCTGATCGGCATGGGCGTGTTGCCGCTGGAGTTCCCGGACAAGGAGTCCGCGTTCTCGCTCGGCCTCGACGGCACCGAGACCTTCCAGCTCACCGGGGTCACCGCGCTGAACGACGGCGAGACCCCGGCCACCGTCGCGGTGTCCGCGACGAAGCCCGACGGGTCCACTGTGGACTTCGACGCACTGGTCCGGATCGACACGCCGGGCGAGGCCGACTACTACCGCAACGGCGGGATCATGCCGTACGTGTTGCGCAAGATGGTCAGCGGTCAGCGCGGCTGAGCCGACCATCCCTGGGGACGTGCCGCAGGGTACGTCCCCGGTGCGTCCCCGGCGGTATTCCCGGTGCGCATCCGGTTCGGTGTCCGGCCGGCCGCGAGCTAGCCCCGGCGCCCGGCGATCTCGCCGGTCTCCGCCTCCCTTCTGGTGCGGAACAGCAGCGCCACCCAGGTGCGGTAGGGCCGCCAGTTCTCCGCGATCCGGGTCAGCTCGTCTGGATCGCCGGTTCCGTACGCGGCGACCAGTTCCTCGTGCAGCCGGCGCTCCGCCGTGGGGAACCCGTCCGGATGCGCGGCACCGCGCAGCAGGGTCAGCTCGGCGGAGAACGGGCCGATGCCCGGGATGCGGCGTAACCGGGCGAGCGCCTCGTCGATCGGCAGCGCGCGCAGCTCGTCCGGGTCCAACTCGCCGGCCAGCGCTGCCTCGGCGACCGCCTTGATCCGCTTGCTCTTCACCTCGTTGACCAGCGGCACGGCGTCCAGTGCGGCCAGCGTCGCCGGATCGGGGAACGCCGGCAGCTCGACCCCGGCCACCTCCACCATGGTGCCGAGCCGGCGCGCCAGCCGGTCCTTGATCGCCGCCGCCTGCACAATCCGGATCCGGTGCCCGATGATCGTCCAGCAGGCCGCCTCGTACGGTGAATGGAACGCCACCGGCCGCAGCCCGGGATAGCGTCGCTGCAACTCCCCCACCACCGGATCCCGGCGACCCACGCCGGCGAACCCGGCGCCGTCCACGTCGAGTGACAGAATCCTGGCGGCATGCCGAATGGCACTGTCCACATCGGACCTATGGCCGGACACGCCGACTCGGACCGGCGCCCCCGGCCCCTCCTGGCGCACCAGGATCCCCACCGGGCGCCAGGAAGGCGCCGCCGGGAAGGCGAAGCGGAGTTCGTGGGACCGCTCCGCCGCGTCGGGCCGGGAGGCCGGCGCGAACCCCTCGAGGAACGCCGCCGACGCGGCCAGGTCGAACGAGCCGGAGACGTCGAGCTCGGTCCATTCCGCAACCATCATGGCGCAACCGTGACACGCCCCACCGACAATTCCCGCGCGCCGGCCCGGCGGATGGCGAAGGATGGACCCGTGGGGTGGACGCTGCTGATCGCCGGGCTCGCGCTGACGGTCGGCGGGTTCGTGCAGGGATCGGTCGGGTTCGGGCTGGCGCTGGTCTCGGTGCCGGTGCTGGCGCTGGTGCGCCCGGATCTGGTACCCGGACCGATGGTTCTGGTCGGCACGGTGCACACCGTGCTCAGCGTGCTGCGCGAGCACACGCACGTGGACTGGCGCGGGGTCCGCTGGGCCACGCTCGGGCTGCTGCCCGGGACGGTGCTCGGCGCGGTGCTGGTGGCCGCCCTGCCGCAGCGCGGCTTCGCCTTGGTGGTCGGCGCGGGGGTGCTGGCGTTCACCGTCCTGTCCGCGGTCTCGCCCGAGTTGCGGCCGACGCCGCCCGCGCTGACCTCGGCGGGGTTTCTGAGCGGGACGTTCGGCACCGCCATGGCGATCGGCGGGCCGCCGGTGGCGCTGCTGTACCAGCGGGAGCACGCGGCCAAGGTGCGCTCGACGCTGTCCGCGTTCTTCCTGCTCGGCGCGGCGCCCTCGGTGCTGGCACTGCTCCTGACCGGCCAGCTCGACGGCCACGACGTGCGGTCAGCGGTGACGCTGGCGCCGTTCCTGGTGGCCGGGTTCGCGCTGTCCGGACCCGCCCGCCGGCTCGTCTCCGGTGGGCGGCTCCGGTACGCGGTGCTGGGCTTCGCCGGGATCAGCGCGGTGGCGCTGATCCTGCGCAGCCTGTTTGGTTAGTCGGCCCGGTCCGCGGCGCTGCGGTTGGTGCCCGGGATGAACGGGAACGGCTGGACGTTCGGGTGGCAGACCGTGCCCGGCCCGGGCAGCCGCAGCTCGATCAGGTAGTTCGTGGCGATCGTGTCGGTGCAGTTGCTGAACCCGAGAATCGTGTGCCCGAACGCGTCCGCGCTGACCAGGAACCCGTTGCCGAGCTCGCGAGCCATCCGCTTGCCGAACTCGTAGTTGGTGGCCGGATCGTAGAAGTTGGCGTAGACCAGCACCGGGTTGGGCGTCCTGCGGTTCCACGGCCCGGTGTAGGCGTCGCGCCGGTCGAGCGGCCAGGCCGGGCACACGGACGGGTCGGACCAGGCCTGGTACCGGCCGAACGTGGGCATCTCCCGCTCCCAGCGGTCGGCCAGCGCGGGCACCTGGTTGAGCCGGTTGTCGAACGGCTTGTCCGTGCAGTTCACCGCGAAGTACGAGTCGTCCGCGGTGTAGGGGGTGTCCGCGAGCAGGTTCGGCCGGACGTCGAGCTGGCCGAGCTTTCCGTTGGCCCGCAGGGTCTGCACGGTCTGCGCGGACACGGTGGCCCGGGCCGCGGCGGCCGCCGGCGGGTGGATCACGTCGAACATCGCCTGCAGGAACTCGGCCAGCGGGGCCAGGTTCTCCGGCACGTAGAGCGTGCTGGACACCAGGGCGGTGAACTGGTCGATGGGCACCACGGTGCCGTCCGGCAACGTGATCGGACCCTGCTGCCGCAGGTGGGTGCGCAGCTCGTCGAACTTGGCCCGTGGGTCACCGTCGCTGAAGGCGCAGGCCACCCCGACCGCGTCACAGCGCTTCAGGTAGGCGTCGAGGGAGATCTCGAAGCCGTTGGTGCGCTGCCGGTCGTACTCGACGCCGTCGTGCAGGCGCAGCTTGGGGTCGACGTTCCCGTCCAGGATGATCGCCCTGGACCGCTGCGGGAACAGGTTGGCGTAGGTGGCGCCGAGCAGCGTGCCGTAGGAGAAGCCCAGGTAGTTGAGCTGGGCGTCACCCACCCCGGCCCGCATCCGGTCCAGGTCGCGGGCGACGTTGCCGGTGCCCATCTCCTCGAGCAGCGGGCCGGCGAACCGGTCGCAGAACCGGGCGTAGTCCTTGATCGCGTTCGTGGTGGTCCGCTCCTCCTGCCGGCTGATCGGCAGCAGCGCGAACCGGGCGAACACGTCGTTGGCGTCCTCCTGGGTGGCGAAGCAGCGCAACGGGGTGCTGCGCGCGACGCCGCGCGGGTCGAAGCCGATCAGGTCGAAGCGGTCGAGCACGGCCGGCTGGACGATCAGTTGGCCGATGGTGGGCAGCCGATAGCCGCTGCCTCCCGGCCCACCCGGGTTGAGGAACAGCGAGCCGATCCGGTTCGCCTGGTCGTTGGCCTGCCGGCGCATCATGGCCAGGTTGATCGAGCCCCGGTTCGGGTGGTCGTAGTCCAGCGGCACCACGAAGTTCGCGCAGCCGAACTTGGCCTGGTCGGCAGGCGGCACGTTGCCGATGTCCCCCGGTGCGCACGCCCCCCAGCTCACCGGCGCAACCGCCACCTCGGCCAGCGGTGCGGCCGGCGGATCGGCAGCGGCGCTCGCGGCCGGCAGCACGGACACCACCGAGCCGGCCGCCAGCACCGCCGCGACGGCCAGGTTCCGGAATACACGGGATCTTGATCGGACAACCACGGGAGTGCCCCTCTCCCCGGTGAGCGGCGACCGATTCGCCACCGATGACGGGAAAAGACTCACACGATCCAGCGGCGGTTGGCTACGTCCGTTCGTAGTACTTGTTACCGGCGGTGAAGGGTGATCGGCAGATCGTCCGTGGGGAACGGCAGCGAGGTGAAGCCCCAGCGCGTCTCGTATCCCGCCGGGAAGCTCCACCGGAAGTTGCGCAGCATGGTGTCCAGCACGGTCTTCACCTCAAGCAGGCCGAACTGCATGCCGATGCATTTGTGCACGCCACCGCCGAACGGCAGCCAGGCGAACCGGTGCGACCGGTCCTCCCGGCGCGGCTCGGCGAACCGCTCGGGGTCGAACCGCAACGGATCCGTCCAGTACTCGGGCAGCAGGTGGTTGATCCAGGTGCCCAGCACGATCTGGGTGTCGGCCGGCACGTAGTGCCCGAGGATCTCGGTGTCCTTGACGGTGCGGCGAACCGGGCCGGGCGCCGGCGGGACGAGCCGCAGGGTCTCCTTGACCACCAGGTCGAGCGTGGGTAACCCGGCCAGCCCGGCGAGGTCGAGCGGAGCGTCGCCGCGGGCCAGCGACTCGGCCCTGGCCCGCTCCTGCCAGTCCGGGTGCTTGCCGAGGAAGTAGGCGGCCGCGCTGACGGTGATCGTCGAGGTGTCGTGCGCGGCCATGATCAGGAAGATCATGTGGTTCACCACGTCGGCGTCGCTGAACCGGGTGCCGTCCTCGGCCTCGGCATGGCACAGCGCGGAGAACAGGTCGGCGTCCGGGCCGGACCGCTTGGCCGGCAGCATCCTGGTGAAGTACTCCTCGAGCACCGCGCGGCCGCGCAGGCCGGCGCGCCACTTACCGCCGGGGACCGGCCCCCGCAGCAACGCCGTGCCGGCGTGTGTGCAGGCCAGGAATGCCGTGGCCAGCCGGGTCCGCTCGGCACCGACCTCGGCCGCCATGAACACGTCGGCGGCGATGTCCAAGGCCAGCCGCTTGACGGTGGGGAACAGCGGGAGACGACCCGACCATCGCGGAACCGTGCGGCCGGCAAGCTCGGTGATGGTGCCGAAGTAGCCGGCCAGCGCCTCGTTGGTGAACGCCTGTTGCATGATCCGGCGGTGGGCCAGGTGCTCCTCGAAGTCCATCAGCATCAGGCCACGCCGGAAGAACGGGCCGATGAAGAATTCCCAGCCGTGGCCGAATGCCTTGTCCTTGTTGAGGAACACGGCCTGGAGCGCGTCCGGCCCTGCGACCTGCACCATCGGCCGGCCGAACAGGGTCGCCCAGGTGACCGGGCCCAGCTCGCGGAACTTGCGCAGCTGGTAGGCGGGGCCGTAACGCAGGTTCTCCAACGCATGGCCCAACCAGGGCAGGCCGCGCTCGCCGGGCACCGGCTTGAGACCGCTGCCCGAGGGCGGCGCGGCCAAGTCGGCCGGCCGGCGCGGCACCTGCCGGAGCAGCAGGTCGACCAGGCCGTCCCGCGGGATCTCCACCAGCCGGGTGTTCTCCCCGCTGGTTTGGTGCGCTGCGACGGCCATAGCGCCTCCTTGCTGGGATGGGCTCGCTAGTGTCCTGAGTCGAGAACTGGCACGAGGTGCGCTCTGGCGAAGATCCTGGTCGGCTGGTCGTCCGCGCGGCGGGCAGCACCCCGCCGGAGTATCGCGACTGCCGTCTCACTGCCGCAATGGTGTCGCGCCACTACTCGCGCGCCCGGGACAGCGAGACGCCGAACCTCCCCGCGGAATCGGTCCACCAGCGCTGCATCGCGAAGCCGGCGCCGGCCAACTCCTCGGCCACCACCTCGCGCCGGAACTTCGCGGAGATCTCGGTGTGCAACTCCTCCCCCTCGGCGAAGTCCACCTCGAGGCCGAGCACCGGGACGTGCACCCGCATCGCGCGGTCGGCGCGCAGCCGCATCTCGATCCACTCGTCGTCCGCGTTCCAGAGCGCCACGTGGGTGAAGGCGTCCGGGTCGAAGTCCGCGGACAACTCGCGGTTGAGCACGCGCAGCACGTTGCGGTTGAACTCGGCGGTCACCCCGGCCGCGTCGTCGTAGGCACGGACCAGCACCTCCGGATCCTTCACCAGGTCGGTGCCGAGCAGCAGCCACTCCCCGGGCAGCAGCACGTCACGCACGGAGTGCAGGAACTTGGCCCGCTCGTCCGGCGCGAGGTTGCCGATGGTGCCGCCGAGGAAGGCGACCAGCCGGGGCGGCTCCCCGGGCAGCAGTGCGAGGTGTTCGGTGAAGTCGCCGACCACGCCGTACACCTCGGCCGACGGGTACGCCGCGCCGAGCACCGACGTGGCCTCCCGCAACGCGCTCTCGGACACGTCCAGCGCGACGATCTGTCGCAGGCTTTCGTTGTGCCGCAGCGCATCCAGCAGGAGCCTGGTCTTCTCCGATGATCCGGAACCCAGCTCGACCAGGGTGTGTGCCCCGGTCACCTCGGCGATCTCCGGCGCCCGGGCGGCGAGGATCTCCCGTTCGGCCCGGGTCGGGTAGTACTCCGACAGCCGGGTGATCCGCTCGAACAACTCGCTGCCGTGGGCGTCGTAGAACCACTTGGGCGGCAACGACTTCGGTGTCGCGGTGAGCCCCATCCGGACGTCCGTGGCGAGCGAGCGGGCGGCGTGACCCTCGGCCAGGTGCACCGTGATGACCGGTGCCGTGTCGCCCGGCTCGAGCGCCCGCACCCGGACCTCCGGCCGGCCCGAGGCGTCCAGGGTGGCCACCACCAACTGCCGGTCGTCCACGGTGGACCAGCGCGGATCGTCGTCCCACGGCTCAGAGGCGAGTCCAACACTGTCCGAAGTGGACAGCACGGACAGCGAGTGCCACCACCGGGTGGCGACCAACGTGGAGCCGTCGGTCAGCATCAGGTTCAACCGCGAACCCGGCGCGGCCGCGGCCAGGTCGAGGGTGACCGAGGCGACCGCGCGCTCGGCCGGGTCGCCGGCCCGCAGCCGGTCCCGGACCAGCGCCCAGACCAGCGCGCTGTCGGTCGGCGCGTCCAGCGTGATCAGGTCCGCCACCGGCAGCCGCCCGGCCAGGGCCGCGACACTGTCCGGCCAGCCGGCCACCCGGCCGTTGTGGCTGAACAGCCAGCGTCCCTCGGTGAACGGCGCGCACGCGGTGTCCAGCACCGGCATGCCGACGGTGGCCGAGCGAACCGCGGCCAGCACCGCACGGCTCGACGTGGCCCCGGCGACCGAGGCGAACGTGGTGTCCGTCCACATCGGAACCGCACGCCGGTAGCGAACCGGCTCGGTGCGGCCGTCGGGGTACCAGCCGACCCCGAAGCCGTCCACGTTCACCGTGCCGCCGCCGCGCATGTCGTCCGGTGCCCAGGTCTGGCGCAGCAGCGAATGGGGCTTGTCCAGCAACAGTTCGGGCAGCCCGATCGCCGGCCCGAGATAGCCGAGATGCCGGCACATGGCTATCCCTTCTCCTCGGCGGTGAGGTCGCGGGCGCACCGGAACCCGGCGAAGATCTGCCGGCGGGCCGGATAGTCCCAGTTGCGGAAGGTGCCGCGGCAGGCAACCGGGTCGGTGCCGAACGAGCCGCCCCTGAGCACCTTGTACGGGCCGCCGAAGAACACCTCGGAGTACTCCCGGTACGGGAACGGCACGAATCCCGGATAGCCGGCGAAGTCGGTGCCGGTCCACTCCCAGACGTCGCCGATCAACTGGTGCACACCGAGCGGGGACGCCCCGGCCGGGTAGGCGCCGACCGGCGCCGGTCGCAGGTGACGCTGCCCGAGGTTGGCGTGTTCGATGCCCGGTTCCTCGTCGCCCCAAGGGAAACGACGGGAGCGGCCGGTGGCCGGATCGAACCGGGCGGCCTTCTCCCACTCCGCCTCGGTCGGCAGCCGCCGGCCCGCCCAGGCGGCGTAGGCCGCCGCCTCGTGGTAGCACACGTGCACCACCGGCTCGTCCGGCGGCAACGGCTCCAGCACACCGAACCGGTCGCACAGCCAGCGGTCGCCGTCGCGCCGCCAGAACCGGGGCTCGGTCAGCCCGGCGCTGACCCGGTGGGCCCATCCCTCCTCGGTCCACCAGCGCCGGTCGGCGTAGCCGCCGGACTCGATGAACGCGGCGTAGGCGGCGTTGGTCACCGGCGCGGTGTCGATCATGAACGGGTCCACCCGCACCTGGTGCGCCGGCCGCTCGTTGTCCAACGCCCACGGTTCGGTCGAGGTACCCATGGTGAACGGACCGCCGGGGACCAGCACCTCGCGGACCGGGAGGGCCCGGCCGCCCGGCGGCGGCGGCGCGGAGAGCACCGGCGCTCCGGTCCGGAGCTGATGCGTGGCAAGCATCGTCTCGTCGTGCTGCTGCTCGTGCTGGGCGACCATGCCGAAGGCGAACCCGTTGTCCAGCAACGGCCGGCCCTCCAGCCGGACCCGGTCCAGCACATCGAGCACCTTGTCCCGCACCTCGCGGACGTAGCCGCGGGCCTGCGCCGGGGACAGCAGCGGCAGCGCCGGGCGCTCGGCCCTCGGGTGCTGGAAGGCGTCGTAGATCTGGTCGATGTCCTCGCGGACCGGCTCCCGGCCGCCGACGTCGCGCACCAGCCAGAGTTCCTCCTGGTTGCCGACGTGCGCGAGGTCCCACACCAGCGGGGACATCAGCTTCGAGTGCTGGCGCACCAGGTCGTCGTCGTCCACCGCGTCGGTGAGCAGCATGCTGCGGTCCCGCGCGCGGCGCAGGGCGACCGCCGCCCGCTCGCGAAGCGCCTCGATGGACCGGGGCTCTGCCATGGTCATCAGGACGTCCCTCCGTTGGTCGCCGGGCTCGTGGCCCGGTGCAGCACCCGGTCCAGGTCTGTGGTGATCGGGTCCAGGAACTCGGCGCCGAGCCCGGTGCTCCGCAACGCCGGAATACCCAGTTCCACGACCGCGCGCGCCACCTCGGCGAGCCGCGCGTCGGCCAGCCCGTGGCGGGCCGCGGTCAGCCACTCGCCGGCCACCGGCCGGCAGAGCTCGACCACGGCCTCGACCGTGGACTGGTCGGACATCAGCGCGGCGAGCAGCGCGACCGGGGCCAGCCAGCCGTCGCCGTCCTGCGCGTCGAGGTAGCGCACCTCGAGATAGCCGTGCGGGCGCACCGGCGGAAACATCGTCGAGATGTGGTAGTCGAGGTCGTCGGCGGTCGGGGGGGTGGCCAGCCCGCCGGTCAGCCAGTCGGCGAAGGTCATGCCGGGCGGGGCGTCCCAGCACTCGCCCGGCCCGCGCACGCAGAGCAGTGCGGTGTCCAGCACCCTGGCCGCCCAGTCGGCGGCCGGGTCGGCGCTGATCGCGGACGGACCGCTGCGCACCGGGTCCACCCCGAGCACCGCACGCAACCGGGAGGAGGCCCACCCGGTCGACCGGCCGGCGAGATCGGGCGAGTTGGCGAAAGCGGCGACCAGCACCGGACCGAGCGAGCTGACCGCCGCCCACCGGCTGGCCGCGTGCTCGGCCCGGCCGACGTCGACGCACACCTGCAACGCGGCCGTGCAGCACATCATCGTGATTCCGTGCGGGCCGATCGGTGCGAAGGCGCGCTCCATCGCCGCGTAGCGGGGGGTGTCCAGGAGCCGGCGCGGGGATCGGTGCGGATCGGTGCCTCTTCGGCCAAGAACGAGACCCTCCGCGGCCAGCAGTTCAATGAGAAAGCCGAGGTCGGTGCGGACACTGTCGAACAACTCGGCCAGGCTGGCGCGGGGAAGCGCGGAGATCTCGATCTGCCCCCCGGGCTCAAGGGTGATCGGGGAGCCTGCGGGAAGCGCTAGTTGGGGACTGTCCGGGACAAGGGTTTGCGGGGCGTGTGAACCGAGTGCGGCGGCCAGCTGCTCGGCGAGCAGCGGCCGCCCGGGATGGTTCTCGTGGTGCACGGTCCACTCCAGCTCGACGCCGAGCAGCTTCGGCGGTCCGTGCTTGAAACACACCGAGGCCACATAGGCTTCGGCCTCCACGCGGTCACGGATCCATTGCCGGCTCGGCTCCGTGACGCCCGTCTCGCGCAGCGCGGTCATGCTCGTACCCTCTCTTCCGGAACCAAATTCGAAGCTACACGGGCCGACTGACACTTTCAGCATCCGAGGATGCGGGGCCGCGACTCAAGAGTCCGTACGTACGGTTTGCCCATGTCGGGGCGTACTGACACCATCGGTGAGTGCCACGGGTCAGCCAAGATCATCTCGACGCGCGTCGTCGCCAGATCCTCGACGGTGCGCGGGCGTGTTTCGCCCGGCACGGCTACGAGGGCGCCACGGTCCGCCGGCTGGAGGAGGCCACCGGGTTGTCCCGCGGCGCGATCTTCCACCACTTCCGGGACAAGGAGTCGCTGTTCCTCGCGCTCGCCGAGGACGAGGCGCACCGGATGGCCGAGGTGGTCGCCGAGCACGGGCTGGTCCAGGTGATGCGCGAACTGCTGGCCACCCGCAACGGGCAGGACCATCCGGCGGACTGGCTCGGCACCCGGCTGGAGGTGTCCCGCCGGCTGCGCACCGACCCGGAGTTTCGGGCCCGTTGGGCGGAACGGTCCCGCGAGCTCACCGCGGCCACCCGGCAGCGGCTGCTGCGTCAGCACGAGGCCGGCAAGCTACGCGACGACGTCGGCGTCGACCTGCTGACCGCGTTCCTCGAGCTGTTCCTCGAAGGACTGGTCGCGCACCTCGCCATGGGCCTGCCCGCGGACGATCTCGACCCGGTCCTCGACCTGGTGGAGGACAGCGTGCGCCGGCACCGCAGGGGCTAGTGAACCTTCAGGTTGCCCAACGTGCTGCGCCCGGTCAGCCGGACCACCGGCCCGCCGGGCACCGGTGCGGACCGCAGCATGGCCCGCTTGCCGAGCAGCACCTCGCCCTGGTCCAGCACGGTCGCGTCGGGCGGCACCAGCAGCAGCACCTTGCCGCAGAACGACGACGCCTCGATGGTGAGCACCTGGCCGGGGCGCATGGCGGACAAGTCGAACACGATGGCGCCGAACACCGCACGGGCACTGACGTGCTGGGTCGTCGGCGACACCGCCCGGACCACTTTGCTGAACCGGGCGAGGACGTGCTGGGTCGGCTGCGCCGGGGTGGCCGGGCCGAGGTCGGCCAGCGGCGGCACCAACTCGGCCCTGGTCCGCGCGGCCCAGACCAGCTCGCTGCGCTCGCCGTGCTCGGCCCAGGTGAGCCGGCCGTCGGCGACCGCGGCGTCGAGCACCCCTGCCGCACCGGCCCGCTCAGCGTCCGAGACCCGCAGGGTCAGCCCGTCGCTCGTCATTCGTTGCCTCCCCGCCGCCGAGTCATCTTAGTGATGGAGATTCTCGAGCACCATGCTTCTTAGGTCAAGGCGGTGCCCGGCGCCGATGCCGGACCGATCTACACTGAGCAAGGTCCTTCCGTGACCATTGATCTTCCAGGAGTGACACACCCGGTGACCGGAGCAATCCTGAACGTGCTCGGCCTGGTCGCGGTCGTGCTGCTCACGATCGGCACGGCGCTGTTCGTCGCCGCCGAGTTCGCCCTGACCACCCTGGAACGCAGCCAGGTCGACCGGCACGTCGAACAGGTCGGCGACCGCACCGCCCGCAACATCCAGCGTGCCCACCGGACCCTGAGTTTCCAACTCTCCGGTGCCCAGCTCGGCATCACGATCACCACGCTGATCACCGGCTACATCGCCGAGCCGACCATCGCCGAGCTGATCGAGCCGCTGCTCGCGGCGATCGGCCTGCCGCCCGGCGCGGCCACCCCGATCGCGCTCACCCTGGCACTGCTGCTGGCCACCTCCCTGTCCATGGTGTTCGGCGAGCTGGTGCCGAAGAACCTGGCCATCGCCCGGCCGCTGCAGACCGCGCGCGCGGTCGCCGGCCTGCAGGTGTGGTTCTCCTCGGTGCTCCGCTGGCTGATCAGGGGGCTGAACGGCTCGGCCAACTGGATCGTGCGCCGGCTCGGCGTCGAGCCGGCCGAGGAGCTGCGCTCGGCCCGGTCACCGGAGGAGCTCGGCTCGCTGGTCCGGTCCAGCGCCCAGCACGGCACCCTGGACGAGGGCACCGCGACGCTGCTGGACCGCTCGCTGCGGTTCGGCGACCGCACCGCCGACGAGCTGATGACCCCACGGGTGCAGGTGGAGGCACTGCGCGCGGAGGCGAGCGTGCTCGATCTGATCGAGCTGGCCGGCCGCACCGGGTTCTCCCGGTTCCCGGTGCACGGCGGCGACCTCGACGACGTGCGTGGCATGGTGCACGTCAAGCAGGTGTTCAGTGTGCCGACCGCGGAGCGGGACACGACCCGGGTCGCCGCGCTGGCCCGGCCGGTGCTCACCGTGCCGGAGAGCCTCAACGGCGACACCCTGCTCGAGCGGCTCCGCGCGTCCACCCTTCAGGTCGCGCTCGTGGTCGACGAGTACGGCGGCACGGCCGGCATGGTCACGCTCGAGGACCTGATCGAGGAGATCGTCGGCGACGTGCGCGACGAGCACGACCGCAGGGAGACCAGCCCGGTGCGCGCGATCGGCCGGGACAGCTGGATCGTCTCCGGACTGCTGCGCGACGACGAGGTGGCCGAGGCTACCGGGTTCCGCATGCCGGAGGGCGACTACGAGACGCTCGCCGGACTGGTGCTGACCCGGCTCGGCCGGATCCCCGAGGTCAACGACGAGATCCAGGTGGACGGCTGGCGGATCACGGTGCTGCGGATGGACCGGCACCGGGTCGCCGACCTGCGCGTGGTTCGGGTGGCTGATGAGTGACGTCCTCGCCCTACTGGCCACGCTGCTGCTGTTGTTGGGCAACGGGTTCTTCGTCGGCGCCGAGTTCGCGATCATCACCGCGCGCCGGGACCGGCTCGAGTCGCTTGCCGAGGGCCGCAACCGCCGGGCCGCCATCGTGATCGAGGCCGGCCGGCGACTGCCGCTGCTCATCGCCGGCGCCCAGCTCGGCATCACGGTCTGCTCGCTCGGTCTCGGCGCGCTGGCCGAGCCGGTGGTCGCCGGGCTGCTGGAGCGGCCCTTCGCCGGGCTCGACATCCCGGCGCCGGTGTTGCACGGCGTGGCTTTCGCGCTGGCCCTCGCCCTGGTCGTGGCGCTGCACACGGTGATAGGCGAGATGGTGCCGAAGAACCTGGCCATTGCCGGCCCGGAGAAGGCGGCCATGCTGCTGGTCCCGATGCACTACGCGTACTGCCGGCTGGTCGCGCCGGTGCTCGGGCTGTTCACCGCGGCGGCTCAGGGGGTGCTTCGGCTGATCGGCGTGCAGCCCAAGGACGAGCTGGAGAGTGCGTACACCCAGGACGAGCTGGCCACCCTGATCGCCGAGTCCGGGCGAGAAGGTCTGCTCGAGGACGCCGAGCACCGCAGGCTGGCCAAGACGCTGTCCACCACCGGGCGCACGGTGGCCGACGTACTGGTGCCGCTGGCCGAGGTGAAGACCGTGCCGTACCGGCCGACCGTCGGCGATGTCGAGGCCGCGGTGACCGACACCGGCTTCTCCCGCTTCCCGGTGCGGATGAACGACGGCCGGCTCAACGGCTACCTGCACGTGAAGGACGTGCTCGACCTGGCCGGGCGGGATCCGGCCACCCCGGTGCCGTGGAACCGGATTCGCGGACTGCCCGAGTTGCCCGCGAACACCCGGCTGGACGACGCGCTGACCGCGTTGCGCCGGGCGCAGAGCCATCTGGTCAAGGCGATCGGGCCGGGTCGGGTGGTGCTCGGCGTGGTGGCGCTCGAGGATCTGGTCGAGGAGTACGTCGGCACGGTCAAGGACAGCACGCACACCGGCAACGGCGGCTGACGTGCTCGTGCTGTCCGAGCCGGACTGGCTGCGACGGCGTGCGGCGCACGAGTGCCGGGTGCGCGCCTGGACCGACCCGCACCAGCGGCGAGCCGGGCGCGGTGAGAAGCATCCGGTGCTGGACTTCATGTTCAGCTACTACTCCTACCGCCCGGCCCGGCTGCGCCGGTGGCATCCCGGCCCGGACGTGGCGCTCGCCGGGGCTGCCGCCCTTGCCTACCTGGACCGGCCGGAGTATGTGTCCACGCCGGACGGTGTGGTCCTGGCGCCGGTGTCCGGCTGCCGGCTCGGCACCGTGCGGTTCGCTCGCGACCTGCTCGTCGCGACCGCCGAACGGACCCCTCGGCTGGGCTGCCACGGGCTGCACGAGTGGGCCATGGTGTATCGGCAGCCGGCCGATGCGGTGCGGCACGCGGACTGGCCGCTGCGCCTCGGACCGGCCGGCACGGACCGGGTGGTCGAGTCGCTTCCGGTGCGGTGCAGCCATTTCGACGCGTTCCGCTTCTTCACACCGCCGGCCCGCAGGTACAACCAGCTCCAACCGAGCCGGTCGCGGCAGCTCGAGCTGGAGCAGCCGGGCTGCCTGCACGCCAACATGGACCTGTTCAAATGGGCCTACAAGCTGGCCCCGCACAGCCCAGCCGAGCTGGTCGCCGACTGCTTCGAGCTGGCGCTCGCGGTGCGCACCCTGGACATGCGGGCCGGGCCGTACGACCTGAGCGCGCTCGGCCATCCGCCGGTGGCGATCGAGACGCCGGCCGGGCGCGCCGAGTACCGGTCCGCGCAAGCCAGGTTCGCAGAGTTGGCCGTGCCGCTGCGGTCCCGGCTGATCGCCTTGTGCGACCGGCTGCTCGCAAACGGGTCCACTGTGGACTAGCTGAACCGGTCGAGCCCGGTTCGCCTGCCGTTGTTCAGGTCGCCGATCGCGGCCAGGTCGTCCGGAGCCAGCTCGAAGTCGAAAACGTCGATGTTCTCGCGGATCCGCGACGGAGTGGCCGACTTGGGGATCACCACGATGCCCAGCTCGAGATGCCAGCGCAGCACGATCTGGGCCGGTGTCTTGCCGTACTTCTGAGCCAGGCCGGCGATCGACCGGTCGCGCAGCAGCTTGCCCCTGGCCAGCGGGCTCCACGCCTCGGTCGCGATGCCGTGCTCGGCGTGGAACGCGCGCAACCGCTCCTGCGGAAGATTGGGGTGCAGCTCGATCTGGTTGACCGCCGGAACCACGTCGGCCTCGTCGAGTAACCGGCGCAGGTGCGAGATGTGGAAGTTGGACACCCCGATGGAGCGGGCCCGGCCGTCCGCCCGCAGCTTCTCGAAGGCCCGCCAGGTTTCCACGTAGCGCGGCTGGCTCGGGGTCGGCCAGTGGATCAGGTACAGGTCGACGTAGTCCAGCCGCAGCCGCCGCAGGCTGTCGTCGAACGCCCGCAGCGCGTTGTCGTAGCCCTGGTCGGTGTTCCACAGCTTGGTCGTGACGAACAGCTCCGTGCGCGGGATGTCCGACTCGGCCACCGCGTCCCCGACGCCGGACTCGTTGCGGTACAACGCGGCGGTGTCGATGCTGCGGTAGCCGGCATCGAGCGCGGTCCGCACCGTCGCGGCGGTCAGCTCGTTCGGCACCTGCCAGACGCCCAGCCCGAGCTGCGGCATGACCGCGCCATCGTTGAGCGTCACGGTCGCAACGGTGCCCATCGCGTCACCTCCAGGCTCACGGACAAACTACCGAGATCCCGGGTGCCATGTCTCGGTCACCTCTGACACCATGCCGATCATGTCGGCGCGCGCGTGGTTTCTGTTCGGGGTGGTGTCCGTCGTCTGGGGCATGCCGTACTTCTTCATCAAGATCGCGGTCGCCGAGGTGGACCCCACGGTGATCGTGTTCGCGCGCACCTCGCTGGCCGCGCTGGCCATGCTGCCGCTGGCCGCGCAGCGCGGCGCGTTACGCCCGGTCCTGCGCCGCTGGCGGGCCGTGCTGCTGCTCACCTGCCTCGAGGTCATCGCGCCGTTCCTGCTGATCAGCTACGGCGAGCAGCGGGTCTCCTCGTCGCTGACCGGGCTGCTGATCGCCTCGCTGCCGTTGATCGTCGCGCTGCTGGCGATGCGGATCGACCACACCGAGCGGGCCACCGGGCGGCGACTGCTCGGCATGCTGGTCGGCCTGTCCGGGGTCGCGCTGGTGCTCGGCTTCGATCTCGGCGGCGGCTCCGGGCAGCTGGTCGGCGCGCTGCTGATCCTGTGCGCCACCCTGTGCTACGCGGGTGGCACGTTCGTGCTCAAGCTGGGCCTGGCCGACATGCCGGCGCTCGGCGTCGCGGCCGCCGCGTCGAGCGTCGGCGCCATCGCGCTGGCGCCGGCCGCGGCCGTGCACCTCCCGGACCGGATGCCGAGCCCTGGCGTGCTGGTCAGCCTCGTCGCTCTCGGGCTGGTCTGCACCGGGGTCGCGTTCGTCGCGTACTTCGCGCTGATCGCCGAGGCCGGTCCCGGACGCGGCACCGTGATCACCTACATCAACCCGGCGGTGGCCGTCACGCTCGGGGTCACCCTGCTCGACGAGCCGCTCACCGCCACGGTTGCCGCCGGCTTCCTGCTGATCATCGCCGGCTCCTGGCTGTCCACCGGCGGCACGTTGCCGCCCCGGCTGTCGACCATGCCGTCCGCGCTGCGGTTCAGGCGCCGCGCCGCCTCGCTACCGGAGTCCGGTCACGACACGCTGATGACACCCAACTGACGGGCCGAGCCGCCCCGGCATCAGCCGGGCAGGCCGACGAACCGGGCCATCACGCGGACCTGGTGGTCGTACCAGGCGTCGCGCTGGTCGATGGTGTTGGCGATCCGGCCGAACAGCTCGAAGCTGATCGCGCCGAACAACTCGGTCCAGGCGATCAGGCCACGGGCCATCGCCGGCCCGGACACCGTCGCCCCGACCAGGTCGGCGATCGTGGCGATCTCCTTGGCCAGCGCCGGGGGAACCGGCAGCGGATGTTCCTCCGCGGCGAGCACACCGGCGGCGTTGGCGTCGGCGAGGATGGCGCCGAGCACCAGGACCGGGCGGGTGGCGGGCTCGACGGTGTCCTGCGGGGCCGCATAGCCGGGCACCGGGCTGCCGTAGATGAGGGCGTACTCGTGCGGCCGGAGCAGGGCCCAGTTGCGCAGCGTGTGCGCCACGGCGAGCCAGCGGCCGAGCAGGTCCGAGCGGTCCGCGACAGCCGCGTCGGCCGCCTCGACCGCATCGCCCATCGAGTTGTACGCGTCCAGGATCAGGGCGGTGAGCAGCTCGTCGCGGTTGCGGAAGTAGCGGTACAGCGCGGACGAGACCATCCCCATGTCCCTCGCCACGGCGCGCAGCGAGAGCGCCGCGCCCTCGCCGGCGATGTGCCGGCGCGCCACCGCCTTGATCTCGTCGGTCATCTCCGCCCGGACCCGAGCCCGGATGGAGCCGGCGTTGGATTCGGTCTGCTTGGGCATGGGCAGATTGTTGCACACATCTGAGAGCAGTGCTCTTGACAACCAGCACCGAATCCAGCAGCCTGAGTCCTCAGACGAGAGCACTGATCTCAAACGTGAGAAGAGGACACAAATCATGGCACTGCACACGATCGTCGGCGCCGGACCGGTCGGAACGGCCACCGCCCGGCTGCTCGCCGAGCGCGGCGAGCAGGTTCGGGTCGTCACCCGGCGGGGCGGCGGCCCCGAACACCCCGCGATCGAGCGGATCGCCGCCGATGCGACCGACACCGGGCGGCTCACCGAACTGGCCACCGGCGCGAGCGCGCTCTACAACTGCGCGAACCCGCAGTATCACCAGTGGCGGACCGACTGGCCGCCGCTGAACGCCGCCCTGCTCACCGCCGCCGAGCGCACCGGCGCGGTGCTGACCGTGGCCACCAACCTGTACTCCTACGGTCCCGTGGACGCACCGATGACCGAGAAGACGCCGCTCACCGCGACGCACTGGAAGATGCGGCTGCGCGGCGACATGTGGCGCGAGGCGCTGGCGCTGCACCAGGCCGGCCGGATCCGCATGACCGAGGTGCGTGCCAGCGACTACCTGGAGGACAACTCGATGTTCAGCATCACGGTGGCCAAACCGCTGCTCGCGGGCAAGCGTGCCGCCGTGCCGGTGCCGATCGACGTGCCGCACAGCTGGACCGCGATCGCGGACGTGGCCCGCACCCTGGTCACCGTCGCAACCGACGAGCGTGCCTGGGGCAGGGCCTGGCACGCCCCGACGAACGCGCCGCTGACCGTGCGCGAGCTGGCCACCCGATTCACCGAGGTGCGCGGCATGCCCCCGGCCAAGGTGACCGCGCTGCCCTACCCGGTGCTGTGGACCGCCGGCCTGTTCGTCCGGGTGCTGCGCGAACTGCGCACCACCCGCTACCAGTTCGCGAAGCCGTTCGTCCTCGACTCGTCGCTCACCGAACGAACCTTCGACCTGGCTCCCAGCGACCTGGACACCGTGCTCAAGGGCATTTCCTGAGCACGCCGGTTGGCCGGGCCCGGGGCCCGGTCAACCCACGTTCGGTCACCACCGCTGTTGCCTGAGCGCAGAACTCGCGGAGAGGTTGTCAGTGCTGGTAGGCGGAGATTGGAGGGCAGGCGCAGATGAGGTTGCGGTCGCCCTTGGCGCCGTCGATGCGGCGGACCGGGGGCCAGGTCTTGCGCGTGGCCGCCCCTTGCGGATACCCGGCCTCCTCGCGGGTGTAGGGGTGATCCCACTTGCCGGCGATGGCGGCCGCGGTGTGCGGGGCGTTGCGCAGCGGGTTGTCCTCGGCCGGCCACTCGCCGTGGGCGACCCGGTCGATCTCACCCTTGATCGCGATCATGGCGTCGCAGAAGCGGTCCAGCTCGGCGAGATCCTCGCTCTCGGTCGGCTCCACCATGAGCGTGCCGGCCACCGGGAAGGACATGGTTGGCGCGTGCAGGCCGTAGTCGGCGAGCCGCTTGGCCACGTCGTCCACGGTGATCCCGGTGGCCTTGGTGATCGGGCGCAGGTCGAGGATGCACTCGTGCGCGACGAAACCGCCGGCACCGGCGTACAGCACCGGGAAGTGATCGTCCAGCCGCCGGGCGACATAGTTGGCCGCGGCCACCGCGACCGTGGTGGCCCGGCGCAGCCCCTCGCCACCCATCATCCGGACGTAGGCCCAGGAGATCGGCAGGATGGAGGCGCTCCCCCACGGCGCCCCGCTGATCGGGCCGACGCCCGTGGCGGGCCCGGCCGCCGGCTGCAACGGGTGGTTGGGCAGGAACGGGGCCAGGTGCGCCCGCACCCCGATCGGACCGACTCCCGGCCCCCCGCCGCCGTGCGGGATGCAGAAAGTCTTGTGCAGGTTGAGATGTGACACGTCCGCGCCGAACCTGCCGAACCGGGCCAGGCCGATCAGGGCGTTGAGGTTCGCACCGTCCACATAGACCTGCCCGCCCGCGTCGTGCACCAGGGCACAGACCTCGCGCACGGTGTCCTCGTAGACGCCGTGGGTGGACGGATAGGTGATCATGATGGCGGCCAGGTCATCCCGGTGAGCGTCCACAGTGGACCGAAGGTGTTCGAGGTCGATGTTGCCGCCGCTGTCGCACTTCACCACGACCACGCGCATCCCGGCCATCACCGCGCTGGCCGCGTTGGTGCCGTGCGCGCTGGCCGGGATCAGGCAGACGTCGCGCGCTCCCGCGCCGCGGCCACGGTGGTAGGCCCGGATCGCCAGCAGCCCGGCGAACTCACCCTGGCTGCCCGCGTTGGGCTGCAGGCTCACCGCGTCATAACCGGTCAGGTCGGCCAGCCAGCGCTCCAGGTCGTGTACCAGGTGGAGCAGCCCGTCGGCGTCCCCGGCCGGGGCGAACGGGTGCAGGTCGGCGAACTCCGGCCAGGTGACCGGCTCCATCTCCGCGGTGGCGTTGAGCTTCATCGTGCAGGAGCCGAGCGGGATCATGCTCCGGTCCAGCGCGACGTCCTTGTCGGACAGTGTCCGGAGGTAGCGCAGCAGCGCGGTTTCCGAGCGGTGCGTCGAGAACACCGGATGGGTCAGGAACGCCGTGGTGCGGACCAGCCCGGCGGGCAACGCGTCCGGAGTGGACGCGTCGAGCGGGTCGGCATCCGCTGCTACCCCGAACGCCCGCCAGACCAGGGCGAGGTGCGCCCGGGTGGTGGTCTCCGCGCAGGCCACGCCGACGTGGTCGGCGTCGGCGAGGCGCAGGTTCACGCCGAGCTCCCTGGCCGCGGCGACCACCTCGGCCGCCCGGCCGGGCACCCTGGCCAGCACGGTGTCGAAGAACTCCTGGTGCACGACCTCGACGCCACCGGCGCGCAGGCCGGCGGCCAGTACCGCGGCCATCCGGTGCGCCCGAAGGGCGATCCCGCGCAGCCCGTCCGGCCCGTGGTACACCGCGTACATCGAGGCCATCACGGCGAGCAGCACCTGCGCGGTGCAAATGTTGCTGGTCGCCTTCTCCCGCCGAATGTGCTGCTCGCGGGTCTGTAGCGCGAGCCGGTAGGCCAGGTTGCCGTCCGCGTCGGTGCTCACTCCGACCAGCCGGCCGGGCAACTGGCGCTCGAGCCCCTGGCGCACGGCGAGGTAGCCGGCGTGCGGACCACCGAAACCGATCGGCACACCGAAGCGTTGGGTGGTACCGGCCACGGCGTCGGCGCCGAGCTCGCCCGGCGGGCGGAGCAGGGTCAACGCCAGGATGTCCGCGGCGACCACGACCTGGGCACCGCGCTGGTGCGCGGCATCGATGAGCACCTCGTGGTCGCGCACCACGCCGCTGGCACCCGGGTAGGAGAGCAGCACACCGAAGAACTCACCCTCGGGCAGCCCATCGGTGAGGTCGGCGACCACCAGCTCGATGCCGAGCGGCTCGGCCCGGGTATCGAGCACCGCGACGGTCTGTGGCAGCGTGTCCGCATCGACCAGGAACCGGTTGGACCCGGCCCGGCCGGCCCGGCGGAGCAGCGTCATCGCCTCGGCCACGGCGGTGGACTCGTCCAGCATCGAGGCGTTGGCCATGGGCAGTCCGGTCAGGTCGCCGACCATGGTCTGGAAGTTGAGCAGCGCCTCGAGCCGGCCCTGGGAGATCTCCGGCTGGTACGGCGTGTAGGCCGTGTACCAGGCCGGGCTCTCCAGCACGTTGCGGCGGATCACCGGCGGGGTGATCGTGGCGTGGTAGCCGAGCCCGATCATCTGCACCATCGGCCGGTTGCGCGCGGCCAGCGCGCGCAGCTCGGCCAGCGCGTCGTGCTCCGTGGCCGGCGCGGGCAGGGCCAGTGCGAGCCCGGGCTCCCGGATCGACTTCGGCACCGCGCGCTCCGCCAGCTCGTCGAGCGAGGCGACCCCGATCCTGGCCAGCATGGTGTCCAGCTCCGCCGGGCGCGGCCCGATGTGCCGGTCGGCGAACGGGACACCCTGTTCGAGCGCGGCGAGGGGAATGCGGTCACCAGACATCTGTCGCGCCTCCGGTGTGCGAGGTCAGGTCCACGGACGGCCGCCCGTGACCCCTCCCCCTCTGTCCGTACCCACCGCGGCGGGCGCCTGAGAGCTTCACCCAGCGCGCTGGGCTTGCACCTTCGGCGGGGTCGTCAACGGCGGCGACCCGCTTTCCAGAGGTGTCTCACCCGTGCGGTCCGGGGTGCCTGAGAGGTTCCGGGGAGGATTTGCTCCTTCGGCGCCGAGCGTGCTCGGACTCTCCCGCGCGGGATCTGCGACTACATGGCGAAGGGTACCCGCAAACGGGCCGGTCAGCCGACGTGACGCGCCTTACGGCGGGCGGTGAGCTCGTCGTCGGTGACCTCGACGGTGCCGCCGTCGGCCCGCTCCGCCGGGAACTCGTGGATCGTGCCGTTGATCTCCCGGATGGCCAGGCTGACGGCGATGCCGAACACGCCCTGGCCGCCCTGGAGCAGGTCGACGACCTCCTCGGGCGAGGTGCACTCGTAGACCGTGGTGCCGTCGCTGAACAGGGAGATGTTGGCCAGATCCTTCACTCCGCGCCGACGCAGGTGCTGCACCGCGACCCGGATGTTCTGCAACGAGACGCCGGTGTCCAGTAGCCGCTTGACCACCTTGAGCACCAGCACGTCCTTGAACGAGTAGAGCCGCTGCGACCCCGAGCCCTTCGCACTCCGGATGGTGGGGGCGACCAGGCCGGTGCGAGCCCAGTAGTCGAGCTGGCGGTAGGTGATCCCGGCGATCTGGCAGGCCGCGGGCCCGCGGTAGCCGAGCAGCTCGTCCGGGGCCGACTCGTCCGGGAACAGCTCACCCTGCTCGCCGCCGACCGCCCCGGCCGGACCTTGCTCGATCACTCGTGCCTCCCCACGGTGGGCCCCCCAGAACCTGAATCACATCCTGGCGATTCGCTCACCTTTGACGGTAAGTCTGCCGGGCGGACCGGTCAACGCGACGCGCGGGTAGGCGACCCTAAACCTCAGGTTCAGGTCGACAGTTGGGCCGAACGGGCTAGCCCTGCCGAGATGGGTGTCTCGGCGGCTCCGACGGGGTCAGGTGTCGGCCCCGCGGAAGTCCTCGGGAGAGACGGAGTCGAGGAACTCGCGGAACTTCTCGACCTCGTCCTCCTGCTCGTCCGGGATGATCAGGCCGGCCTCCTGGAGCACCGAGTCCTCGGCGTGGATGGGTACGCCGATGCGCAGCGCGAGGGCGACCGAGTCGCTCGGACGGGCGGAGACGCGAACGTCGCCGTCGAAGACCAGCTCGGCGAAGAAGGTGCCCTCGCGGAGGTCGGTGATGCGCACCTGCTCCAACTCGCGGCCGAGCGCACCGATGACATCCTTGAGCAGATCATGGGTGAGCGGCCGGGCGGGCCGGACACCCTGCTGCTCCAACGCGATCGCGGTGGCCTCGACCGAGCCGATCCAGATGGGGAGGTAACGCTCGCCCTCGGTCTCACGCAGCAGCAGGATCGGCTGGTTAGCGGGCAATTCCACCCGCACGCCCACAACCCGCATCTCACTCATCGGGCTCGCCTCCCTCCGCCGTACCCCAACGATATGGCCTGCATATCGAGGATCGCTCATCGCTGGGTTCGACGCTACCCGCCATCCGGGCAGGACGCTTGCACAATCTGAACGCGATCCCGGTCACGATAGGGCCACTCGCGGCACTCCCGAGAAGCTCACCGCGAGCTCACCGGGATCCCGCTACCTGCCGGTGACTCCGCGCAGCCCGGCCTTCACCAGCAAGGTGTGCAGCGACACCGACAGCGCCGCCAGCTCGAGCACCGTCTCGTCGGCCCGGCCGCGCGAGTCCGGGTCGGGGTGCCGGTACATCGGTGCGACGATCTGCTGGAGCAGGCCGACCTCGCGGTCCGCCGAGGCCCGAAACGCCCGCAGGTGCCGGGGTTCGATGCCGTACTCGGCCAGCGCGGCGACGATGCGCGCCACGGACGCGGCCAGCGAGTCGTAGAAGCCGGCCGGACCGGGCCGAACCAGGCCGTATTGCTCGAGCTCGCCGAGCATCGCGGCGTCGATGCCGGACCGGGAGAGCAGTTCCTCCCTGGTCATCCGGATCTCGGCCGGCTCGGCGAACGACGCGGCGGTCGGCAGCCCGTGCTCGACCGGAACGGAGACCAGGCCGCGCGGCGGGCGCGGCACCGCGCGCGGTACCGGCCCGGAGCCGGCCGCGTCGAGCTGCTCCTTGATCACCTTGAGCGGCAGGTAGTGATCACGCTGAGCGGAGAGCACGAATCGCAGCCGCTCCACGTCGGCCGAGGTGAACTGCCGGTAGCCGGACGCCGTCCGGGCCGGGCAGACCAGCCCCTCCGCCTCGAGAAAGCGGATCTTGGAGATGGTGACGTCGGGAAACTGGGGCCGGAGCAGCTCGAGAACCGCCCCGATGCTCAACCCCTCCCGTGCCGGCTTCCCCGCAGCCGTCACCCTCGCGTCCTAGGACCCAGAGCTCGGGCCGGTAAGGAACACCAGACGGAACTTGCCGATCTGCACCTCGTCCCCGCCGGCCAGCACGGCCTGGTCGACCGGCTCGCGGTTGACGTAGGTGCCGTTCAGGCTGCCCACGTCGATCACCACGAACTCGCCGCCCTCCCGCCGGAACTCCGCGTGCCTGCGGGACACCGTGACGTCGTCGAGAAAGATGTCGCTGTCCGGGTGCCGGCCCGCGCTGGTGGTGTCGCGGTCGAGCAGGAAGCGGGAGCCTGCGTTCGGCCCACGCTTCACGACCAGCAGCGCCGAACCGGTCGGCAGCGCGTCTACCCCCGCGACGGACGGTTCAGCCGGAGGAGCCTCGGCACCCTCGACCTCTGCGAGGAAGTCGGCCCGGAAGACGGAGGTCCGCTCCGGGGACTGCTCCGGCGGGACGCCGGGCCCGTCGTTCGTGCTCACCTGAGCTCTCCTCCTGGTGGTACTTCGGCTTTACAACTGTGCAACGTACCGTGCGCGATCAGGCCATCTGATGGTGCCTCCCCCTAGGTCGCAACGGTGTTTGCCGGGCGTCACTCCCGGTCGATCGTCGCGTCGTAGGCGTCGGCGTCGAGCAGTTCGTCGAGTGCGTCCGGGTTCTCGACCGAAAGCTCGAAGATCCACCCCTCGCCGTAGGGATCGCTGTTGATCAGCTCCGGGGTGTCGTCCAGCGCGTCGTTGACCGCGGTCACCTCGCCGGACACGGGTGCGTAGATCTCCGAGACGCTCTTGGTCGACTCCACCTCGCCGGCCGGACCGCCCTCGTCGATCCGCTGTCCCACCTCGGGAAGCTGCACGAAGACGACCTCGCCGAGCTGGTCCTGGGCGTAGTCGGTGATGCCGATCCGCACGGTGTTGTCGCCGCGCCGGGCGACCCACTCGTGCTCCTCGGTGTATTTGAGATCCTCGGGTGTCACCTGCGCAGTCCTTCCCCGCTGGCCGATGGTCGTGCGAGAGCTTAGATGGCCCGGTTCCGCAACGCCGACCGCGTCTGCACTACGTAGAGCAGCCCGGACCAGACGAACAGCGCGCCCCCCCACACGGCGAACGCGTAGGACACCGGGCGGGCGATGGTCGCCGCGGTGGATGAGCCCTGAGCGAGGAGCAGCAACGGGAACGCGTACATGAGCGTGAACGTGGCCGCCTTGCCGATGTAGGTCACCTCGGGTGGCCCGTAGCCGGCCCGGCGCAGCACCGCCAGGCAGCCGGCCACCAGCACGTCCCGGCCGATCAGCAGCGCGGCCACCCACCATGGCACGATGTCGCGGAGCACGAACGCGATCACCGTCGCCAGGGTGTAGAGCCGGTCCGCGGCCGGGTCGAGCAGGGCGCCGAGGCGGCTGGTCTGGTTCAGCCACCGGGCGATCTTGCCGTCCAGCCAGTCGGTGACCCCGCTGGCCACCAGCACCGCCAGCGCCCAGCCGTCCGCCTCCGGCCCGAGCAGCAGCCAGAGGAACAGCGGCACGCCGGCCAGCCGGATCACGCTCAGCAGGTTGGGCACGGTCAGCAACCGGTCGGGAAGCTCCGCGTCACCCGCGCGTAGGTCTGCGGCCTGGGCCATTGGTGGAGTGTATTGGGTGCTCAGCCCGCACGACGAGTGCGGCTCCACCCACGGCGCTCGAGGTCGGCGTTGGTCAGCGACTGCGGCCGGCCCCGGTCGTCGACGCCCATCCAGCGCGGCCGCACCGCGCTGCCCTCCAGCACGAACGCGTGCCGGCCGCACCACACCACGCTGCACGGCACGGTCGGCAGCCCGGTTTCGGAATTACTCTCGGTGTCCTGCTCAGCACTCATCACGTGTATCCCCTACCTCCACTCTAGGTTTCGGCAGGTTTCGACTCTCCGTTAGCGATACCCGGATTTGCCCCCTTTTAACGTGCGACACATGGCGTTAGCACACGTCACCGGCTTGTTACCGACACTCGGCATGATGTCCGGGTGCTGGAATCGCGACTGGCCGCCGTCGTCGGGCCGGAGCAGGTGCTCACCGACCCCGACCTGGTGGCCGGCTACGCGACCGACTGGACGGGCCGTTACCGAGGGCGGGCCCGGTTGGTCGTGCGGCCCGGGAACACCGCCGAGGTGGCGGGGGTGCTGCGCGAGTGCTCGGCGGCGCGCGCGCCGGTGGTCCCCCAGGGCGGCAACACCGGGCTGGTCGGCGGCGGTGTGCCGAGGGCAGGCGAGGTGCTGCTCAGTCTCGCCAGGCTGACCGGTCTCGGTCCGGTGGACCTGCCGGCCGCACAGGTCACGGCCGGCGCCGGTGCGACCCTGGCCGCCGTGCAGCGACACGCCACGGCGGCCGGGCTTGACTTCGCGGTGGACCTGGCGGCGCGCGACTCGGCGACCGTCGGAGGCATGGTGGCCACCAACGCGGGCGGGCTGAGGGTGCTGCGCTGGGGGTCGATGCGGGCGCAGGTGGCCGGGCTGGAGGCGGTGCTCGCCGACGGCCGGGTGGTCAGCCGGCTCGCCGGGCTCACCAAGGACAGCACCGGCTACGACCTGGTCGGGACGCTGGTCGGCAGCGAGGGGACGCTGGCCGTACTGACCGCGGTGCGGCTGCGTCTGGTGCCGCCGCCAGGCGTGCGGGTGACGGCGCTGCTGGCGGTGGCCGACACCGGGGCGGCCCAGCGGGTCCTGGCCGCGGTGCGGGATCGGGTGCCCGGCCTCACCTCGGCCGAGATCTGCTACGACGACGGTGTGCGCCTGGTGTGCGAGGTGCGCGGTCTGCCACTGCCGTTTCGTGCGCCGCACCCGACGTATCTGTTCCTTGAGTGTGCCGCGGCGGACGACCCGAGCGGCCGGCTGGCCGAAGCGCTCGCCGACGTAGCCGACGTGCGGGACTCCGCGATCGCCACGGACGAGGCCGGCCGCCGGGCGCTGTGGGTCTACCGGGAGGGACACACCGACGCGGTCAACTCGCTCGGCGTGGCGCTGAAGCTGGACGTCGGCGTGCCCCCGCCCGAAGTCGCCGGCTTCGAGCGGGAACTGCGGGCGCTGGTCGACCGGACCGGCGGCCGGCTGGTCCTGTTCGGGCACCTGGCGGAGGGCAACTTCCACGCCAATGTGATCGACGCGCCGGACCAAGACGCGCTGAGCGGCGCGGTGCTGCGCGCGGTCGCCGCCAGGGGCGGGACGATCTCCGCCGAGCACGGCGTCGGCGTGGCCAAGACACGCTGGCTCTCGTTGGTCCGCTCGCCGGTGGAGCTGGAGCTGATGCGGGCCACGAAGCGGGCCTGGGATCCGGCCGGCCTGCTCAACCCGGGGGTGGTTCTCCCGCCGGAACCGTGAGCGCGGCGCCGACCGGCCCGGCCGTGGCCGGGGTGCGGCCGGCGAACCAGGACGCCAGCGCGGCGATCGCGCAGGCCACGATCGCGAACCAGAACGCCACATGCAGCCCGTCGGAGAACGGCTGGGTGATCAGGCTCGGGAAGAAGCTCCGACCGGTGAGGTAACCCGCCTGGTCCGGCGGGAGCTGCGGGAGCGACGGCCCGAGCAGTTGGCGCACCGGGTTGTAGCCGAGGAAAGCCGCGAACAGCACGGCCACGGCTGGCAGGTGGGCGACCCGGGCGGCGTCCGCGGCCGGTACCCCGTGCGCGATCAGCCCGCCGTTCATGGCCGAGGGCAGGCTGCCGCTCAGTCCGACGATCATCAGACTGAAGAAGATCCCGATGGACAGCACCATGGCGGAGTTCTGGAAGGTGGCGGTCATGCCGGCGCCGGCGCCGCGTGCGCCGGTCGGCAGGCTGTTCATCATCTCGGCCCGGTTCGGCGAGCTGAACATGCCCATGCCGATGCCGTTGACCAGGAGCAGCAGGGCGAAGAGCCGGTAGTCGAAGTCGACCGGCAGCACGATCAGCGCGAAGAAGGCCAACCCGCTGAGCACCATGCCGCCGGTGGCCAGCAGCCGGGCGCCGTGCCGGTCGGAGAGCACGCCGGACAGCGGCGCGGAGATCAGGAACCCGACGGTCATCGGAAGCATGTAGATGCCGGCCCAGAGCGGGGTCTGCTCGAAGGTGTAACCGTGCTGCGGCAACCAGATCCCCTGCAACCAGATGATCAGGATGAACTGGAGGCCACCCCGGCCGAGCGAGGCCATCAGGTTCGCCAGGTTGCCGAGCCCATAGCTGCGGTTGCGGAACAGGGCGAGGTTGAACAGCGGGTCGGCCACCCTGGTCTCGATCACACCGAACAGCACGAGCACGGCCAAACCGCCGATCAGCGCACCGAGCACCCACGGATTGGTCCAGCCCATCGAGTGTTCGCCGTAGGGCTGCAGACCGTAGGTGATCGCCACCATGATCGCGATCAGCCCGGCGGCGAAGGTGACGTTGCCGGCCCAGTCCATCGAGGTGCGCTCGTGCGTGCCGGTGTCGTGCAGTTTGAGATACGCCCACGCGGTGCCGATCACGCCGAACGGCACCGAGAGCAGGAACACCAGGTGCCAGTTGACCGGGGCCAGCACGCCGCCGAGCACCAGGCCGATGAACGAGCCGGCGATGGCCGCCACACCGTTGATGCCGAGCGCCATACCGCGCTGGTTGGCGGGAAACACATCGGTCAGGATCGCGCTCGAGTTGGCCATCAGGAACGCGCCGCCGACACCCTGCACCACCCGCCAGCCGATCATCCACAGGGCGGCGGCGTCCCCGTTCATCCAGGTGAGCGCGAGCATGATCGAGGACACCGTGAAGATGGCGAAACCCAGGTTGTACATCCGGGCCCGGCCGTACATGTCGCCGAGCCGGCCGAAGCTGACCACCAGCACCGCGGTCACGATGAGGAAGCTCATCATCAGCCACAGCAGGTAGCTGGTCTTGGTCGGGTCGAGCGGGTTGATCCCGATGCCCCGGAAGATGTCCGGCAGTGCGATCAGCACGATCGAGGAGTTGATCGTCGCGATCAGCATGCCCAACGTGGTGTTGGACAGCGCGATCCACTTGTAGTGCGGACCGAGCTCGGTCAGCGACCGGGCGCGCGAGGACCTGAGATCGGACAAGGACACTTAGCTAGGCTAACAACATTTCCTTGCTTCGGCTAACTATCAGCCGCGCAACTCCGGAAAGTCGTCGTCCCGGAACTCTCCGTCAACCACGGTGTCCGGTCGAGCGTGCACCGCCGCCTCCCGGCCGCGCAGCTCGACCCGGCGGATCTTGCCGGAGATCGTCTTGGGCAGCTCCGCGAACTCCAGCCGGCGAACTCGTTTGTACGGGGCCAGGTTCGCGCGCGCGAAGGCCAGAATGGACTTGGCCGTCTCGGCGTTCGGGGGGTACCCGGCGGCGAGCACCACGTAGGCCTTCGGCACGGCGAGTCGCAGCGGGTCCGGCGACGGCACCACGGCGGCCTCGGCCACCGCCTCGTGCTCGATCAGCACGCTCTCCAGTTCGAACGGCGAGATCCGGTAGTCCGAGGCCTTGAACACGTCGTCGGCCCGGCCCACGTAGGTGATGTAGCCGTCCTCGTCCCGGGAACCGACGTCGCCGGTGTGGTAGAAGCCGTCCCGCATGGCCTCCGCGGTGCGGCCCTCGTCGTCGGCGTAGCCGACCATCAGGCCGACCGGCCGGTGCGCCAGGTCGATGCAGATCTCCCCCTCGTCGGCACGCTCCCCGGTGGCCGGGTCCACCAGTGCGATGGTGAAGCCGGGCAGCGCGCGCCCCATCGAGCCGGGTTTCACCCGCTGGCCGGGGGTGTTCGCCACCTGGAGCGTGGTCTCGGTCTGGCCGAAGCCGTCCCGGATGGTCACTCCCCAGGCCTTGGCCACCTGCTCGATCACCTCGGGGTTGAGCGGCTCGCCCGCGCCGACCACCTTGGCCGGCGGAGTCCTGAGCCGGGTGAGGTCGGACTGGATGAGCATCCGCCACACCGTTGGCGGGGCACAGAAACTGGTCACCCCGCAGCGCTCCATCGTGGACATCAGGGCGTCGGCGTCGAACCGGGAGTAGTTGTGGATGAACACCGTCGCCTCGGCGTTCCACGGTGCGAACACGTTGCTCCACGCGTGTTTCGCCCAGCCCGGCGAGGAGATGTTGAGGTGCACGTCGCCCGGTTCGAGGCCGATCCAGTACATTGTGGACAGATGACCGACCGGATAGGACACCTGGGTGTGGGCCACCAGCTTCGGCTGGGCGGTGGTACCGGAGGTGAAATAGAGCAGCAGGGGATCCTGGGCGCCGGTCACCCCGTCGGGGGTGAACTCGGCAGCCGCGTCGGCCGCGTCGGCATAGTCCAACCAGCCATCGGCCGGCCGGCCGACGACGATCCGGGTGTAGTCCCCCGGCACGTCGGCGAACTTCGCCGTGTCCTCGGACCGCGCCACCACATGCCGGGCCGCGCCCCGGTCCACCCGGTCGCGCAGGTCGGCCGCGCCGAGCAGGGTGGACGCCGGGATGATCACCGCGCCCAGCTTGATCGCGGCCAGGATGGTCTCCCACAGCTCGCCCTGGTTGCCGAGCATCAGGATCAGCCGGTCACCGCGGGCCACCCCGTGTCCGCGTAACCAGTTCGCCACCCGGTCGGATCGGGCCGCGAGCTCGGCGAAGGTCCACGTCCGCTCGGTGCCGTCCTCCTCCACGATCCACAGCGCCAGCCGGCTCGCGGTCGGCTCGGTGCCGGCGATGACGTCGAACCAGTCGAGCGCCCAGTTGAACCGGCGCAGGTCCGGCCAGCGGAACCCGGCACAGGCGGCGTCGTAGTCATTCTGATGCGCCACCAGGAAGTCGCGCGCGGCACGGAACGGCTCGGTCACGCCGGTCAGGGTAAGCCGCGGCGACCCTAGGGGTGAACCCCTACCAAGATCCCGGGACGCTCCCGGATTCGCGGCGACCCGGCCTGCTCCAGCCTTTGAGGTGCGGAAGAACCAAGGCTTGGGAACACCCTGGAGGGGTAGAAGATGGCTAAACCGATGCTGACCGTGCGCGTCGCGAGATGGAGCGCGGAGCACCCGTGGCGGGCGATCGGCGCCTGGCTGCTGTTCGTGGCGATCTGCGTTGGCGCAGGAAGCTTCGCCGGCACCAAGAACGCGGACTTCGACGACAACGCGACCGGCGAGCTGGCGACCTACAGAAGCATCGTCGACGAGGCCGGTTTCGAGCGCCCGGAGACGGAGAACGTCCTGATCACCGCCCGGTCCGGCGGCCTCGACGCGAACCGGGCCATGGTGGCCGCGAACGACGTGCGGTCGAGCATGACCGCGCTGTCCGGCGTCGGCACCGTGAGCGCCCCGATCCCGTCGCCCAAGGGCACCGCGATGCTGGTCAACGTGGACATGAAGGGCGACCCGAAGACCTCGGACGAGCGGGTGCAGCCGCTGCTCGACACCACCGCCTCGATCCAGCAGCGCTATCCGGACCTGCGGGTCGAGGAGATCGGCGGAGCCTCGCTGGACAAGGCGCTGTCCCAGACGCTCGGCAACGACTTCAAGAAGGCCGAGCTGATCAGCATCCCGGTCACCCTGGTGATCATGCTGCTGGTGTTCGGCGCACTGATCGCCGCGGGCGTGCCGGTGTTGCTCGCGCTCTCCGCCGTCGGCACCGCGCTCGGCCTGTCCGCTTTGGTCTCCCATCTCATCCCGGCAACCGACAACACCAGCAGCATGATCCTGCTGATCGGGATGGCGGTCGGAGTCGACTACTCGCTGTTCTATGTCCGGCGCGAGCGTGAGGAACGGGCCAAGGGTGCCGGGCACGTGGACGCGGTGGAGATCGCCGCCGCGACCTCCGGCCACGCGATCGTGGTCTCCGGCATCGCCGTCACCGTGGCCATGGCCGGCATGTTCATGGCGAACGACATCACCTTCTCCTCGATCGCCGTCGGCACCATCCTGGTCGTGCTGGCCGCCATGATCGGCTCGATCACCGTGCTGCCGGCGCTGCTCGCCAAGCTCGGCCGCTGGGTGGACCGCCCTCGAATTCCGTTGCTGTGGCGGCTTTCGGCGCGCTCCGGTGGCGAGCCCCGGTTCTGGAAGGCAATCCTCAAGCCGAGTCTGCGCCGGCCGGCCGTGACCCTCGGCATCTCCGCCGCGGCGCTTGCCGTGCTGGCCATCCCCGCGTTCAGCATGCACCTCAACGCGCCGTCCGAAGCCGACCTGCCGCGCAGCATCCCGATCATGCAGTCCTACGACCGGATGACCGACGCGTTCCCCAGCACCGGCGCGGCACACTCGATCGCGGTCCGGCTGCCCGCCGACCAGGTGGCCACCGGACGGCAGGCGGTGACCGACCTGCTCGGCCGGCTCAACGCCGACCCCGGCTTCGCCCACGACCGCAAGCCGCAGGTCGACGAGGCCGCGGGCGGCCGGATCTTCGTGATCTCGGCGGCGATCCCGAACCCCGGCGGCAGCCCGGAGGCCAACGCCTCGCTGGTGCACCTGCGCACCTCGCTGCTGCCGCAGACCCTGGGCAAGGTGCCGGGTGCGCAGTTCGCGGTCAGCGGTCACACGGCCGGTGAGAACGACTTCGTCGACAAGATGAACGGCGCGCTGCCCCTGGTGATCCTGTTCGTGCTGCTGCTCACGTTCCTGGTGATGTTGTGGGCGTTCCGGGCGCCGGTCATCGCGCTGAGCGCGATTGGCCTGAACCTGCTCTCCGCCGGGGCCGCGTACGGCGTGCTGGTCCTGGTCTTCCAGCACAGCTGGGCCGAGGGCCTGCTCGGGTTCCACTCCACCGGCGGGATCGTGGCCTGGCTCCCGGTGATCCTGTTCGTCACCCTGTTCGGCCTGTCCATGGACTACCACGTGTTCGTGGTCAGCCGGATCCGGGAGGCCTTCGGGCGCGGGATGTCCACTCCGGACGCGGTGTCCCGGGGCATCACGACCTCGGCGGGCGTGGTCACCAGCGCGGCCGCGGTCATGATCGGCGTGTTCTCCATCTTCGCCACGCTGAGCACGATCGAGATGAAGCAGTTGGGTGTCGGCCTGGCGACCGCGATCCTGCTAGACGCCACGCTGATCCGCGCCGTGGTGCTGCCCGCACTGATGACCGTGCTCGGCAACGCCAACTGGTGGACCCCGCGGTGGCTGCGCCGCCGCGAGGCGACCCCACCGGCAGGACGAAGCCAGGACCCCCGGGTCCTCGAGCCGGTCGGCTGACCCTTCGCCGACCACCGGTGCCGCACGCCGCTTCCGCCTAGGCGTGCGGCACCGGCCTATTCGCCGGTGAACATCGGGGGGCGGCGTTCCAGGAAGGCCCGCATCGCCTCGGTGAGATCGGTGCTCGGCAGGAACGCCGCGTTCCAGGTGGCCACGTAGCGCAGCGCGGCGGCGATCTGCGGCTCGCGGGCGGAGTTGAGCACGTCCTTGACGCCCTGGACGACCAGCGGCGGGTTGGCCGCGATGTCGGCGGCCAGGGTACGGGCCGCGGCGAGAGCGGCGTCCTGATCCGGATGGACGTCGTTGACCAGGTTGATCCGCCGCGCGTGTTCCGCGTCGATGTCCTTGCCGGAGAAGGCGAGCTCGCGCAGGTGGCCCTCGCCGACGATCCCGGCGAGGCGTTGCAGGCTGCCGAGGTCGGCCACGATGGCGACCTTGACCTCGCGGACACTGAACTTGGCGTCGGCGCTGGCCAGACGGATGTCGGCAGCGGCGATGACGTCGACGCCGCCGCCGATGCACCAGCCAGAGATGGCCGCGATCACCGGCTTGCGGCAGGCGGCGACCGAGGTGACCGCGTCCTGCAGGGTGCGGATCTCGTCGAGGAACCGGGTGCGCGGAGCGGCCAGTGCCTGGTCGGCCAGCAGCCCGCCCCAGGACGGCATCATCGCGGGCAGGTCGAGACCGTAGGAGAAGTGCGCACCGCTGCCGGTGAGCACGACCGCCCGCACCTCGGGGTCGGCATCCAGCGCGGTGAACACGACCGGCAGCTCGCGCCAGAAGTCCGGCCCCATCGCGTTGCCCTTGCCCGGACCGAGCAGCGTCACCTCGGCCACGTGGTCGGACACGTCGACCTTGAGCGAAACCAGGTTCTCCATGCGGACATCCTCACCCAGCCAGGGACGGGTGACCAACTGGGTGTGTCCGACATCTTCACCCGGAGTTGACCAGAGTTCGCCCATTCGTGTCTGCCGCCGTTTGGCACGCTTGCTATGGGCGGTCCACGCCGCCGAGCGGGGCAGTTCCCGGTGGTAGGAGGGCACATGATGGCACCGCAGGGCGGGATGTCCACGCCCATCTTCGACCAGTTGCTGCGCGAGATGGCCGACGGCGACCCGGCCGCCACTCCCCCCAACCCGCCGGCCGAGCCCGACCAGGCGCAACCCGCCATGAGCGCGACACTGCCGGCCCGGCGACTGCCCGTGCACGACGAACCCGTCCAGTCCGGCGGCGACTGACGCCGAGGGGCACGGCCGGACCGTTCTCAGGCCGGGCGGCGAGACTTGGGGAGCCGGGCGCGGACCGATTCGTAGGAGCGGTCGAGCAGTTCGCGTAGCTCGTCGTCGGGAACGGATTTGTTGTAGCGCACCCGGTTCCAGCCGTACCGGCCGATGTAGGAGCTGACCGTCACGTCGTCCGGATAGCGCTGCCGGTACTCGGCGGCCTCCTCCGCGGTGCGACCGCACTTCACGCCGACGCTGTCGTCGGTCATGCCGATGAACGCGAACGCCTTGCCGCCGACCTTCGCCACCAACTCCGCTTCGCCCCACGGGTAGGTCTCCTCGGCACCCGGCTTGGCGAGGCAGTATTCGATCAGTTCGTCGCGCTGCACGCCGCCAGCTTGCCGAGCCGCGCCGAACACCGGCAACCCGGCTGCCGATCATTCCCGCATGGCGCGACCTCGCCGGCCGCGCGTCTTGATCGTGGTGAGCGGTGGCGTTTGGCCAGGCCCGGTCCGGGCGCCGCGGACCGCGTGGCCTAGGGTTTCCACGACTGTGGGGTAGGGCACAGTTAGATCGTGTGCGATTTAGTTGCGTGCTACCTTTCTCGTGAGGAGTGGGGAGGTGGCAGCGTGGAGCAGGCGATCACACACTTGGAAGATCAGGTGTGTTTTGCGCTCTACACCGCCTCGCGTGCGGTGACCAGCCTGTACCGGCCGATGCTCGATGAGCTCGGGCTGACCTATCCGCAGTATCTGGTGATGTTGGTGCTGTGGGAACAACGTTCGATCACGGTCAAGGACCTCAGCGCGGCGTTGCAGCTCGAGACCGGGACGTTGTCCCCGCTGCTGAAGCGGATGGAGACCAACGGGCTGGTGTTGCGGCGGCGCAGGCTCGACGACGAGCGCAGCGTGGAGATCACGCTGACCGAGCGCGGCGCCACCTTGCAGAGCAAGGCCCGCTCGGTGCCCGACCGGCTGATCCACGCCCTCGAGATAGCCAGCGATGAACTGGCCAACCTCCGCGAGACGCTGCACCGCGTCGCGGCCACGGCGCTGGACCAATCGGCAAGAACGGAGAACTGAGAAAGTGCATGTGCTGTACACGACGGAAGCCGTGGCAACCGGTGCTGGT
Source organism: Labedaea sp. (assembly GCA_045806965.1). GTDB lineage: Bacteria > Actinomycetota > Actinomycetes > Mycobacteriales > Pseudonocardiaceae > DASYTH01. The sequence goes on along the minus strand of JBJMIG010000042.1, from coordinate 188,791 downwards.
CGCGCCGGGGAAGTCCGAAGTTCGGACGGTGTCATCGACGAGCAACTGGCCATTCCCAAGGAGCTCGGCGGTCCGGGTGGCGACGCCACCAACCCCGAGCAACTGTTCGCCGCGGGCTACGCGGCCTGCTTCAACAGCGCGCTGGCCCTGGTCGCTCGGCAAGCGAAGGTAGACCTCCCGACGTCGTCGGTCACCGCGAAGGTCGGTATCGGACCGCAGGGCGGTGGCGGCTTCGGTCTGACCGTGAGCCTGACCGTCGACCTGCCGGGGGTGGAGCGCGCGGTGGCCGAGGACCTGGCTGCCAAGGCGCACATGGTCTGCCCGTACTCGAACGCGACCCGGGGCAACATCGAGGTACAGCTCCAGGTCGCCTGATTCGATTTCGCGGCGAATGCCGTGTGGGACACCCGAGGGCGCCGGGTGCCCGCACGGCGGCTCCACCCTCGCGGCTGGTCAATCAACCGATTGACATTCGGCCCGAGTGAGAGTCGGATTTCTTCATGCGTCTCGGACTGATCGCGCTGAGCACCGTCCTGATCGCGACCGGCTCACTCACCATGGCCTCCCCCGCCACCGCCGCACCGCCGGCATGTGTGGCCCCCGTGCCGAGCGGCACCCAGCCCGGCTACACGGTTGCCGATCCGAACTGCGACTTCGGTACCACCAACCCGTTCGTGCCACTCACCGGCAGCGGCGGGCTGGACATCTCCCGGGTGTTCACCGGGATCGCCGGCGGTTCGGCCTATCGGCTCGAGGTGCCCACGAACTGGAACCACGAGCTGGTGCTCTACGCACACGGGTTCCGCGGCAACGGCACCACGGTCTGGGTGGACAACCCGGCGCTGCGCCGGTTCTACGTCGAGCAGGGCTTCGCCTGGGCGGCGTCGAGCTACCAGACCAACGGCTACGACGTGGGGCACGGGGTCACCAATACGCACGCCTTGATCAACCTGTTCGGCTCGGTGACCGGGAGCCGGGCGCGCGACGTGTACATGACGGGCGCGTCGATGGGCGGGCACATCACCGCCGCGATCATCGAGCACTACCGCGGCGACTTCGTCGGTGCGATGCCGTACTGCGGCGTGCTCGGCGACAAGGAGCTGTTCGACTACTTCCTCGACGCCAACGTCACCGCCGCCGAGCTGACCCACACCCAGATCCAGTTCCCGGCCACGCTGGCCGACGGGCAGGCGTACACGCCGACGTACGGCCAGCAGGTGCTCGGGCTGCTTCCGCAGCTTGGCACCGGATTCAACACGCCCGGCGTGCAGCTGTCCGCGCTCGGCAAGACCTGGGCGGCGGCCGTCGAGCAGCGCACCGGCGGCACGCGGCCGGGCATGGAGTCCTCGATGGCGTACTGGAACGCCCGCGGGTTCGCGCCGCTGACCAACGTGCCGTTCCTGTTCGGGGTCTACCCCGGACTGTCCGGCGGCACCATCGGGATCGCCGACGGCAACGTCACCGACAACCGGCACACCATCTACCAGCTCGACGCCAGCCCACTGCTGAACCGAGCGGAGTTGGCGCTCAACCGGGGCGTGTTACGGGTGACGCCGACCTCGGCGGCCAGCCGTGACCTCACCGGCGTGCCACTGGTTCGGGGTGACGCCCGGATCCCGGTGCTGTCCATGCACGACATCGGGGACCTGTTCGTGCCGTTCTCGATGGAGCAGATCTACGCCAGGGAGATGGCGCTGCACTTCCAGTCGCGGCTGTTCGTGTCCCGGGCGATCCGGGGCAACGCGCACTGCGGTTTCACGCTGCCCGAGTTGCAGCGCGGGTTCGCCGACCTGGTGCACTGGGTCCGCGGCGGACACCGGCCGGCCGGCGACGCGATCCTGAACCCCAGGGTGGTCGCGCGGCCGGACTTCGGCTGCACGTTCACCGACGGCGCGCATCCCGAGTTCACCGGCGCCCCCTGCTAACCGCCAGCCCACCCGGGCACGACGCTCGCTCTCTACGCGAGTCGCGCGCTCAGGCAACCGAGTCGCGCGCTCAGGCAACCGAATCTCGCGCTCAGGCAACCGAGTTCCGCGCTCGGACAACGGAGTTCTGAACCCGGGCAACCTGATCCACGCTCGCGTTGCCGGAACGCAGCACTCACTTGCCGGAGCGCAGCACTCACTTGCCGGAGCGCGCGACTCGCGGGCAGGACGGGGGGCGCGTGTCGGGTTACTTGATGCCGGCGGCGTCCATGCCGCGCAACTCTTTCTTGAGGTCGGCGATCTCGTCGCGAAGCCGGGCGGCGAGCTCGAACTGAAGATCCCGCGCGGCCGCGAGCATCTGATCGGTGAGCTGCTGAACCAGGTCGGCCAGCTCCGCGCGGGGCATCGAGCCGACATTCTCCCGGACGTACACGCCGGCCGAACGGCCGCCCGGCTCGCCGGCGGCGCGCCGGCCGCGGGATGCGTTGCGCCCGGACCCGCCGATCTGCACGGCCACGTCGGAGTCCTCGGCCTCGTGATAGACCCGGTCCAGGATGTCCGCGATCTTCTTGCGCAGCGGCTGGGGATCGAGACCGCGCTCGGTGTTGTACGCGACTTGCTTGGCGCGGCGCCGGTTGGTCTCGTCGATGGCGTGCCGCATCGAGTCGGTGGTCTTGTCGGCGTACATGTGCACCTGGCCCGAGACGTTGCGCGCGGCCCGGCCGATGGTCTGCACCAGCGACGTGCCGCTGCGCAGGAAGCCCTCCTTGTCCGCGTCCAGAATGGACACGAGCGACACCTCGGGCAGATCCAGCCCCTCGCGCAACAGGTTGATGCCGACCAGCACGTCGAACTCGCCCAGCCGCAGCTGACGCAGCAGCTCCACCCGGCGCAGGGTGTCCACCTCGGAGTGCAGGTAGCGCACCCGGATGCCCAGCTCCAGCAGGTAGTCGGTGAGGTCCTCGGACATCTTCTTGGTGAGGGTGGTGACCAGCACCCGCTCGTCGCGCTCGGCCCGCACCCGGATCTCGTGCACCAGGTCGTCGATCTGGCCCTCGGTCGGCTTGACGATCACCTCTGGGTCGATCAGGCCGGTCGGGCGAATCACCTGTTCGACGAACTCGCCGCCGGTCTGACCCATCTCGTACGGCCCCGGGGTGGCCGACAGGTACACCGTCTGGCCGATCCGATCCTGGAACTCCTCCCAGGTCAGCGGCCGGTTGTCCATCGCGCTCGGCAGCCGGAAACCGTGCTCGACCAGGGTGCGCTTGCGGGAAGCGTCGCCCTCGTACATGCCGCCGATCTGCGGCACTGTCACGTGCGACTCGTCGATCACCAGCAGGAAGTCGTCCGGGAAGTAGTCGATCAGCGTGGCCGGGGCCGAGCCGGGAGCCCTGGCGTCCAGGTGCCGGGAGTAGTTCTCGATGCCGGAGCAGAAGCCGACCTGACGCATCATCTCGATGTCGTAGCTGGTGCGCATGCGCAGCCGCTGCGCCTCGAGCAGCTTGTTCTGCTTCTCCAGCCTGGCCAGCTGCTCCTCGAGCTCCGCCTCGATGGTGCGGATGGCCTGCTCCATCCGCTGCGCCCCGGTGACGTAGTGGGTGGCCGGGTTGATCCGGACGTGCTGCACCTCGCGGACGATGTCGCCGGTGAGCGGGTGCAGGTAGTACAGCGCCTCCACCTCGTCGCCGAAGAACTCGATCCGCACGGCCAGCTCCTCGTAGGCCGGGATCACCTCGACGGTGTCCCCGCGCACCCGGAACGTGCCGCGCGAGAAGGACAGGTCGTTGCGGGTGTACTGGGTGTCGACCAGGGCCCGCAGCAGCAGGTCGCGCTCCACCGCTTGGCCGACGTGCAGGCCGATCGTGCGGTCCAGGTACTCCTGCGGGCTGCCGAGGCCGTAGATGCAGGACACCGAGGCGACCACGATCACGTCCCGGCGGGACAGCAGGCTCGACGTGGACGAGTGCCGCAACCGTTCCACGTCGTCGTTGACCGAGGAGTCCTTCTCGATGTAGGTGTCGGTCTGCGGGACGTAGGCCTCGGGCTGGTAGTAGTCGTAGTAGCTGACGAAGTACTCGACCGCGTTGTCCGGGAAGAACTCGCGCAGCTCATTGGCCAGCTGGGCGGCCAGCGTCTTGTTCGGCGCCATGACCAGTGTCGGCCGCTGCACCCGCTCGATCAGCCATGCCGTGGTGGCCGACTTGCCCGTGCCGGTGGCTCCGAGCAGCACGATGTCGCGCTCGCCGGCCCGCAGCCGGCGTTCGAGCTCCTCGATGGCGGCCGGCTGGTCACCGGCCGGCTGGTAGTCGCTGACCATGCGGAACCGGCCAGAGGCGCGCGGTATCTCGCCGATCGGCCGCATCTGCGAGTGCGCTGTCACGGGTGCCACGACGACGAGGTTACGCGGGGGCGCCGACAATCTCAGGCGTGAACGCAGTGCACCCGCCCAAGGTCGAGGTGTTCGACATCGGGGCGATGACGAACACCGACCCAAAGGGCTTCGTCCGGCCGGTGGACGAGTACCGGCTGGCCGACTTCGGCCTGTTCATGGCACGCCCCGTGGCCGGTCATCCGGAGCTCGCCTACTTCCGGTCCTGGCTGCTGCCCGGGCTGGGTCTGCGGGTATCCCGCTGGGACGCGCACCCGGGCGTGCGGCTCGACCACGACTACTACCTCGATGTGGTGGACATCGAGGTGGGTCCCACCTGGCTGACGACGGACCTGTATCTGGACATCCTGGTGCGCACCGGGCAGGATCAGCGGCTGCTGGACACCGACGAGACGCTGTCCGCGCTCCGCGCCGGGTTGATCGACCAGGCCGCGGCCGAGCGCGCGTTCGGTCGTGCCTTCCAGGCGGTGGACGGCATCGCGGGGACGCACCACGACGTGGACGCTTGGCTTGCCACGCAAGGGTTTGCCCTTACCTGGCGCCGTCCATAGTGGTCAAGAGCCGGCCACCGTCTTGTTCGGATCGATACCTTCTCGCGCACGAGACGTGACCTGTGAATTGAGCGCCCCGCGATCACAGCTCGCATACTTGCGACTACCCTCTGGACGTGTGGGAACGGCCATCACCCCGCAGCTGGTTGACGTAGTCGACACCGCTACCGCTGTGCGTAGCTACTCGTCGGGCACCTCCCGGCAGCTGCGTACCTGCCAGGAGGAGCGCTGGGGGCTGCGCACCGAGTGCCCCACGCCGGAGGACCCCTTCTACGACTCCGAGGTGAGTTGGCTGCTGCCGCAGCTGAACCTGCGGTTGACCCATCGCCGGCCGCGGTCGCGGCATGCCAGGGGCGCGCCCAGCGAGCTGACCGCGGTGCGGGTGTTCCACGACGGCCGGTACTGGCGGACCACGGACCTGCTGCTCGGGCTGGCCGCCCCCGGCTCGACCAGCGCCCGGATCATCCGCTCCGAGGAGTTCGCCGCCGCGGTGGCCGGGCGGGTGCTCCTGGTCGGGGACGCCGACCTGGCGTTGCGCACCGTGCACCAGACGCTCGAGGAGCTCAGCCGGCACCGGCACGACCTGTCCGCCTGGCTCGCGCACAAGTACATCTTCGAGGTCTGGCCGCCCTTCTGAGCCGGGCCGAGTGCGGCTCAACCGGCCCGGGCGTCGGCGAGCGCGCTGTCGAGCAGCCGGCCCCACTCCCGCAGGATCCGGCCGCGCCGGCGGCTGTCGTCGGTGAGCAGGTTCGCCAGCCCAAGCCCGCGAGCCATGTCCAACGTGGCCTGTACCACCTCGCGGACCCCGGGGGCGCACTCGTCGACGCCGAGCAGCTCAAGCGCCACCCGGTGCACCTCCCGGCCGAGGTGCGCCTCGAGCGGCACCACCCGCGCGCGCAGCTGCTCGTCCGCCGAGGCCGCCACCCAGAGCTGAAGCGCCGCCCGGAACAACGGCCCGGCGTACATCCGGTCGACCAGCTCGATCACCGCCGTGGTGCGCTCCGGACCCGCCGGCAGCCCGGCCACATGGGATCGCAGCTGGGCGGTGCGCTCCTCGGCGACGTACTCGACGGCGGCCGTGACCAGGTCCTCACGGGTCGGAAAGTGGTGCTGGGCCGCGCCCCGGGACACTCCGGCCCGCTCGGCCACCACGGCCACCGTGCTGCCCGTCCAGCCGACCTCGGCGAGGCACTCGATCGCCGCCTCGAGTAACCGCTTGCGGGTTGCCCGGCTGCGGTCCTGTCGTGGCTCGCGGACGGTCTCGGTGCTCATCAGTAGGACTTCGGCAGGCCGAGGGTGTGCTGGGCGACGAAGTTGAGGATCATCTCACGGCTGACCGGCGCGATCCGGTTGGTCCGCGACACGGCGATCAGCGAGCCGAGGCCGTACTCGGCGGTCATCCCGTTGCCGCCGTGGGTCTGCACCGCCGCGTCCACGGCCTTGATCGACGCCTCGGCTGCGGCGTACTTCGCCATGTTGGCCGCCTCGCCGGCCGCCACGTCGTCGCCGGAGTCGTAGAGCCAGGCGGCCTTCTGCATCATCACCTTGGCCAGTTCGAGCTCGATCTTGGCGATGGCAAGCGGATGCGCGACGGCCTGGTGCGCGCCGATCGGGGTGCTCCACACCTCGCGGGTCTTGGCGTACTCGACCGCCCGGTCCAGGGCGTAGCGGCCGAGGCCGATGGCGAACGCGGCGGCCATGATCCGCTCCGGGTTGAGCCCGGCGAACAGTTGCAGCAGTGCGGCATCCTCGGCGCCGACCAGGGCGTCGGTTGGCAGCCGCACCTCGTCGAGGAAGAGCAGGAACTGCTTGTCCGGCGAGATCAGGTCCATCTCGATCGGGCGGTACTCGAACCCGGGCGTGTTGGTCGGCACGATGAACAGCGCCGGCTTGAGCCGGCCGGTCTTCGCGTCCTCGGTGCGCCCCACCACCAGCACCGCGTCCGCCTCGTCGACACCGGAGATGAACACCTTGCGGCCGCTGAGAACCCAACCGTCGCCGTCCCGGTGCGCCGTGGTGGTCAGCTTGTGCGCGTTGGAGCCGGCGTCGGGCTCGGTGATGGCGAACGACATCCGCACCGAACCGTCGGCGAACTTCGGCAGCCAGTGGCGTTTCTGCTCGTCGGTACCGAACCGGGCGATGATCGTGGCGCAGATGGCCGGCGACACCACCATGAGCAGCAGCCCGCAGCCGGCCGCGGACAGTTCCTCCATCACCGCCGCCAGGTCGCCGATTCCGCCGCCACCGCCGCCGTACTCCTCTGGCACGTTCACCCCGAGGTAGCCGAGCTTGCCGAACTCCTCCCACAGTTCGGTGGTCTTGCCACCGGCGCGGGCCTTGCGGGACATGTACTCCGGCCCGTAGCGGCGGGCCACCTCGGCCGCGGCCGCCCGCAGCGCCCGGCGCTCCTCGGTTTCCAGAAAGCTCACGATGTTCCCTCCTTGACCACGGCCAGCACCCGCCCGACCTCGACCTGATCACCTGCCACCACCGCGACCTCGGCGACCACGCCGTCGGCCGGCGCGGTGATCCGGTGTTCCATCTTCATCGCCTCGAGCCACAGCAACGGCTGGCCCTCGGCGACCGTGTCCCCCACCGACACCGCCACCCGCACCACGGTGCCCGGCATCGGCGCCAGCAGCGAGCCGGCGGCCACCTGGGCGGCCGGGTCCGGGAACCGGTCGACCGGCGTCAGCGCGACCGGCCCGAGTGGACCGTCGACGCACACCAGGCCGGGATAGCCGGCCACGTCGAAGTTGCGGCGCACGCCGTCGGACTCGAGCACCACCGCGTCCGGCTTCGCCTCGACCACGACGAGGTTCTCCCGGCCGGTCACGGCGACGCCGGAGCGGGTGGCGCGGTAGCGGACCTCGTGCTCGTCCTGACCGTCGCGGTACCGCTTCACCTGCGGCGCCGAGGCGACATTGCGCCAACCGCCCGGAATCCGGCCGAGTACCGGCGCCGCGGCCCGGTTCGCAGCGGCGTCCGCGAGCGCGGCGGCGATCGCACTCAGCTCGACGGCGTCCTTGTCCGCCAACGGTTCGGCGAACCCGGCCAGGCCGTGCCGGTCGAAGAACGCGGTATCGGTGGCACCGGCCAGGAACGCCGGATGGCGCAGCACCCGAACCAGCAGCGCCCGGTTGGTTCGCAGGCCGTGGATCCGGGCCCTGGCCAGCGCCGCGGCCAGGCTGCGCGCGGCCTCGTCCCGGCTCGGCGCGACCGCGATCACCTTGGCCAGCATGGGGTCGTAGTGCACACCGACCACCGAACCGGTGACCACCCCGGAGTCCAGCCGGATTCCCACCTCCGGCGGGTTGGCGAACTCGGCGACCACGCCGGGCACCTCGAACCGGTGCAGCCGTCCGCTCTGCGGTCGCCAGTCCTGCGCCGGATCCTCCGCGTAGAGCCGAACCTCGATGGCGTGCCCGCGCGAGGGTGGCGGCTCGGCCGGCAACCTGGCGCCGCCGGCCACCTCGAGTTGGAGGCGCACCAGGTCGAGCCCGGTCACGCACTCGGTCACCGGATGCTCGACCTGGAGCCGAGTGTTCATCTCCAGGAAGTAGAACCGGCCGCGCTCGTCGGCCAGGAACTCCACCGTGCCGGCGCCGGTGTAGCCGATCGCGGTCGCCGCGTCCCTTGCCGCGTCGAACAGTGCCGCGCGCATCCCGGGAACTCGTTGCACCAGAGGCGAAGGGGACTCCTCGACAACCTTCTGGTGGCGGCGCTGGATGGAGCACTCGCGCTCGCCGACCGCCCAGACCGTGCCGTGCGCGTCGGCCAGCACCTGGACTTCGATGTGCCGGCCGGTCTCCAGGTACGGCTCGCAGAACACGGTCGGGTCACCGAATGCCGCCGCCGCCTCGGACCGGGCCGCCGTCAACTGCTCGTCCAGCTCGGCCAGGGCGCGCACCACCCGCATGCCCCGGCCGCCACCCCCGGCGGATGCCTTGACCAGCACCGGAAGGTCGGCCTCGGTGAGCGCCGCCAGGTCCACTTCGGACAGCACGGGCACTCCGGCCGCGGCCATCAGCCGCTTCGCCTCGATCTTCGAGCCCATCGACTCGATCGCGGCGACCGGCGGTCCGACCCAGGTCAGCCCGGCGTCGCACACCGCGCCGGCGAACGCCGCGTTCTCCGACAGGAAGCCGTAACCCGGATGGATCGCATCGGCGCCCGCGGACTTGGCCGCCGCGATCAGTGCCTCGGCCCGCAGGTAGGTCTGCGCCGGGGTGTTGCCGGGCAGCCGCACCGCGGCGTCCGCCTCGGCCACGGGCAGCCCGTCGGCGTCCGCGTCGGAGTACACCGCGACCGTGCCGATGCCGAGCTCGCGGCAGGTGCGGAAGACCCGGCGGGCGATCTCCCCACGGTTGGCCACCAGAACTGTCGTGATCATCGCGTCACATCCGGAAGACGCCGAACCGGTCGGTGCCCTCGACCGGATTGTTGTGGATCACCGAAAGGCAGATGCCGAGCACGGTCCTGGTATCCCGAGGGTCGATGATGCCGTCGTCGTAGAGCATGCCGGACAGGAACATGGGCAGTGACTCCGCCTCGATCTGGTTCTCCACCATGGTTCGCATCGCCGCGTCGTGCTCCTCGCTGTACTCCTGCCCGCGGCCGGCCGCCGCCTGCCTCGCCACGATGGACAGCACGCCGGCCAGCTGCTGCGGGCCCATCACCGCGGACTTGGCGCTCGGCCAGGCGAACAGGAACCGGGGATCGTAGGCCCGGCCGCACATGCCGTAGTTGCCGGCGCCGTAGGAGGCACCCATCAGGATCGAGATGTGCGGCACCGCCGAGTTGGCCACGGCGTTGATCATCATGGCGCCGTGCTTGATGATCCCGCCCTGCTCGTAGTCCCGGCCGACCATGTATCCGGTGGTGTTGTGGAGGAACAGCAGCGGGGTGTCGATCTGGTTGGCCAGCTGGATGAACTGCGCGGCCTTCTGCGACTCCGCACTGAACAGCACGCCCTGCGCGTTGGCCAGGATGCCGACCGGGTAGCCGTGGACCCTGGCCCATCCGGTGACCAGGCTGGTGCCGTACAACGGTTTGAACTCGTCGAAGTCCGAGCCGTCCACCACCCGGGCGATCACCTCGCGCGGGTCGAACGGACGCTTGAGGTCGGGCGGCACGATGCCGAGCAGGTCCTCGGCGTCGAACAACGGCTCGGCGTACCCGCTGACCGGTGCCGGGCCGAGCTTGCGCCAGTTGAGCCTGGCCATGATCCGCCGGCCGATCCGGATCGCGTCCAACTCGTCCACGGCGAGGTAGTCGGCCAGGCCCGAGGTCCTGGCGTGCATCTCGGCGCCGCCGAGCGACTCGTCGTCGGACTCCTCGCCGGTCGCCATCTTGACCAGTGGCGGACCGCCGAGGAACACCTTCGCCCGCTCCTTGATCATCACCACGTAGTCGGACATGCCGGGCAGGTACGCGCCGCCCGCCGTGGAGTTGCCGAACACCAGCGCGACTGTGGGCACCTTCGCCGCCGAGGACTTGGTGAGGTCGCGGAAGATGCGTCCGCCCGGAATGAAGATCTCCTTCTGGGTGGGCAGGTCCGCGCCGCCGGACTCGACCAGGTGGATCGTGGGCAGCCGGTTCTGCGCGGCGATGTCGGCCGCGCGATAGCCCTTCTTCGCCGTCCACGGGTTGCTGGCCCCACCCTTGACCGTCGGGTCGCTGGCGCTGATCAGGCACTCGACGCCCTCGACCACGCCGATGCCGGTGACCACGCTGGCGCCGACCTGGTAGGCGCTGCCCCACGCGGCCAACGGGGAGAGCTCGAGGAACGGCGAGTCCGGATCCAGCAGCAGCTCCAGCCGCTCGCGGGCGAGCAGCTTGCCCCGCCCGCGGTGCCGCTCGACGTACTTCGGCCCGCCACCGGCGATCGCCTTCGCGTGCTCGGATTCCAGCTCGGCGAGCTTGGCCAGCATGGCCTCCCGGTGCTCCCGGTGCTCCGCCGACTGTCCGTCGACCATGGATTTGATCGTGCTCATGTGTGGTATCCCAGTAGCTTGGCGGCCAGGTCGACGAGCACCTCGGTGGCGCCGCCCCCGATGCCGAGGATCCGGGCGTCTCGGTAGTGTCGCTCCACTTCGGACTCCCGTAGATAACCCATCCCGCCGTGTAACTGCACCGCCTGGTCGACCACCCAGTCACAGGCGGCCACCGCGGCGTTCTTGGCCAGGCAGGCCTCGGCGGCCGGCTGCTCGCCACCGGCCAGCCGGACGATCACCCAGCGGGCGTAGCCGCGCGCCAACTCGATCCGCTGGCGCATCTCGACCAGCCGGTGCTGCACCACCTGCCGGGAGATCAGCGCCCGGCCGAACGTGTGCCGCTGCCGGACGTAGTCGACGGTCAGGTCGAGCGCCCGCTGGGCCACCGAGTAGGCGTGCACGGCCAGGCCGAGACGCTCGGCCACGAACTGCCGCATGATCAGTGCGAACCCGCCGTCCTGCGGACCCACCAGGTTGGCAGCCGGCACCTCGACGTCTACAAAGGACAGTTCGGCGGTGTCGGAGCAGAGCCAGCCCATCTTGTCGAGCTTGCGGCTCACCGTGAAGCCCGGCGCGCCGCGCTCGATCACCAGCAGGCTGATCCCGGCGTGGCCGGCGCCGCCGGTGCGCACCGCCGTGGTCACGTAGTCGGCCCGCACCCCCGAGGTGATGAACGTCTTGGCACCGTTGACGAGGTACCGCTCGCCGGAGCGGACCGCCCTGGTGCGCAGCGCGGCCACATCCGAACCGCCGTCCGGCTCGGTCACGCCGAGCGCACCGATCAACTCGCCGGCCAGGGTCGGCCGCACGAACCGCTCGACCAGTCCGGCATCCCCGGTGTCGATCATGTGGGGCACCGCGATGCCGTGCGTGAACAGGCCGGCGAGCAGCCCGGAGGAAGCGCCCGCCTCGATGCAGGCCTCGGTCACCACCGACGCGTCGATCACGTCGCCGCCGCTGCCCCCGACATGCTCGGGCAGACCGACGCCAAGCAGCCCGACCTCGGCGGTCCGCTTGTGCAACTCACGTGGGAGCTCGCCGTCGCGTTCCCAGTCCGCCAGGTTCGGCACGATCTCCCTGGCCACGAACGCCCGGCAGGTCTCCCGCAGGGCGCGGCGCTCCAGCGTGTCGAACGGGTCGCGCACAGAACTCGACTGCTCGCTCGCAAGCTCGCTCACGACATCAACTCGCAAGCTCGCTGATGTCGCTCAGACACAGTGCCCAATGGTTCGCTCGCAAGCTCGCTCACGACATCAACTCGCAAGCTCGCTGATGTCGCTCAGACACAGTGCCCAATGGTTCGCTCGCAAGCTCGCTCACGACAACAACACCTCCGGGATGTCGACGAGCCGCGAGCGCAGCCACTCGCCGAGTGCCTTGGCCTGTGGGTCGAACCGGGTGGACGCGGCCACGCCCTGGCCGAGCAGCCCGTGCACGACGAAGTTCAGCGCACGCAGGTTCGGCAGCGCGTGCCGCTCGATCTCCAGGTCCTTGGACTCGGGCAGCAGTTGGCGCAGCCGCTCGACGGTCAGCTCGTGCGCGAGCCACGGGAAGGCGGCCGCGTCGCGCACCCAGACCCCGAGGTTGGCGTCACCGCCCTTGTCGCCCGAGCGGGCGCCGGCGACCGTGCCGAGCGGCAGTCGCCGGGTCGGCCCGCCCGGCACCGGCTCCGCGGACCATTCGATCGACCACGACGGTTCGGCGAACTCGCCGGGCGGGTCGATCAGCCGCCGCTCCAGGTTCGGCAACACGGCCACCTGCCGCACGGCTGACCACTCGACGAACTCGGCCCGGTAGACGCCGACCGGCGTGCCGTCCGACGGTGGCGCGGTCAGGGTGAACCCTGGATAGGAGGCCAGCGCGAGCTCGACGCAGGCCCGAGAGAACGCCTTGGCGCGCTTCGCGTCCGTGGTCTTGATGGTGGCGTGCAGCAGGGCGCTCGCCGTCTCCTCGGTGTCCGCGTCGGCGTGGTCGGTGCGGGCCAGCGTCCAGGTGATGCCGTCCGAGCCGATCGCGCGCTCGAGCTGCCGGCGGGCGAGCGCGGCCTTGGCCTCGATGTCCAGTCCACACAGGACGAAAGTGGTGCTGTTGCGGAACCCGGCCAGGGTGTTCAGGCAGACCTTGACGGTTGGCGGTGGCGGGGTGCCGCGCACGCCGCTGATCCGCACCCGGTCCGGGCCGTCGGCGGCGAGGGTGATCGTCTCGAACCGGCTGGTCACATCCGGCCCGAGATAGGCCGGTCCGCCGATCTCGTAGAGCAGTTGGGCGGTGACTGTTTCCGTGGTCACCGCGCCGCCGGTGCCGGGGTGTTTGGTGATCACCGCCGAGCCGTCATGGTACAGCTCGGCGATCGGGAAGCCGAGGTGCTCGACGTCGGCCAACTCGGTGAAGAAGGCGAAGTTGCCGCCGGTGGCCTGGGCGCCGCACTCGATCACGTGCCCGGCGACCACCGCCCCGGCCAGCGCGTCCCAATCGTCGCGGGCCCAGCCGAAATGCGCCGCCGCCGGGCCGAGAACCAGCGAGGCGTCCGTGACCCGGCCGGTCACCACGACATCGGCACCGGCGAGCAGGCACTCCGCGATGCCCCAGCCACCGAGGTAGGCGTTGGCGGTCAGCGCGCCAAGCAACCCGAGCTCGTCCGCCCGCTCGACCAGGTCGTCCCCCTCGACGTGGGCGACGGCGACGTCCAGGCCCAACCGTGCGGCCAACTCACGGATCGCGCCGGCCAGCCCCGCCGGGTTGAGCCCGCCGGCGTTCGTCACGATCTTCACCCCGCGCGCCATCGCCAGCCCGAGGTTCTCCTCCAGCTGGCGCAGGAACGTCTTGGCATAGCCGAGGTCGCGGTCCTTCATCCGGTCCCGGCCCAGGATGAGCATGGTCAGCTCGGCCAGGTAGTCGCCGGTCAGCACGTCCAACGGACCGCCGGTGAGCAACTCGTTGACCGCGGCGAGCCGGTCGCCGTAGAAGCCGGAGGCGTTGCCGATCCGGAGCACCCCGGTCACGACATCACCTCGCAAGCTCGGTGATGCCAAAACCCGTCGGCTTGCGCCCCTCGCCCGGCGCCCCGGCGAATGCCTGGGCGATGTCCAACCAGGTCTCGGCGTCCGGCCCCACGGCGACGAGCGCGGTGTCGTCCCGGTGGATCCGCTGGGTGACCAGCAGGCAGAAGTCCAGCGCCGGACCGGTCACCCGCTGCGCCGCGTCCGGCGGTCCCCAGACCCAGAGCTCACCGTCCGGCGCCATCAGCTCGACCCGGAACGGTTCCGCCGGTGGGGTGTGGTTCCTTGTGCGGCAGGCGAAGTCCCGGGTACGCACGCCGAGGTGTGCGACGTGGCGCAGGCGCGCGGTCGGTACCCGGCGCACGCCGAGCGCGTCCGCGACGTCGGTGGTGTGCGCCCAGGTCTCCATCAACCGGGCGGTGACCATCGACGCGGGACTCATCGGTGGGCCGTACCAGGGCAGCTTGGTCCCGTCCGGCAGCGCGGCAAGCTCGCCCGCCAGCCGGTCCCGCCCGCGCCGCCACCGGTCGAGCAGCTCGGCGGGCGGCAGCCGCGCACCCTGCGCCGCGGCCAGGTCCACCCAGTTGCCCGGGTCGCCGCCGGCGACCGCCTCGATCTCGGCGTGGAACGCGTCGGGATCGGTGACGGCCAGCATCGCCCGCTCGTCGGTCCAGGCCAGGTGCGCCACCTGATGGGCGATCGTCCATCCGGGCGCCGGCGTCGGCGTGGACCAGTCCGCTTCGGACAGCCCACCCACCAAGGCATCCAGCTCGCCACCCTCGGCGCGCAGGTCGGCGAGCAACGCGGTGAGGTCAACCACCGGACCACCGTGGCACGCGCCAGCGGCAAAATCAAGCATGCCTGCTTGTTTTGCGCTCACCGCCGCCGGGTGCGACTGAACCGCCCCACTTCGCGGAGCGCCTTCGTGGCCGCGCGCAGCACCGCGGGCGGGACCGAGGCGAACACCTCGGCGTGCGCCGCCGAGGTGGCCCGAACCACGTCCTCGGCCAGCCGGATGCCCTTCGCGGTCAGCCGGATCAGGGTGCTGCGGCCGTCGTCCGGATCCGGCTCGCGTTCGACCAGACCCTCGGCGACCAGGTGGTTGACCACATTGCTGGTGCCGCCGGTGGACAGCAGCAGCGCCCGGCTCAGCTCGTTGGGCTTGAGCCGGTATGGGCTGCCGGAGCGGCGCAGGCCGGCCAGCACGTCGAACTCGGCGGCGGTCAGACCGAACGCGGGTAGCTCGCGCCTGGTGGCCGCCGCCAGCTCCGCCGACAGCACCATGATCCGCTTGGTCAGCTCGGAGGTCGGACCGAGCACCTCGGGCAGTTCGGCCTGCCAGGCGCTGATCAAGGCGTCTACCGGATCGGGTTGGGCCTGCACGGTTGCATGGTAGGTCAATCGACTGATAGCTTTCAAAAAAGCTTTCTATCTGTGGAGGTTACATGTCAGAGCGCCTGCTCATCCGGGGCGGTGACGTCATCGACACCGAGCCGGAGCCGGTCCTGCACCGCGGCGCCGACGTGTTGGTGGACGGTGGTGTGATCGTCGCGGTCGGCCCGCGCCTGGACGCGGCCGGGGCGCAGGTGATCGACGCCGGCCGGCGGATCGTGCTGCCCGGCTTCGTCGACACCCACCGGCACACCTGGCAGGCCGTGCTGCGCACCGCCGCGGTGGACGACGATCTCGGCAGCTACCTGCAACGGGTGCTGTTCGGCTTCGGCCCGCGCATGCGGGTGCCGGACGTTCGGGTGGCGAACCTGGCCGGAGCGCTGGAGTGCCTTGACTCCGGGATCACCACGGTGCAGGACTTCTCGCACATCCAGTACACGCCGGCACACACCGACGCGGTGCTCGCCGCGCTGCGCGAATCGGGCATCCGGGCGGTGTTCGGGTACGGCTACCCGGTTCAAGACGACGCCGGGCGCGATCTGGACGAGGTGCGCCGGGTGCGCGAGCAACTCGGCAAGGACGACGCCAACGGTCTGCTCACCATGGCACTGAGCCCGGTCGGCCCGGCGTACGCGCCGATGGACGAGGTCGAGCAGGACTGGCGGCTAGCCGACGAACTCGGGCTGCCCATCGTGATCCACATCGGCAGCGGGCCGGCGCGGGAGCGGCCAATCGAGGCACTTGCCCAGCGTGACCTGTTGCGCGCCAACACGTTGTACGTGCACGGCAACTCGTTGCCGGACCAGGAACTGGCGATGATCGCCGAGTCCGGCGCGGCGATGTCGATCACCCCGGCGGTTGAGGCGCAGATGGGCCACGGTGCGCCGATGATCAACCGGCTGCGCGCGGCCGGGATCACCACCGGGCTCGGCGTCGACGTGGTCACCACGGTCGCCGGGGACATGTTCTCGCTGATGCGCGCGGCACTGCTGACCAGTCAGCTCGCCGGCGGCCCCCGGCTGCGGGCCGCGGACGCGCTGCGGCTGGCCACCCTGGACGGGGCCAGGGCACTCGGACTGGCCGACCGGATCGGCTCGCTGCGGCCGGGCAAGCAGGCCGACCTGGTGCTGCTGGACGCGGATGCGGTGAACCTGGCCGGCACGCACGACCCGATCGGTGCGGTGGTCACCGCGGCGCACCCGGGAAACGTGCACACGGTGCTGGTGGCCGGCAGGGTGGTCAAGCGGGACGGGCGGCTGGTGCACCCGTTCCCGGCCGACGAGGTCCGCGCCTCGGCGGCCCACCTGGCCGGCTGAGCTACCAGGCGCCGCCGGGATCCGGGCCGGCCAAGGGGTTTCGGGCGCGGCCGAACCGGACGTCGAACTCGTCGTCCCGCTCGATCTTGTCGAAGCCCTTGCCGGCCAGGTGTTCCCGGTTCAGGGTGACCCGCTCGACATCCTCGGCGAAGAGCCGGCAGGCGTCGAACCGTGCGGCCACCTCCGGATGGTCCACCCGGTAGGCGCGCACGATCCGGCGCACGAGGTCCCACACCCGCCCGCGCGCCAGGCCGAGGTCGTCGAGCACGATCTCGGCCAGGAACCGGATCTGGCCGGCGAACACCGAGCTGAACAGCGATTGGGCCAGCAGGTGCGGCGGCCAGCGCAGCATGTGCGCCCGCGCCTCGACCCCGAGCCGCTGGTACACCGGCAGATCCTCGTCGAGCAGGTCGACGCCCTGGGCGAAGTCCTTGATCGCCACCCGAAGCGGGACGCCGGTGCGGTCGGTGACCAGGATCAGGTTCTGGCCGTGCGGGCAGAAACCCACCCCGTAGCGCAACAGCCAGTGCAGCAGCGGGGTCAGCGTGAGATCGAGCAGCCGGTCCAGCCACTCCTCGGCATCGGTGCCGGACGCCCGGATCAGCCGGGCGATCATCGCCTCGCCGTCCGGCCCCCGGTAGGGCAGCGCGGCGAAGGAGATCGCCCGCTCCCCCGCCGCGATCCGGGTGCGCACCGGCTCCCGCCAGAGCGCGCCCAGCGTCTCGTGGAACCGGTAGGGCAGCTCGTCGATGTTGCCGAACAGTGGGTGCCGCACCGACACGCTGGCCACCTCACCGAGCAGCTCGAACTCGTACTGCTTGCCCAGCAACGAATCGGCCGCGCTGATCGCCTTGAGCCAGGTGGTCACGGCCGGCGCGGCGAGTGTGGCGGCCGAGTCGAGCCCCCGGTAGACCAACGTGTTTCGCACGGACACCGCGGTCTTCACGTCCCGCCGGCTCGGGTGGTCGCGGTTGCTCAGCGTTCGCACGGTCTGGTGCGGCAGGTAGGTGTCGGTGCTCTCGCCGACCGGGACCACGACGGCGCCGGCCAGCTCCGCCGCGTAGAGCGTGCCGACGACCTCGTCCGCCTGCCACGGATGCACCGGCAGCAACAGGTAGTCGCGCGGATCGTCAAGCCGCGCACGGAACTCCGCCAGCAGCTCGGGGCCCAGCTCCGAGTGGAGCAGCCGCTCCTCGGAGAGCTCTGCGACGCACCGGAACTCGGCGTGCGCACGGCGCACCGCGAACCAGGGCAGCCGAAACGCCGCGCCTGCCTCCGGTGCCCAGCGCGCCCGGTCCGTGGCGGAGAAGCCCATTCGGCCCTTGTTCAGCACCAGCCGGGGATGGCCGGTCAGGTGGCCGTCCGCCGCGTCATAGTCCATAGTGGACAACTCGGCGGAGCTGGGCGCGTTGGCGAGCCGGGCGGCCTCGTTGGCCACCGTGGCGGTCAGCTCGCTCAACACGTCGGCCAGCCGGAGCCCGGCCAGGCCGAGCTCCACCCGCGCGTCCACCACCAGGGTGCGCGGATCCTCCGCCGGCACCCCGTCCCTGGTCGCGCTGCCCGCCTCGACCACCCAGCACTCGAAGGCGCCGCGCCGCGCCCGGAACTTGTAGCGCGCCCCACCGGAAAGGGCCAGCGACCAGCCGTCGCCGTCGGCCTGCGGCCGCAGCAGGCCCTCGTAACTCAGCTCGGCCAGCATCTTGTGTGTCACAAGAGAACCGGCGGTCCGCCACGCCTCGCTCGCCGGCTCACTCACGTCGTGTCCGAAGGTTCGCTCACGACAGCCCTTCCAATCCGAAGGTGGTGAACGCGGTTCGCTCGGGCAGCGGGTAGACCGGCTTGCCGCTCACCTCGTTCAGGATGGTCGCCGAACGCCACGCGGCCAAGCCCAGATCCGGCGCGCCGACGCCATGGGTGTGCCGCTCGGCGTTCTGCACGAACAGCGACCCGTCGACCGGGCCGGTCAGCCCGACCCGGTAGTCGGCACCGACCGCGAGCCGCCCGGAGCCGTCCCGGACCAGGTGGTGCGCCAGCGGCGCGAGTAACTCGCCGAGGTCCCGCTCGGCGTATCCGGTGGCGCACACCACCGCGTCGGTTCGCACGGTCGCGATGCCGCCCTGCTGGGTGTGCCGCACCCCCAGCTCGATGCGACCGTCCCGAATGGACGCCTCGGTCACCTCGACGCCCGGGGCCAGCGTCACCGGCGGCCATCGACCGCCAAGGCCGCGCCGGTAGAGCTCGTCGAAGATCTCCCCGATGGTCTCCGCGCTGATCCCCTTGTACAGCTGCCACTGCGCCGGCTCGATGCGATCCCGGACCGGCTCGTCGAGGCCGTGAAAGTAGCGCGCGTAGTCCGGGGTGAACTGCTCAAGTCCCAGCTTGGAGTACTCCATCGGCGCGAACGCGGGTGTTCTGGCGAGCCAGCGCAGCGATCCCTTGCCGCGCAGGCGCAGCAGGTCGAGGAACACCTCGGCACCGGACTGGCCGGAGCCGAGCACGGTGACGTCCGGCGCGGCCAGCAGCCGGTCGCGGGCCGGCAGGTAGTCCGCCGAGTGCAGCACGCCAGGCAGTCCGCGCAACGGTTCGGGCAGGCGTGGCGCGGTGCCGACGGCGAGCACCACGTTGCGGGCCAGCACGCGGCCGGCCGGGACCACCTCGAGCGCGAACGAGGCGTCCACAGTGGACCATTCGACGGAGCGCACCTCGTGACCGAACCGGCAGGCGGGCAGCTTTGCGCTGGCCCACCGGCAGTAGTCGTCGAACTCGGCCCTCGGCACGTGGAACCGCTCGGCGAAGTAGAACGGGAACAGCCGGCCCCGATCCTTCAGGTAGCTCAGGAACGACAGCGGGCTGGCCGGTTCGACCAGTGACACCAGGTCGGCCAGGAACGGCACCTGCACGGTGGTTCCATCGATCATCAGACCGGGATGCCAGCGAAACTCCGGAGTCCGCTCGAAAAACGCGGCGCGCAGACCGTCGAGCGGCTGGGCCAGGGCGGCCAGCGACAGGTTGAACGGGCCGATCCCGACGCCGGCGAGGTCGAGCGGGGTCACTGGACGACCAGCGGCCGGTCAAGGCCCGCGATGACCGGCTCCAGCTCCTCTCGGGCACAGGTCGCGACCAGGTCGAGCAGCGGCAGGTAGTCCCGCACCTCGGCGTGCGGGTGCAGCAGGGTCACCTTGAGCCACAACCGGTTCGTGCCGTCGTCACCGTCCGGGTGCGACGGTCCGACGGCGGACCGGCCGAGCACCGCGACGCCGTCCTCAAGCAGCCGCCTGCGCACCCTGGCGACCAGTGTGTCGCCCGCGTCGGCACCGAGCTCACCGGCCAGCTCGTCGGCGAGCAGCGGCCGGAACAGCACCGTGGACAGCGCCGGTGACTGCCAGACCCGCAGCGCCGGGTGCGACGCGATCGCGCCGGCCAGCCCCCGCGCCGTGGCACAGCAATGCTCGACCAGCTCGGCAAGACCGGCCCGGCCGAGCGCGCGCAGCGTGACCATGATCTTGAACGCGTCCATCCGCCGCGAGGTCCGCAGCGACCGGCCGAGCAGGTCGGGCAGTCCGGCCTCGGTGTCGTCGACGGCGTTGAGGTAGCCGGTCCGCACGTCCAGTGCGGTCAGCGCCTTCTCGTCGCGCACCGCGAGCAGCCCGGCCGCGATCGGCTGCCAGCCGAACTTGTGCAGGTCGATGCCGACCGTGTCGGCCTGCTCGAGCCCGTCGAGCAACGGGCGCAGCCGCTCGCTGCACAACGCCGCGCCGCCGTAGGCCGCATCCACGTGGAGAAACGCGTTGGCCTGCCGAGCCAGCTCGGCGATCCGGGGCAACGGGTCGACCACCCCGGCGTCGGTCGTGCCCGCGGTGGCCACCACGACCGCGGGCTCGTAGAGCCCGGCGAGCACGTGCGCCAGCGAGTCCGGACGCATCCGTCCGCCCTGACAGTCGACCACGACCGGCTCGGGCAGCCCGAGCAGCCAGGCGGCCCTGGCCACACTGTGGTGCGCGTTGCTGCCGCACACCGGCCGGACCCAACCGGAACCCTGCTCGGCGGCGGTGTGCCGGGCCAGCAGCAGGCCGAGCACGTTGGCCTCGGTTCCCCCACTGGTGAGGATCGCGTCCGGGCTCGGCGGGCCCGGAAAGCAGAGCCGGGCGAACGCACCGGTCAACTGCCGCTCCAACTCGCTGGCCATCGGTGCCTGGTCCCAGGAGTCCATGGACGGATTGAGCATGCCGGCAACCAGGTCCGCGGCGACGGCCACGGCCAGCGGCGGGGTGTGCAGGTGCGCCGCACACCACGGATGGCTGGGATCGACGGAACCCGCGGCCAGCAGCCGGCTCAGCTCGCGCACCGCGGTGACCGCACCGACTCCGGTGTCCGGCAAGGGATCCAGGCCCTGAGCCGCGAGTGCCGCGGCCACCGCCGCCGGGCCGCCGGCCGGCGCTGGGCCGACCCGGTCCAAACCGCCGTCGGTCAACGCGGCCAGCGCGACGTCAACCAGCTCGCGAACCTCCCGCGCGCCGGCCACCCCTCCGGCGAGCGGTGTCGCAAGCTCCGGACGCACGTTCGCCGAAGTGTGCATCACCCGCATGTTCCCTTCGCCGGAACCAGTCTCCAGCAGAATACGGTCACTACGGACATCACCTTCGGGTGACCCGCAAGATCGTCCTATCGGGTGGGCGCGAGCGCGCGGACGAGTTGCAACGGATCCCCGCCGGTGGGCAGCAGCGCGATCGCCGGAGTGTCCAGACCGGCCTCCTGATAGGCCGCGACCCGCTCCCGGCAGTACTCCACACTGCCGTGCACGACCAGATCGTCCACCACCTCATCGGGGATCGCGGCGTTCGCCGCCGGTCGGTCGCCGGCCGCCCAGGCCTCGTGCATCGGCCGCAACGCCTCGCCCCGGCCCAACCAGTCGTGGAACGCCGCATATACCGGAACGGTGAGGTAGCTGGAGATCAACATTCGGCCGAGACCGCGCGCCGCGTCGGCGTCCTCGGTCGGGCACACGAAGATCCGAGCCACCAGCTCCCGGTCCGGCCCCAGCTCGGCGCGCACCTTCGGCACGTCCGCCGGGGCCAGCCAGTTGGTGATCGCGCCATCGGCCTCCCGCGCGGCCAGGCGCAGCATGCCCGGTCGCAGCGCGGCGATCATCAGCTGGGGTGGCGGCACCGGCGGTCGCTCCAGCCGGAACTTGCTCACCGCGAATGTCGGATACCGCTGGCTCACCTTGTCCCCGGCCAACGCCGAACGCAGGAACCGCACGGTGTCCCTGGTGCGCGCGAACGGTTCGGTGAACGGCACGCCGTTCCAGTTCTCCACGATCACCGGGGTCGAGGTGCCGACGCCGAGCACGAACCGACCGGGCGCGAACTCGGCGATGGTCGCCGCCTGCATGGCCAGCAGGCCCGCGCCCCTGGTGTAGATCGGCACGATCGCGGTGCCCAGCCGCAGCGTCGGCGCCCACTCGGCGACCAGCGCCAGCGGGGTGAACGCGTCCGTCCCCGCGGTTTCCGCCGACCAGACGTCGGTGTAGCCGAGATCGGGCAGCTCGCGCACCAGCTCGCGGTGCGCGGCCAGGGGAACCCCGGTCAACGGCAGCGTGATGCCCCATCTCCTCATGAGATCAGACACGGTGTCGAATGATTCGCGCACAAGCTCGCTCATGACAACGCCTCCTTGAGCCAGCGAAGTTGCAGCAGCATGAAGTTCTCCGAAACCTCGTCGTCCAACGGGGTCATGTGGGTCACGCCGGCCAGCGGCAGCAGCGCGTGCGGGCGGCCGGCGGCGACCAACGCACCGGAGAGTCGCACCGAGTGCGCCACCACCACATTGTCGTCGGCCAGCCCGTGGATGATCAGCAGCGGACGGGTCAGCTTCGGCGCGTCGTCGATCAGCGAGTTGCGTTGGTAGACCTCCGGTCGCTCGTCCGGGTGGCCGAGGTAGCGCTCGGTGTAGTGGGTGTCGTACAGCCGCCAGTCGGTGACCGGGGCGCCGGCGATGGCCGCGTGGAACACCTCCGGCCGGCGCAGCACGGCGAGCGCGGCCAGGTAGCCGCCGTAGGACCAGCCGCGAATGGCCACTCTGGACATGTCGAGCTCGGGGTGCGCCGCGGCCACCGCGTGCAGCGCGTCGACCTGGTCCTCCAGGGTCGCGCCGGCGAAGTCGAAGGCGATCGCCCGGTCCCAGGCGGGACCGCGGCCCGGGGTGCCGCGTCCGTCGGCGATCAGCACCGCGAAGCCCTGATCCGCGAGCCACTGCGCGGCCACGAAGGCGTTGCGGGATGCCAGGACCCGCTGCGCGTGCGGCCCGCCGTACGGGTCGAGCAGCACCGGCAGCGGGCCGTCCCCCCGCCGATAACCGTGTGGCAGCAACAAAGCCGCGCGCAGCTCCCGCTCCCCGACGGTCAGCAGCCGCAGGTTCAGCTCGATCCGGGGGGTGACGGCCAGCGACGCCACCTCGGCGACCCGTTCGGTACCGCGCAGCACGACGATGCTAGGCCCGGTCCGCTCCAGCGACCACGAGGTCAGCACCGTCACCTCGCCGGCCCGCGCCGCGCTGTGTACACCATCCACAGTGGACATACGAACCGGTGCGCCGTCGCCGCCGCGGTACACGTGGACCTGGGTGGGATCGTCCTCGGTCGCGGTGAACAGCACATCCGCGCCGACCTGGAGCACCGAGCGCACCTGGAGGTTGGTCTCGGTGACCTCCTTTCCGTCCACCACGAGCCGGTAGGCACCGTCGCGGACGGACACCCGAACCAGCCGGCCGTCCTCGGTCCAGGCCGGCACGCCGGGCACGATGTCCACCCAGTGCTGGTCGGTCTCTTCGTGCAGCACCTCGGTCGCGCCGGTGTTCGGGTCGACCGCGCGGATCTGCAGCCGGTGCTGGTCCCGGGACTGCACCGCGATGAGCGCCGGACCACCGGCGGACCAGTGCGCGGTGACCAGGTAAGGCAGTTCGTCCCCCGGCCAGTCGACCTCGACCCGGGAACCGTCCAGCCCGAGCACGGCCAACCGCACTACCACGTTCGGGGTACCGGCGGCCGGATAGGCGACCACGTTCGGCTCCGCCGCCGGGTTCGCGGGATCCGCGACATACCAGCGCTGCACCTCCCGCCGGTCGGTGTGCGCGACCAGCAACCGGCTCCCGTCCGGGGACCACCAGTAGCCGCGGGAGCGCCCCATCTCCTCGGCGGCAATGAACTCAGCGATCCCGCAGGCCCGGTCCGGACCGTCCGGCGCGGCGAGTACCCGATCGTCCGAGCCGTCCACACCGAGCACCCGCAGCGCGTTGTCCGCCACGTAGGCCACGTGCGCGCCGGTGGGATCCGGGCGAGGGTCGGTCACCGGGCTCGCGGTGTCCAGCCCGCGTACCTCCCCGGTCACCACGTCGGCCACGAACAGCTTGCCGGACAAGGCGAACGCCGCGACCCGCACACCGTCGTCGGTGGACACGCCGAGCACCCCGCCGCCGCGCTCCCTGGAGCGCTCCCGCCGGGCCTGTTCCGCCGCGGAGAGTTCCTCGACGCCGGTGAGCAGCAGCGCCGGGTCGGCCAGCCGAACCTCCTCGCCGGTATCCAGATCCAGTCGCCACAGGATGTGCGCGCGGTCCTCGCCCGAGGCCGAGCGGAGGAAGAGCAGTCTGGTTCCGTCGGGGGCGATCCGAAACTCCCTCGGCGTGCCAAGCGTGAAGCGCTGGGTTCTCGCCTGCAGCCGAAGGAACGAGGTCTCGTTGGTCACCTCTCGCACCCTACGGCCTCACAGATACATGGGGCGGAAGCGCGGGTCGGCCATCTGACCTGGGCCGGCCATGGCGCCGAGCAGGGTACGCATGGCGGCCACCGCCTCCCGGCCGTGTGTCTTGATCATCCTGCGCTCGTACTGCTGGTGGAACCGGCGCGCCGAGGCCAGCGCGTCCTGTCCGCGTGCGGTCAGGTACAGCAGGCGGGCGCGCCGGTCCGCCGGATCGGGCCGGCGTTCGACGTAGCCGCGCCGTTCCATGTCGTCCACGATCTGCCCGGCGCCCTGCTTGCTGATCTCCAACCGTTCGGCCAACTCGCTCACCGTCAACGGGTTCGCGCCCACCGTGCGCAGCAGGTAGCCGTCGGACCGGCCCTGGTCGTCGAAGCCCTGCTCGGCAAGGGCTTGCCGAAGGTCGTTGACGAACTCCGCGCAGGCAAGGATCAAGAGGATGCCGAAGTCGAGCCTTGTCTCCGTCATTCGGCCATGATAGACAAGTCGAGTTGAACAAGCTGACTTGTCTACCTGGAGGACCTAGTGACCGTCATCCGCTATGCCGATGCCCCCCGGTTCGAACTTCCGGGCGTTGAGTTCGTCGGATTGGCCGCGCCCAGCCGGGGTTCGGCCGACATCTGCACCTGGCGCCTCGTCGTCGCGCCGAACCGCGCCGAGCCGGAGCCGCACACCCTGGACCAGGACGAGATCTTCATGGTTGTCTCCGGCGCCGTGCGGGTCACCCCGGACGGTCCCGAACTCGGCCAGGGCGACACCGCCGTGGTGCCGGCGCGGTCCCCGATCCAGCTGGTGAACACCGGCACCGGGCCGGCCGAGCTGATCGTGGCCATCCGCGCCGGATTCGTCGGCACCATGCCGGACGGCTCCACGATCTCCCCGCCATGGGCCAGCTAGCACCCGCGAGCTAGGCGGCGGCTTCGGCGTAGCGGACCAGCAGGCCGGACCAGCCACCCGGACCGTCGATCCCCTTCCGCACGTCGTCGGCCTTGTCGTGCCGCTCGAGATGGCGGTGCGCCAACTCGACCCGGGTCCGGTCCGGCGCCTCGACGACGAACCGCACCTCGATCTCACTGGACTTGGCCGGGTCCGGGTCGTATTCCCAGTCCCCCTGAAGGTGCCAGGACAGCACCAGCCGGTCGAACGGCTCGTAGGCCAGCACCCGGCCCCAGTCGCACTCCGACCCGTCCACGCCGCGCTCGTAGTAACGGCCGCCCACCCGAGGTTCGATGATCGCCTGGTCCAGGTCGGCGGCGCCGATGTGATGCTCGCGCGGCCACCAGCTGTTGAACCCCTCGGTGAACACGGTGAACGCGCGCTCCTTGGGCGCCCGCACGACGATCGACTTGCGAACCTCCATCGTGGGCGACTCCGTCTGGCTGGTCATGGCTGTGCTCCTTCGTTGTCGTCCGCGCCCCGCTCGACGGCCTCGGCGAACGCCGCGAGAGCCGTGTCCCAGAGCTGGTCGAGGTAGGCGCGCAGGGCGTGCACCCCACGCGGGTCGACCCGGTACACCCGGCGGGTGCCGCTGGCCTGGTCGGTCACCAGACCCACCTCCTTGAGCACCTTGAGGTGCTGGGAGACCGCGGGACGGCTGACCGGGAGCTCACCGGCGAGCTCGCCGACCGCCATCGGGCGGGTGACCAACCGCTCGAAGATCAGGCGCCGGGTGGGATCCCCGAGTGCGCCGAGGCGATCCAATTGGTAAGTGGCCACGAACGGTAAGCTACAACTTACCAACTCTCTTGGCAAGTCCTGTGCCTGTTCACAGGCTGTTCTCACCCGCGCACGCGACCGTGGAGTCATGACCGAGACACCGGCGCAACCCCGGTACCCACACCAGCCCCAGCCGCAGTGGACGCCGCCGAACGCCGCTCCACCGCCGGCACCCGCCGAGCCGCCACGCCGCCGGATGCGGCGCGGGACCGTCGCCGCCGCGGCCGTGGTCACGCTGGCCGCGGGTGCGCTGGGCGGCACGGTCGGTGCCTTCGTCGGCGGCGATGACAGCACTCCGGCCGTGAGCACGTCCGCGGCAGCCGCCCAGACGGCCGCCGCCACATCGACCGCGTCAGCCACCGACGTCAGCGCCGTGGTGGCCAGGGTGCTGCCCAGTGTGGTCCAGGTCAACGTCGGCTCCGGCAACCAGCGGGGCATCGGCTCCGGCGTGATCCTGAGCGCGGACGGCAAGATCCTGACCAACAACCATGTCGTCTCCGGCGCCGACACGACGACCGTCACGTTCTCCGACGGCCGCACCGTGGACGCCGAGGTGGTCAAGACCGACCCGAGTAGCGACCTCGCGGTGCTCCAGGCCAAGGGCGTGAGCGGGCTGACCCCGGCCACGCTCGGCGACTCCAACGCGGTGCGGGTGGGCGACGCGGTGATCGCCATCGGCTCACCGGCCGGACTCCAGGGAACCGTCACGACCGGCATCGTGAGCGCGCTCGACCGCGAGGTGAACGTGCCGGCCGAGGAACAGCAGAGCCCGATTCCTTACGCGCGCAATGGTTCCTCGACTGGTACCTCGAACTCGACGGTGAGCTACCACGCGATCCAGACCGACGCCTCCATCAACCAGGGCAACTCCGGCGGGCCGCTGTTCGACACCGCGGGCCAGGTGATCGGGATCAACTCGGCGATGTACTCGCCGGTGTCCGGGCCGGGCGGCTCCGCGGGCAGCGTCGGCATCGGGTTCGCCATCCCGGTCGACACCGCCAAGCAGATCATCGGCTGACCCGCGCACCCACGTGCCGTTGCGGCGCTGGACCCGGCCCGCACCCGGCGGACCACTGTGGACCAGGCGTCGCGTCCCACCGTTCGATTTGTCGCGGTTTCGGGCGCGTGCCACGCTCAGTCCTCATGAGACCGCTATCGGTGGTAGAGGTGTCCGGTCGCGTCCGGCTTGCCGTGGCGGCAGCCACCGTGTTGTTCGCACTGGCCGGCTGTTCGAACACCTCGGACTCCAACCCGGCACCCAGGTCCAGCCCGCCGTCGAGCGGGACCTCGGGTGCTGCCGCCATCGCCTGGATGGAGCGCGTGTGCCACGCGGCCGAGGCCGACTTCCTGAAGCTCACCGCCACCCCGCAGGCCGACCCGTCCAATCCGGTGCAGTCGGTGAACAACGTGCTCGTCTACCTTGGCGGCCTGTCGACCGCGCTGGGCACCATGACCCAGGCGATGCGAGACGCCGGTCCACCGCCGGTGGCCAACGGCGCACAAGTTCTCCAACAGACCAACGCGGCGTTGGAGTCCGCGAAGAAGACGCTCGACGAGGATCGCGCCGCCGCACAGCGGGCTCTGACCGAGGATCAGGCTGGGTTGGAGCAGGCCATGAACAAGATCGTCACAGACATGGACACCATGAGCGACCCCATGGCCGCGCTCGCCGCCGACAAGGAACTCGGCGCCGCGTCGGACAAGGCACCCGCCTGTCGCAAACTCGAACAGACGTTCAACCCGTCAAGCACGCCAGCGGCACCGCCCAGTTGAGCGGGTCCCCGATGCGAGCGGACCTCGCTGCCGCAACAGCAGTGCACGACGGGACCCTGCCGAGGTCGTCGGCTAAGGCGGGTCGGCGAGCTCCGCCCGGACTCGCCCGGCCCGCTCCGCCTCGCCGATCGCGGCGCTCACCCTGGTCAACAGCCAGGACGACCGCCGCACCCGGCGCCGCAGCCGGTTTGCCCTCACCGCGACGAATCCCGCCGAGCCGGTCAGTCCGGCCCCGGCGATCAGCAGCAGGCTAGCGAACACGGTGCAACCGCACATCGGCGTCCACCCCGGCCGCGGTCAGGCCTTCCCGGACCCGGCCGACCACCTTTCGGTGGATGACGTCACGCAGCAACCGGGGCGTCAGCACGGAAAGTGGCCGCGCCACCCAGGTCTCCCGGTGGGCCAGCTCGAACAGGTTCAGCAGCTCAACCGAGATCACGTGCCGATCCTCGTTGCCGAACACCCGGGACAGATCCGGTGGCAGCGCCTCCACCCGCCGCGCCACCTGTTCGGCCCGCTCACCCAGCCGCAGCACCTCGGCCCTTAGCCGCGCCACGGCGAGCCAGGCCAGCCCGACCCCCAACATTCCGACGACCAGCACCGCCACCGCGACCGTCTCCACGGCGAGCCATTCTCCCAGTGCCCCGCGACGCGGTCGGCGCACGGTGCTCGCTGCGGTCACCTGGACAGCGCGCGGTGCATCTCCTGAAGGCGGACCACCAGGTCGTGCCGAGTGGCCGGAGCGATGAGGATCCGGTTGTCGCCGTTTGGCAGGCGCGTGGTCTGGTTGAGCCAGCGTCCGACGGGGGTGTCGGCGTAGCGCAGCGGCTCAGTGGTGCAGCGGCGCCGGCCGAGGCCGTCCCGGATCGCCACGTAGAGCTGGCCGCCACCCTTGGTGGGCAGCTCGGCGACCTTCTGTGCGAGCCGCACCTCGGTCGAGGCCGGGCGCGTGCCGACGCCGGACTCGGTGGGCCGCCGGCCATCGACCGAGGCCAGCGCCTCCGACTGGAGCAGACTGAACGCATCGCCGCGCGCCGGCCGCACGTCGGCGGTTTCGCCGACCAGCGCCTCGGGCAGCGTCTCCGGCCGGATCTGGCGCAACACCACGGAGTCCGCGTCCCGCACGGCCAGGATCGCCTCCCGCCCGATGGCCGCGGCCAGCACGCCGACCGTCGTCTCGCCCCGGTCGATCCAGCCGTAGAACTCGGCGGCGGCCCGGCACAGCACGGCCAGGGACGCCACCAGCTCGACGTCAAGCCGTCCCCTGCGGTCGAACAGCCCCATCCGGGCGAACTCCTCGCGGGTTCTGGTCTCCAACTCGCGCTCGGCCTGCCTCGGTCGCCATCTGGCCGCCGGTTTCAGCGTGATGTGCGGCTCGCCGAGGTTCTCCAGTGCCACCAGCCGGGCGAGCGCCTCGGCCGGCAACGTCAGCGGCTTGGGCAGCACCACGGGCTATTCCCCGATGACCGGCGGCGCGGTGACCTCGTCGGTGCCGAACGTCTCGTCCGGGTCCGCCTCGACCAGGAACGACGGTCGCTGGTGCTCGTCGTCGTCGCTGCCCTGGCCCCGTCCGCCGCCACCCATCGGCATGCCACCCGGCCCGCCGCGCCCGCCGGCACCGGCACCCCTGGCGGACGCCGCCGCTTCCGCGGCCGCCGCCCCGCCAGCACCGAACCCGGCTCCCGAACCACGGCCGAGCCGGCCCTCCTCGCCGCCGAACCCACCGGCCGCACCGCCGCGACCGCCCGTGCCCCGGCCGCCGTCCTCGCCGAACCCGCCGCCACCCGGCCCGCTCCCGCCGGGACCGAAGCCGCGTCCACCGCCGCCACCCGGGCCGCGTCCCGCATTCGAACCGCCGCCACCCCCGGTCGGGCCGAAGCCGGGCCCCGGCAGGAAGTCGGGCCCAGGTCCGGGTCCGCCGGGCCCAGGGCCAGGCCCCGGAGTACCCGGCCGGCCAGGTCCTGGCTGACCCGGCACGTTGTGTTCCGGATCGGTGCCCTGCGGCGGCCTACCCGGGTTCACCTGGCCCGAATTGGTCGGGCTGTTCGCGCTGCCATTGTTCGAGTCCGCGGTGTTCGGCGGCGAGAATCGGCCGCCCGGCGGCGGGCCGCCAGTGCCATGGCCGGGTCCACCAGGCTGCGGTGGCCGCATCGGCCCGCCGCCCGGCGGTCCCGCCGGACTCTGCGGCTGGGTCACCCCGACCGCCGAGTAGTCCGGCTCGATCGACCCGTACGACGTCGGCATCCGCGAGCCGTTCTGGGTGGTCTGGTCCTCGTAGGTGGTCATCACCGAGACGTTGTGGTCGTTGGCGGCGGTGTACTGCGACCGCTTCTGCTCGTAGGTGTCGCTCGCGCCACCGAGGGTGGTGATGTTGTCCCAGATACCCGGCTTCTTCGGCTCGTTCGGCACCGGGACCACGGAGTTGTTGGCCGTGTCGAACGCGCTCACCTGATTGGTCAGCGAGTCCTGCGCGGTGTTGATATCGGGAGCGGCCAGGCCGTGCTCGACCGCGAGCGGCCCGGCTCCGCGCCGGGCCGCGCCGGCCGCGTCGCCCTGCCAGGCGGCCTCCATCTTCGTGGTGAGCGCGGTGATCGAGTCGGCTCGATCCTTGTAGTTCGCGGCCAGAGCCTGGAGTTCCCGCGCACCGGTGGCGAGCGTCCCCGTGCCGATGCCCTTCTTGAAGTTGTCGTAGACCTCGCGACCCGTCATGCCGTCCACGGCTCACGCCCCCTTCATCGTCTTGAGCACCAGCGAAGCGAACTGCTTGGCTCGGTCGCAGGCCTTCGGGCCAAGCTGCGAATCCTGCACATCGGACAGGAACGCGAGGTTTTCCGAGACGCCCACGACGAGATCGCAGACCCCGTCCCCGCGATCGTCGACGTTGCTGCTGAAGACGGCTGGGTAGCCGTCCACTTCGATCGGTTCGAAATAGCCCTTGAACTGCGCCCGGCCCTGGTAGGTGTCCGAGAGGCCGTGCTTGTTGCCGGTCAACAGGCTCACGGCAACTCCGGAGCCGGTGTCCCGGTTGAACCAGGAGCAACTCGGACCAACGGTCTTGGCTGTGTCGCTGTCGGTGTCCGGCTTGCCCTGGGCGGGCAGGTTGAACGGCTGCACCTGGCTGGCCGTTAGCATGGCGCACGGCTGTCCGAGATACCTGCTGGCGTCCAGCGGATTGTTGATCTTCGGCGCACTGCCGCCGCTCGACCCGGTTGGCCGCGCGGAACTGGAGGTGCTCGGCGTCCCGGTCCCGGTCGCATCGGGGGTCAGGTACGGGCTGCCGGCCTGCTTCTCCGCGCAGCCGGCGGCCACCATCGCGACCGCTGCCACCACGAAACCGACTTTGCGCAAACCCACCGGTGACGCCCCAGCCCTCAGTAGACGTTGTCCATGCGCGACTTGCCGCTCTGGTCGGTGTTGGCCATGCTCGCGCGGCTCGCCTCCAGCTTGCGGATGTAACCATCCGCGTACTCGTACATCGCCTGGTTGTGTTGACGGAGTGCTTCCAGCGAAGCGACCGTGGAGTTGACCATCCCCTGGCTAGGGTCGTCGCCGGCCGGTGGCTTGACGAGCGCGGCGGTACTCCTGATCTTCGTTCCGTCCTCGTGGATCGCCTGGCGCTGGTCTTTCCACTGGGAGATGACGGCGTCCAGATCGGCCAAGCTGGTGAACATGAACTGGCCGCCGGTGCCGCCGCCCCCGGCGGTGGTCTGCCAGTCGGAGCCGAAGAGACCACCCAGCCACTCCAGGACCCGACCGGTGGAGATCTCGTTCTTGATCTGTTGGTCGGCGGGTGGCGGTGGCGTCGCATCACCCTGTTGGGTGTCGCCGTCAGGCATGATTACCCTCCCCTTACTCACTGCGCACAGCGACCAGCCGCAGCTTACCGCCGGTGATCGGCCCGGCGCACCCAGGCCGGCGGCGGCGTCACCACTCCTGACGCGCGCGGGGCCGCTCCCGTTCCGATCCGACCTGAGCCGCCCGCTACGGGGTGGGGTGGTTCAGACGTTGCGCGGGAAGCCGAGGTTGACGCCGCCGTGCGAGGGGTCCAGCCAACGGCTGGTGACGACCTTGGTGCGGGTGAAGAAGTGGATCCCGTCCGGGCCGTAGGCGTGCGTGTCGCCGAACAGCGAGTCCTTCCAGCCGCCGAAGGAGTAGTAGCCGACCGGCACCGGGATCGGGACGTTGACCCCGACCA
Source organism: Labedaea sp. (assembly GCA_045806965.1). Taxonomy (GTDB): domain Bacteria; phylum Actinomycetota; class Actinomycetes; order Mycobacteriales; family Pseudonocardiaceae; genus DASYTH01. The sequence goes on along the minus strand of JBJMIG010000042.1, from coordinate 156,785 downwards.
TGCCGATCTCGATCTCGTTCTGGTAGCGCCGGGCGGCACCGCCGTCGTTGGTGAAGATCGCGGTGCCGTTGCCGTAGGGGTTCGCGTTGACCAGTTCCACGGCGTCCTCGTAGGTGGGCACCCGGACCACGGAGAGCACCGGCCCGAAGATCTCGTCCGTGTAGATCGACATCTCCGGGTTGACGTGGTCGAACAGCGTTGGGCCGAGCCAGAAGCCGGCGGCCGCGCCGTCCACCGGGTGCTCCCGGCCGTCCACCGTGAGGGTGGCGCCGGCCGCCCGGCCGGCCTCCACATAGGACGCCACCCGGTCCCGGTGGGCGGCGGTGACCAGCGGGCCCATCTCACAACCCGGCCGCCGGCCGTCGCCTACGTGCAGCCGAGAAATCCGCTCGCTGATCTTGCCGACCAGGTCGTCGCCGACGTCGCCGACGGCCACCACGACCGCGATGGCCATGCACCGCTCTCCGGCCGAGCCGAAGCCGGCGGACACCGCGGCGTCCGCGGCCAGGTCGAGGTCGGCGTCGGGCAACACGACCATGTGGTTCTTCGCGCCGCCGAGGGCCTGCACCCGCTTGCCGTGCGCGGTGCCGGTCGCGTACACGTAGCGGGCGATCGGGGTCGACCCGACGAAGGAGATGCCGCGCACCGTCGGATGGGTCAGCAGCCCGTCCACCGCGACCTTGTCGCCGTGCAGCACGTTGAGCACCCCGTCCGGCAGCCCGGCCTCGGCCCACAGCTCGGCCAGGAAGTTCGACGCGGACGGGTCCTTCTCGGACGGCTTGAGCACCACCGCGTTGCCGCACGCGATCGCGTTGGGCACGAACCAGAGCGGCACCATGGCCGGGAAGTTGAACGGGGAGATCACGCCGACCACGCCGAGCGGCTGGCGCATCGAGTACACGTCCACCCGGCGCGAGGCGTTCTCGCTGAACCCGCCCTTGAGCAGGTGCGGGATGCCGCAGGCGAACTCCACCGCCTCGAGCGCGCGCTGGATCTCGCCGCCCGCGTCGTCGAGCACCTTGCCGTGCTCCGCGGTGACGATCTCGGCAAGTTCCCGCCGGCGCGCGCTGAGCAGCTCCCGGAACGCGAACAGCACGGTCGACCTGGCCGCCAGCGAGGAGTCGCGCCAGCTGGCGAACGCGACGGCCGCCGCGGCCACCGCCTCGTCCACCTCGAACTGGCCGGCGAAGTCCACCCGGCCGGTGCGGGCGCCGCTCGCCGGGTCGAACACGTCCCCGGTCCGCTCGCTCGTCCCGGTCCACGGCTTGCCGTCGATCCAGTGACTGATCCGCTTGAGCTCCACCATCTACCCTTCTGTCGCCGCGGCCACGATCGCGCCGTCCAGCACGCCAAGCCCCTCGTCGGTTTCGTCCTCGGTCAGCGTCATCGGTGGCGCCAGCCGGATCACGTTGTTGTGCAGCCCGCCCTTGCCGACCAGCAGGCCGCGCGCCCTGGTCTCCTCCAGCACCTTCGCGGCCAGCCTGGGGCTCGGCGTGTTCCCGCCCGGCTCAACCAGCTCAATGCCGATCATCAGGCCCTTGCCGCGCAGGTCGCCGACGATCGGCGCGCGCTCGGCGACGGCGCGCAGCCCGGCCATCAGCCGCTCGCCCTGCCTGGCCGCATTGGCCTGGAGGTCGTGGTCGACCACGTAGTCGAGCACGGCCTTGGCACCAACCGAAGCGACCGGGTTGCCGCCGAAGGTGGAGATGGAGTTGGCCGCCAGGCAGTCCATCACCTCGCCCCTGGCCACCACGCCGCCGATGGCCAGGCCGTTGCCAAGGCCCTTGGCGAAGGTCATCATGTCCGGCACGGTGCCGTGCGCCTGGATACCCCAGAAGTGCTCGCCGGTGCGCCCCCAGCCGGTCTGCACCTCGTCGGAGATCAGCAGAATCCCGTACTCGGCAAGGACTTCGGCGAACGCGCCGTACAGCCCGTCCGGCGGGACGCAGAACCCGCCGACGCCCTGGATCGGCTCGACGATCATGGCGGCAACGTCGCCGGCGGTGGTGGTCTCGATGATCTCGCGCAGGTCCGCGACGCAGGCCCTGATGTAGTCCGCGTCCGACAGCGCGGCGAACGGACTGCGGTAGCGGTAGCCCCCGTGCACGTAGCTGACCCTCACCGGGGACAGCGAGCTGGCCGACCAGCCGCGGTTGCCGGTGACGCCGACCGTCGCGAACGCCCTGCCGTGGTAGGAGTTGCGCATCGCCAGCACCTGGTTGCTGCGCCGGTACTGGGTGGCGAGCATCAGCGCGGTCTCGTTCGCCTCGGTGCCGGAGTTGCACAGGAACACCTTGGCGTCCGGGATGCCGGAGAGCTCGGCGATCCGCTCGGCCAGTTCGACCTGGGCGCGGATCAGGTAGAGCGTCGAGGTGTGCATGATCCCGGTGTCGAGCTGCTTGCGCACCGCGTCGCCGATCTCCGCCACGTCGTAGCCGATCGCGTTGGTCAGGATGCCGGCGAAGAAGTCCAGGTAGCTCTTGCCGTTGACATCGGTGACCCGCCGGCCGTGGCCGTGCACGATCTCGATCGGCTCCGCGTAGTACAGCGCGATCCAGTTCGGGAGCACCGCACGGTGCCGGTCGATCAGCTCTCGTTCGCCCATCCCCCGAGTCTGGCCGGGACGGCCGGGCACCGCCATGGACAACATGTATCCCCATCGCCGAGATCACCCTACAGTGTGTTCATGTACCCGACCGTAGCCGACGCCCTCGCCCTGCCGGTGATCCGGCAGGGACGGCCCCGGGTGGCGGCCGGCTCGACCGGGCTGGACCGGCGGGTGCGCTGGGTGCACGTGGCCGAGATCGCCGACATCGCGCACCTGCTCCGCGGTGGCGAACTGGTGCTGACCACCGGAATCGCGCTGCCGGACGATCCCGCGGCGCTGACCCGCTACGTCGACGAGCTGGCCGAGACCGGGGTGGCCGGGCTGGTCGTCGAGCTGGTCCGGCACTGGAGCGAGGCACTGCCGGACGCACTGGTCGCCGCGGCCGACCGGCACGGTATGCCGCTGGTCACCCTGTCCAGGGAGACCCGGTTCGTCACGGTGACCGAGGCCGTCGTCGAGCTGATCGTGGACGCGCAGGTGGCCGAGCTGCGCGCGGCCGAGCAGGTGCACGAGACGTTCACCGCGCTCACCGTGGCCGGTGCCGAACCGGCCGAGGTGCTGCGCGAGGTGGCCAGGGCGTCCGGCCTGCCGGTGGTGCTCGAGACGCTGGCGCACGACGTGTTGGCCTACGACACCGCGAGTGCCGAACCGGCCGAACTGCTGGCCGACTGGGCGCGCCGGTCGAGGGCGGTCACCGTGGCCGAGCGCACCAGCTACCACGCGGGCGCCGGGTGGCTGGTCACCGTGGTCGGCGCGCGCGGCAACGACTGGGGCCGGCTGGTGCTGCTCTGCCCGGAGGCGCCCCTGCACCGGCACGTGGTGATCGTCGAGCGGGCCGCGTCCGCACTGGCCGTGCACCGGCTGGTGGCCCGCGACCGGGAGAGCCTGGAACGGCACGCGCACCGCACCCTGCTCACCGAGCTGCTCGCCTCGCCCACCCCGCCGGGCGACATCCCGGCCAGGGCCGGTGCGCTCGGGGTTCCGTTGGAGCGCAGGCAGTTGCTCGGCATGTCGGTACGCCCCAGCACGGTCATGGTGAGCACGCCGACCCGGCAGGTGTACTCGATGGCCACCCAGGAGGTGTTGCGCGACCTGGCCGAGGCCACCGCACTCGCGGCCCGCCGGGCCCGGGTGGCCGCGCTGGTCGGGGTGGTCGACGACACCAGCGTGCGGGCCCTCCTCTCGCTCACCCCGCAGGCCGACTGCGACGCGGTGCTCAGCCGGCTCACCAAGGAGATCCACCAGGCCGCCTCGGCCGCGCCACGGGCGCTACCGGTGGTGGTCGCGGTCGGCAGCAACGTCGCGACGGTGACCGACGCACGCCGGAGCATGATCGAGGCGGCCCAGGTGGCCCAGGCGGCCATGCGCTCCCCCGGTGACCGGGCCTACCACCGGCTCGACGACGTCCGGCTGCGCGGTCTGCTGCACCTGCTGGCGGATGACGACCGGGTGGCCGCGTTCGCCGACCGCGAGCTCGGCCCGCTGCTCGCGCGGGACGACGCGCACGGCAGCCGGCTGCTCGACGCGCTGCGCCACTTCTGCGAGCACGGTGGCAACAAGTCCGCGGCCGCCGGTGCCGCGCACATGTCGCGGACCGCCTACTACCAGCAGCTGGCCAGGATCGAGCAGGTCCTCGGCGTCTCCCTGGACGACGCCGAGTCGGTGCTCTCGCTGCACGTCGCGCTGCTCGCGACAAGCGTGCGGACCCAGACCTGACCACCACCCGATCCGGTGGCCAGCTTCACTCCACGGGATGCCGATAACTTCCCCATGCGTCGAATGATGATCAGTTGCCTGCTCGCCGCCGGTGCGACGGCCGCCGTGGCGGGCGCGTCCGTGCCGGCCGCAGCCACGCCGCAGATGTCCAGGTCGTCCCTCGTGCTCACGGTGCATCGCGGGACCACCGACACGGGCCAGGTGCTCGCCGAGGAGACCTTGAAGTGCGAGCCGACCGGCGGCTCGCACCCGCTGGCCGCGCACGCCTGCGCCACCCTGCTCTGGTCGGGCGGCAGCTTGTCCGCGCTGCCCCGCGCCGGGGTGCTGTGCACGATGATCTACCAGCCGGTCACGGTCGAGGTGGGTGGCAGCTGGCGGGACCGGGTGGTCGGCTTCCAGCACACCTACCCGAACCTGTGCACCGCGTTCGACCAGAGCTACGGGGTGTTCTGGTTTCCGATCGGGTTCACCGTCCAGGGCTAGCTCCGGACGGGTTCCCGCGGCACCGCGATGCACTCGCGGCGCCGCGACGCAACGGACACACTGTTCACCGAGTAGATCAACGGTGAACAGGTTGACACTGCCCCCACGCTCGAGCTGCACTCACGATGCCGGGATGGAGTCCCAGCCGCTGGCCTGAGCACGGAGCAGACATGGCGACCATCCCCCGCACGGCGGCGTCCGACGACGGGCGCATCGACCTACCCGACCACAGCTCGATCGAGGGGAGCAGCTTCTACAACCCGGAGCTTGCCCCGGTTCCGGTCGAGCGCCGCACCTGGACGACCTACAACTACTTCGCGCTCTGGATGGGGATGGCGCACAACATCCCCAGCTACACCCTGGCCGCCTCGCTGATCGTGCTCGGCATGGACTGGCTCCAGGCCTTCCTGACGATCACCATCGCCAACCTGATCGTGCTCATCCCGATGCTGCTGAACAGCCACCCCGGGACCAAGTACGGCATCCCCTTCCCGGTGTTCGCCCGCGCCTACTACGGGCTGCGCGGCGCCAACCTGGCGGCGCTGCTGCGGGCGTTCATCGCCTGCGGCTGGTTCGGCATCCAGACCTGGGTCGGCGCCGAGGCGCTCAACGTCATTCTCGGCAAGCTGATCGGCGACTCCTGGACCAACTCCGCGATGCTCGGCGGGCAGCACTGGACGCTCTGGCTCTGCTTCGGGCTGTTCTGGATCTTCCAGATGCTGGTGATCTGGCGCGGCATGGAGGCGGTGCGCCGGTTCGAGAACTGGACCGCGCCGCTGGTGTCGGTCGGCTTCCTGATCCTGCTGGCCTACGTGCTGGTCAAGGCCGGCGGGGTCGGCCCGATCCTGTCCGCGCCGTCGAAGCTGGGCTGGGGCTCGGGCTTCTGGAAGGTGTTCGCCCCGACGCTGATGGCGATGATCGCGTTCTGGTCGACGCTGTCGCTGAACATGCCGGACTTCACCCGGTTCAGCCGCGGCCAGCGCCAGCAGGTGCGCGGTCAGATCCTCGGCCTGCCGACCACGATGTCGTTCATCGCGCTGGTCGCGATCCTCACCACGTCCGGCTCGCAGCTGCTCTACGGCGAGGCCATCTGGGATCCGGCGCAGCTCGCGGCCCGGTTCTCCAGCCCGGTCGTGGTGATCGTCGCGCTGGTCGCGCTGGTGCTCGCCACCGTGTCCTGCAATCTGGCGGCCAACGTGGTCAGCCCGTCCTACGACTTCTCCAACGCGTTGCCGAAGCGGATCACGTTCGCGGTCGGCGGCCTGATCACCGGGGTGATCGGCGTCCTGATCCAGCCCTGGCGGCTGATCTCCGACCCGAACATCTACATCTTCTCCTGGCTCGGCTTCTACGGCGGCGTGCTCGGCGCGGTTGCCGGGGTGCTGATCGCCGGCTACTGGCTGCGGGACCGGACCAGGCTGGCCCTCGCGGAGCTGTACGACCCGAACGGCCGATACTGGTTCAGTGGTGGGTGGAACTGGCGGGCGGTGGTGGCCACGGTCATCGGCGCCGTGCTCGCGGTCGGCGGCGCGTACAACGGGCCGTTCCCGGTCGACGGGATGATCCCGTTCCTCAAACCGCTCTACGACTACAGCTGGGTGGTCGGGCTGGTGGCAGGCTTCCTCACGTTCGCGGTGCTGTCCCGGCCGGCGAGCCGACGCGAGCCCGTGACCAAGCCCGAACCGGCAACCGCATGACAGGCAGGGAGACAGTGTGACTGAGATCGTCAGGGCCGGACTCGTCCAGCAGCGCTGGACCGGCGACAAGGAGTCGATGATCGCCAACGCGGTCAGTGCCATCGGCACCGCCGCCTCCCAGGGCGCCCAGGTGGTCTGCCTCCAGGAGCTGTTCTACGGCCCGTACTTCTGCCAGGTGCAGGACGCGGACTACTACTCCTACACCGAACAGATCCCGGACGGGCCGACCACGCAGCTGATGTGTGAGCTGGCCGACCAGCACAACGTGGTGCTGGTGGTGCCGATGTACGAGCAGGAGCAGCCCGGCGTCTACTACAACACCGCGGCCGTGATCGACGCGGACGGCACCTACCTCGGCAAGCACCGCAAGAACCACATCCCGCAGGTGAAGGGGTTCTGGGAGAAGTTCTACTTCCGGCCAGGCAACCTCGGTTATCCGATCTTCGACACCGCGGTCGGTCGGATCGGCGTCTACATCTGCTACGAGCGGCACTTCCCGGAGGGCTGGCGGGCGCTCGGTCTGGCCGGCGCCCGGATCGTGTTCAACCCGTCCGCGACCAGCCGCGGCCTGTCGGAGTACCTGTGGCGGCTGGAGCAGCCGGCCGCCGCGGTGGCCAACGAGTACTACGTCGGCACGATCAACCGGGTCGGGGTGGAGCCGTTGGGCGACAACGACTTCTATGGCCAGTCCTACTTCGTGGACCCGCGCGGGCAGCTGGTCGGCGAGGCCGCGTCGGACACCGAGGAGGAGGTCGTGGTCCGCGACCTGGACATGGGCCGGCTGGCCGAGGTCCGGGACCTGTGGGCGTTCTACCGGGACCGCCGGCCGGACAGCTACGAGTCGCTCACGAAGGCCTGAGGTATCGGTTCATGCGAACCCTCATTCGAAACGGGACGGTCGTCAACGCCGGCGGTGCGGTGGCGGCCGACGTCCTGGTCGACGGCGAGACGATCGCCGCGGTCACCGCCCCAGGGGCGCTCAAACTCGCCGAGCGGGTCGACAGCATCATCGAGGCGGCCGGGAAGTACGTGCTGCCTGGCGGCATCGACGCGCACACGCACATGGAGATGCCGTTCGGCGGCACCGCCTCGGTGGACACCTTCGCCACCGGCACGGCCGCGGCGGCCTGGGGCGGCACCACGACGATCATCGACTTCGCCGTGCAGGCCAAGGGCACCAGCCTGCTGGCCACCCTGGACAAGTGGCACGAGAAGGCCGACGGCCACTGCGCCATCGACTACGGCTTTCACATGATCGTCTCGGACGTCAACGACACCTCGCTGAAGGAGATGGAGTCCTGCATCGACGCCGGGGTGAACAGCTTCAAGATGTTCATGGCCTACCCGGGCGTGTTCTACGCCACCGACGGCGAGATCCTGCTGGCCATGCAGAAGGCCACCGAGACCGGCTCGATGATCATGATGCACGCGGAGAACGGCATCGCCATCGACCAACTGGTGGCCCAGGCGATCGCGGCCGGTCGCACGGATCCGGTCGAGCACGGCAACACCCGGCCACCGGAGCTCGAGGGCGAGGCGACGCACCGGGCGATCCAGCTGGCGAAGGTCACGGGTGCGCCGCTCTACATCGTGCACCTCTCCGCCCGGCAGGCCCTGGCCGCGGTGGCCGAGGCGCGCAACGCCGGACAGAACGTGTTCGCCGAAACCTGCCCGCAGTACCTGTTCCTGTCCCTGGACGATCTGGCCCGCCCGGACTTCGAGGGCGCCAAGTTCGTCTGCTCCCCTCCCCTTCGGCCCCGCGACCACCAGGACGACCTGTGGCGGGGGCTGCGCACCAACGACCTGTCCGTGGTGTCCACCGACCACTGCCCGTTCTGTTTCAAGGACCAGAAGGAGCTCGGCCGCGGCGACTTCTCCAAGATTCCCAACGGGATGCCGGGCGTCGAGCACCGGATGGACCTGTTGCACCAGGGCGTGGTGCGCGGCGAGCTGAGCCTGACCCGCTGGGTGGAGGTCAGCTCCGCGACGCCGGCCCGGATGTTCGGCCTCTATCCGCGCAAGGGCGTGATCACCGCGGGTGCGGACGCGGACATCGTGGTGTACGACCCGGCCGCGACCCAGACCCTGTCAGCCGCGACGCACCACATGAACGTGGACTACTCGGCCTACGAGGGCTGGGAGCTCACCGGCCGGGTGGACACCGTGCTCTCCCGTGGCCGGGTGGTCATCGCCGGTGGCGAGTTCCACGGCGGAGAGGGCCACGGACGGTTCCTCAAGCGCGAGCTTTCCCAGTACCTGACCTGAGCCGGCCGCGGCGAAGCTATTCGACAGGAGGGTCCACAATGGACTTCGGCGTGGTGTTGCAGACCGATCCGCCGGCCGCCGAGGTGGTCCGGCTGATGGTCGACGCCGAACGGCGCGGTTTCAGCTACGGCTGGACGTTCGACTCGTGTGTGCTCTGGCAGGAGCCGTTCGTCATCTACTCGCAGATCCTGGCACACACCTCGTCGATGATCGTCGGCCCGATGGTGACCAACCCGAGCACCAGGGACTGGTCGGTCACCGCGTCGCTGTTCGCCACGCTCAACGACATGTTCGGCAACCGCACGGTGTGCGGGATCGGCCGGGGCGACTCGGCCCGCCGGGTGATCGGCCAGCAGCCGGCCTCACTGGCCGTGCTCGCCGACTCGATGCACGTGATCCGCGAGCTGGCCGAGGGCCGGGAGGCGCAGTTGCACGGTGCCGCGGTGCGGCTTCCGTGGGTGCGCGACGGCCGCCTGGAGATCTGGATGGCCGCCTACGGCCCCAAGGCGCTCAAGCTGGTCGGCGAGCAGGCCGACGGGTTCATCCTGCAGACCGCGGACCCGGCGATCGCCAGGTGGACGATCGGGGCGGTGCGTGCCGCCGCCGCGGATGCCGGCCGGGATCCGGGCGGGATCACGATGTGCGTCGCCGCGCCCGCCTACGTCGGCGACGATCTGCCGCACCAGCGCGACCAGCTGCGCTGGTTCGGCGGCATGGTGGGCAACCACGTGGCCGACCTGGTGGCCCGCTACGGCGAGTCCGGCCCGGTGCCGAATGAGCTGACCGACTACATCAAGGGCCGGGAGGGCTACGACTACGCCCACCACGGCAAGGCCGGCAACCCGTCCGCCGACTTCGTACCCGATCAGATCGTGGACCGGTTCTGCCTGGTCGGACCGGCGGGTGCGCACGTCGACCGGCTCGAGGAGCTAGCCGACCTCGGAGTCGACCAGTTCGCCGTCTACCTCATGCACGACCAGCGTGAGGAAACCCTCGCGGCGTACGGCGACGAGGTGATCGGCAAGCTCACCAGCTGACGAGCTATCCGAGCGGGTCCGCCTTGGTCAGCCGGTCCAGCTCCGCCTTCGGGTCGAAGTCCGGCGTCGGGATGCGCGGCTCGAGCTGCTCCAGCGTCTCCAGCAGCAGGTGGCTGACCGCCCAGTTGCGGTACCACTTGCGGTCCGCCGGGACCGCGTACCAGGGTGCCGCCGCGGTCGAGCACCGCACGAGCATGGCGGCATACGCCTCCGCGTAGTCCGACCAGCGCGCCCGAACGTCGAGGTCGCCCGGGTTGTACTTCCACTGCTTCGCCGGGTCCTTGAGCCGCGCGACCAGGCGCTTCTTCTGCGTCTCGGGCGAGATGTGCAGGAAGCACTTGACCAGCGTGGTGCCTTGCTCGGCGAGCTCGGCCTCGAACGCGTTGATCTCGTCGTAGCGGGCGGTCCACAGCTCCTTGGGGACAAGGTCGTTCACCCGCGCCACGAGCACGTCCTCGTAGTGCGAACGGTCGAACACCCCGATCATGCCGGGCTCCGGCAGCCGGCGGCGCACCCGCCAGAGGAAGTGGTGGCGCAACTCGGCATTGGTCGGCTTCTTGAACGAGGCGATGTGCAGACCCTGCGGGTTCACCTGGCCGCACACGTGGTTGATGGTGCCGCCCTTGCCCGAGGTGTCCATGCCCTGCAGCACCAACAGCACGTTGCGGGTTCCGCCGCCGGCGCCCTCGGCGTAGAGCTTCTCCTGCAACTCGGCGAGCCGCGGGCCGGTCGCGGCCAGTTGCTTGGTGGCCGCGGCCTTGGAGTTCGGGCCGACCGGCCGGGCGTCCGGTGCGAACGGGATGCCGTCCGCGGCGCCCGGCGCTACTGTGAGCACGTCACGCACGGACTTGGCCTGCGATTTCTTCGCCATCTGCGGAGGGTAGTGCAGGATCGGGCGACCTGCGCGAGTACGGACTGGGCCATGCCGCGCAGCGCGGCTGTCGCCAGAGCGGCCGGTGCTAGACATGCGGCATGCTGATCGGCCGACTCCCGGTGGACGAACAACTCGACGCGTTGCGCGCGACTCTCGCTCGCAACAGGCTGTTGATGGAGGTCTTGGCTCGCGCCGCCAAGCTTGACCTTCCAGGGTGGTATCTGACCGCCGGGTGCGTGTTCCAGACCGTATGGAATGTGGTCACCGACCGGCCGCCGACCGAGGGCATCAAGGACTACGACCTGTTCTACTTCGATGACTCCGATCTCAGCTGGGACGCCGAAAACGCCGTCATCCAGGCAGGTGCGGATGCCTTTGGTGATCTGTCGGCGGCTGTCGAGATCCGCAACGAGGCACGTGTGCACCTGTGGTACGAGGACCATTTTGGCGTGCCCTGCGCGCCCTACACATCCACCGAAGCCGCCATCGACTCGTTCGCGGCGACGACCTGTTGTCTGGGGATCCGTCTCGACCGGGATTGCCAGTGGCGCATCTACGCGCCGCACGGCCTTGCCGACGTGTTCAACCTCGTCGTCCGACCCAACCCCGTGCTCGCTCCCCGCAGCGTTTACGAGACCAAAACCCAACGCTGGCGCGAACACTGGCCCGAACTCACCGTGCTGCGCTGGCCCGAAACCGGCAAACAGGAGCCACCATCGACGCCAGCAGGTTGACAAATACAGAGAACCTACCTGTGATGGGCGCCCTTCTGCGCTAGCGGGACGGCAGCGTCGGCGGAGCCGCCGTCGGGGCGACCACGGTGCCGGCGAGAACCGGCGTCGCGGCAAGCACGGAGATCAAGCCCTCGCCGTAATGTTCGGCGAGAGCGCGTTCCTCGGCGATGGTGCCCTGTGGCGTGAGCACCTCGACCCCGGAGCCGTCCGGCATCGGCCCGGCGCCATTGATGGTGATCCCCTGGCCGTGCCAGTAGTCCCGGTCGAGCATGATCTGCTCGACGAGGACACGCATCCGTGTAGCGGAGAGCTTCGCGTCACGGAACATTATCGTGATACCCAAGGTCCGGCTTCGGACGAACTCGTCGAGCGTCGGGTCAGGAAGTCGGTAGATCACCATCGTGCGGTCGGCGTGCTTCATTTCGACCCCTGAATACGTGTCCGGAAACGCGCGTTCCAGCTCAGGAATGACGGAGTTCACCGCCGCCTCGAGCGCCGGGTCGTTCATCATGCCGCTGACCCGGGGACGTTGCCGGTCCTCGCCCGGCGCCGACCGTGCACCGCATCCCGCCAGTACGACACCGAGCGCCAGTACAAGCGCGGTTCGCCGAACGAGCATGACTGTCCTCCTCCCCGGTGACGGAGTCCGAGCCGTGATCGGTTGCGCGGAAGCACGCTCATCGCCCAATCGGGACCGAAACTGCGTGTCTTCTGCCTAATGGCAGCGACGGCCGAGCTGGCTCCACGGCCGAAGACGGCTGTGGCGCGCCCGCGATCACGCGCCCAGCAGGACCAGGACGTTCACGCGCCGACTGAGGTCGCTCGCGGGCCGAGGCTGCCCCATACTTGGCTCACGATCAGGAGATGAGCCAGGTCAAGCGATCGTCTTCGCCATGCCGCGTACAGCCAGACCGCGCCTGGCCGGGGACTCCGGACAAGAATCGAACGTCAACCTGGCCAATGGCGCAACGAAGTGACGGCATGCGCAAGGCTTGACGGATGAAACCATCGCCGATGGTGCCCTAGCCTGAAGATATGACTCTGACTGCGGACCCGATGGAGCCGACTGTGGACGACACGCCGCGGTTCGCGGCCGAGTACATCGCCCTGGACGAGCGGTGGAGCACCCACAACTACCACCCGCTGCCGGTGGTCATCGCCGAGGCCGAGGGTGCCTGGATGACCGACGTGCACGGCCGCAGGTACCTGGACTTCCTGGCCGGCTACTCGGCGCTGAACTTCGGCCACCGCCACCCCGCGCTGCTGGCCGCCGCGGTGGAGCAACTCGGCCGGGTGACGCTGACCAGCCGGGCGTTCCACCACGACCAGCTTGGCCTGTTCTGCAGCGAGCTCGCCCAGCTCACCGGCACCGACATGGTGCTGCCGATGAACTCCGGCGCCGAGGCGGTCGAGTCCGCGATCAAGCTGGCCCGCAAATGGGCCTATCGGGTCAAGGGTGTGCCGGACGGCACCGCCGAGGTCGTGGTCGCCGGGGCCAACTTCCACGGCCGGACCACGACGATCGTCTCGTTCTCGACGGATTCGGTGGCGCGCAACGACTTCGGCCCCTTCACGCCGGGTTTTCGGGTGGTCAAGTACGGCGACGCCGAGGCGTTGGCGCAGGTGATCACCGACCGGACCGCGGCCGTGCTGATCGAGCCGGTGCAGGGCGAGGCCGGCGTGGTCGTGCCGCCGGCCGGCTACCTGCGCGAGGTGCGCCGGATCTGTGACGAGAACACGGTGCTGCTGATCGCCGACGAGATCCAGTCCGGGCTGGCCCGCACCGGCCCGCTGTTCGCGCTCGACCACGACGGGGTGCGGGCCGATCTGTACACCCTTGGCAAGGCGCTGGGCGGCGGCATCCTGCCGGTGTCCGCGGTCGTCGGCAGCGCCGAGGTGCTCGGCCTGCTCAGGCCGGGCGAGCACGGTTCCACCTTCGGCGGCAACCCGCTGGCCTGCGCGGTCGGCCGCGCGGTGATCCGGCTGTTGCGTACCGGGGAGTTCCAGGAGCGCTCCCGAGAGCTCGGCGAGCACCTGCACGGCCGGCTCGGCGAGTTGGTCGGCCGGGGGGTCGCCGAGGTGCGCGGCCGCGGACTGTGGGCCGGGGTGGAGATCGCCCCCGGCGGGCCGGGGGCGCGGCGGGTGTCCGAGGCCCTGCTGGAGCGCGGCGTGCTGTGCAAGGAGACCCAGGACACCACCCTGCGGGTGGCGCCACCGCTCGTGATCACCGCGGCCGAGCTGGACCACGGCATCGACGCGATCACCGGTGCCATCGCCTCTTGATCACCGCACCGGGTGAATACGGCCGGCGGCGACCGGCGGCGCACGCCCCGGCCGCGCCCGCACCGGTAGTCAGGCGTCTGGTGGTGGCCGCTCCCGGGCGGCCACCACCAGAGTCCACCTCGGGTGCCGATCCGAGCCGGGCACGCCGTGAGACCGGTATCCGGTGCTACACCGAGACCGGCAGGGTTGCCGCGCCGCGCAGGTTGATCCGGCCGTTCCAGCGCACCTCGCCGGCGAAGTCGAGCGCCGGGAAGCGGCGCACCAGCGCGCCGATCGCGACCCGGCCCTCCAGCCGGGCCAGCGCGGCGCCGAGGCAGTGGTGCGGTCCGGCACCGAAGGACACGTGGTGGCGTGCCTCCTCCCGATCGATCCGCAGCACCTCGGCGTCCGGACCGAAGACCCGCTCGTCGCGGTTCGCCGATGCCAGGCAGGCCACCACGAACGTGCCGGCGGGGATCTCCCTGTCGCGCAACGGATACGGCGCCGTGGTGATCCGCCTGGTTTGCTGGACCGGGCTGTCGTAGCGGAGGAACTCCTCGACCGCGTTGCCGATCAGGTCCGGCCCCTCGCGCAGCAGCCGAAGCTGGTCCGGATAGCGGAGCAGCGCGGTGACCCCGTTGGCGATCAGGTTGACCGTGGTCTCGTGCCCGGCCACGTACAGCAGCACCACCTGGGCGATCAGCTCGTCGTCGCTGAGCACCTGACCCTCGTGCTCGGCGGCGATCAACGCGGTCAGCAGGTCGTCCGCCGGGTTGTCCCGCTTCCACGCGATCAGGTCCCTGGTGAGCTCGGTCAACTCGCGGCTGGCGGCGAAGATCGCCTTGATGGTGTCCGGGTCGGCGACGATCTCGAGCGAGCGGACCAGGGTGCCGGACAGCTCGCGGATCCGCGCGTGGTCGGTCGGCGGCATGCCGAGCATCCGGGAGATCACCGCGAACGGCAGCGGGAACGCCAACTCCTCGACCAGGTCCACCCGGCCGGCCTCGGCGATCCGGTTCAGCGCCGCGTCGACCAGCGCGGTGACCTCTGGCTCGAGCGCGGCGATCGAGCGCGGGGTGAACACCTTGGCCACCAGGGAGCGCAGCCGCACGTGGTCCGGCGGATCCCGGTCGAGCATCGAGTAGTTCAGGATGCTGTGCTCGTCGTAACCGGCCATCTGCTCGTACTGATCGCGGACCGGGCCGGCCGCGAGGTTGCGGTCCTCGACCGAAAGGCCGGAGCGAAGCAGGCCGAAGACGTCCTCATGCGCGGTCAGGAACCAGAACCCGAGCGGACTCTCGTGCGCCGGGTCCAGCTCGCGCAGCCGGCGGTACTGCGGATAGGGGTCATCGGTGAAACCGGGTTCGAACGGGTTGAGCAGGAGCTTCGGGTAGGCCTCGGTCATGACGTTCCTCCCTCTGGTCAGGCCGTGACCCGCGCAGAGCAACTCACCTACTCTGCGTCGGAAACATACACGCTGTATGTCCTATACTCCGCGCATGTCGACTGTCAAGAGCCGGCGTGAGCAGTACTCGCAGGCCACCCGGGCGGCCCTAGTCGAGGCGGCCACCCGGAGGTTCGCCGAGCACGGCTACGCCGGCACCGCGCTCGAGGACGTCGCCGCGGACATCCAGGCCACCCGCGGCGCGGTCTACCACCACTTCGCCAACAAGATCGCGCTCTTCGAGGCCGTCTTCGAGGAGCTGGAGACGGAGGTGGTGCAGCGCTCGGCTGGCGCGGCGGCGGGGGTCGACGATCCGTGGCAGGCAGCGTTCGCCGCCCTGGACACCTACCTCGACGTCTGTTGCGACCCCACTTACGGCAAACTGGTCTGGCAGGAGGCGCCGCTCGCGCTCGGTTGGCAGCGCTGGCGGGAGTGCGAGGAGAAGTTCGCGTACGGCCTGATCGGGCAGCTTCTCGCCGCTCTGATGGACAGTGGGCACCTCGAACGCCACCCGCTCGACACCATGACCAACACGACATTCTGGATGCTCGGCGCCGCCGGCACCGCGCTGTCCGAGGCGCCCGAGGCGGAGAAGACCCGGGTCAGGGCCGAGTACGCCACGATGATCGGACGGTTGATGGCCGGCCTACGCACCAACCCGTGAACCAGCACCACCGCAGACGAGCAACGCAAATACAGCGCAAGGTGACATTCCGCTGTTCCGTTGTACGCGGCGATGCAGATACAGCGCAAGGTGACATTCCGCTGTACGGCTAAATGAGCCGGCGGACCAGCGCGTCCGCGAGCAGGCGGCCGCGCCGGGTGAGCACGCAGCGGCCGTTCGCGCCGGCCATGGCGCCGGGCTCGAGCAAGCCCTCCCGCGCGGCGGCGCGGGCCTGCTCCCGGCCGGACTCATCCAGGACGTCGACCGGGAGGCCGTCAACCAGGCGCAGCTCCAGCATCACCCGCTCCACCTTACGGTCCACAGTGGACAACAGCTCGCGGGCGGCGGCCGGGGATCGGCCCCGGGCCAACAACTCCGCGTAGCGAGCCGGATGCCGGACGTTCCACCAGCGAACCCCGCCGACATGGCTGTGCGCACCCGGCCCGGCTCCCCACCAGTCACCGCCGCGCCAGTATCCGAGGTTGTGCCGGCACCAGGCGTCCGGGCCGGCGGCCCAGTTGGACACCTCGTACCAAGGTAGCCCGGCCCCGGTCAGCCTGGCGTCGAGCTGCTCGTAGCGCTCGGCCAGCACGTCGTCGTCCGGCGCCGGCAGCTCGCCGCGCCGGATCCGCCTGGCCAGCGCGGTGCCCTCCTCCACGATGAGCGCGTAGGCCGAGACGTGGTCGACGCCCGCGGCCAGCACCGCGTCCAGCGAGGCGGCCAGATCCTCGGTCCGCTCCCCCGGCGTTCCATAGATCAGGTCCAGGTTGACGTGCTCGAACCCGGCCGCCCGCGCCTCCATCGCGGCGGCGACCGGGCGGCCCGGCGTGTGCGTGCGGTCCAGCACGGTGAGCACATGCGCGGCGGCCGACTGCATGCCGAGGGAGACCCGGGTGTAGCCGGCGGCCCGGAGGCCGGCGAAGAACGCGGGCGAGGTCGACTCCGGATTGCTCTCCGTGGTGACCTCGGCTCCCCCCGCCAACCCGAAGGTGTCGCGCACCGCGTCGAGCACCGCTCCGAGCCCGCTCGCGCCGAGCATCGACGGGGTGCCGCCGCCGACGAACACGGTGTCCGCCGCCGGCGGCGTGCCGAGCACCCGGACGGCCAGGCCGAGCTCGGCACGCAACCCGGTCAGCCAGGACGCCGGAGACGCCGACGAGCCGAGCTCACCCGCGGTATAGGTGTTGAAATCGCAGTAACCGCAACGGGTCGCGCAGAACGGCACGTGCACGTACACCCCGAACGGGCGCCGGCCCAGCCCGTCCCGCGCCCAGCGCGGCAAGGTGCCGTCCGGCGGAACCGGTTCGCCCTCGGGAAGTACGGCAGCCACCCGTCCAGTGTTACGCACCTCCACCGCGTCCCACGATGCGGATGCCGGTGGACCGGGGCAGACCCGCGTGGCACGCTCGAAGCCATGTCCACCGCGACCGAAGTGCTGCTCGTGGCGCGTCGCCACGTGGACTTCCGTCGTGTCTCCAGCGCGATGTGCCGGCGCGCCGGGTAACCCGCCGCCGCATTTATCTGCCCAACAGGCCGGCGACGGGGTGCGCTGGCTGAAGCTCCCAGTATTTCCGGGGCCGATCCGACGCGCACTCCCGCCGCCCCTACCCCGGAGGACACACGGTGGCCAATCCCACGGTCAGTCCCGACACACCACCGACAACGGCCCCAGCCGCGGCCAAGCGGGCCCACGCCCGTCGGGGTGAAGGCCAGTGGGCGCTCGGCTACCGCGAGCCGCTCAATCCCAACGAGCGCAGCAAGAAGGACGACAGTCCGCTCAACGTCCGGGCGCGCATCGAGAACATTTACGCGCACACCGGCTTTCACGGCATCGACCCGGCCGACCTGCGCGGCCGGTTCCGCTGGTACGGGCTCTACACCCAGCGCCGGCCCGGCATCGACGGCGGCCGAACCGCGACCCTGGAACCCGAGGAGTTGGATGACGAGTTCTTCATGCTGCGGGTGCGAATCGACGGCGGCGCGCTGACCACAGAGCAGCTCACCGTGATCGGCGAGATCTCGCAGACCTACGCCAGGGACACCGCGGACATCACCGACCGGCAGAACATCCAGTACCACTGGATCCGGATCGAGGACGTGCCGGCGATCTGGCAGCGGCTCGAGGGCGTCGGGCTGACCACGATGGAGGCCTGTGGTGACACCCCGAGGGTGATCCTCGGCTCGCCGGTGGCCGGCATCGCCGCGAACGAGATCATCGACGGCACCCCCGCGATCGCGGAGATCAGCCGGCGCTACATCGGGCAACCGGAGTTTGCCAACCTGCCCCGCAAGTTCAAGACCGCGATCTCCGGCCAACCAGACGTGGCGCACGAGGTACACGACGTGGCCTTCATCGGGGTCCACCACCCGGACCACGGCCCCGGGTTCGACCTGTGGGTCGGCGGCGGCCTGTCCACCAACCCGATGATCGGCCAGCGGCTGGGCGCCTGGGTGCCGCGCGACGAGGTGCCCGAGGTGTGGGCCGGCGTGGTGAGCGTGTTCCGGGACTACGGCTACCGGCGGCTTCGGCACCGAGCCCGGCTCAAGTTCCTGGTCAAGGACTGGGGTGCGGAGAAGTTCCGGGACGTGCTGGAGAACGAGTACCTGAAGCGGAAGCTCGCCGACGGCCCGGCACCCGGCGTGCCCGGGGCACCGGTGGACCACATCGGCGTGCACCCGCAGCGCGACGGCAACCGCTACGTCGGCGCGGCTCCGGTCGCCGGCCGGGTTTCCGGCTCGCTGCTGACGGCCGTGGCGAAGGCGGCCGAACGGGTCGGCTCCAACCGGGTTCGCCTTACCCCGCAACAGAAGCTGGTGGTGCTCGATGTGGCCGGGGCCGAGGTGGATGGGCTGCGCGACGAGCTCGCCAAGCTGGGCCTACAGACCGAGCCGTCACCATGGCGGCGCGGTGTGATGGCCTGCACCGGCCTCGAGTTCTGCAAGCTGGCCATCGTGGAGACCAAGGCCCGCGCCGCGGAGTTGGTGACCACGCTCGAGAACCGGCTGGCCGACCTGACCGGAGAAATCACCGCGCCGGTCTCCATCCACCTCAACGGCTGCCCCAACTCCTGTGCCCGGATCCAGACCGCGGACATCGGCCTCAAGGGCCAGATCGTCACCGACGCCAACGGAAACCAGGTGGAGGGCTTCCAGGTGCACCTCGGCGGCGGGCTCGGCCTGGACGCCGGATTCGGCCGGAAACTCCGCGGCCACAAGGTGACCGCGGATGAACTCGCCGGTTACGTCGAGCGCGTGGTGCGGCACTACGTCGCGCAACGACAGCCTGGCGAGCGGTTCGCCCAGTGGGTGGCCAGGGCCGATGAGGGGGATCTGTCGTGAGTGAGCCTGCGCGCGAACCAATTTGCGGGGTTTGGCATCACCGAGCTTGCGAGGTGATGTCGTGACCGAGCGCGCGACCCCCTTCTACTGCCCCTACTGCGGGGACGAGGACCTGCGCCCGGAGCAGGAACCGAGCTACTCCTGGCTGTGCACGGCGTGCCGGCGGGTTTTCACAGTGAAGTTCGTCGGGTTGAACCTCCCGGCGCGGGCGGAGGCGGGGCGATGACGGCAACCACCGGGCGCAAGGAACTGGCCGAGGCGGCCGCGGCCGAGTTGGCCGAGGCGAGCGCCGCCGAGGCACTGGAGTGGACCGCGCGCACGTTCGGCGACTCCTGGATCGTGGCGTCCAACATGCAGGACGCGGTGCTGATCGACCTCGCGGTCAAGGTCAAGTCCGATGTGGACGTGCTGTTCCTGGAGACCGGCTACCACTTCCCGGAGACGATCGGCACCCGCGACGCGGTCGGCCTGGTCTACCCGGACGTGCGGATCATCAACGCCCAGGCCACACAGTCCGTCGCCGACCAGGAGGCGGAGTTCGGGCCGCTCAACCGGACCGCGCCGGACCGCTGTTGCTTCCTGCGCAAGGTGGTGCCGCTGCGCCAGACGCTGGCCGGCTACGACGCCTGGGTCACCGGGGTGCGCCGGGTGGACGCGCCGACCAGGGCCAACACGCCGATCGTGCAGTGGGACGAGCGCAACGGACTGGTCAAGATCAATCCGATCGCCGGCTGGACCGACGAAGAGTTCAACGCCTACATCGCGGCTCACCAGATCGTGCAGAACCTGTTGGTCGGTGAGGGTTACCTGTCCATCGGCTGCGCGCCGTGCACCGCCAAGCCGCTGCCCGGCGCCGATCCGCGCAGCGGCCGGTGGGCCGGTGCGGCCAAGACCGAGTGCGGGCTGCACGGATGAGCGCGCGCGGCGCGGTGGACGCGCTCGACCGGCTGGAGTCCGAGGCGATCCACATCTTCCGGGAAGTGGCCGGGGAGTTCGACCGGCCGGTGATCCTGTTCTCCGGCGGCAAGGACTCCACGGTGCTGCTGCACCTTGCGGTGAAGGCATTCTGGCCGGCGCCGGTGCCGTTCCCGCTGCTGCACGTGGACACCGGGCACAACTTCGACGAGGTGATCGACTTCCGGGACCGGATCGCGGAGCGCTACGACCTTCGGCTGGTGGTGGCCAGGGTGCAGGACTGGATCGACGACGGCCGGCTGACCGAGCGCGGCGACGGCACCCGCAACCCGCTGCAAACCGTGCCGCTGCTGGACACGATCAACGTCAACCGGTTCGACGCGGTGTTCGGCGGCGGCCGGCGCGACGAGGAGCGAGCCCGAGCCAAGGAGCGGATCTTCAGCCTGCGCAACACCTTCGGCCAGTGGGAGCCCCGCAGGCAGCGTCCCGAGCTGTGGAACCTCTACAACGGACGGCACCGGCCCGGCGAGCATGTCCGGGTGTTCCCGCTGTCCAACTGGACGGAGCTCGACGTGTGGCGTTACATCGCCAGGGAGAAGGTGGAGCTGCCGTCGATCTACTTCGCGCACCGGCGGTCCGTGTTCCGGCGCGACGGCATGCTGCTCACCTCGGGGCCTTGGGGCGGGCCACGGCCCGACGAGACCGTGCGCGAGCTGACCGTGCGCTACCGGACCGTTGGCGACGGCTCGTGTACCGGCGCCATCGAGTCGGACGCGGCCGGGCTCGACGACGTGATCGCTGAGGTGGCCGCGTCCCGGCTGACCGAGCGCGGTGCCACCCGTGCGGACGACCGGCTCTCCGAGGCCGCGATGGAGGACCGCAAGCGGGAGGGTTACTTCTGATGGCCATGGACCTGCTCCGGCTCGCCACCGCCGGCAGCGTGGACGACGGCAAGTCGACCCTGGTCGGCCGGCTGCTCTACGACACCAAGTCGGTGCTCGCCGACCAGTTGGACGCGGTGCACCGGGCCAGCGTCGACAAGGGACTGTCCACTCCGGACCTGTCCCTGCTGGTGGACGGCCTGCGCTCGGAGCGCGAGCAGGGCATCACCATCGACGTGGCCTACCGCTATTTCGCTACCCCCAACCGATCCTTCGTGCTGGCCGACACCCCGGGACACGTGCAGTACACCCGCAACACGGTGACCGGCGCGTCCACCGCGCAGCTCGCCGTGCTGCTGGTGGACGCGCGCCGGGGCGTGGTCGAGCAGACCCGCCGGCACGCCGCCGTGCTCGCCCTGCTCGGTGTGCCCCGCCTGGTGCTCGCGGTCAACAAGATCGACCTGGCCGGCTACGACGAGGGCACGTTCGAGGCCATCGCCAAGGAGTTCGCCGAGCACGCCGCCGCACTCGGCTACCCGATCGGCTCGGTGCTCGCCGTGCCGGTCTCCGCGCTGGTCGGCGACAACGTGGTGGACCGCAGTGAGCGGACTCCCTGGTACACCGGGCCGACCCTGCTCGAGCACCTGGAAACCGTGCCGGTGGAGCCGGATCCGCACCAGGCCTCGTTCAGGTTCCCCGTGCAGTACGTGATCCGCCCGCGCACCCCGGAGTACCCGGACTACCGCGGCTACGCCGGGCAGGTCGCCGCCGGCACGGTGGCCCCCGGCGACGAGGTGGTGGTGCTCCCGGCCGGGCTGCGCACCACGGTCACCCGGATCGACACCCCGGACGGTCCGCTCGCCGAGGCCACCGCGGGCCGCTCGGTCACCCTGGTACTGGCCGATGACTTGGACATCGCCCGGGGCGATCTCATCGCGTCGGCCGCCACCCCGCCAGGGCTCACCGACACGCTGGACGCCACCCTGGCCTGGTTGGCCGACAAACCGCTGCGGCACAACGCCCGGCTCCTGGTCAAGCACGGCGCGCGGACCGTCCCGGCGATCGCGACCACGCTGGTCTCCCGCTTCGACGAGCAGCGGCTGACCACGATCGGCAACCCCGAATGCCTGCAACTCAACGAGATCGGCCGGGTACTGCTGCGCCTCGCGGAGCCGCTGCCGGTTGACGACTACGCCGCCGACCGGCGCACCGGTGCGTTTCTCGTGATCGACCCGACCGACGGCGGCACGCTGGCCGCCGGCCTGGTCGGGGCACCCCAACCGCTTGCCTAACCCCGAAAGGGCCTGCCGTGCGCACTCGACGAACTCGCACACTGACCATCTCCTTAGCCGCCGTCCTGCTCGCCGCGCTCGGCGCGTGCTCCCGCGCGGGCGGCAACGACGCTCCGGCCGGCAATGCCGCGCCGGCGCAGGACAACAACCTCGCCGCTGAGCTCCGGCTGGGCTACTTCCCCAACGTCACCCACGCGGCCGCACTGATCGGGCTCGAGAAGGGCCAGTTCAGCAAGGAGCTCGGCACCACCAAGCTCACCCCGACCAGTTTCAACGCCGGACCGGACGAGGTCACGGCGCTGCTCGGCGACTCACTCGACGCCGGGTTCATCGGCTCCGGCCCGGCGATCAACGCTTACGCCAAGTCCAAGGGCGAGGCGGTTCGGCTGATCGCCGGCGCCACCTCCGGCGGCGCGCAGCTCGTGGTCCGCGCCGACCTCGCCGGGCCGAACGACCTGGCCGGCAAGACCGTCGCCACCCCGCAGCTGGGCAACACCCAGGACGTCGCGCTGAAGAAGTGGCTGGCCGACAAGGGACTCACCGGCAAGGTCTCGGTGACCAACCTGGACAACGCGCAGACCCTGGACGCGTTCAAGAAGGGCGACGTGCAGGCCGCCTGGCTGCCCGAGCCGTGGGCCTCGCGCCTGGTGCTCGACGCCGGCGCCAAGGTTCTGGTCGATGAGAAGGAGCTGTGGCCGAGCGGCCGGTTCCCGACCACCGTGCTGATCGTGCGCACCGCCTACCTGCGGGAGCACCCGCAGACCGTGCGGGCGCTGCTGCGCGGCCTGGTCGACGCCGTGGACTACGCCGCCACCAACAAGGCCGACGCCCAGGCCGCGGTGAACAAGCAGCTGAAGGCGTTGACCGGCAAGGACCTCAGCAAGGCCGTGATCGAGCGGGCCTGGTCCGGCATCGAGCTGACCTTCGACCCGCTCTCCGGGCAGTTCCCGCGGTTGGCCAAGGACCAGGTCACCGCGGGTATCGCCAAGGAGGCGCCGAACGTGGCCGGCTACGCCGACCTGACCGCGCTCAACGCGGTGCTCAAGGAGAAGGGCAAGCCGGAGGTCGACGCCGCCGGTCTGGACCAGAAGTAGCCCCGGTGAACACCCGAGGAAGGCAGACGACGATGACCGCCACGCTTGAGGCCCGCACCACCAAGGCGACCACCGAGCACGCCGTGCGGCTGTCCGGGGTCGGCAAGACCTTCGGGCAGGGCAGGCGCGCGGTCGTCGCGCTCGACGAGGTCGATCTGCGGGTCGGCCCCGGCGAGTTCGTCTGCCTGCTCGGTGCGTCGGGCTGCGGCAAGACCACCGTGCTCAACCTGGTCGCCGGCCTGGACGCGCCGACCGCGGGCGTGATCGAACTGAACACGTCCCGGCCGGCGGTGATGTTCCAGGAGGCCGCGCTGATGCCGTGGCTGACCGCCGCCCGCAACGTCGAGCTGCCGCTGCGGTTGGCCGGGTTTGGGCGGCTGGCCCGCCGGGAGCGCACCGCCGATCTGCTCTCCCTGGTGCGGCTGGACGGCGTCGGCGACAAGCGGCCGCACGAGCTCTCCGGCGGTATGCGCCAGCGGGTGGCCCTGGCCAGGGCGCTGGCCTCGGCGCTGCACGTGACCACCGCCGCCGAGCAGCCGCTGTTGCTGATGGACGAGCCGTTCTCGGCACTGGACGCGATCACCCGCGACGTGTTGCAGGGTGAGCTGCTGCGGATCTGGCGCGCCACCGGCACCGCGGTGCTGTTCGTCACCCACGACGTGCGCGAGGCGGTCCGGCTCGGGCAGCGCGTGGTGCTGCTCTCCTCGCGCCCCGGGCGGGTGGTCGAGGAATGGCCGGTGGCCGGGCTGAGCGGCGCGGAGGAGGTGGCGGCCGTGGAAACGGTCAACGCGCGGTTGCGCCAGGTGATCAGCAGTCATGCCGCCGCCTGACGGCAGGGTTCGGGAGGACACGGCCGCCGAAACCGCCGCCGAGACGGACGCCGGGGTCGGCGCCGGGCTGGACGCGCTGGATACTCCGCTCGCCGGGCGGGAGCGGGGCGGCCGGTCCAGGCTCGCGCATCTGGCCGGCCAGGTGCTCCCGCTGGTCGTCGCCGTGGTCGCGTTGATCGCGGTCTGGCAGGCGCTCTGGGCGGCGGCCATCTGGCCGGAGTTCCAGCTGCCCGCGCCGAAGGACGTGTGGGCGCAGATCGCCGAGCGGATCGACAACGGCGAGATCTTCGGCTTCCTCTGGGTGTCCGTGCATCGCGCGGTGATCGGGTTCCTGGTCGCCCTCGCCGTGGCCGTGCCGCTCGGCCTGCTGATCGCGAACGTGCGGCTGGTTCGGCGCGGCATCGGGCCACTGGTCTCCGGGTTGCAGAGCCTGCCGTCGGTTGCCTGGGTGCCCGCCGCGGTGCTCTGGTTCGGGCTCGACGACACGGCGATCTACTTCGTGGTGCTGCTCGGCGCGGTGCCGTCCATCGCGAACGGCCTGGTGTCCGGCATCGACCAGATCCCGCCGATCCTGCCGAGGGTCGGCAAGGTGCTCGGCGCGCGCCGCCTGGCCGGCGTGCGGCACATCCTGCTGCCCGCCGCGCTGCCCGGTTTCCTGGCCGGGCTCAAGCAGGGCTGGGCGTTCTCCTGGCGTTCGCTGATGGCCGCCGAGCTGATCGCCAGCTCTCCCAAGCTCGGCGTCGGGCTCGGCCAGTTCCTGCACAACGGCAGCCAGCTCTCCGACATGTCCATCGTGATCGCGGCCATCCTGCTGATCTTCTTCGTCGGCGTCGGCATCGAGCTGTTGGTGTTCCGCCCGCTCGAACGCTCGGTGCTGCACGCTCGCGGCCTGACCGGGACGCTGTAGATGGCACCGCCGCTCGTCGCCGTCGCACACGGCAGCCGCAACCCCCGCTCGGCGGCGACGGTGACCCGGCTGCTCCAGGTGGCCAGGGCGATGCGCCCATGGCTGGACATCCGGGTCGCGTTCCTCGACCTGTCCGCGCCACGCCTTGGCGACGTGTTGGGTGCCCTCGATGGCGAGGCCGGGGAAGCCGTCAAAGAAGCCGTCGTGGTGCCGCTGCTGCTCGGCGAGGCCTACCACGCCAGGGTGGACGTGCCCGCCATGGTCCACGAGGCGACCGCCCGGCACCCGCGGCTCTCGGTGTCGGTCGCCGGGGTGCTCGGGCCGGACCCCCGGCTCGAGTCGCTGGCGCTGGACCGGCTGCTCGCCACCGGGGCGCGGCTGGACGACCCCGAACTCGGCGTCGTCCTCGCCGCGGCCGGCTCGACGCATCCGCCGGCCAACGCGGCGGTGTCCGCCGTGGCGCGGCGGTGGGCGGCGCGGTATGGCTGGGCCGGCGCGACCGCGGCGTTCGCCTCGGCCACCGAACCGGACGTGCCGGGCGCGGTGCGCCTGCTCCGCGCCCGCGGGGCCAGGCGGATCGCGGTGGCCTCCTGGTTCCTCGCTCCGGGCCGGCTGCCGGACCGGGTCGCGATCGAGGCCCGGGCCGCCGAACCCGGTGCGCTGGTGGCGCTCCCGCTCGGCGCCGCCCGCGGCCTGGCCGGGGTGCTGCTCGACCGGTACGACGAGGAACTGACCGAGGCGGCCGGCGGGCGGTACGCCTGAGCTTGCCCCACCCATACCCTGTGGGGGTATGTTGAGGGCCATGAACACATCATGGCGAACCGCCGCGACCGCGACCCTGCACTGCCTCACCGGTTGCGCTATCGGCGAGGTGCTCGGCATGGTGATCGGCTCGTTGCTGGGCTGGTCCAACCTCGCCATCGTGATCCTGTCGGTCGCGCTGGCCTTCCTGTTCGGCTACACCCTGACCATCCGGCCGGTGCTGCGGGCCGGCGTGGCGTTCGGCGCGGCCGTGTCGGTGGCGCTGGCCGCGGACACCGTGTCCATCGCCGTGATGGAGCTCATGGACAACGCGGTCATGGTGGCCGTCCCCGGTGCGATCGAGGCCGGCGTCGACGACTGGCTGTTCTGGCTCAGCCTGGCCATCTCCCTCGTGGTCGCGTTCGTGGTGACCGTGCCGGTCAACCGGTGGATGATCAGCCGGGGCAAGGGCCATGCCGTCGTGCACGAGTACCACGGGCACAGTCACCACGAGCACTCTCACTAAGGTGCTCGCATGGCCGATGAGCTCGTGCGTTACGCGGTCGCAGGCGGCGTCGCGACGATCACCCTGGACTCCCCGCACAACCGCAACGCGCTGTCCGCCCAGCTGCGCCGCGAACTGCGCGACCGGCTGAGCGCCGCGGCCGGCGACGAGGCCACGCGGGTGGTGGTGCTCGACCACACCGGTCCCGTGTTCTGCGCCGGGATGGATCTCAAGGAGGCCGGCGCAACGTCGAGCTCCGAGGCGGGGGTGAACGAGTTCCCGGCCATCCTGGAGCAGATCTGGACCTGTCCGAAGCCGGTGGTGGCCAAGCTCGCCGGCCCGGCCCGGGCTGGTGGGGTCGGCCTGGTGGCCGCTGCCGACGTCGCCGTCGCCGCCGACGACGCCACGTTCGCGTTCACCGAGGTGCGGCTCGGCCTGGTACCGGCGGTGATCTCGGTGACCGTGCTGCCCCGGCTGCTGCCAAGGGCCGCGCACGAGCTGTTCCTCACCGGCGAGAAGTTCGACGCCAACCGGGCCGTCGCGATCGGGTTGCTCAACGCCGCGGTGCCGGCGGCGGCGCTGGACGGCGAGGTCGCCCGCTACACCGGCATGCTCACCCTCGGCGGGCCTAAGGCGCTGGCCGCCACCAAGGCGATGCTGCGCCGGGAGCGGCCGGCCGGCCTGGCCGAGGACTTCGCCGCGATGACCGCGCTCTCCGCCGACTTCTTCGCCAGCGAAGAGGGGCAGGAAGGGATCCTGGCGTTCGCCCAGAAGCGGGCGCCGAACTGGGCGCCCTAACGTCCCGGGTCGACCGACACGGCGGGCGCGGCCGGCGGGTCGGCGCTCGCCCGCTCGCGGACGAACCAGCCGGCCAGCACCAGCAGGACGAGGCCGACCAGCGCGACGGTGATCCGAATCCGCGGGCGCATGCTCAACGGGCCCCGAGCGGCGGCTCGTCCTCGTCGGACGGACCGAACGTGGCCGACGCGTAGTCGACGACCCGGTCGATCAGCCACGCCATGATCACGCACAGCGGCAGCAGCACCGCCATCACCAGGGCGAACTGGAACGGGAACGCCAAACCGAGGATCCACAGCTCGACGTCGTTCCACCAGTTGAACACGTCGTCGAGGGTAGCGCCCGACCGGAGGCGATAGGTTGCACGGCATGTTCGCCGTCTACGCCGCCGAGCCCAGCCCCGACGACCCGATCGCCGCACTGCGGATCGGCGATCGTCCCGAGCCGGAGGTGCCGGACGGCTGGGTCGCCGTCGCGGTCCGCGCGGCCAGCCTGAACATGCACGACCTGTGGACGCTGCGCGGGGTCGGCATCAAACCCGACCGGTTCCCGATGATCCTGGGCTGCGACGGCGCCGGCGTGCTGGCCGACGGCACCGAGGTGGTGCTGCACTCGGTCATCGGCGACCCGTCGTGGAGCGGCGACGAGACCCTCGACCCCCGGCGCACCCTGCTCACCGAGCTGCACCAGGGCAGCTTCGCCGACGTCGTGGTGGTCCCGGCGAACAACGCGCTGCCCAAGCCGCCCGGCCTGTCCTTCGCCGAGGCCGCGTGCATGGGCACGGCCTGGCTGACCGCGTACCGGATGCTCTTCGTTCGCTCCGGCCTTCGGCCCGGTCAGACCATGCTGGTGCAGGGCGCGTCCGGCGGCGTGTCCACGGCGTTGATCGCGCTGGGCCGGGCCGCCGGCATGCGGGTGTGGGTCACCGGCCGCACGGCGGACAAGCGCGCCCTCGCCGGCTCGCTCGGCGCGCACGAGACGTTCGAGTCCGGCGCGCGGCTCCCGGAACGCGTCGACGCCGTGTTCGAGACCGTCGGCAAGGCCACCTGGGCACACTCCATGCGCGCGCTGCGTCCGGGCGGCACCATCGTGGTCTCCGGCGCGACCAGCGGCCCCGACCCGGGCGCCGAGCTGCAACGGCTGTTCTTCCTTCAGCTCAGCGTGGTCGGCTCCACCATGGGCACCCGCGCCGAACTGGCCGACCTGCTCAGCTTCTGCGCGACGGCCGGTCTGCACCCGCACATCGGCACCACGCTGCCCATGACCGAGGCGAAGGAAGGCATCACCCGGATGCTCAACGGCGAAACCGCGGGCAAGGTCGTGTTCACCCGCTGAGCGCTCCCCGCCGCACACCGGTCCACCGTGGACCAACTGGTGGACCGACTAGCCGTCCAGCTCGGCGACCAGCCGCTTCGGCGCGACCATCCGGTAGGCGTCCTCGACGATCTCGGCGATCTCCGCCCAGTCGACCGGGACGTCGAGGTACACCCCTAACCAGCCGCGGTGCCCCACGTACGGCGGGCGGTAGAAGCGCTCCGGGGCCGAGCCGACCAGCGCTTCCTGCACCCCGGGTGGCGCCGCGCACCAGAACCCGAGCCGGTCGTCGTGATGGCGGTCGGCGTAGCTGACGAACTGCTTCCTGTCCCGCACGAACCAGCTCGGCTCACCGTGGCTGTGCCGCTCGTTCGTCTCCGGCAGGGCGAGGCACAGCTCGCGCAGCGACTCGAGTGGATCGGCCATGCTACTTGCGGCTCTTGGCCTTGTCCGTCGGCTCGTCGGTGGACAGCGCGGCGACGAACGCCTCCTGCGGCACCTCGACCCGGCCGACCATCTTCATCCGCTTCTTGCCCTCCTTCTGCTTCTCCAGCAGCTTGCGCTTGCGGGTGATGTCACCGCCGTAGCACTTGGCCAGCACGTCCTTGCGCATCGCCCGGATCGTCTCGCGGGCGATCACCCTGGCCCCGATCGCGGCCTGGATCGGCACCTCGAACTGCTGGCGCGGGATGAGCTGGCGGAGCTTGGTGGCCATCCGGGTGCCGTAGCCGTAGGCCGCGTCCCGGTGCACGATCGCGCTGAACGCGTCCACCGGCTCGCCCTGCAACAGGATGTCCACCTTGACCAGATCCGCGGCTTGCTCGCCGGACTCCTCGTAGTCCAGCGACGCGTACCCACGGGTGCGGGACTTCAGCGCGTCGAAGAAGTCGTAGATGATCTCCGCGAGCGGCATGGTGTACCGCAGCTCCACCCGGTCCGTCGACAGGTAGTCCATCCCGCCGAGCTGCCCGCGCCGGCTCTGGCACAGCTCCATGATCGAGCCGATGTAGTCCGACGGCGCGATCACCGTGGTCTTCACCACCGGCTCGTACACGTCGGCGATCTTGCCGCCCTCCGGCCAGTCCGACGGGTTGGTCACGATGTGCGCGGTGCCCTCGTCCATCACCACCCGGTACACCACGTTGGGCGCGGTGGAGATCAGGTCCAGCCCGGCCTCCCGCTCCAGCCGCTCGCGGACGATCTCCAGGTGCAGCAGGCCGAGGAAGCCGCACCGGAAGCCGAAGCCGAGCGCCGCCGAGGTCTCCGGCTCGTAGCTCAGCGCGGCGTCGTTGAGCCGCAGCTTGTCCAGCGCCTCACGGAGGTCCGGGTAGTCCGAACCGTCCACCGGATACAGTCCGGAGTAGACCATCGGGCGGGGCTCGCGGTAGCCGGCCAGCGGTTCGGTGGCTCCCTTGCGCTCGGCCGTCACGGTGTCGCCGACCCTGGACTGCCGGACGTCCTTCACCCCGGTGATCAGGTAACCGACCTCCCCGACGCCGAGGCCCGCGCTCGGCTTCGGCTCGGGCGAGATGATGCCCACCTCGAGCAGCTCGTGGGTGGCGTTGGTGGACATCATCCGGATCCGCTCCCGCGGCGTGATCTTTCCGTCCACCACCCGGATGTAGGTGACCACGCCGCGGTAGGTGTCGTACACCGAGTCGAAGATCATCGCTCGGGCCGGGGCGTCCGCGCGGCCGCGCGGTGCCGGCACCAGCCGCACCACCTCGTTGAGCAGCTCCCGGACGCCCTTGCCGGTCTTCGCCGAGACCCGCAGCACGTCGGTCGGCTCGCAACCGATGATGTGCGCGAGCTCGGCGGCGTACTTCTCCGGATCCGCGGCCGGCAGGTCGATCTTGTTGAGCACCGGGATGACGGTGAGGTCCTTGTCCAGCGCCAGGTACAGGTTGGCCAGGGTCTGCGCCTCGATCCCCTGCGCGGCGTCGACCAGCAGGACCGCCCCCTCACATGCCTCGAGCGCCCGGGACACCTCGTAGGTGAAGTCGACGTGCCCGGGTGTGTCGATCATGTGCAGCACGTGGTCCCGGCCACCCACCTGCCAAGGCAGCCGGACGTTCTGCGCCTTGATGGTGATCCCGCGCTCGCGCTCGATGTCCATCCGGTCGAGGTACTGCGCCCGCATGTCCCGTTCCTGGACCACTCCGGTGAACTGCAACATGCGGTCGGCCAGCGTCGACTTGCCGTGGTCGATGTGGGCGATGATGCAGAAGTTGCGGATCTGCTCAGGCGCCGTGAACGTCGTGTCGGCGAACGTGGTCACTCAGTGTCCTTATCGGGATCAAGGGATACCGCCCCATCGTCCCATGCCCGACTGCCGCACCGGCGGTGGCTCGCTCGCGGCAGCGCGCCAACCAGGGCGATCGGCACGGGCGCGGGCCCGGTTGGATCAGCGCAAGGTGACATTCCTTCGCTTCTACAAGCGGAATGTCACCTTGCGCTGTATCTATGCGCTCGGCGTTCCTCGCTCGGGCGACTTGCTGCCAGCCGACTGCCACCAAGGTGACGGCCGGGTACAGCTAGCCACGCGGGTCGCGGCGTAGCGGGTGATCCTCGGGAATCTCCACGACCACGATCGGCAGCCCATCCGGGTCGGAGATCCACATCTCGCGCAGGCCCCACGGCTCGGTGCGCGGCCCGCGCACCACGGCGACCCCCCGTTCGGCGAGCTCCGCAGCGGCCGTGTCCAAGTGCCGAACCTGAAGCCACAGTGCCACATCCGGGCCCGGCACGGCCGCACCCTCACCGGACACCTCAAGGAAACCGTTACCCAGGAAGAACACCGTGCCGCCTGGGAACTCCCGGTACACCGCGAGGCCAAGCGCGTCGCGGTAGAAGGCCACGGACCGGTCCCGATTCCGTGGTCGCACCAGAATCCGGCTGCTCAGGAACTCCACGCCCATGACTTACACCCGCACCGCGATGGCGGCCACTCCGGCGAGCACCACCACGGCGCCGGTCAGCCGCCGGCGCGGGTCCGGCTCGCCGAGCACCAGCCAGGCGGCCAGGCTGCCGAACACAATGGACAGCTCCCTGACCGGCGCGACCAGGCTCACCGGCGCCTGCCGCAGGGCGAACAGCACCAGCAGATACGCCAGCGGCGAGAGGATCGCGATCGCGACCACCGACCGCCGATGTGCCCGCCAGAGGGTGGCCGCCTGCCCCCGCCGCCTGAGCAGTACCGGGCTGAGCAACCCGAACTCGCACAGTGCCGAACCGGCCATGAGCACCGGGGGCGGCACCGCCAGCGTGGTCACCGCGTACGCGTCCCACAGCGTGTAACCGGCGATCAGCACCCCGGTGGCCACCGCGTACAGCACGCCCGCCGACCGCTTACCGCGCCCGATCCCGCCGATCACCAGGATCCCGCCGACCACCGCGCCCGCGCCGGCCAGTGCGAGCACCCCTGGCCGCTCGCCGAGGAAGGCAACGGCCGCGAGCACCGCGAGCAGCGGGCCGGACCCGCGGGCCAGCGGGTACACCACCGACAGGTCGCCGACCGCGTACCCGCGCTGGAGCAACACGAAGTAGGTCACGTGCAACACCCCGGTGACCCCCATGGCGACCAGCCAGGTCCCCGACGGCGTCTGGTGAAACATCAGCACGGTGACGACGGCCAGTGGCACGCACAGAGTCGCCGTGACCGTGCCGTACAACCAGACGAAGACCGTGCCCCCGCCGGGGACCCGCTTCGCACACAGGTTCCAGCCGGCATGCGCCACCGCCGCGATGACCACCAGGACCAGAGCCACGGGATGCGTCACGGGCTGATTGTCCCTGCCAGCAAGGACCCAGCGACCGAACCACACCGCGCCCGTCGACTCTGCCGGCAACCAGGAGGGCCCTGCCAGGATGGGGTCATGCACGACTACGCCTCGCGGTACCCGAGCCTGCGCTTCGCCGACCTCGATGCGGGGGTGCTCGAGGTGACCATGTCCGCACCCGGGCGGCTGAACGCGGTCGGGCACGAGGGTCACCGGGAGCTGGCCGAGGTCTGGACCACGATCGACCGGGATCCGGACGTGCGCGTGGCGATCATCCGCGGCGAGGGCGGCGTGTTCTCCTCCGGCGGGGACCTCGACCTGGTCACCGACATGTCCGAGGACTTCGCGGTCCGGGTCCGGGTGCTCCGGGAGGCCCGCGACCTGGTCTACAACGTGATCAACTGTGCCAAGCCGGTGGTTTCGGCGATCGAGGGGCCGGCGGTCGGGGCCGGGCTGGTCGTCGGGCTCCTGGCGGACGTGTCGATCGCCGCCCGCACCGCTCGGATCATGGACGGGCACACCCGGCTCGGCGTCGCGGCCGGGGACCATGCGGCGATCGTGTGGCCACTGCTCTGCGGCATGGCCAAGGCCAAGTATCACCTGCTCACCTGCGAGCCGGTGTCCGGCGAAGAGGCCGAACGGATCGGCCTGGTGTCGCTGTGCGTCGAGCCCGATGAACTGCACGAGACCGCGCGCAAGGTGGCTCGCCGGCTCGCCGCCGGGTCACAGAGCGCGATGCGGTGGACCAAGTACGCGCTCAACAACTGGCTGCGGGTGGCCGGGCCGATCTTCGACGCGTCGCTCGGTCTCGAGTTCCTCGGCTTCTCCGGGCCGGACGTCAAGGAGGGCGTGGCCGCGATCCGGGGCAAGCGGCCGGCGGAGTTCTCCGGCCCGGCGTCGGAGTAGGGCGCGCCGCTGTTATTCTTGCTCGTCGTGCCGTGTGGCATTCCGTCATGGAGGAAGCCCGCACCACCCGGTTTGACCGGGGCGGGGCCAGCACAGATGCGGCACGACCCTTCCAGCGAGAGCGCCGAGGAGAACCACGCGTGGCCAATATCAAGTCACAGATCAAGCGCATCAAGACCAACGAGAAGCGCCGGGTGCGCAACAAGTCCGTCAAGTCCTCGGTGAAGACCGCGATCCGCAAGTTCCGCGAGGCCGCCGAGGCCGGGGACAAGGAGAAGGCCGTCGCCCTGCTCCGCGACGCGAGCCGGAAGCTGGACAAGGCCGCCGGCAAGGGCGTGCTGCACGCCAACCAGGCGGCGAACAAGAAGTCCGCCATGGCCAAGCGCGCCAACGCGCTCTGAGCCAACTCACGCCGAACTCGGGCCCGGCCGCCGACTGGCGGCCGGGCCCGAGCGTTTCACCGTCGCCTGGGGCTCCGCGGACCCGCTCGCGCTGAGCGCAGCGCCAGCTTGCGCACGGCTGCGCCGCACCCGGCCGCCGCACCACGGCGACGTGGCGTTACCGCTCGGTGTGCCGGTGCGCGGCGGCCAGCCGGAGGACCGCACGTTCCAGGGCGTAGTCGGGGTCGGCGGCAACGCCCTTGACGTCCGCGTTGACCTGCGCGGCGACGTGCATGGCTTCGGCGAGGCCGGCGGGGTGCCAGCCCTTCGACTGGGCGAGCGCCTTGCGCACCTTCCAGGTGGGCATGCCCAGTTCCGAGGCCAGGCGGTAGGGGTCGGCCCGGCCGGCTCCGGCGACCTTGGCGACGGTGCGCACCGCGTCGGCCAACGCGTCGGCGACCAGCACGTGCGGGACACCGAGTTGCATCGCCCAGCGCAGGGCCTCCAAGGCGCCGGCGACGTCGCCGGTGATCGCCTTCTCGGCCACCGCGAAGCCGGTCACGTCGGCCCGGCCGCGGTGGTAGCGGCGCACCGCCTCCTCGGTGACCGTGCCGCCGGTGTCGGCGACGAGTTGCGCGGCGGCGGCGGCCAGGTCGCGGAGGTCTGAGCCGACCGCGTCGATCAGCGCGATCACCGCCTCGCTGTCGCTCTTCCCGCCGGCGTGCCGGATCTCGTTGCGCACGAACGCTTCGCGCTCGGCCGGTTTGGTGATCTTGACGCACTCGTTGACGATGGCGCCGGCCGACCTGAGCGCCGGGATCAGATCCTTGGCCGCCTTGCGCCCGCCCCCGTTGTGCAGCACCACGAGAACGATGCCAGCGGCCGGCGCCTTGGCGTACGCCGTGATCGCGCCGGCGATGTCCTGGCCGGCCTCGTTGGCGCCCTCGAGGACGATGACTCTCCCCTCGGCGAACAGCGACGGGCTGACCAGCTCGGCGAGCTCAGGGGGCGTGAGATCGGCCACCCGGGCCTTGGTCAGCTCGGCGCCCGGGTCGGCCAGCCGGGCCGTGTCGAACGCCGCCCTGACGGCCCGCTCGACCAGCAGTTCCTCCTCGCCAAGCACCAACTGGAGCGGCGGTGGCGTGACAGCGGGCGCGCTCACCGGCGAAGTCCTTCCACCAGGTGAACTCTGCCAGAGCGGCAGGACGATTCCCCGACCGGACTCTGGGATTCCGCGGTCCCGGGTTGGCCGGGTACCGGCATCGTGCCGTAGCGTGGTCGGCACACATTCCGGTTTGACCGGCGTGTGCCGGACAACTGAATACCGCTCATCCAGAGGGGCAGAGGGATCGGCCCGAAGAAGCCCCGGCAACCGGCGTGAGCCACCGCCTCATCGCGAGGACGGCCACGACCACGGTGCCAATTCCGACCCGTCCGCGGGACAGATGAGGAGATACCTCGCGATGACCTCCGTGCATGTGCAAGACCAGACCACCACCTCCTTCGACCTGGGCCCGGCGCGCGCGTTGTCCTGCCGGGAATGCGGTCACCAGATTCCGCTCGCCGCCGAGTTCGCCTGTGCGGAGTGTTTCGGCCCGCTCGAGGTCGCCTACGAGTTCGGCGACATCACTCGTGCCGAGATCGAGGCGGGACCGAAGTCCATCTGGCGCTACCGGCGGCTCCTGCCGGTTCCGTCCGATGTGGACGCCCACCCGAACACCGACCCCGGCCTGACCCGGCTGGTCAAGGCCGACCGGTTGGCCGCGGCCCTTGGCATCCGGTCGCTCTGGGTGAAGGACGACACCGGCAACCCGACCCACTCGTTCAAGGACCGGGTCGTCGCGGTTGCCCTCGCCGCGGCCAGGCAGCTCGGCTTCCGGGTGCTCGCCTGCCCGTCGACCGGCAACCTCGCCAACGCCGTGGCGGCCGCGGCGGCCAGAGCCGGCTGGCAGTCCGTCGTGCTGATTCCCTCCAATCTCGAGCGGGCCAAGGTGCTGACCACCGCCGTGTACGACGGTGCGCTCATCGCCGTCGACGGCAACTACGACGACGTGAACCGGCTCGCCACCGAGCTCGCCGCGGAGCACGAGGACTGGGCGTTCGTCAACGTCAACGTCCGGCCCTACTACGCCGAGGGCTCCAAGACCCTCGCCTACGAGGTCGCCGAGCAGCTCGGCTGGCGGCTGCCCGATCAGGTCGTCGTGCCGGTCGCCTCCGGTGCCCAGCTGACCAAGGTGGACAAGGGTTTCCGCGAGCTCGGTGAGCTCGGTCTGGTGGAACCGACGCCCTATCGGGTGTTCGGCGCCCAGGCCACCGGTTGCTCTCCGGTCGCGGCCGCGTTCAAGGCCGGACTCGACGTGGTGCGGCCGGTCAAGCCGAGCACCATCGCCCGGTCGCTGGCGATCGGCGCCCCGGCCGACGGGCCCTACGTGCTCGACGCCGTTCGCCGCACCGGCGGTGCGGTCGAGGACGTCTCCGACGAGGAGGTCGTCGACGGCATCCGGTTGCTGGCCAGGACCGAGGGCATCTTCGCGGAGACCGCGGGTGGGGTCACCGTAGCCACCGCGAAGAAGCTCGTCGAGACCGGTCAGCTCGACCCCGATGGCGAGACCGTGCTGTTCATCACGGGCGACGGCCTGAAGACCCTCGACGCGGTCCAGGACCGGATCGGCCCCCGGGCCACCGTGCCGCCGTCGGCCGATGCCGTTCGCCAGGCGCTGGCCGACTGACTCACGGCGGCGTCCGACACGCCGGGCCACGCCCCGGGCGCCTCATCGTCGCGGCGGTGCCCGGGGATCGCCTCGGGTGACGGCGCGTGGCCCCGCATCGGACCCGACGATCGCGCTGTCGCCGGCCAGGTCGGTGCGCAGCACCTGGGTTCCGCGCCGGGTGAGGAACCCGAGGGTGAGCTGGCTCGGGTGACCGTAGCGGTTCCCCGCGCCCACGCTGACCAGCGCGATGCGCGCGCCCGTCGCGTCGAGAAACTCCGGCGAGGAGTAGCGGGAGCCATGGTGCGGCACTTTCAGCACCTCGGCGCCGAGGTCCACGCCCGCGTTGAGCAGGTCGGTCTGGGCGGCGAGCTCGACGTCGCCGGTGAGCAGCACCCGCCCGGCCGGCGTGCGCGCCCGCAGGACGAGCGAGCTGTTGTTGATCTCCGTTCCGTCGGTGCCGTCCCGGGGGATCGCCTCGCGCGGTCGTGGCCCGAGCACGTCGATGGTGAGCCCCGGCCAACTCAGTCGCTGCCCGACATCGAGTTGGACAACCGGCACCCCGGCCCGGGCGGCACGGCCGGTCACGTCGCGCCACGCCCAGCCGGGCGCCCGGGCGGGACCGACCGCCACCCCGCCGACCGGCCGGCCGGCGAGCACTCCGGCCAGCCCGCCGATGTGGTCGGCGTGCAGGTGGCTCACGATCACCAGCGGCACGCTGGCCACTCCGAGCCGGTCGAGACAGTCACCCACCGGGCCGGGCTCCGGCCCGGTGTCCACCACCACCGCGCGCCCGGCATCCGAGGTGGACAGCACCACGGCATCGCCCTGCCCGACATCACACGCCACCATGGCCCAGCGCGACGGCGGCCAGCCGGGCGCGATGATCCGCACCGGGATCACCGCGACCAGCAGCCCGGCCAGCACCACGCCGACGAGCACCCGGCCGCCCCGGTGCCGAAGCGTGGCGACCACCAGGGCGGCGACCACCAGCAGCAGCGCCCCACCCCACCAGCCGGCCGGCCAGCCGATCACGGCCCCGGGCACCCGAGCGG
Source organism: Labedaea sp. (assembly GCA_045806965.1). GTDB lineage: Bacteria > Actinomycetota > Actinomycetes > Mycobacteriales > Pseudonocardiaceae > DASYTH01. The sequence goes on along the minus strand of JBJMIG010000042.1, from coordinate 119,557 downwards.
CCTGCCGCGCGTCGACGAGCAGCCAATGCACCTCGGGCCCGGCCAGCCGAACCAGCAGCCGAGCCAACCACGGCGCGACCGGGGCGAGCACGGCGGCGAGCACCCCGAGCACCGTCGCGGGCGCCACCACCGGCGCGGCCAATAGGTTGGCCAGCACCGCGATCGTGCTGACCTGCCCGGTCATCCCGGCCACCACCGGCGCGGTCACCAGGTGCGCCGCGGCCGGCACCGCCAGCGCCTCGGCCAGCCCGCGCGGCACACCGCGTGCGGCCAGCGCGTCCGCCCAGCGAGGCGCGAGCAACACCAGGCCACCCGTGGCCGCGACCGACAGCGCGAAGCCGATGCTCGTCGCCATGGCCGGGTCGTACAACACCAGCAGCACCACCGCGACCGACAGCGCCGGCAACGCCGCCCGTTCGCGTCCGATCGCCAGCGCGAGCAGACCCACGACACCCATCACCGCGGCACGCAGAACGCTCGGCGACGGCCCGGCCAGCACGACGAACCCGACCAGCGCCAGCATCGCGCCAACGGCCGAGCCGCGCGGGCCCACCCGCAGTGCGCGCAGCAACAGCAGTACCGCGACGCAGACGATCGCCAGGTTGGCGCCACTGACCGCGAGCAGGTGCGCCAGGCCGGCGGCCCGGAACTGCTCGACCACCTGCCCCGGCACGCCGTCGGTGTCCCCGACCACCAGTGCCGGCAGCAGGCCAGCCGGCTCGGGATCGAGCACTCCGGAGGCGCTGCGCAGGCCGGAGCGCAGTTCCTGGGCCGCGCGCTGCCAGCCGGACGCCGGCCCGATCCCGCTTGGCGGGCCTCGCACGCGGAGCACGGCGACCGCCATCCCGCCCGGAGCGGCCGGAGCCAGCACCGCGTCGAGGTTCACGTCCTGGCCGGGCAGCAGCCGGGACCAGCCGTCCACCGGGGCGACGAGTAGCACCGCACCGCTCGTCCGCACCGGCTGGCCGGCGACCAGGGCATGGCGCACCACGGCGGGCAGCACCACCGCCTGCACCCCGCCCTGGCGCCCACCGAATCCGGCCGAGAGCACCGGCCGGGGACGGCCGCCAAGCCGGACCTGGAACGTGCCGGACGCACCACGAGCGGCCGACGGACGCAATGGGTCCGCGACCACGGTGTGCAGCCGCAGACTGGTCGGCAGCGCCACCGCGCAACCACAGACCAGCAGTGCGGCGCCGGCACCGAGGCGCAGCCAGCGGACCGGCCGGTCATGGTGCTCGCGCGTCCTCAGCAGCATGATCAACCCGGCCAAGACCGCGGCCACCCCGACCACTACGGCCAGCCACCAGTGCACGAGCAGTCCGAGCAGGCTGCCCGACCAGACCGCGAGCGCCGCCGGCACCAGCCGCCAGTCCAGCCTGGGCGCCCGCTCGGCCAGCCCGGTCACCGGACCACCACCTGGTCCTTGAGCCGGCCGAATTTGGCCGGCCCGATGCCGTCCACCTCGCGCAGCTGGTCGACCCGCGCGAACCGGCCGTGCTCGGTGCGCCAGTCGACGATCCGCTGAGCCGTCACCGCGCCGACTCCGGGCAGCGTGTCCAGCTGGGCCACCGACGCGGAGTTCAGGTCGACCTTCCCGGCACTGCCGGGCACCGGTGCGGCGCTCACGGCGGCCTCGGCGGGGGCCGCGACCCCGACGTAGAGCTGCTCGCCATCGCTGAGCCGGCGGGCGATGTTCAACCCACCGACGTCCACCCCGGGAGCCGGGCCGCCGGCCGCCTGGAGTGCGTCGGCGACCCGGGCCCCATCCGGCAGTGTGACGAGGCCCGGGCGCACGACCCGGCCGACGACGCTGACCACGATCGGTGCGGCAGCACCCGGCCGGGTGCCCGGTTGCGGCTCGACGGAGGCCGCCGCGACGGGCAGGTTGGGCGGCGGCTCCCGGCCGCCACTCGAGGAGGACAGCGCCACCGTCACGGCCGCCACCACGGCGACCGCGAGCGCGGCGACCAGGACCGGCAACCGGCGCCGGGGAGGCGACGGAACTCCCGTGCCGGGCAGCCAGCGCTCCACCAGCCGGCCGGCGCCGCCGCGCCGCCACCATGGGTCACCGGGCGGTCCCGCACCGGTTGCCGGTGTGGACTCGTCGATCCATTCCTGGTCGGCGGGTAGGTCGTCGGATAGCTCGCCGGCCGGCCCGTGCGCCTCGGTACGGGCGTGGCCGAGCAGTTGGGCGAGCCGGTCTCGCACCTGGGTATCGCGATCAGTTCGTCGCGCGGTCGTGAGGAACACGGCGCCGACGCTAGGCCGGAGCACCCGCGGTCCGACACCGCCGGAGCCCGGCTGTGGACAACTTTGCGGTTGTCCACAACCCCCGCCGAAAGCCCGGCAGAACGCGGCGAATTGTCGGACCGTGCCGCCACTATGGACGGTTTGCCTCCGGGCAGATCACCACGCCGAGCATGCCCGGGCCGGTGTGTGCGCCGATCACCGCGCCCACCTCGGAGACGACGCAGCCGGACGACCCCGCGATCCGCTCGTCCAACCGGGTAGCCAGATCCGCGGCCCGGTCCGACGCGGCGAGGTGGTGCACGGCCAGTTGCACCGGTTCGTTCCCGGCCGCGTCGACGGCGAGCTCAATCAGCCGGGCCACCGCCCGCCCGGTGGTGCGCACCTTCTCCAGTGGCACGATCCGCCCGTTGTCCACGTGCAACACCGGCTTGACCGCCAACGCCGTGCCGAGAAACGCCGCGCCCGCGCCGATCCGACCGCCCCGGCGCAGATACTCGACCGTCTCCAGGACGAAGAACGCCGTGGTCGAGGCCGCCGCCCGCACCGCGACCAGCTCGACTTCCGCCGCCGGGGCTCCGCCAGCCGCGGCGGCCGCCGCCCGCAACGCGGCGAAGCCCAGCCCCATCACCGTGGTCCGCGAGTCGACCACCCGGATCCGGTCCGGGGCCACCTCCGCGGCGGCCAACCGGGCCGACTCCCAGGTCCCGGACAGCTCCCGGGACAGGTGCACCGAGACGACCTGCTCCGCTCCCCCGGCCAGCAACTCCCGATACACCGGTGCGAACTCGTCCGGGTTCGCCCGAGACGTGGTGACGGTGCGCCGGCTGGCGAACGCCGCGGCGAGTTCCGCCGGCCCGATGTCCACCCCGTCCAGCACCGCGCGACCGTCGACCAGCACCCGCAACGGAACGACCCGCACCGCGTGCCGGTCGGCGAATCCCTCGGGCAGGTGCGCGGTCGAGTCGGTCACGATCGCGACACGGGCGACACGGGCGGCGGGCACGATGGCTCAGCCTACGGGGAGTCCCCCGGCTTGAGCAGCGGGCGAACGACCTCGGCCAACGCGTCGCCGACAACCTGGTGGGCCGCCCAGCCCCAGTGCATCCCGTCCGGGCTGCCGTGGCCGCCGAGCACGTGATCGGCGGTCAGCGCGGCCAGATCGAGCAGCGGAACCTCGGCCCGCGCTCCCCAAGCCGCCACCGCCGCCGCCGCGCCCGGCCGGGCGGTGTGCACCAGACCGTAGGAGTGGGCCCGGTGTACCGGCGGCAGCACGCCGACGGCCGGCAGGTCGGGCCGCAGTGCGCGGATCGACACCAGAATCTGGTCGAGGTAGCGGACGGTCAGCGTGGCGGGAAGCGCCGGCGGCCGGCCTCGGGTCAGCCGCGCCAGCCGCGGCTGCGCGCTCAGGTATGCCCGCCTCGCCCAGCGGCGCAGCGGGTCCGGGCGCAGGTAGCGGATCCCCTGGCGCAGATAGGTGGGCAGCGGCGAGGGCAGGGTGTCCATGCTGCCGACCGCGAGGACGAGCACGTCGGCCTTCGGCAGCAGGGTCCACACCCGCGGGTCGCCGGTGAGCGCCCAGTACGCGTCGCGCGCGGTCCAGCCGAAGCCGGCGACGAGCTCGGTGCGGCCACCCAGCGATGCGGCCGCGACGTTCGGCCACAGCCGTTCCTCGTCAGCCGGATACGGTCCGTCGGGTCCGTGAAAGCTCAGCGAATCGCCGAAGAGCAACACCGTTGGTGCCATCGTCAGTGTCCCGCGCCGAAGATCTGCGAGCCAGTCATCGCGCGGGACACTAGCCGGTGATCCCCGCGTTGTACTCGATCAGTCGCCAGTCCAACCCGCTGGTGGCGCGCCGGCCGAGCACCGTCCAATGGCAGTTGCCGATTCCACCGAGCTTCGCCCAGCAGCCGACCGGAAGCTCGAGCAGGTGGCCGGCGAGCGCGGTGATCAGCCCGCCGTGCGCACAGAGCAGGATCGTCGACACGTCACCGTGCTCGGCGCGATCGAGGTCGGTCACCAGGTCGGAGGCCCGGTTGGCCACCTCGACCCGGGACTCACCGCCGGGCGGTGACCAGGTGGGATCGGTCTGCCAGAGCTGCCGGCTGCCCGGCCACTGCTCGTCGATCTCGGCGCTCGTCATGCCCTGCCAGATGCCCAGGTTGGTCTCTCGTAACCGCTTGTCGATGCGCAGCCGGACGCCGGTGGCCGAGGTGAAGACGGTTGCCGTGTCGGTGGCCCTGCGCAGGTCCGACGCCACCACCAGGTCCGGCGCGAACCTGGCCAGCACCGGAACCGCGAACCTGGCCTGGTTCCAGCCAACCTGGGTGAGCAGCGAGTCGAGATGACCCTGCATCCGCCCGGTGGCGTTGTAGTCGGTCTCGCCGTGCCGCCACAGCACCAACCGCCGCAACGTCACGACGCGCCGTCCCCGGCAGCGGCGAGCGGGTCGAAGTCGATGCGCGGGCAGTCCTTCCACAGCCGTTCCAGGGCGTAGAACGCGCGCTCCTCGGCGTGCTGGACGTGCACCACGATGTCCACGAAGTCGAGCAGCACCCACCGCCCCTCGCGGGCACCCTCCCGGCGGACCGGCTTGGTGCCGGCATCGCGCATCTTCTCCTCGACGTTGTCGACGATGGCTCCCACCTGGCGTTCGTTGGGAGCCGACGCGATCACGAAGCAGTCGGTGATCACCAACTGGTCGGAGACGTCCAGCACGATCACATCGCTGGCCTTCTTGTCCGCCGCGGCGTTCGCGGCCACCAGTGCAAGCCGGCGCGCGTCGTGCGTTGCTGCCACGTTGTCCCCTTTGTGTTCGGCACGGAAATTAGTCCCTCGAGACTACCGGGGGCAGGCGACAGGTCTCGCGCTCGATTTCACTCGGAGACGTAGAGGTTGCGCTTGGAGATGTACTGCACGACCCCGTCGGGCACGAGATACCAGACCGGCTCACCGGCGGCGACCCTGGCCCGACACGCGGTCGAGGAGATCGCCATGGCCGGCACCTCGATCAGGCTGACCGCCCCGATGGGCAGGTGGTGGTCGTCGAGGTCGTAGCCCGGACGGGTCACGCCGACGAAGTGGGCCAGGCCGAACAGCTCGTCCGCCTCGCGCCAGGTGAGGATCTGTTCGAGCGCGTCCGCCCCGGTGATGAAGAACAGCTCGGCGTCGCGGTGTGCCTCGCGCAGGTCGCGCAGCGTGTCGATGGTGTAGGTGACGCCCTTCCGGTCCACGTCGACCCGGCTCACCGAGAACCTGGGGTTGGACGCGGTGGCGATCACGGTCATCAGGTAGCGGTCCTCGGCCGGGCTCACCGTCTGATGGGTCTTCTGCCACGGCTGACCGGTCGGCACGAAGATCACTTCGTCCAGGTCGAACCTGGCCTGCACCTCGCTCGCCGCGACCAGGTGCCCATGATGGATGGGGTCGAAGGTGCCGCCCATGATCCCGATCCGCTTGCCGGGTGCCTGCTGCGCCATAGTTCGGCCAGCGTAGGGCCATGGTGCCGGAAGATCGGGTGGAGGTGTGGGCAGTGTCTCCCGGGATGAGACACCACCCACACCGCACCGTGCCGAACCTGTTGAACTTGTTGAACTTGTTGAACTTGTTGAACTTCGTCGAACCTGGGTGGAACTTCTGGCGAGGCTGGGGTTCCCGCCAGTGCGGACTACTCCCCTGCGGGAGTCCGCACCCCTAGAGACGGACGGGTGCATCGGCCATGACGCGGAACGGCGAGAATGGTGACAACTGCCCGGCGAGGTGCCGCAGAGCCACTCGATCGGGTGTTGTTCGGAACCCAGTTCGAACAAACGTGCCGTTCCTGCGGTCATTCGCTCGCCGGATGTCGGTCCGTTAGGTCAGGGTGGCGGCGTGGACGAACTCGCAATGCGTGAATCGGCGGAACAGCGGCTGGTGGCCCTCGCGGGCGACGGCGCCCGGCTCCGCGAGGATCAGTGGACGGCGATCGAGGCGCTGGTCGCCGGGCGGCACCGGGCCTTGGTGGTGCAGCGCACCGGATGGGGGAAGTCCGCGGTGTACTTCATCGCCACCGCCCTGCTCCGGGAGCTTGGCGAGGGACCGACGGTCATCGTGTCGCCGCTGCTCGCCCTGATGCGCAACCAGGTCGCGGCCGCGGCGCGGGCCGGCGTACACGCGGCCACCATCAACTCGGCCAACGCGCAGGAGTGGCGCGACATCCAGCAATCGGTGCTGGCCGGCCGGGTCGACGTACTGTTGATCAGCCCGGAGCGGCTCAACAACCCGGAGTTCCGCGACACCGTGCTGCCCGAGCTGACCGCGGCGGCCGGGCTGCTCGTGGTTGACGAGGCGCACTGCATCTCCGACTGGGGCCACGACTTTCGGCCGGACTACCGGCGGCTGGGCACGCTGCTGGCTGAGCTCCCGGCGGGTGTTCCGGTGCTGGCCACCACGGCGACCGCGAACGACCGGGTGGTGCGGGACGTCGCCGAGCAGCTGGGCCTCGGCGACCGAGACACCCTGGTGCTGCGCGGCGCACTGGACCGGGAGAGCCTGCGGCTGGCCGTGGTCCAGCTGCCGACCGCGCAGGCCCGGCTGGCCTGGTTGGCCGAGCGGCTCGACGAGTTGCCCGGCTCGGGCATCATCTACACACTCACCGTCGCGGCCGCCCAGGAGGTCGCCGCCTTCCTGCGGGACCGGCACCACCCGGTCCGGTCCTACACCGGCAAGACCGATCCGACCGAGCGTGCGGCCGCCGAGCAGGACCTGCTGACCAACCAGGTCAAGGCGCTGGTCGCCACGTCCGCGCTCGGCATGGGCTTCGACAAGCCGGACCTCGGCTTCGTGATCCATCTCGGCGCGCCCCCCTCGCCTATCGCCTACTACCAGCAGATCGGCCGCGCGGGCCGGGCCGTCGAGCGGGCCGAGGTGCTGCTTCTCCCTGGCGTCGAGGACCAGGACATCTGGGCCTACTTCGGGTCATTGGCCTTCCCCGCCGAGCCAGTGGTGCGCCAGGTGCTCGCCGCGCTCACCGGGGCCGGCCGGCCGATGTCGCTCGCCGCGCTCGAGCCGATCGTGGACCTTTCCCGTAGCCGGCTGGAGATGGTGCTGAAGGTGCTCGACGTGGACGGTGCGGTGCGGCGGGTCCAGGGCGGCTGGATCGCCAGCGGCGGCACCTGGGAGTACGACGCCGAGCGCTACCGGCACATCGCCGCCGCCAGAAAGGCCGAACAGCAAGCGGTGCTCGACTACCAGCGGACCGACGGCTGCCGGATGGAGTTCCTGCTCCGGCAGCTCGACGATCCACACGCCGCGCCGTGCGGCCGGTGCGACAACTGCACAGGTCGCCGGTGGAGTACCGAAGTGGCCGATGGCGTCGTGACAGCGGCGAAGGACAGGTTGCGCCGGCCGGGCGTCGAGGTGACGCCTCGCCGAATCTGGCCGACCGGAATGAAGGCGCTTGGCGTGCCGCTGTCCGGAAAGCTCGGGCCCGAGGAGTCCGCCGAACCCGGCCGCGCGGTCGGCCGGTTGACCGACATCGGCTGGGGCAACCGGTTACGCCAACTGTTCTCGTCCACTGTGGACGACGGGGCGGTACCTGACGACCTGTTCGACGCCTGTGTGCAGGTACTCGCGGCGTGGGACTGGGCGGTTCGCCCGGAGGGTGTGGTGATGCTGGGATCGGTCGGGCGGCCGCGGCTGGTGGCCAGCCTTGCCGAGCGGATCTGCACGATCGGCCGGCTACCGCTGCTTGGCCGGGTTGAGGTCCGCGGGACGGCGGAAACGCGGCACAACAGCGCGCAACGCCTCGCCCAGCTGTGGGAGTCGTTGGGGGTGGGCCCGGAGCTCGGTGCGCGACTGTCCGAGGTGGACGGACCGGTGTTGCTGGTGGACGACCTGGTGGACACGGGTTGGACCATGACCCTCGCGGCCAAGCTCCTCCGCGACAACGGGGCCGGCGCGGTTCTCCCGTTCGCCCTCGCGGTGACCGCGTGACGGCGGGTGGTTTTCGAGCGCGAATGCAGCGACGCACCGGGCGGTGATGCGGGGCCGTGCACATGTTCGCCGCAGTCGGCACCCGGTCCGCCGCGCCGGTGCGGCGATCAATGTCAGGACCAGGAAGGAAAGCTCGATGTCAAGCCTGACGGTGGACTTCATCATCTCACTCGACGGTTACGCGGCCGCGGACGGTTGGCCCGGCTACTGGGGCATGGCGGTGCCGGAGTATCTCGCCTGGATCAAGGAAGAAGCCAAAACGGAACACACCGCCATCATGGGTGCGACGACGTACCGACTCATGTCCGGATTCGCCGCCGAGATGCCCGCCGAACCCGGCTTCGCCGAATTGACCGCACTGCCCAAGGTGGTGTTCTCCTCCTCCTTGACGCCACCACTGTCGTGGGCCAACACCGAGCTGGTTGGCGGGGACGTGGTCGAAACCGTGCAGGACATGAAGCGACGCGACTCGCGGCCCCTGCGCACCATTGGCAGCCTCAGCCTGTGCCGGTCGCTGCTCGAAGCCGGTGTGGTGGACCGCTTCCGAGTGGTCATTTTCCCAGTCATCACAGGCGCCACCGGCAAGGAGCGCATCTTTGACGGGTACCCCGACATCGCCCTCGACTTGGTCGACAGCCGTACCTTCGACGGTCGGCTCCAGTTGCTCGAGTACGTTCCCACGTTGCTCGATGGGCCGCCGCGGAAGTGACCCGTCACATCGGAGGACACCACAGTCAGCCAGGCCGGTCTCCTCCCGGGTGCGGCTCAGCTGACGTCGGCCTGCCGGGCCGCCTGCTCCAGCCGGTCGCGGTAGTTCTCCCACCACGCCTGGTCGCCGGGCGCCATGTTGTCGTTGTCCACCCGCATCCCGACGGAGCCGTCGATCAGCTCCCGGACGATGTCGGCGTGCCCGGCGTGCCGCTGTGTCTCGGCGACCACGTGCACCAGGATTCGGTGCAGTGTCACCTCGTTGTGTTCGGGCGGCCACCACGCCACGTGTCCGATCGCGTCCAGCGCCAGGGCGTCGATGGTCGAGTCGGCGTGTGCCCAGGCCCGGCGGTACAGGCCGACGATCTCCTCGCGTGACTCGCCGGCGGTGGCCCACATGTCGGCGTTGGGTTCGGCGTCATCGCCGGACCAGGGCAGCGACTCCTCATGCGGCCGACCGAACGTGTCGCCGAAGTATCCCAGCTCCACACTGGCCATGTGTTTGACCAGTCCCAGCAGATTGGTGCCGGTCGGCGTGAGCGGGCGGCGGGCGTCGTACTCCGAGAGCCCGTCGAGCTTCCACAGCAGTGCGTCGCGGGCGGTCTGCAGGTAGCGGCGCAGGTCCGATTTCGGGCTCGGTTCGGTCATGCGGGACAGGCTGCCATCCGGTGCCGGCAATCTCACGTCCATTTTTCACCGGCGCACCGCCCGTGGACTCTCGTCCTGGGTCAGTGCCGGGTGAGCGGGACGAGGTCGTCGGCGTGCACCACTTCGCGGCGTTGTTCCGGAAGGAGGTCGTGGGTGGAGCGGCCGATCAGCCCGGGGAGCTCGTCGGCATCGAAGGAGACGACCCCACGCGCCACGATGTGGCCCGCCGGGTCGGCCAGCTCGACCACGTCGCCGGCTTCGAAGCTGCCGTCCACGGCCACAATGCCGGCCGGGAGCAGCGAGCGACGGCGGCCCACCACGGCGGCCACCGCACCGGCATCGAGGTGCAGGCAGCCGGTGGCGTCCGCGGCGTAGCCGAGCCAGAAGCGGCGAGCGGAGAGCCGGCGGCCGCTTGCCGCGAACGCGGTGCCGACGTCCGCGGTGTGCAGGGCGCGTGCGGCGGCCGACGCGGCCGCGAGGAGCACCGGAATCCCAGCAGCGGCCGCCAGTTGCGCGGCGGCCAGCTTGGATGCCATGCCGCCCGTGCCGAGGCCGGAGGCGCCGGCGCGGCCCACCTCGACCTGGGTCAGATCGCCGGCGGCGGGTACCTCGTCGATGCGTCGGGCGGTGCCCAGCCGGGGATCGCCGTCGTAGAGACCATCCACATCGGACAGCAGGACCAGCGCGTCGGCGCCGGTCAGATGGGCGACCAGCGCGGCCAGCCGGTCGTTGTCGCCGAACCGGATCTCCTCGGTGGCCACCGTGTCGTTCTCGTTGACGACCGGAACCACGCCGAGGGTCAGCAACCGGGAGAACGTGCGTTGCGCGTTGCGGTAGTGCGACCGTCGGACCACGTCGTCCGAGGTGAGGAGAACCTGGCCGACGGTGAGCCGGTACCGGCCGAACGAGGCCACGTAGGCGTGGCCGAGCGCGAGTTGCCCGACGCTGGCCGCGGCCTGCTGGGTGGCGAGATCGGCGGGCCGGCGCGGAATGCCGAGCGGGGCGAGGCCGGCGGCGATGGCGCCGGAGGAGACGAGCACGACCTGGCTGCCCGCACTGCGCCGCGCGGCCATGGCATCGACGAGCGCGTTCAGCCGGACCGGGTCCAACCCGCCCTGCGCCGTGGTCAGCGAGGAGGAACCCACCTTGACCACGACCCGCCGCGCGCCCGCCACCAGCGCACGCGCCGAGCCCGGCACGGTCGCGCCGGTCATGGCTGTCGCCCTCGGCTGTACCGGCGGAATGGACGGTGGCTGGCCATGACGGAGTGTGGGGCTACTCGGTGTCCGGGGCGCTCGGCGTGCGCCGGGCACGTTTGGCGGCCTTGCGCTCCGTTGCGGTGATGCGGTGACCCTCCACCAAGCGCGGGTCACTGCCGCGCTGGTGCATGAGCATGGCGATGCCGGCCGGGGTGGAGGGCTCCCAGTCGAAGGTGACGGACCCGATGGTCACCGGGCAGCCGGGTTGGGCGCCGAGACCGGCGAGTGCCTCCTCCACCCCGAGCCGGGCCAGCCGGTCGGCGAGGTAGCCGACGGCCTCGTCGTTGCTGAAATCGGTCTGGCCCACCCAACGTTCGGGGCGCTCGCCGAGCACCAGGAAGGCGCCCTCCTGCTCGGGATCCTCCTCGACCGTGAACCCGGCGTCGTCCACGGCGACCGGCCGCAGGACGATCCGGGTCGCCTCGGCCGGCGGTCTGGTGCGCCGGTCCTCCTCGACGACGCGAGCCAGCGCGAAACTGAGCTCCCGCAGGCCCTCCCTGGTCACCGTGGACACGGAGAACACCGGCAGGCCACGGGACTCGAACTCGGCGCGGACCAGGTCGGCCAGCTCGCGGGCATCCGGCACATCGACCTTGTTGAGGACCACGACCCGGGGCCGGTCGGCCAGGTCGCCCCCGAGAGCCGGGGTGTAGCGGGCCAGCTCCGCCTCCAGCGCGTCCACATCGGACACCGGATCCCGGTCCGGCTCGAAGGTCGCGCAGTCCACCACATGCACGAGCACGGCACAGCGCTCGATGTGCCGCAGGAAGTCGAGGCCGAGTCCCTTGCCCTCGCTGGCGCCGGGGATGAGGCCGGGCACGTCGGCCATGGTGTAGACCGAGTCGCCCGCGGTGACCACGCCGAGGTTGGGCACCAGAGTGGTGAACGGGTATTCGGCGATCTTGGGTCGAGCCGCGGACAACACCGAGATCAGCGAGGACTTGCCGGCCGACGGAAAGCCGACCAGGCCGACGTCGGCCACCGAGCGCAGTTCGAGGACCAGGTCACGGGCCTCACCCGGCTCGCCGAGCAGCGCGAAGCCCGGGGCCTTGCGTGACTTGGACGCGAGAGCCGCGTTGCCCAACCCGCCGCGACCGCCCCGGGCGGCGACGAACCTGGTGCCGTTGCCGACCAGGTCGGCGAGCACCTCGCCGCCCTCGGTCAACACCACCGTCCCGTCGGGCACTCGGAGGTCAAGGCCCTCGCCGGCCGCGCCGTCCCGGTTGCTGCCCTGACCTGGCCGGCCGCTGGTCGCCTTGGCGTGCGGTCGGAAGTGGAAGTCCAGCAGGGTGTGCACACCGCTGTCCACGACCAGCGTGACGTCACCGCCGTTGCCGCCGTTGCCGCCGTCCGGCCCGCCGAGCGGCTTGAACTTCTCCCGGTGGACCGAGGCGCAGCCGTTTCCACCGTCGCCCGCGGCAACGTGGATCACTACGCGGTCAACGAACCGGGACACAGTTGTTTCCTCTCGGACAAACGCGAAGGGCGGGCCGCACCAACTCCGGCCCGCCCTCGTAAGAATCTCGCTGCGGCAGGCCCTCAGGCCTCGGCCGGGACGATGTTGACGGTCTTGCGGCCGCGCTTGGTCCCGAACTGGACCGCGCCGGCGGACAGCGCGAACAGCGTGTCGTCACAGCCGCGGCCGACGTTCACACCCGGGTGGAACTTGGTGCCACGCTGGCGGATGAGGATCTCCCCCGCCTTGACGACCTGCCCCCCGTACCGCTTGACGCCGAGGTACTGGGCGTTGGAGTCGCGGCCGTTGCGGGAGCTGGACGCACCCTTCTTGTGTGCCATTGTTCGGCTCCCTACTTCGTGATGCCGGTGACCTCGACACGGGTCAGCTTCTGCCGATGCCCCTGCCGCTTGTGGTACCCGGTCTTGTTCTTGAACTTGTGGATGCGGATCTTCGGGCCCTTGGACTGCTCGACGACCTTGCCGGTCACCGAGACCTTGGCCAGGGCGTCCGCATCCGTGGTGACGTCGGTGCCGTCAACGACGAGCAGCGCGGGGAAGGTGAGCTCGGTGCCGGGCTCGCCCTCCAGCTTCTCGACCTCGACCACGTCGCCGACAGCCACCTTGTACTGCTTGCCGCCGGTCTTGACGATCGCGTACATCGGGACGCAACTCTCCTGCTACTCGACGGGGTGGATCAAATCTGTGGATCGCGCCGCGTCCGGACTGATAACCAGCGAACCGGGCCTCGCGCGCGACACGGCCCACCGAACCGGCGGGCCGAACTACAGGTTACGTGCCGGCCGGAATGGTGGTCAAACCGGGGTCCGGGTTCGCGGCGGAGGCCGCCAGGGACGTCCACTCCGGCCCGGTCCGACGCCGAGCCGTCACGATCAGCCGGCCGGCTGATCGTGACGGCTGGTTCGTAGCGTCACGCGAACGAGTGAAGCGGGCCCAAGATCAGCCATCCGAGTTCGCCGAGACCGGCGGTCCGGCCGGCCGGGACGCGGCCCGGCGGCGCCGCGCCGTGCCGCCCGTCTCGGGGTGGCTGTCCCCGGTGCCGTCCGCCTGAGGCGGCACGTGCACCTCGGCGGCCGACCGGTCGGCCGGCGTGTCCGCGTCCCGACCGCCCCACGGAGCGGCGAATTCGCCGTTGTCGGGCGAACCCGGACCGCCGGCCGCGGGCGAATCCGACGCCGGCGGGTCGGCTGCCGCGGATGCGCCGCTCGCGGGCTGGTCAGCGAGTAACCCGGCCTCGGCGTCGACGGGTGCCCCGGCGGCGGCCGAATCGGCCGACCGGTCGGCGACGGGTGCGGGCAACAGCTCGGCGAGCGGGGCGAGCGCCGGCTCACCGGTGGGCTGGCCGCCAGCGGGTGCACCGGCGGTGTCGCCGGCGAGCTCGTCGGGTACGGCCGGGTCCACGCCACTGGCCTTGGCGATGTCGCGGACGGCGGCCCTGGCGGCGTGGCTGGACCCGCCTTCCTTGCCGTCCTTGTCCGCTTGGCCGCGCGAGCGGCGGGACGACTGCTGTTGCTGGGGGGCGGACTGGCCGTTGGACTTGGAGATTTGTTCAGGGACGACCAGGACGCCGCGGCCCTTGCAGTGCTCGCACGGGGTGCTGAACGCTTCGAGCAGGCCCGTTCCGACCCGCTTGCGGGTCATCTGCACCAGCCCGAGCGAGGTCACCTCGGCCACCTGGTGTCGGGTGCGGTCCCGGCCGAGGCATTCGGTCAACCGGCGCAGCACCAGGTCCCGGTTGGACTCGAGCACCATGTCGATGAAGTCGATCACGATGATGCCCCCGATGTCGCGCAGCCGGAGCTGACGGACGATCTCCTCCGCGGACTCCAGGTTGTTGCGGGTGACGGTCTCCTCCAGATTGCCGCCGGAGCCGGTGAACTTCCCGGTGTTGACGTCGATGACGGTCATCGCCTCAGTGCGGTCGATGACGAGGTAGCCGCCGGAGGGCAGCCAGACCTTGCGGTCGAGCGCCTTGAGCAGCTGCTCGTCGACCCGGAACTCGGCGAACACGTCGGTGTTCGCCACGTGCCGGCGCAGCCGCCCGACCAGCTCTGGGGCGACGTGGCTGACATAGGCGTCGATGGTCTCCCAGGCTTGCCCGCCCTCGATCACCAGCGCCGAGAAGTCCTCGGTGAACAGGTCGCGGACGACCTTGATCAGCAGGTCTGGCTCCTCATAGAGCAGCGAAGGGGCGCTGGCCTTCTTGGCGCCGTTGATGCCCTTGGTCTTGTCGTTGATGACCTGCCACTGCGCCTGGAGCCGGCGCACGTCACGAGCCAGCTCCTCCTCGCTGATCCCCTCCGAGGCGGTCCGGATGATCACCCCGGCGTCCTCGGGCACGACCCGCTTGAGCACGTCCTTGAGCCGGCGCCGCTCGTTCTCCGGGAGCTTGCGCGAGATGCCGGTGGCTCCGCCGCCCGGCACGTAGACCAGGAACCGTCCTGGCAGGCTGATCTGCGTGGTCAGCCGGGCGCCCTTGTGCCCGACCGGGTCCTTGGTGACCTGGACCAGCACGCTGTCCCCGGTGGACAGCGCCTGCTCGATCTTGCGCGCCTTGCCCTCCAGCCCGGCGGCGTCCCAGTCCACCTCGCCGGCGTAGAGCACGGCGTTGCGGCCCCGCCCGATGTCCACGAACGCCGCCTCCATGCTGGGCAGCACGTTCTGTACCCGGCCGAGGTAGACGTTGCCGGCCAGGGAACCGGTGCCGGAGGTGGTGACGAAGTGCTCCACCAGCACGCCGTCCTCGAGCACCGCGATCTGGGTGCGCTCGCCCCGCTCCCGGACCACCATGGCTCGATCCACCGACTCGCGGCGGGCCAGGAACTCGGCCTCGGACAGGATCGGCGCCCGGCGCCGGCCCGCCTCCCGGCCGTCCCGGCGACGCTGGCGCTTGGCCTCCAGCCGGGTCGAGCCGCGGACGCTGCGCACCTCGCTGCGCGCGTCGGCAGCCTCCTGCTTCTCGTCGCGGGCCTCACGGACGTGCACCACGGTGTTGGGTGGATCGTCCTCACCCATGCCGGAGTCGTCGCCACCGCGCCGGCGCCGCCGCCGCCTGCGCCGCTGGCTGGCCGTCTCGGCAGCATCGTCGTCATCCGAGTCGTCGGCGGCGTCGACGGGCTCGCTTGGTGCCTTGGCCCTCGTCCTGGACGGCTTCTCGGCCTTCGCCACCGGCTCCTCGTCGGCCTCGTCCTCGCCGAAGCCGTCTTCGTCCTGGCCGCCCTTGCCCCGGCCGCGACCCCGGCGGCCACGGCGGCGCCTGCGCCGGGCCGACGCGTCGTCGTCCTCGACGTCGGCGGCCTCATTGACGTCATCGACGCCGTCCGCCTCGTCCTCGTCCGGCTCCTCGACCTCGTACGCGGGCCGGGCCGCCGGCGCCTTGGCCGGCGCCTTCGTCGCTTTCGCGGGTGCCTTCGCCGGTGCCCTGTCCGATGTCTTGTCGGGTGCCTTGTCCGGTGCCTTGTCTGATGTCTTCGTCGCCTTCGCGGGTGCCTTGGCCGGTGCCATCGCCGGATCGGGTGACAGGAACAGCGGGGACGCCGAGGCGAACACCGGCACGGGAGGAGGCGCGACCGTTCTGGCCGGTGCCGGCGCGGCGGCCGGCTCCGGCTCCGGCTCCTCCTCGGACGGGCCGAGCAGCAGTTCGGCGACCTTGAGGGCCACGTCGCGGTTCACGCCCGACTGGGCACTGCGACCGTCCTCGCCGAGCTCGATCAGGGCGTCGAGTACCTCGCGGCTGCTCCGCTGGAGCAGCTTCGCGAGCGCGTGCACCCTGATCTTGGCCGGTAGATCCGCCAGGTTGATGGATGTGGTTGGGTTCCCGCCGGGTCGGCCGGCAGGTGTCGTATCCGACATGTAGCTCCTTCGCCCCCGGGCGCGGCCGATCGAGCCGGCGCTGTCACCCGCCTGCTCAAGTCGGTCGCGGCCACGCAGGGGCCCTGTAGTTGTCTCGCCCCACCGCGAACGGTGGAGACCGTTGCCTCTTTCCGCCGCAACGCGGCGGGAATCCTCGCCTCTCGCCGCGGGCCGCCGGAAGCATCCGGCGACCTGCCGCGGCAGGTCAGTTCACGTCGCTCCGAGGCAGCTCCCGCAGCCCCCGCCCGACTGCCGCGGCCCTGTCGCGGGCCAACGGATCGGACAGACCTCCGCTGTCGTCGAGCCGCCCTTGGGCCATCCGGGTCGCCTTCGCGGGCACCGGCGGTTCCAGAGCGGCGATGACGCGAAGCGCGCTCATCACGTCGTCTGGCCGAACGGCAGGAGTCAGTTGCCGGACGACCACCTCAAGTATCCCATACGCCTCGTTTATGCCCGACACCTCTGCGGTAACTACGGCGGGTCGCACGTCGAGGGTGCGCATGCCCTGTTTGGTCAGCCGCTCCACCTCGACGTGCTCAACGGCGAGTAACTGCTCGACCGCGTCCCGTAGCGCGGCACCGGGCACGCCGGGTAGCTCGATGCGCCACCGGCTCGCCTCGATCAGCTCGGCCAGCGAGCCGACCGTCGCGACCACCGCCTCGAGCACGTCGAGCCCCGCCGGCATGGCCGCGTCCAGTGCGGTCACCAGGCGCCCCGGGTCGACCGGCTCGACCACCTGGATCTCGACATACTCCGCCTCGCTCGCCACCCCGGTCGGCGAGGCGCCGATCCAGGAGATCTTCGGGTGCGGGCTGAACCCCTGGGAGAACGCCATCGGCACCCCGGCCCGGCGCAGTGCCCGTTCGAACGCCCTGGCCACGTCGCGGTGTGAGGTGAACCGCAACGGACCCCGTTTGGCGTACCGCAGCCGTAGCTTCTGTACCGGAAAGGCTGAGGGATTAGGCCGGTCCTGGCGACTCAGCGTTACTCCTTACTGTGGCTGGTGTCAGTTCTCCGCAGTTCACAGCGGTCGGCTGGCACGGTACCGTCCGCCTCTGGAGGCCGGTGCCCCGAACCCGGTCGACCAGACGATGGAGGTCCTCCCGTGCCTCTGCCCCGCGGTGCACGCGCGGCGGTGGTCGGTGCCGTGGTCCTGGCCTCGGTGCTGTTGCCCGGCAATGCGGCAAGCGCCCGGCCCGACGACATCGGCTCGCCGGCCTGCTCGGCCAACGGTACGACGCTGCGCTACCTGGTGCTGTTCGACCAGGGCACGGACGCGGTCGCGGCGAACGCCGAGGTCACCGGGGCCTGCGGCGAGCCGGTGGCCTACTACCCGCAGATCGCGGTCGGCGTGGCCACCTCCGGCTACCTGCGGTTCGCCGACCGGATGGGCCATGGCCGGGCGTTCAGCGCGGAGCGGGCGATCCGTTCGGCCGAGCCGGGGGTCCGGCGCAAGGTCGACGAGACGGCCGCCACCTCCGACCTGGTCACCACGGATCCGGCGGAGGTACCCGGCGTGGACCTGACCGCCGAGCAGTGGGACATGACCATGATCCACGCCGACGAGGCGCACCGGATCAGCAGGGGCGACCGGAACGTCCTGGTCGGCGTGCTCGACTCCGGTGTCGACCCGAACCATCCGGACCTGCTCGGCGCGCTCGACCCGAGCCGGTCCGCCGGCTGCCTGACCGGACGTCCGGACACCGAGCCCGGCGCGTGGGAACCGACCGCCTCACCGCACGGCACCCATGTGGCCGGCACGATCGCGGCCGCCGACGACGGGCACGGCGTCGCCGGGGTGGCTCCCGGGGTGCGCATCGCCTCGGTCAAGGTGGTCGACGACGACGGTTTCATCTTTCCCGAGTACGCGGTCTGCGGGCTGATGTGGGCCGCGGCGAACCGGATGACGGTGACCAACAACAGCTACTTCGTCGATCCGTGGCTGATGACCTGCGACCGCGATGAGGGGCAGGTGAGCTACGAGGCGCTGCGCCGGGCGGTGGACTACGACACCCGGCAGGGCGTCCTGACCGTGGCCGCGGCGACCAACGAGAGCGTGGATCTGGACCGCCGCCCAGCCGGGGACTGCCGAGTGCTGCCCGCCGGGCTGCGTGGCGTGGTGGCCGTGTCCGCGGTCGGGCCGGCCAAGCTCAAGGCCAGCTACAGCGCCTACGGCCTCGGCGTGGTCGACGTGACCGCACCGGGCGGCGAGGTGAGCACCGGCCGGCAGGCGACCGGGAACTGCGTGCTGTCCACGGTGCCCAACGGCTATGCGCGCTACTGCGGAACCTCGATGGCCACGCCGCACGCCACCGGTGTGGTCGCGCTGCTCGCCTCGGCACACCCCGGCTCGTCGCCGCAGGAGCTGACCAGGATGCTGACCGGGCAGGCCGAGCCGGTGCCCTGTCCGGCGGACTACGACCTCAGCGGCACCGGCGCGCAGGACGCGTACTGCTCCGGCTACGCGCCGTACAACAGTTTCCACGGCCACGGTCTGGTCGACGCGCTGGCCGCGGTCACCAGGTAGGCGTCAGACCGGGGTCAGCGGCAGGAGCCTTGCGCCGGTCGGGCCGACCTGGATGTCGGTGCCCATGGCCGGGCAGACGCCGCAGTCGAAGCAGGGGGTCCACCGGCAGTCGTCCTGCTCGCGCGCCTCGAGGGCGTCCTGCCAGTCGTCCCAGAGCCAGGCCTTGTCCAGCCCGGAGTCCAGGTGGTCCCATGGCAGCACCTCGGCCTCGGCGCGTTCCCGCGTGGTGTACCAGTCGAGGCTCACGCCAAGCGGCTCGAGCACGGCGCAGGCGTCCACCCAGCGCTGGTAGGAGAAGTGCTCACGCCAACCGTCGAACCGCCCGCCGGCCCGCCAGACCCGTTCGATCACCGCGCCGACCCGCCGGTCACCCCGGGAGAGCAGGCCTTCGATCAGGCTGGGTTCCCCGTCGTGGTAACGCATTCCGATGTTGCGGCCCAGCCCGCGGTCGGCGTTCACCGCGGCCCGCAGCTTCCGCAACCTACTGTCCACTGTGGATGGATGAGCCTGGGCCGCCCACTGGAACGGGGTGTGCGGCTTGGGGATGAACCCGCCGATCGAGATCGTGCAGCGGATGTCCTTGCGGCCGCTGGCGATCCGGCCGGCCTTGATCACCTCATGCGCCATGGTGGCGATCTGGAGCACGTCGTCGTCGGTCTCAGTAGGCAACCCGCACATGAAGTACAGCTTGACCTGCCGCCAGCCGCTGGCATACGCGGCACTGACCGTCCGGATCAGGTCCGCTTCGGACACCATCTTGTTGATGACCCGGCGGATCCGCTCGCTACCGCCCTCGGGAGCGAACGTCAACCCGGAGCGCTTTCCGTTGCGGGACAGCTCGTTGGCCAGGTCGATGTTGAACGCGTCCACCCGGGTGCTCGGCAGCGAGAGCCGGGTGTTGGTGCCTTGGTAGCGGTCCGCGAGGTCCTTGGTGATCTCGGCGATCTCCGAGTGGTCCGCGCTGGACAGGGACAGCAGGCCGACGTCGTCGAACCCGCTCGCCTCGAGCGCGGTGTGCACCATCGCGCCGATGCCGTCGATGGACCGCTCGCGAACCGGGCGGGTGATCATGCCGGCCTGACAGAACCGGCAACCCCGGGTGCAGCCGCGGAAGATCTCCACGCTCATCCGTTCGTGTACGGTCTCGGCCAGCGGCACCAGCGGTTTCTTGGGATACGGCCAGGCGTCCAGATCCATGGTGGTGCGCTTGGCCACCCGGTCGGGCACCCGGTCCCGGTTCGGGGTGACCCCGACGAGCGCGCCGTCCGCGCCGTAGCTGACGTCGTAGAACCTCGGCACGTAGACGCCGCCGGACTCGGCCAGCCGGGTCAGCAACTCGTCGCGCCCGCCGGGACGGCCCTGCGCCTTCCAGGTCCGGACCGCGGCGGTGATCTCCAGCACCGCCTCCTCGCCGTCGCCGAGCACGGCCGCGTCGATGAAGTCGGCGATCGGCTCCGGGTTGAACGCGGCATGGCCGCCGGCGATCACTACCGGATGTTCGAGGCCGCGATCCTTGGCGTACAACGGAATCCCGGCGAGATCGAGCGCGGTGAGCAGGTTGGTGTAGCCCAGCTCGGTCGAGAAGCTGACGCCGAAGAGGTCGAACGCGCCGACCGGGCGGTGGGCGTCGACGGTGAACTGCGCAACGCCGTGCTCCCGCATCAGCGCCTCGAGATCCGGCCAGACCGCGTAGCTTCGCTCGGCGAGCACGTCGGGCAGCTCGTTGAGCACTTCGTAGAGGATCATGATGCCCTGGTTCGGCAGGCCGACCTCGTAGGCGTCCGGATACATCAGTGCCCAGCGCACCGTGGTGGAGTCCCAGTCCTTGGTGGTGGCGTTGAGCTCGCCACCGACGTACTGGACCGGCTTGGCCACCCTGGGCAGTAGCGGCTCAAGCCTCGGGAACAGGGACTCCACGCTCACGATTGCAGGGTAGCCGCTACCCGAACAGCGGGCCGGTGATGGTCAGGCCAAGCCCGTCGCCCAGCTTCACGACCAGGGCGAAGATCAGCAGAGCGGCACCGGCGAGCGCCACGTCTTTTTGGAACTGGATCATCTCGACCTGCTTGGCCTGTGGATCGGTCTCCTTCCAGAAAGCGTGCATCAGCAGCGCGGTGGGGATCAGGAACAGCACGAGCAGCAACGCGCCGAGGTCGGCCCAGATGCCGAGCAGCAGCATCAGCCCGCCGATGATGACCAGCACCCCGCTGGCCTGGACGGCCAGCTTCGCCGCCGGCACGCCTCGGCTCGAGGCGTATCCGGCCATGGCCTCCGACTGGGCGAGGTGGCCGTATCCAGAGCCGAGAAACAGCAGAACGAACAGAATGCGTCCGATGAGGGCGACAACGTCCACTACGACCTCCTGGTGAGGCGAGTTTGACTGTCAACCGCTCAACTATCTCGGGTTGAGATCGACCGCGCAATTCCCGGTTGTCAGCGCAACAGCAGTGTGCTCAGTCGCCGGGTCGACACCAGAACGCCGAACCCAGCCATGATCACGTAGTAGGCGAGGTGGCCGAGAATCGACGCGTCCACCACGCCCGCGGAGAGCGCCCGCATGATCTCGATCCCGTGGTAGAGCGGGAAACACTGCACCAGCACGCGTATCGCGGCCGGATACACACTCAGCGGGAAGAACGTGGTGGAGAACAGGAACATCGGCATCAGCGCGAGCATCACCAGGTCGAAGTCCTGCCAGGAGCGCATGAAGGTGGTGGCGGCCATGCCGATCGCGGCGAACCCGAAACCAATCAGCAGCGCGGCCGGCACCACGAGCAGCGCCCACGGCGAGACGACCAGCCCCATGGCGAGCATGACCACGAAGAAGCCCACCGCGTACAGCCCGCCGCGCAGCAGCGCCCAACTGACCTGTCCGATGGCGAGATCGAACGGCCCGAGCGGAGTGGCCAGCATCGCCTCGAACGTACGGTTATACTTGATCTTGAAGAACAGGTTGAAGGTCGAGTCGTAGACCGCGCCGTTCATGGCCGCCGCGGCGAGCAGTGCCGGCGCGACGAACGCCAGGTAGGGGATCGGCTGACCACCCGGCCCGAGCACATCGCCGGCCAGCTTGCCGAACCCGAGGCCGATGGCGAACAGGTACAGCACCGGCTCGCCGAGCCCGGAGACCACGGCGAGCCAGGTTCGCCGGTTGACCAGCAGCTCGCGTTCGACCAGCATCCTGGCCCGCCCGGCGTACAGGCCGGGCGGCACGATCCGGAGCAGCAGCCCGGCCGAACGCGGCGGCATGCCGTCCGGCCTGCCATTCGGCACCGCGGGCGTGCCGGGCATCGTGTCCTGGCTCATCGCCACCCCTAGACCCCCAGCCGGGCGCGGAAGTTGCGGGCGGAGAGCCATGCCCCGGCGGCCAGTACGGCGAGCAGATAGGCCAGGTGCCCGAGCGCCGGCAGCAGGCCGAGCCCGCCGAAGGTCACTCCCCTGGCCAGTTCGGTGCCGTGCCACAACGGGGTCAGCCAGGCCACCGGCCGCAGCACGACCGGCAACGCGTCGACCGGGAAGAACGTGCCGGCGAACAGGGCCATCGGCAGCACCACGAACCGGTAGATCGCGGCGTAGGACCGGTCCGTCTCCAGGGTCGCGGAATAGGCCACCAGCAGCGCGGCGAACCCCACCCCGGTCAGCACGGCGACCGGCAGCGCGAGCAGCGCCGCCGGACCGGTCAGCGCGCCGAGCGCGGCCGCCACCACGAGGTAGGCCAGGCCGGAGGAGGTGAGCCTGATGGTGATCCAGGTGAGTTGCCCGCAGGCGATCTGCGCCGGAGACATCGGCGTGGCCGCCATCGCGACATAGCCGCTCTGCCACTTGAACCCGCCGAGCACCGGGTAGGTGGACTCGAGCGCGGCGATGTTCACCGCGGTGGCCACGAGCAGCGCAGGCGTGAGGTAGACGAGGTAGGGCAGGCCGCCGGTGGCCGCGCCGGGAGTGACCTGGGAGCCGAAGCCCAGCCCGAAGGCGACCAGGAACAGCATCGGCTGCACCACGCTGGACACCGCGGACGCCTTCCAGTTGCGCCGGTACCAGGCCCACAGTCCTTCGACGACGAAGAAGGCGGCGCGCACGTGCGTGGTGGCGGTCGCGGTCATCGCCTCACTCCACCAGCGTCCGACCGGTGAGCCGGAGGAAGACGTCCTCCAGCGTGCCGCGCCGGACCAGGCTGGACAGCGGCTGCACTCCCCTGGCGTGCGCCTCGGCCAGCGCCGCCTCGCCGTCCGCGGTGTAGACCAACAGCCGGTCGGGCAGCGCCTCGATTCGCTCGCCGAGGTCTGCCACGGTCGCCTCCACCCCGTCCTGCTCGCCGGGCGGGAAACGCAGCTCGAGCACCTCGCGGGTGGAGAACCGGGCGATCAGCTCGGCCGGGCTGCCCTCGGCGGCGACCTTCCCGCCGTCCATCACCACCAGCCGGTCGCACAGCTGCTCGGCCTCGTCCATGTAGTGCGTCGTGATGATCAGCGTGACGCCGGACTGCTTGAGCCGGAACAGCCGGTCCCAGACCAGGTGGCGGGCCTGCGGATCGAGGCCGGTGGTCGGCTCGTCGAGCAGCAGCAGTTCGGGGTCGTTGACCAGCGACCGGGCGATGGTGAGCCGTCGTTTCATGCCGCCGGAGAGCGGCTCGACCTCGTGGTCGGCCCGGTCGGTGAGCTGGGCGAAGTCGAGCAGCTCGGCGGCCTTGGCCCGCAGGTGCGCCCGGGACAGGCCGAAATATCGTCCGTACACCTGGAGGTTCTGCCGGACCGTGAGCTCAAGGTCGAGGTTGTCCAGCTGCGGCACCACCCCGAGCCGGGCCCGGATCTTCGGCCCGTCCCGGTCCGGGTCCTGACCGAGCACCCGCAGCTCACCCCCCGAACGCGGGGACACGCAGCCGATCATGCGCATGGTGGACGACTTGCCCGCGCCGTTCGGTCCGAGGAATCCGAACGCCTCACCGCGCGAGACGTTCAGGTCGATGCCCCGGACCGCCTCGAAGTCACCAAACTTCTTGGCCAGCTCCCGCGCGTGCACCAACTGCCCACCGCCATCCACGAGTGGTCAGGGTAGAGGGAAATCTCGGCCCGGCCGAACAGGTTTCGCCGGCCGCGTCGAGTCGGGCCCCGGGGTGTGATCGTGCACGAACATCCGCACCGGAAACCGGTTCGTCCGAAACGGCAGGGACAAGCCACGAAAAGAGGTCCGGAAGGGCGCCGGAAATGGTCAGTTCAAGGCCGGAAACCACAGGTCGATCTCGCGCTTCGCCGACTCCGGCGAGTCCGAGCCGTGCACGATGTTGAACTGCACCTCGAGGGCGTGATCACCGCGAATGCTGCCGTTGGCCGACTTCACCGGATCGGTCGCACCGGCCAACTGACGGAACGCCTCGATCGCCCTCGGCCCCTCGACCACCGCGGCCACCAGCGGGCCGGAGGTGATGAACTCGAGCAGCGAGGTGAAGAACGGCTTGCCGGCGTGCTCGGCGTAGTGCCGCTCGGCCAGCGCCCGGTCCACGGTGCGCAGCTCAAGCGCCGCCAGGGTCAGCCCTTTGCGCTCGATCCGGGAGATCACCTCGCCGACCAGACCGCGGCCCACACCGTCGGGCTTGACGAGGACCAGACTGCGCTCGGTCACTGCTGAACTCCTAACCTGGGACGATGCGGGCAGCCTAGCGGCCTGGTCCGTGCCGGTGCGGGGTCAGGGTCGCGCCCGGTCACCCCGCTCGTCGCGGCCGGCTCGTTCACCGCCGGACCGGCCCGGGGTGAACACTGACCGGGTGCTCAGCATCGAACCGGACTCGTCCGTGCCACCGTACGAGCAGGTCCGCACGCAGTTGGCCGGGCAGATCAACGACGGCACGCTCGCGGTGGGCACCAGGCTGCCGACGGTGCGCGCGCTGGCCGCCGAACTGGGGCTGGCGGCCAACACGGTGGCCAGGGCCTACCGGGAGCTCGAGGACGCCGGCCTGGTGGACACCAGGGGCCGGGCCGGCACGTTCGTCAGTGCCACCGGGGACCGCAGCCGGGCCGAAGCGGCCAGAGCGGCCCGGGAGTACGCGGCGAGCACGCGGGCGCTCGGCCTGGCTCCGGCCGAGGCACTGCGCATCGTGGCCGCCGCGCTCAACCAGTGATCACTCCGGAGTAGCCGAGCTGGCGACGCGCTTTGCCACCTCGCGCCGAAACCACAGCAAGCAGCCCCAGACCAGGCCGAAGATCACGCCGAGCAGGCCGAGCGCCGGCACCGCGAACCAGCAGGCGATCAGCACCGCCTGCAGGCCGAGCGCCAGGCCCATCCCCCACGGCCGGCCGGCCGCCGCGCAGGCCAGGAACAACGCGAGGGCGAGCGCGCCGACCAGTACGCCCTGCCAGGTGGCGAGCCCGGCCCCCAGCTTCGCCACCACGGGCAACGCCAGCAGCACCACGACGCCCTCGAGCACCAGCACCGCCACGATCACGCCGCGAAACGAGCGAAGCGGGTCGGTCATGCCGGTTCCTTGCCGAACATCGCCCGGACCTCGCCCGCGGTGAACACCGACCCGGTGGCCACCACACCCACCCCGGACAGCGGCGCGGCCGCCTGGTCGGCCTCGGCCAGTCGCACCGCGGTCTCGATCGCGTCGTCCAGCCGCGGCTCGATCACCATCCGGTCCTCGCCGAAGATCTCTCTGGCCACCCCGCCCAACTCGTCGGCGTCCATGGCCCTTGGCGAGGAGTTCTGGGTGAGTACCACCTCGGCCACCACCGGCTCGAGCTCGGCGAGGATGCCCGCGGCGTCCTTGTCCCGCATCACCCCAATCACCGCGACCAGCCGGCGGAACCCGAACTCGGAATCCAGTGCGGCGGCCAGCGCGGCGGCACCGTGCGGGTTGTGCGCGGCGTCGACGAACACGCTCGGCGCGGAGCGCACCCGCTCCAGCCGGCCGGGCACCACCACCGAGGCGAAGCCCTCGCGGACCGCGTCGATGTCCAATGCCCGGTTCGCGCCGGCACCGAAGAACGCCTCGACCGCGGCCAGCGCGAGCGCGGCGTTGGTCGCCTGATGTGCGCCGTGCAGCGGCAGGAAGATCTCGTCGTAGGCGCCGCCGAGGCCCTGCAACTTCACCAACTGGCCGCCGACCGCGACATCGCGCCGCAGCACGCCGAACTCGAGCCCGGCGCGGGCCACCGTGGCGTCCACCTCCGCGCAGCGTTCCAGCAGGACCTTGGCCACCTCCGGCGTCTGCTCGGCGAGCAGCGCGATCGAGCCGGGCTTGATGATCCCGGCCTTTTCGCGGCCGATACCGGCGAGGTCGGCACCGAGGTAGTCCACGTGATCCACCCCGACCGGGCCGACCACGGCGATCCGGGCATCGGCCACGTTGGTGGCGTCCCAACTGCCGCCCATGCCCACCTCGAGCACCGCCGCGTCCACCGGCGCATCGGCGAAGGCGGCGAAGGCCATTCCGGTGAGCACCTCGAACTTACTCATCGGGATCTCGCTCGCACTGTCCACCATGGACACGTACGGCTCGATGTCGCGGTACACCTCGACGTAGCGCTCCGGTCGGATCGGCACGTTGTCCAGCGCGATCCGCTCGGTCACCAGCTGGAGATGCGGGCTGGTGTACCGGCCGGTGCGCAGGCCGACTCTGGTCAGCAGCGCGTCGATCATGCGCACCGTCGAGGTCTTGCCGTTGGTGCCGGACACATGCACCACCGAGTAGGACCGGTGCGGGTCGCCGAGCAGGTCGACGAGGGCGGCGATCCGGGCCAGCGTCGGCTCGATCCTGGTCTCCGGCCAGCGGGCGTTCAGCTCGGTCTCGACCTGCCGCAGATCATTCAGATCATCCACTGTGGACACCGATCAGGCCGGTCCGAGCGCGTCGAGCCGCGCCCGGAACCGTTGGATGTCGGCGACCGCGAGCTCGCGCCGCGCCGCGATCTTGGCGACCACCTCGGCCGGCGCCCGGTCGGCGAAGGCCGGGTTGCCCAGCTTGGCCTCGGTCTGCGCCAGTTCCTTCTCCGCCACCGCCAGGTCCTTGGTCAACCGCTTGCGCTCGGCCCCGATGTCCACCGTGCCGGACAAGTCCAGCTCGACGGTCACCGGACCACCGGCCACCGCGACCTCGACCGACGCGCTCGCGGTGAACTCCGCCCCGGGCGGCTCGAGCCGGGCCAGCGCGCTCACCGCGGACTCCAGCGCGGTCAGCCCGGCACCGTCCACGCCGGACAGCCGGGCCGGCACCCGCTGCCCCGGCTTGAGACCCTGGTCCGAGCGGAACCGGCGGATCTCGGTGACCAGTCGCCGCACACCCTCGATCCGGACGGCCGCGCCGCTGTCCGCCGCGCCGCCGCCGGCCACCGGCCACTCCGCGATCACCAGGGACTCCCCGCCGGTCAGCGCGGTCCACAGCGTCTCGGTGACGAACGGAATCAACGGGTGCAGCAGCCGGAGCAGGTGCTCGAGCACGTGCCCGAGCACTGCCCTGGTCGACTCGGCCCGGTCGGCGCCGGCCGCGAGCTGCACCTTGGCCAGCTCCAGGTACCAGTCGCAGAACTCGTCCCAGGTGAAGTGGTAGAGCGCGTCGCAGAGCCGGGCGAACTGGTAGCCCTCGTAGTGATCGTCCACTTCGGACACCAGGGCGTCGGTCCGGTCCAGGATCCAGCGGTCCGCGTCGGTCAGCTCGTCGCGGGCCGGCAGCCCCCGGGCCGTGGTCGCGCCGTTGAGCAGTGCGAAGCGACTGGCGTTCCACAGCTTGTTGCAGAAGTTTCGGGAGCCGGCCGCCCACTCCTCGGCCAGCGCCATGTCGCCGCCCGGGCTCGCGCCCCGGGCCAGCGTGAACCGGGTGGCATCCGCGCCGAAGCGGTCCAGCCAGTCCAACGGGTCGAGGACATTGTTGCGGGACTTGGACATCTTCTTGCCGGTGCTGTCCCGGATCAGCCCGTGCAGGGCCACGTTCTGGAACGGCTGCACCCCGTCCATCGCGTACAGCCCGAACATCATCATCCGGACCACCCAGAAGAACAGGATGTCGTAGCCGGTGACCAGGACACTGTTGGGGTAGAAGCGATCCAGGTCGGCGGTGCGATCCGGCCAGCCCAGCGTGGAGAACGGCCAGAGCGCCGAGGAGAACCAGGTGTCCAGCACGTCCGGGTCCTGCCGCCAGCCCTCGCCCTGCGGCGGTTCCTCGCCCGGCCCGACGCAGACCACCTTGTCGTTCGGCCCATACCAGACCGGGATCCGGTGCCCCCACCAGAGCTGGCGGGAGATGCACCAGTCGTGCATGTTGTCCACCCAGTCGAAGTAGCGCTTCGCCAGCTCCGGGGGGTGGATGGTGGTGCGCCCGTCGCGCACCGCGTCGCCGGCCGCCTTGGCCAGCGGCGCCACCTTCACGAACCACTGCAACGACAGCCGCGGTTCGACCACCGTGTCACACCGCGAGCAGTGCCCGACCGAGTGCAGGTAGGGCCGCTTCTCCGTGACGATCCGGCCCTGCTCGCGCAGCGCGGCCACCACCGCGGGTCGCGCCTCGAACCGGTCGAGGCCCTCGAACGGGCCGGGTGTGGTGATCACGCCGCGCTCGTCCATGATCGTCAGTGCGGGCAGCTCGTGCCGGCGGCCGATCTCGAAGTCGTTGGGGTCGTGCGCCGGGGTCACCTTCACGGCACCGGTGCCGAACGCCGGATCGACGTGCTCGTCGGCGACCACCGGGATCATCCGGCCGGTGAGCGGCAGCAGCACCTCGGCGCCGATCAGGTGCCGGTAGCGCTCGTCGTCCGGGTGCACCGCCACCGCGGTGTCGCCGAGCATGGTCTCCGCCCGGGTGGTGGCCACCACGATCGAGGCGTCCCCGTCGCCGTACCGGATGCCGATCAGCTCACCCTCGTCGTCGGCGTGCTCCACCTCGATGTCGGACAGCGCGGTCAGGCAGCGCGGACACCAGTTGATGATCCGCTCGGCCCGGTAGATCAGGCCCTCCTCGAACAGCCGCTTGAAGATCGTCTGCACGGCCTTGGACAACCCCGGGTCCATGGTGAACCGCTCGCGGCTCCAGTCGACGCCGTCGCCCATCCGGCGCATCTGGTTGAGGATCTTGCCGCCGGACTCGGCTTTCCACTGCCACACCCGCTCCACAAACGCGTCGCGGCCGAGGTCGTGCCGGGACCGGCCCTCGCCGGCCAACTCCCGCTCGACCACGTTCTGCGTCGCGATGCCGGCGTGGTCCATCCCGGGCAGCCAGAGCACCTCGTCGCCGAGCATGCGCCGGCGCCGGGTGATCGCGTCCATCATGGTGTGCTCGAGCGCATGGCCCATGTGCAGGCTGCCGGTGACGTTCGGCGGCGGGATCACGATGCAGAACGGCGGCCGCTCGCTGCCGTGGTCGGCGGTGAAGTAACCGGCGTCCACCCACCGCTGGTACAGCTCCGCCTCTACCTCAGCCGGCTGCCAGGCCGGCGGAAGCTCGGTGGACTGTGGCGATGGGATGTGTGTCACGCTGTGCAGTCTACGAATCCGGTCCGGCCACCTTCACCCGGATTGTGCCTGTCGCCGCGACCATCCAGGGCGCACAGTCGTCGTAGGCATTACGCCAGCCGGCCTACCGGCTTGCTAACGCCGCGGATTGCTCGATCGATGAGGGAGTACCAGGCACAAACGCACCTCGCCAGGGGGCTGGGGCCGCACTAGGAGACCGGGAACCGGTGGACCACAGTCAGTCCGGCTCCCGCTCGGACTCTCACGATGCCGAGTGGGACAACCGCGTCGAGCGCGCGGCCAGCGCCGACATTCGCCAGATGCTGCGGGATGCTCGGCGGCGTGGCCGGGAGCGCTGGGTGGTCGGCGCGGTCGTGGTGCTCGCCGTCACCCTGGTCCTCACCCTGCT
Organism: Labedaea sp.; assembly: GCA_045806965.1. Taxonomy (GTDB): domain Bacteria; phylum Actinomycetota; class Actinomycetes; order Mycobacteriales; family Pseudonocardiaceae; genus DASYTH01. The sequence continues at coordinate 90,018 of JBJMIG010000042.1, read as the reverse complement.
GATCCGCATCTGGCTGTTCGACTCCCCCGTTCCGGCGGCGATCCCGGCCACCACCGAGCCGTCCCCGCCGGCCGCGCTGGTCATCGACCTGCGCCATCCCTACGCCGGCAGTCCGGCCGCGACCTGGGCGGACGGCGCCGCCGGGTTCGAGCTGCCGGCCCGGCAGCCGGCCGGCCCGTTCACCGCGGCCGAGGTGGACACCGCCACCCACCAGGTGCGCGACGTGCTGGTGGCCAGCCGGCTCGACCCGCAGGTGCTGGTGGACCACGACCCGGCCCGGTTCCTCGGCGGGTTCGCCCCGGACGCCCGCCGCCAGCTCCAGCCGCTGTTCCGCGCCGGCCGGGAGGCGGAGGTGCAGTCGCTGGTCAGCATGGTGGCCAGCGGGACGCGGCTGCTCTCGGTGCCGCCCAAGGTGCGGGGCAGCATGTCGGTGCACCCGGGCGGCCCTGGCGAGCTGGTCGTGCACACCAACTACGTGTTCGTCTACGCGTTCAGCGCCGACTCCCCCGACCAGCTCACGAGCGTGATGGACATCCTGGTCGTGGTGCGCGCGGAGGTCGACTACGTGCTGCGGACCGGGCAGCGCTGGACGCCGGCCAGCCGCGGCTGGTGGTACGGCGAGGCGGGCGGCTACGCCTACTCCATCGCCTGCGACACCTACCGCAAGGGCTTCCTCGCGCCGGCCTACACCGAGCCCGGCGGCACCGAGGTGTCCGGCCAGGACCGGTCCCGCTACTTCGACCCGGCGAGCCCGTTGCCGGCGGCCACCGGCTGCCCGAGATAGTCCACCGGCAGCACCACCGCCTGCACGTGGTCGAACCCGGCCGGCTCGCGCAGCCGGCCGTCCAGGAAGTCCTGCTCGGCGACCCGGACCGTGCGCCCGCCGGTCGGCTCGTAGAGCAGCACGTCGCCGCCGGAGTGGCCGATCACCAGCACGTAGTGTCTCGGCACCGGACCGCCGAGCAGGATCGGCACCGGATGCCCGGAGTCCGCCGCGGTGACCACCTGCCGTAGGACGGCCGAGATCGCCCTCGGGTCGGTGTCGTCGACCAGCTCCCAGCGGTAGCCGGTGCCGAGCGCGGCGGCGTGCGCGTTGAGCCAGGCCGCCATGCCGGCCGGTGAGGTGCCGAACCGCTCCGGCCAGACCACGTTGGTGCGGTCGTGCACCGTGGCCCGCTCGGCGGCGAAGTTGGCCGCGAAGTCGCCGTCGGTCAGCGCGAGCGCGTACACCGGGTCGGCCTCGGCCCTGGTCACGATCAGTGACGTGGTGCCGCAGGTGGTGTCCTCGTACTGCCGCACGTCGACGCCGAGCCGGTTCTGCGAGCCGGTGCCGCCGCGGTCGATCAGCGACAGGTGCGCGTCCAGCCAGGCCGGCTCCCGGCCGCGGATCCGCTCGGCGAACGCGCGCAGCTCGGGCAGCGCGTGCCCCGCGGTCAGCGCCTTGTACAGCCAGGCCCGCTCGGTCTCGGTGCCGGCCAGGTCGAGCAGGGTGGTGAAGGCGCCGCGGTCTGGCTCGGCGAGCGCGGTGTGCCGGCCGGCCCGGCGCAGTTGGGCCAGGCTGAGGATGCCGTCGTCGTAACCGTCGCCGATCCCTGGCACGCCGACCGTCAGCCCGGCCAGGGTCACCGCGGTCTGCGGCGCCAGCCCGCCGGCCACCGCCGCGGCCGCCCTGGCCTGCCCGGCCAGGTCGGCGAACCGGCTGGCCGCCCGGTCGGCCGCGGCCAGGCTCTCGGTGTACAGCGCGACGCAGCCGGCGACCAGCTCGCGGACCGCGCCGACCAGCTCGCCGAGCGCGCTCGGGTCGGGCATGGGCATCCGCCCGACGTGGGTCGCGTCGTACCAGGCCGCGTGCAGCTGGCGGTGCAGCTCGGCGTGTCGCCAGCGCTGCCGGCGCACGGTGCCGGCCAGGTCGGCGAGCGCGTCCGCGGCTCGTTCGAACGCCTCAGGCGCCCGGCCGGCTGCCCCGGTGGCGCCAAGCGTCCCCGCGGCCTGCCGGTACGCGGCGGCGAGCAGGTCCAAGGCGTCCGGGTCGCCGGGCGGCGGCTCGGCGACCTCGCGCACCACCTCGCTGAGCAGGGTCACCAGCTCGACCGGGTTGAGCCAGGTGAGCAGCGCACCGAGCCGGCGCAGCACGGCGGTCACCTGGCGATAGTCAGTGGTCGACATCGGAGCGCTCGAGAATCGCGAGGTGTACGCCGAGCTCGGCGAACCAGGCGGCCCGCATCGCCTCGTAGGCCTGCCCGGCGACGTCCAGTCCGCAGGCCGCGGCGCCATCCCGGGTGGCCGCCTGCCACGTCGCGCGGGCGGACCGCACGGCGGCCGCGCGGTCGCTCACCATGGGGGGCCGCCTGCCGGACCGGGGGTCATGCCCGCCATCCTCGTCGCGCCGGGCCGGCGCACCAGCCGTCCAAGGGCGGACGTTCGGGCATATCCGCGCGGCCGGACGCGTTGCACGGCTCGTGACGAAGGCACCTGACACGTTGACCATGTACTCCACCAGCTGGTGCGGCTACTGCCGGCGGCTGAAGGCACAGCTCGAGCGGGACGGCATCGAGTTCGTGGTGGTGGACATCGAGCACACGCCGGACGCCGCCGAGTTCGTCGAGCGGGTCAACGGCGGCAACCGCACGGTGCCGACGGTGCACTTCCCGGACGGGACGGCGCTGACCAACCCCACCATCGCCGAGGTCAGGGAGCAGCTCGCGGCCTGACGCTCAGCGCAGGTAGGACGCACCGTTGAGGTCGAGCACCGCGCCGGAGGCCCACAGCGCGTCCGCCGAGGCCAGGTAGAGCACGGCGGCGGCGACCTCGTCCGGCTCGGCGACCCGGCCGAACGGGCTCTGCGCACGAATGGTGTCGCCCGGCCCACCGTCCAAGGTGGCCGCCTGGCGTTCGGTGCGGACGAAGCCGGGCGCCACCGAGCTCACCGCGATCCCGTGCGGGGCAAGGGAGACCGCGAGCGACTGGCCGAGGGCGTGCAGCGCCGCCTTGGTCGCGCCATAGGCCGGGTTGGCCGGTTCGCCCCGGTAGGCGCCCCGGGAGCCGACGTTGACGATCCGCCCGCCGCGGCCGCGCTCGATCATGTGCCGGGCCGCGCACCAACTCAGGTTCGCCGCGCCGATCAGGTTCACGTCCACCGCGGTGCGCCAGGCCCGCTGCCAGTCCGCATAGGACACTTCGGGCACCGGGTGCGCGGTGGCCCGCGAGGTGCCAACGGCGGCGTTGTTGATCAGCACGTCCAACCCGCCCGCGCCGGCTACCACGGTGTCCACCAGTTCCCGCGCCTGCTCCGGGTCGGCCAGGTCGGCGCGCACCAGCAGGTGGCCATCGCCGGCCAGGCCGGCGCGCACCGCCGTGGCCGCGTCGGCGTTGCCGGCGTAGTGCACCGCCACCCGGTCCCCGGCCGCGGCGAAGGCGGCGGCGATCGCCCGGCCGATCCCCCCGGACGCGCCGGTGACCAGCACGGTCCGGCTCACCGGGCGAAGACCTGGGACTCGTCCCGGAACGCCTTGAACTCGAGGGCGTTGCCGGCCGGGTCGCGCAGGAACATGGTCCACTGCTCGCCCGGCTCCCCGGCGAAGCGCAGGTAGGGCTCGATCACGAAGTCGGTGCCGGCCGCGCGCAGCCGACCGGCCAGCTCGTGGAAGTCCGCTGTGGACAGCAGCAGCCCGAAGTGCGGCACCGGAACCTGGTGCCCGTCGACCTCGTTGTGCCCGGCGTCGGCGGCGTCCCGCGTCGGGGCGAGGTGGGTGACGAGTTGGTGGCCGTAGAAGTTCCAGTCCACCCAGACCTCTGCCGAGCGGCCCTCGGCGAGGCCGAGCACGCCGCCGTAGAACTGGCGCGCGCCTTCGATGTCGTCGACCGGAATGGCCAGGTGGAACCCCGGCCGCGGGGCTGCTGTCGTCATGTTCCGTTCCTTCCGGCCGCCAGCGCGGCCATTGCGGCGTTGTGCCCACCGATGCCGCTGACCCCGCCGCCCCGGCGCGCGCCGGCGCCGCAGACGAACACGTTGGCCGCGTCGGTCTCGACGCCCCACCCGCCGGGCTCGCCGTCGGTGAACGGCCAGGCCAGGTCGCCGTGGAAGATGTGCCCGCCTGGCATGGCCAACTCGGCCTCGAGGTCGAGCGGCGTCCGCGCCTCCACGCACGGCCGGCCGTCGGCGTCGGTGGCCAGACAGTCCTCGATCGGTTCTTCCAGGTGGCGGTTGAGCCCGGCCAGGAAGCGCCGGACGAGGTCTGTCCGCAGCCCCTCGTTGTCCGCGCTGAACAGGCCGGCCGGAGTGTGCAGCCCGAACAGGGTCAAGGTGTGCCAGCCCTTGGCCGCCAGCTTCTCGTCCAGAATGGACGGATCGGTCAGTGTGTGGCAGTACAGCTCCCCTGGCGGGAACTCCGGCACGGTGCCGGCAACGCTTGCGCGGTAGGCGTTCTCCAGCTCGGTGAGCGACTCGTCGAGGTGGAAGGTCCCGGCGAAGGCCTGCCTGGGGTCCATCCCGGTGCGCAGCCGGGGCAGCCGGGTCAGCAACAGGTTGATCTTCAGTTGGCTGCCGGCCGGCTTGGCGCTCTCCCTGCCGCGCAGCCGGTCCAGCACGTGCGGCGCCACTCCGGCCAGAATCTGTCGCGCGGCCACCGTTTCCACCCGGTCGCCGGTGCGGTGGGTGACCTCGCCGGCGTGCCCGTCCGCGTCGATGCCGGTCACCTCGGCACCGGTGGTCATGGTGACACCGGCCTCGGTAGCCACCCGGATCAGCTCCGCGGTCAGGCCGCCCATGCCGCCGACCGGAACCCGCCACTCCCCGGTGCCGTTGCCGATCAGGTGGTACAGGAAGCACCGGTTGGCAAGGAGATCCGGCGCGTGCACCGAGGTGTGCGTGCCGATCAGCGCGTCGGTGGCGACCACGCCGCGCACCAGGTCGTCGGCGAAGGTCTCCTCAATGGCCGCGCCGATCGGCTCCTCGAAGACCTGACGCCACACCGACTCGCCGGCCGCCGCGACCACCTTGGCCCGCAGCTCCTCCTTGGCCGGCAACGGTTCCAGCAGGGTCGGCGCGACGATCCCGGCCATCGCGGCGATGCCGCCGTACCAGCTTTGCCAGCGGCGCAGGGGGGTGTCCGAACCGGTGAGCTCGCGGAACGAGGCCGCCGTCGCCGCGCCCGGGTTCCGCTCGACCAGCAGGCCGACCGGACGCCCGGAGCGGACCGCCGGGGTGTACGAGGACACCGCGCGGGAGGCCAGGCTGACCCGCAGGCCGAGGTCGGTGATGATCCGCTCGGGCAGCAGGCTGACCAGGTAGGAGTAGCGGGACAGCCGGGCCGGCACGCCGGGGAACGCGGGCGTGCTCACCGCCGCCCCGCCGAGCCGCCGGTCCCGCTCGAGGATCAGTACCGAGCGGCCGGCCCTGGCCAGGTAGCCGGCGGCGACCAGCGCGTTGTGGCCGCCGCCGACCACCACCACGTCGTAGCGTCGCGTCATGCCCGCAACGCTACCGAGTACCTCAGGCCGCGATGGGCCGCGCGGCCTCGGCCGGCCGAGGTGCGGGACGTGGTTCGGGCTGAGAGTTGCGCTTGCGGTCGCGCCGGGCTTCGCGCGCGACCCGCTCGGCGGCGGCGTCACGGGCGAAGTCGTCGCGCCGGCAGCTGGCGATGATGTTGGCGCTGAACGGATCCATGGCGAACTCCAGATTGGTTTCGGCAACTGGGAATGGCCGCCGACTGGCGGCCCACAGAACAAGAGGCGGACTAGGCGGATTTGATACCTGGCGCGACCGTGACGGACAGGAACATGTTCACCGCGCGGGAACCGGGCGGCCGGGCGTCGGGATCAGCGACGCGGTCGCGGTACCTGGCCATGATGTCCGTGATCTCCTCGCGGATCAGCAGCACCTCGTCCGGGGTGAGCCATTCGTTGGTGCTGTTCATGCCGACCGCCGCACGCCAGTCATCCGGTTCGAGTTGCGAGGTGAGATAGCGCTCCCGAATCTGGTTGAGCTGGAAGTCGAGGAAACCGGTGGTGGCCGCCTGCGCGGCGAGCGTGCCTTCCGGATCAAGGTCGAGGTCGGACCAACTCTGCTGGCGGTCGGTCATCCGCCACGGCTTCTCCCGGCCCTGCCCACCCTGCGCCTGCTCGACGAAGCCGTACTTGGCCAGCGTGTTCAGGTGGTAGGAGCAGTTGGCCACGCTCTCCCCCACCTCCTGGGCACATTGGGTGGCGGTCGCCGTGCCCTCTCGGCTGATCAGGTCGAGCAGCTTCCAGCGCAACGGGTGGGCGAGCGCTCGCAGCGCCTTGGCGTCGGTGATCCGGTTGGGAGGTAGCTCCGGCATGGATAACAAGATATCTTGCTAAGCACTCCTTTAGCAAGCCTTCTTGTTAAGCCGCCACCGGGCATCTTCTGCCCGTCGAGCTGAGCGGTCAGCGGATCCGCCGGCCGGTCTCCGCGCAGGAGTAGCCGCCAAGCGCCTCGACGTCGGCGCGGAAGTCCGACCGGTCGAGCAGTGCCCACAGCGGCGCCAGGCGTTCGCCGGCGGCGGTGTCCGCGCGCAGCACCAGGTCGTACGGCTCCTGGGCAATGGGCACGAAGCCGAGACCGAATGCCCGGGCGGCGGCGAGGATGCCGAGGCCCGCGTCCGCGCGGCCGGCGGCCACCGCCGCCGCGACGGCGAGATGGGTGTGTTCTTCGCGGGTGTAGCCCGCAATGTCGACCGGGTCGATGTCGCGCGTAGCAAGCTCGTGATCCAGGAGCACACGGGTACCGGCGCCGCGCTGCCGGTTGACGTAGCGCAGGCCCGGGCGGACGAGGTCGGCGATCTTGGCGAGCTCCAGCGGGTTGCCGGGTGCGACGATGAGCCCCTGATCGCGGTGCACGAGGCGGATCACGACCGAGTCCGGCCCCAGCACTCTGTCCACATAGGTCAGGGTGTACTCGCCGGTGGACGGGTCGAGCAGGTGTGAGCCGGCGAAGTGGCACAGCCCGTCCCGCAGCGCGACGAGGCCGCCGAGGGAGCCGACGTTCGACGACGCCAGGCTGATGAGCGGGTCAGCGGCGCGCAGGGCCGATGCGGCGAGGTCCAGGACGAGGTCGTGGGAGCCGATCGCCACGATGGTGCGGTCGATCTCGCCGAGACCGCGCAGCAGCTCGACCCGTACCTGCTCCCCCGCGTGATGACCCTCCACACCGGACGGAACGACCAGCAGCCCGTCGGCGCGCACCAGGGAGGTGAGCACGCCCGCGCCGCGCGGCAGCGGGGTCGCGACGACGCGATCCTCGACGCGCCCGAGGCGCACCCGCACCCAGTCGTCCACGCCGATGGCCGACGGCAGCTTTCGCGCGAGATACGCGGTGGTCGACGGCCGCTCCCGGGGTCCGGCGCCTTCCAGCTCGGCGAGCAGCGGCGCGGCGAAGATGTCGAAGGTGAGAGCGGCGGACACCGGGTAGCCGGGTACCCCGACGACCGGAGTCGCGTCGACGGTGCCGAGGACGACCGGATGGCCGGGCCGGACCGCGACGCCGTGCACGGCGAGCAGCCCGGCCCCGGCGACGACCCGCGCGGCGTAGTCGTCGCGGCCGGCGCTTGAGCCGGCGATGAGCAGCACCAGGTCGGCACGCGCGGCCGCCGCGCGCACGGCGGCGGTGATGGCGGCGGGGTCGTCCGGCACGATCCCGGTGACCTCGGCGGCACAGCCGGTCTCGCGGGCCTGCGCGGCGAGCATCAGCGAGTTGGTGTCGACGATGTCGCCCGGTGCGAGCTCGGCTCCGATCGGCCGGATCTCGTCGCCGGTCGGGATCACCGCCACGACCGGCGGGCGGCGAACCGCGACCTCGACAACGCCGGCCGCGGCGCACGCGGCGACGTCCATCGGGCGCAGGCGGTGGCCCTGCGGCAGCAGCAGTTCGGTGGCGCTGATGTCCTCGCCGATCGAGCGGACGTGCTGGTAGGGCGGAACCGCGGCGCGCAGCTCGGCCCGGTCCCCGACGCGGTGGACGTGCTCGCGCATCACCACCGCGTCGTATCCGGCCGGCAGCGGGTCGCCGGTGTCGACGACCTCGAACGCGGCCCCGTCCAGCAGCACCGGCGTGGTCTCCGCGGCGCCGACCGTGTCGGCCGCGCGGACCGCGATCCCGTCCATCCCGGCCGAGTCGAACGCGGGCGAGGATCGTCGCGCCCACACGGGTTCGGCGCTCACCCGGCCGACCGCCTCCCCGACCGGCAGGCGCACGAGGTCGACCCGGGCGGGGCAGCCCGCGGCCGCGCGTGCCGCCCGCCAGGCGGCGTGGGCCTCGGCGGCGGGGACGTCGGAGACGAACGGGCTCTCAGCACTCATCGGCACGACTCACCGGTACAGGATGACCTCGACCTCGGTGCCCGCGTCCAGTCCGGTGGCTGGTTCGGGCACTACGAGGTACCCATCGGCCCGGGTGAGCACGGACAGCAGCGCGGACGGGCCGAACAGCGGCTCGGCGACCCGGTCGCGCACCTGGACCTGAACCACGTCGAGCCGGCCCGCCGCGGACGGCAGGTCGCGCGCCAACCGGGCCCGGGTGCTCGGCACGGGCGGCGGCGTCTGGCAACCGGACAGCCGCCACAGCAGCGGCACCCCGACCTGGCCGAACACGACCAGCGCGGAGAGCGGGTTGCCCGGCAACCCGATCAGCGGCGTGCCGGCGCAGTCGGCGAGCAGGGTCGGCTTGCCGGGCTTGATGGCGAGCCCGTGGCACCAGATCTCGCCGACGGCGGCGACCGCCCCGGCGGTCTCGTCCCGCGCGCCGACCGACGACCCGGCGGACACGACCACCAGGTCGGCGTCGGGCAACACCTCGACGAGCCGGTTCTTCAGCGCACCGGGCTCGTCGCTCACGATGCCCGCGATGACGGGCTCCCCGCCGGCCTCGGTCACCAGCCCGGCCAGCGCCGAGGCGGTGGCGTCGCGCACCTGCCCGGCGGCGAGGTCCCCGGTGGCCGGCGGGACGACCTCGTCGCCGGTGGAGACGATCGCCACGCGCGGGCGGGCGTGCACGCGGACCACGGTGACCCCGGCCGCGGCGAGCAGACCGAGGTCGGGCGCGCGCAACGGACGCCCGCCTGGCACGAGCGCCACCCCGGGGGCGACGTCCTCGTCGGCCCGCACGAGCCCGCCGCCGGGCGCGACGGGCCGGGTGACCTCGATGGTGCCCGCCATCGTCTCGGCGGTGTACTCGACCATCACCACCGAGTCGGCGCCCGCGGGCAGCACTGCCCCGGTCGGCATCGCGACGCAGCCGCCCGGCCGCACGGCGACGTCCGGCGCCGTGCCCATGCGCACCTCGCCGAGCAGGTCCAGATAGGACGGCAGCCCGTCCGACGCGCCGTAGGTGTCGGCCGCCCGCACCGCATAACCATCCACAGTGGACCGGGCAAAGCCCGGCAGGGCCACCGGCGACGGCACGTCGGCGGTCGGCACCCGGTGCAACGCCTTGGCGAGCGGGACATCCTCCCCGGCGGTGCGGTGCGCCGGGCGGAACCCCGCGAGCGCCTCGGCGACGGTTCGGGCCGTGAAGAACTCCCTGCCGCTCAACGGTTCGGCTGTTCCCTCGCGCCGCCCGGCCGGGGTTGCTCGCGGGCCGCGGCGCCGCCCTTGTCGAGCCCGAGCACCGAGACCACCGGACCGAGCGCGACCTGCCCGAGACCACAAATCGACGTCTTGCGCATGGCCTCCTCCAGCTCCATGATCCGCCCGCGACGTGCGTCGTCGAGCGGCGAGCCTGAGTCAAGCGCCTCCCGCAGCAGCGTGTGGGCCTTCGTGGACCCGACCCGGCACGGCACGCACTTGCCGCAGGACTCGTCGCGGAAGAAGCGCAGCACGTTCGTCGACGCGGCCAGCAGGTCGGTGCCCGCGGCGAGCACCACCAGCGCGCCGGAACCGAGCATCGTGCCCGCCTCGGCGAGCGTGCCGAAGTCCAGTCGCAGGTCGAGCCGGCCCGGCCCGATGAAGTTCGACGACGCGCCACCCGGCTGCACGGCGCCGACCTCCCGCCCGGCGGACACCCCGCCCGCGACGTCGATCAGGTCGCGGACCGTCGTGCCCATCGGCACGCAGTACACCGCCGGGTTCTCGACGTGCCCGGACACCGCGAAGAACTTCCAGCCGACCGAATCGCCGATGCCCTGTTCCTGCCACCACCTGGCGCCGCGCTGCACGATCACCGGCACGTCGGCGAACGTCTCGACCGAGTTGATCAGCGTCGGCCGGCCGTGCAGGCCGTACGTGCCGGGGAACGGCGGCTTGTTCCGCGGTTCGCCGCGGTGGCCCTCCATGCACTCCAGCAGCGCGGTCTCCTCGCCGAGGATGTAGCCGCCTGGCGAGACGAAGATGTCGAGCTCGAGCCGGCGCCCGCTGCCGCACGTGTCCGGCCCGATCACGCCGTCCTCGCGCAGCGCCTCGATCTCCGCGCGCAGGACCCGTTCCTCGGGGCCGTACTCGTGGCGGATGAACACCCAGCCCTGCTCGGCACCGACCACCGCCATGCCGAGCAGCAGGCCCTCGAGCACGAGGTGCGGCTGGTCGGCGAGGATCTGCCGGTCCTTGAACGTGCCTGGTTCGGACTCGTCGGCGTTGCAGATCGCGTACCTGACGGGGTCGTCGGTGCCGGCCACCAACTCCCACTTCTTGCCGGTCGGGAAACCCGCGCCACCCATGCCGCGCAGCCCGGACTCCGACAACGTGGCCACGATGTCCTCGGTCCGCAGCTCGCCGCGCAGCAGCGACCGCAGCGCCGCGTACCGCTGCGCCACGTCCGTGCCCGCCGGGTACGGATCGTTCGGCCACGGCTCGGTCCGGCTCGCCGCGACCGGTTCGCCCACCCCGCTGTCGCGGGCCGCCGCCACCAACGAGTCCACATCGGACATCGGGACGGGGTGGTCGTTGACCGCCGCTGCCGGTGCCACGTCACAGCGGCCGAGGCAGGACACCTCGACGAACTCGACGTCGGCGTCCTGGCCGTACCGAGCCCGCAGCCCGGCGATCCGGTCCTCGCCGGCGCGCGCCCAGCAGGACAGGTCGTGGCAGACGTGCAGCGCGACCGTCGCCGGCGGCGTGGTGCGGAAGTGCGGGTAGAACGAGATCAGACCCTCGATCTCGTAGCGCGGTCGCCGTGTCTCGCGGGCCAGTTCCTCGAGCTCCTCGCGCGGCAGCCAGCCGAGCCGGGCCTGGATCGCATTGAGCGCGGGGATCAGCGACGGCCCCGGGAACTTCCCGGCCCGCGCCTCCACGCCGGGTACCCGGCGCGCCCGGGCCTGTGCGGCCCGCGAGGGCTGGAGCGTCATTCGTGCGCTCCCAACACCTTTTCCGCTGTTTCCGCGTTCCCCGGGTGCCCGGCGCCGAGCGCCTCCACCTGCACCGCACAGAACTTGAACTCGGGGATCTTGCCGAACGGGTCGATCTCGTCGATCGTCAACAGGTTGGCCGCCGCCTCGCGGAAGTGGAACGGGATGAAACAGTTGCCGAGCTGCTCGCGGTGCGAGATGCGCACCCGCAGCTCGATCATCCCGCGCCGGGACCGGACCCGCACCAGCTCGCCGTGCGCGAGGCCGCGGTCGGCCGCGTCCTTCGGGTGCAGGTACACCTCGGCGATCGGCGCGATGGTGTCCAGCGCGAACGAGCGGCGCGTCATCGACCCGGTGTGCCAGTGCTCGAGCAGCCTGCCGGTGTTGAGCACCAACGGGTACTCCGCGTCCGGCAGCTCCTTGGCGGGCAACCATTGCGCTGGCACGAGATGCGCGAGCCCGTCGTCGGTGTTGAACCGCTCGTCGAAGAGCACCACGGTGCCGTCGGTGTGCTCGGGGTCGGCGTTCGGGTAGAGCTTGCCGGACAGTCCGAGGTTGCCGTGGCGCAGGTTCGCATACGACGGCATGAGCGCGACCATCTCGTCGAACACCTCGCTCGTGGAGGTGTAGGACCAGTCCAGCCCGAGGCGCTGCGCGATGTCCTGCACGACCTCCCAGTCCACGCGCGCCTGCCCGGGTGGGTCCATCACCTTGCGGCCGAGCTGGACCCGGCGGTCGGTGTTGGTGTAGCTGCCGTCCTTCTCCAGGTAGGACGACGCCGGCAGGATCACGTCCGCGAACTCGGCGGTCTCGGTGAGGAAGATGTCCTGCACCACCAGGAAGTCCAGCGCCGCGAGGGCCTTGCGCACCTTGTTGATGTTCGGGTCGGAAAGAAACGGGTTCTCGCCGAGCATGTACATGCCGCGCACGCCGGCCGGCTTGAGCACCGAGCCGATGATCTCGGTGACGGTCAGGCCCCGCTTCGGATCGAGCCGCGCGCCCCACGCCCGTTCGAACCGCTCGCGCGTACCTGGCTTGTCCACGCCCTGATAGTCCGGATAGAACATCGGAATCAGCCCGGCGTCCGAGGCGCCCTGGACGTTGTTCTGTCCGCGCAAGGGATGCAGGCCGGCGCCGGGCTTGCCGACGTTGCCGGTGATCGAACACATGGCGATCAGGCAACGGGCGTTGTCCGTGCCCGTGGTGTGCTGGGAGATGCCCATTCCCCAGTAGATGACGCCGGCATCCGCCTCGCCCCACAGCCGGGCGACCGTTCGGATCAGGTCCGCGTCCACGCCGCAGATCTGCGCGGCCCGCTCCGGCGGGTAGTCGGCGACCGTGCGGGCCAGCTCCTCGTAGTTCGACACCCGGGCGGCGATGAACTCGCGGTCGATCAGCCCGAGGCGGATCACCTCGTGCATGATTCCGTTGTAGAACGCCACATCCGTGCCGGGCTTGACCTGGCAGTGGTAGTCGGCGTGCTCGGCGACCGTGCTCGCCCGCGGATCCACGTAGACGATCTTCGTGCCGCGCCGGCGGGCCTGCTTGAAGAACGAGCTCGCGACCGGGTGGTTGGCCGTCGGGTTGGAGCCCGTGATGATCACGACGTCCGCGTTCGCCACGTCGCCGTAGGTCGTGGACACCGCGCCGGAGCCGACGCCCTCGAACAGCGCGGCGACCGAGGAGGCGTGGCACAGCCGGGTGCAGTGATCGACGTTGTTCGTGCCGAACCCGACCCGGATGAGCTTCTGGAAGAGGTACGCCTCCTCGTTGGAGCACTTCGCCGAACCGAAGCCGGCGATCGCGCCCGGACCGCCATCGGCGTGGATCTCCGTGAGCCGCCGGACGACCAGGTTCAACGCCTCCTCCCAGCTCGCCTCCCGGAAGTGCGGCATGACCTCGTCATAGTCGACGAGCCCGCCAGCCCTGCGGCCCTTGCGGCCGCCCTTGCCGCGTCCGCCGCGTTCGCTGGACATGTCGCCGCGCACGTCGGCGGACAGCGCGCCCTTCGGATAGGACTCCGCACGCCGGATCAGCGGCACGGTCAGCCGCTGCGGCGAGGCGGCGTAGTCCCAGCCGTAGCGGCCCTTCACGCACAGCCTGCCCTGGGAGCCCGGCTGGTCGCGGCCCTCGGCGAACGCGATCGCGCCGCGCTCGCGGTCCACGTAGTAGGTCAGCGCGCAGCCGACGCCGCAGTACGGGCAGACGCTGTCGACGGCGTCGAGCTGCTCACGCGGCCGGATCGGGATGTTGTTGATCGGCTTGTTGGTCAGCGCTCCGGTCGGGCAGGCTTGCACGCACTCGCCGCACGTCACACAGGAGCTGGCGCCCATCGGATCGTTGAGGTCGAACGCGATCGTGGTCGAGTAGCCCTTGCCGGAGCGCCCGATGACGTCGTTGCCCTGGATGTCGTCGCACGCGCGCACGCACCGGTCGCACAGGATGCACGCGTCGTGGTTGACCTCGATGACCGGGTTCGACGAGTCCTGACCGCGGCCGGAGCCGCACGGCAGGTCGGTCGTCTCGCGGGCCACGTCGAACCGGTCGGCCAGGTCGAGCAGCAGGTTGTCGGCCGTGGTCGTCTGCTTCGGATCGGCCGCGCGGGGCGGCTGGTCGGAGATCAGCAGCTCGGTCAGCACCGCCCGGTTGCGCTCGATCTCCTCGGTGTTCGTCCTGACCGTCATGCCGTCCTCGCACGGCCGCACGCAGGCGGCGGCGAACACGCGCCCACCTGTGTCGACGACGCACATGCGGCACACCCCGACCGGGTCGTAGCGCTCGTCGTGGCACAGCACCGGGATGTCGACACCGACCTGTTTGGCGGCGTCGTAGATCGTGGTGCCCTCCGGCACGGTCGCCGACCGGCCGTCGATCTCCACCGTCACGGTCCGCACGGACGTGACCGGTTCCTCGAGGGTCGTCATCTCAACTCCGTCACTCGAGAGGTATGCGCAATTCAACATACGCATCCCAGTCACGTGATCACACGCTATCGCGCCGACGCTAGGCGTCCAGCAGCAGATCCGCCAGATCCTGCGACGCGACCCGGCCCGCGGGGTCCAGACCACGGGCCTGGTAGTACTGGGCGATCATCGAGCGCAACCGTTGCGCGCCAAGCACGACCCGGCGACCCGACCCCAGTTCCAATGGCGTCTCCAGCATCCGGGCCGGCAAGGTGTCGTCCGCCGCGGTGGCACCTTCCCGCAGGTTGAAGGCCCGCTTCGCGCGCACGATCCGGCGCGCCGCCGCGTGCAGCTCGTCGGCGTCGAGGTCCCAGCCGGTCACGAGTGCGAGCAGCCCGGCCCATTCGGTGAACGGGTCCTCGAACACGCCGCGAAGGAACTTGCACAAGATCATCGAGTCCATCACGGCCGCCCGGTCCTCGGTGTCGACCGCCGCCGCGACGTGCGCCGAGCCGCCGGCGAAGCGGTCCACCTCGCCGGACAGGTCGGCCTCGTAGGCACCGGAGCGGTTGTGGTCCGCGCCGCGAGCGTTGACCGCGAGGCCCAGCGCCATCGAATGCAGGCTGCGCGGCTCGTAGCCGGGCAGCTCCAAGCCCTTGACCTGGGCGGCGAACTCGATCGAGCCCTGGCCCACCAGCTCGGCCGCGCGCCGCGAACCGTGCGCGAGCAGCTCTCCTAGCCCCGGGCGGCGCTCGCCGATCTCGTCGAGCGCGCGCAGCAGCGCGGCGCCGTCGCCGAAGCGCAGCCACGGCTCGTCGATGAGCCCGCGCTCGACGCACTCCATCGCCCACGCGATCGTGCCGCCCGCGGAGATGGTGTCGATGCCCAGCTCGTCGCAGCGGGCGCTGGCGGCGAAGACGTCGTCCGGATCCTCCACTCCGCACAGCGGGCCGAGCGCGAACACGTTCTCGTACTCCATCCGCTGGCTGCCGCCGCCTTTGCGGGCATAGATGTGCTCGCAGCCGATCGAGCAGGACGCACAGCTGTTGCGGGCCACGCCGCGCAGCTCATGCAGCTCCTCGGCGGCGAGCCGGGACGCGCCGTCGAACGTCGCCGCGGTGAAGTTGCGGGTGGGCAGCGTGCTGATCGCGTTGAACGCCAGCAGGTTGGCCAGCGTGCCGAGTTCACGATACTTCGCGGTGGCCGGCCCGAAGCTGCGCCTGCGCAGGTCGCGGGCGGCGCGAAGGACACCCTCCTGGTCGGCCACGCCGACCTTCGCGGCGGCCTTGACCAGCACGGCCTTGACGTTCTTCGCACCGAGCACGGCGCCGAGTCCGCCGCGACCAGCGTGGCGGCCGTCGTGGCTGATTGTCGCGTACCGCACGCCCCGCTCCCCCGCGGGACCGATCGCGGCGGTGCGCCAGCCCCGCCCGAACCGCTGGCGCGCCTGGTCCTCAGCATCGGCTGCGGACAGCCCGGCGAGTTCGGGTGCGGGTTCGAGCCGCGGGCCGTCGCCGTCGACGAGGAGCACGGACAGCTCGGCGCAGCGGCCCCTGAGCACGATCGCGTCGTGGCCGGTGAGCTTGCCGGCGATGGCGAACTGGCTGGAGGCCAGGGCATCGGTGAGCAGCCCGGTCAGCGGGGACTTGGCCACCACCGCGAACTTGGCGCTCGTCGTCAGCGGGGTGCCGACCAGGGACGAGAACACGAACGCGAGCGGCGCCCGCGGGGCCAGCGGGTCGACCCGTGGCGGGGCGAGCCGGTGCATGAGCCAGGTGCCGAGCCCGACGCCGCCGAGGTAGGCACGCAGCACCCGCTCGTCGAGCTCGAGCGGGGTGCCCGTGGCGTCGCGGCCGTTGATGTCGACCACCAGCGCCCGTCCGAAGAATCCACCGGGAGCCATGTGCCGACTGTATGCCCGGGCGTGGGTCAGCCGCCCGCGTCCGCCGACAGGAAGGCGACCCGGTCACCCGCGACCAGCGGAATCCGGCCGTCCCTGGTCACCTGATCGCCGTTGACCGCGGCCACGACGTGCCGGTCCAGACTCAGCCCGACGGCAGCCGCGGCGGCGCCGATCGTGCCGGCGCGGATCGCGCTCGGCCGGTGCCCGCCGCCGGTGGCCAGCGCCCCGAACCGCTCCACCATGACCTGCGGCGGCTCCCGGTCACGAGCGGCCGCGTAGTCCTCCGGGGTGTTCACGTTGACCACGGAGTCCAGCCCCGGGTCGTACTCGGCGAGCGTCGGGTCGGCGAGCAGTGCGGCGTCGTCGAGCTGCACGACCGCGCAGTGCTTGAAGATCATGCCCGGGCGCTGGTTGCCCCGCGCCAGCAGATCGGCCACCAGCCCGGCGAGCCGCGTCCGGTAGGCGGCGGCAAGTGGCTGGCGGAACCCGCGTGCCAGGGGCAACGCCACGTCGGCGTCCGCGGTGAGCCCGCGCAGTACCTGCCGCACATACGCGGGATGCAGGAACGGCAGGTCGGTGGAGCACACGAACGCGACGTCGGCCCGGTCCGCGACCGCCGCGAGCCCGACGGCCAGCCCCTGCATCGGCCCGAGACCCTCGACCGGATCCTCGACCACCGCGACCCCGGCCGGCAGGTCCGGCAGCTCCTGCCCGGGTGCCGCGACGACCACCACGGGCCCGTCGACCGTGCGCGCCAGGACGGCCGCGGCCCGGTACAGCAACGTCGACCCGTGCCACTCCAAGCCGGCCTTCGCCGCACCCATCCGCGTGGAACGCCCACCCGCGAGAACGACACCAGCAGCGGTCCCCACCCGAGCGATGATAGCCAGGAAACCTCCCGGACGATCCGCCGTGGCCACGGCGGATGTACGGCATGCGAACCGGGCAACCGTTGAGCCACCGTTGCTCGTGGCTGAACTACCGTTCATCGCGCCGAGCGTGCACCCAGTGCAATGGTGACCACTATGTAGTCAAGTGAATCATCTCCGGGAGGTGGCACATGCTCAGCTTCCTTGACCGTTCCCGGACCGTGGCGCCGCCCGACTGGAGCCGGTGGCTGGTGCCACCGGCTGCATTGTCGGTGCATCTCGCCATCGGCCAGGCCTACGCGTGGAGCGTGTTCAAGGCGCCGCTGGAGAAGTACCTGGGGTTGACCGGAACGCAGAGCGCGCTGCCCTTCCAGCTCGGCATCGTGATGCTCGGCTTATCCGCGGCGTTGTTCGGCACCCGGGTGGAGCGCAACGGTCCGCGCTGGGCGATGTTCATCTCGCTGGTCTGTTTCAGCGGCGGCTTCCTGGTAGCTGCGCTCGGTGTGGCCACCAAGCAGTACTGGCTGGTCGTGCTCGGTTACGGCGGCCTCGGCGGCGTCGGGCTGGGGATCGGCTACATCTCCCCGGTCTCGACGCTGATCAAGTGGTTCCCGGACCGTCCGGGCATGGCGACCGGCATCGCCATCATGGGCTTCGGCGGCGGCGCGCTGATCGCCTCGCCGTGGTCGACGGAGATGTTGGAGTCCTTCGGGGTCAACTTCGACGCCACCGGCCGGGTGCTGAGCGTCGACGACGGGGCGATCGCCATCACCTTCCTGGTGCACGGCCTGGTCTACGGGGCGTTCATGATGATGGGCGTGCTGCTGGTCCGGGTTCCACCCGACGGCTGGCGTCCGGCCGGCTGGTCGCCACAGGTGGACAAGGTCAAGCGGCTGGTCACCACGGCCAACGTGTCGGCGGCCAACGCCATCAAGACGCCGCAGTTCTGGCTCCTGTGGGTGGTGCTGTGCTTCAACGTCACCGCGGGCATCGGCATCCTGGAGAAGGCGTCGCCGATGATCCAGGACTTCTTCCGGGCCACGTCGACGCCGGTGGGCGCCTCGGCGGCGGCCGGGTTCGTCGCGCTGCTCTCACTGGCGAACATGCTCGGCCGCATCGGTTGGTCGTCCACCTCGGACGTGATCGGGCGCAAGAACGCCTACCGGCTCTACCTGGGCGTCGGTGGGCTGCTGTACCTGACCATCGCGCTGACCACCAACGGCTCCAAGCTGCTGTTCGTACTGTGCGCGCTGCTGATCCTGTCCTTCTACGGCGCCGGGTTCGCCACGGTGCCGGCGTACCTGAAGGACCTGTTCGGCACCTTCCAGGTCGGAGCCATCCACGGCCGGCTGCTCACCGCGTGGTCGCTGGCCGGCGTGCTCGGACCACTGATCATCAACGCCATCGCCGACGCCAACAAGGCGGCCGGCAAGAGCGGCCCGGATCTGTACACCACCTCGCTCTTCATCGTGATCGGCCTGCTGGTGATCGCCTTCATCGCCAACGAGCTGATCCGTCCGGTCGACCCGAGGTTCCACGAACCGGTGAACACCGCCGATGACCAGCCGGTGAAGGAGGAGGCGCTATGACCAATCGAGTCACGTTGCTCGTCGTCGCCTGGTTGTGGGTGGCCCTGCCATTCGCCTACGGCGTGTACCAACTCGTTCGCAAGGTGGCCCAGCTGTTCGGCTGAGGACGTGGCGCTCGCCCCCGGCGTTTGCCGGGGGCGAGCGCACTATTCGTGGTCACCTCGGCGGCGCGAGTCTCGTCCTCGGGCAAGCGAAACCGACATCAAGACGTGAGCGCGGGCGCCGGGCGGGTCAGGCGGACTTCTCGCGGCGCTCCCGGCGCGAGGGCTGGCGGGCCACGATCGTCGGGTTGACGTTCTCCCGCACGGTCTGCTCGGTGACCACGACCTTGGCCACGTCGGTGCGGCTCGGGATGTCGTACATCACCGGTTGCAGCACCTCCTCCATGATGGCGCGCAGGCCGCGGGCTCCGGTGCCGCGCAGGATCGCCTGGTCGGCGACGGCCTCGAGCGCGGTGTCGGTGAACTCCAGTTCGACGCCGTCCATCTCGAAGAGCTTCTGGTACTGCTTGACCAGCGCGTTTCGCGGGTCGGTAAGGATCCGGACCAGGGACTCCTTGTCCAGGTTGGTCACGCTCGCCACGACGGGGAGCCGCCCGATGAACTCGGGGATCAAGCCGAACTTGATCAGATCCTCGGGCATCGTGTCGGCGAAGAAGTCGGCGGTGTCGATCTCGGCCTTGGACCGGATCTCGGCACCGAAGCCGAGCCCACGCTTCCCGACCCGGTCCTGGATGATCTTCTCCAGCCCGGCGAACGCGCCGGCCACGATGAACAGCACGTTCGTCGTGTCGATCTGGATGAACTCCTGGTGCGGGTGCTTGCGGCCGCCCTGTGGCGGCACGCTGGCCGTGGTGCCCTCAAGAATCTTCAACAGCGCCTGCTGCACGCCCTCACCGGAGACGTCCCTGGTGATGGACGGGTTCTCGCTCTTGCGGGCGATCTTGTCGACCTCGTCGATGTAGATGATGCCGGTCTCGGCCCGCTTGACGTCGTAGTCCGCGGCCTGGATCAGCTTCAACAGGATGTTCTCGACGTCCTCACCGACGTAGCCGGCCTCGGTGAGGGCCGTGGCGTCGGCGATGGCGAACGGCACATTGAGCAATTTCGCGAGTGTCTGCGCGAGATAGGTCTTGCCACAGCCGGTCGGACCGAGCATCAGGATGTTCGACTTCGACAGCTCGACCGTCTCGTGCGCGTCGCGGCCCTCGCGCCCCTCGGGCCTGCTGCGGTCGCCGGCCTGGATGCGCTTGTAGTGGTTGTAGACAGCCACCGCCAGGGTGCGCTTGGCGTCGTCCTGGCCGATCACGTACTGGTTGAGGAACTCGTGGATCTCGGCGGGTTTGGGCAGCTCATCGAGCTTGACGTCGCCGGCCTCGGCCAACTCCTCCTCGATGATCTCGTTGCACAGGTCGATGCACTCGTCACAGATGTACACGCCGGGGCCGGCGATGAGCTTTTTCACCTGCTTCTGGCTCTTTCCGCAGAAAGAGCACTTCAGCAGGTCTCCGCCGTCACCAATACGTGCCATGACCGCTGACCTATGTCCCCTCCGGCGTACCGAGGCACGCCTGGCTTTGTGGCGGGTGTGGGCGCTGACTAGGAGTATTCCGCACGACACTCCAGGTCCACTCGTACCCGTTTCCCTTGACGGTACCTGCCAACCCCACTCAACGGGAGAACCTGAGCAACGACTGGCCGGATTAGGCCGATCAGGTGGTCGGCCGAACCAGGCCGGCGGAGACGGTCAGGTCTTGACCGCGGAGAGCTTCCGGTAGGCGAGCACCTCGTCCACGATCCCGTACTCCTTGGCCTCCTCGGCGGTCAGGATCTTGTCCCGCTCGATGTCGGCCCGGATCTCCTCCGGCGCCTTGCTGGTGTGCCTGGCCAGGGTGGATTCCATCAGCCGGCGGACCCGCTGGATCTCGTTGGCCTGGATCTCCAGGTCGGACACCTGGCCGTAGGCGCCTTCCATGGACGGCTGGTGGATCAGGATCCGGGAGTTGGGCAACGCGTACCGCTTGCCCGGGGTGCCGGCGGAGAGCAGCACCGCGGCCGCGGAGGCGGCCTGGCCGAGGCAGAAGGTCTGCACGTCGGGCCGGGCGAACTGCATGGTGTCGTAGATCGCCATGAGCGAGGTGAAGGAGCCACCCGGCGAGTTGATGTACATGGTGATGTCCCGGTCCGGGTCGACCGACTCCAGGTAGAGCAACTGGGCCATCACGTCGTTGGCGGACGCGTCGTCGATCTGCACGCCGACGAAGATGATCCGCTCCTCGAACAGCTTGTTGTACGGGTTGGACTCCTTGACCCCGTAGCTGGTGCGCTCCACGAACGACGGCAGCACGTACCGGGACTGTGGGAGATGGAACTCACTCACTTGAGCACTCCTTGGATACGCCCCGTCAGGCGTTGGGGTCTTGGTTGGCGCGGGTGACCACATGGTCGATGAAGCCGTAGGTGCGGGCCTCCTCGGCGGTGAACCAGGCGTCCCGGTCGGCGTCCGCGGTGACCTTCTCGACCGTCTTGCCGGTCTGCTCGGCGGTGATCTGGGCCATCTCCAGCTTCCACTTCGCGTAGACCTCGGCCCGGATGGCGATGTCGGACGCCGTGCCGCCGATGCCCGCGGACGGCTGGTGCATCATGATCCGGGCGTGCGGCAGGGCGTAGCGCTTGCCCGGCATGCCCGAGGACAGCAGGAACTGGCCCATGGAGGCGGCCAGGCCCATCGCCCAGGTCTGCACGTCCGGCTCGACCAGCTGCATGGTGTCGTAGATGGCCATGCCAGCCGTCACCGAGCCGCCCGGTGAGTTGATGTAGAAGATGATGTCCCGCTCCGGATCCTCGGCGGCCAGCAGCAGCAGCTGGGCGGTGATCCGGTTGGCCACGTCATCGTCCACCTCGGAGCCGAGGAAGACGATGCGCTCCCGGAGCAGCCGCTCGTACACCGAGTCGTTCAGGTTGAGGCCCGCGGTCGCCGACCGCAGGTAGGGGGTGGGGTGCGCAACCACGGATGCCTGCCTTCTCCCAGGAAATTGAGCTGATCTCACGTAATCGACACTAACCAAGGCGGCCGGCGTCACGGGTTCGACACCGGCCGGTTTCGCTCACAGCGTCACTACTTGTTGACCGCGTCTTCAGTGGCCGGCGGCTCGGCCTCGAGAACCTCGGCAACCGGCGCCCCGACCGGGGTCTCTTCGGGCCGGCCGAACAGCTCGTCGAGGTCGATGGTGTTGCCGGCGGCGTCGGTCACGGTGGCCTGCCGGACCACCGAGGCGAGGGCCTTGCCGCGGCGCACGTCGGCGAAGATGGCGCCGAGTTGGCCGGATTCCTGGGCCCGCTTGACGTACTCGTCCGGGCTTACGCCGAACCGCTGGGCCTGGTAGATGATCCGCTCGGTGAGCTCGGCGTCGTTCACTCCGACGTTCTCCTCCTCGGCGATCGAGTCGAGGATGAGCTGGGTCTTGACCGACTTCTCGGCGTCGGCCAGCACGTCGGTCTCGAACTCCTCGGTGGTCTTGCCCTGCGACTCGAGGAACTCGGCGAGCCGGGCCTCGTCGTGGTCGAAGGCGTGCACCGCGTCGTGCTTGCGGGAGTCCACCTCCGCTTGGAGCACCGCCTCCGGCAGCGGCACCTCGGTGCTGTCCAGCAGCGCCTCGAGGACCTTGTCGCGGGCCTGCACGCCCTGCTGCATCCGCTTCACCCGGGTCAGCCGCTCGCGCAGGTCGGCCCTGAGCTCGTCGATGGTGTCGAACTCGCTGGCCAGCTGGGCGAACTCGTCGTCCGGCTCGGGCAGCTCGCGCACCTTGACGGACTGCACGGTGACCGTGACCTCGGCGTCCTTCCCGGCGTGCGCACCGGCGAGGAGCTCGGTGGTGAACGTCCGCGAGCCGCCGGCTTCCAGGCCGGTGATGGCGTCGTCGATGCCCTCGATCAGGTTTCCGGAGCCGACCTCGTAGGACAGACCCGAGGTGTTGGCGTCCGGCACGTCCTCGCCGTCGACCGTGGCGGACAGGTCGATGGAGACGAAGTCGCCCCTCTCGGCCGGCCGGTTCGCGCCGGTCAGGGTGCCGAACCGGGCCCGCAGCTCGTCCAGCTGCTCATCCACCTCGGCGTCGGCGAGCTCGAGATCGTCCACCGTGACGGACAGCTCGTTGAAGGCCGGCATGGTGATGTCCGGGCGGATGTCGACCTCCGCGGTGAACGCGACGTGGTCCCCGTCCTCGATCTTCGTGACCTCGATGTCCGGCCGGCCGATGGCCTTGACGTCGCTGCTGTTCACCGCCTCCATGTACTTGTCCCGGACCGCCTCGTTGACCACCTCGTCCAGGATGGGCGCGCGGCCGATGCGGGATTCGATCACCCGGGCCGGCGCCTTGCCCGGGCGGAAGCCGGGGATGCGGATCTGCTGGGCCAGCTTGCGGTAGGCGCGGTCGAAGTTCGGCTTGAGCTCGTCGAACGGCACCTCGACGTTGATCCGGACCCGCGTCGGGCTCAGTTGCTCGACGGTGCTCTTCAACGTGATCTCCTCGTGCGGCAGTGCATGGATGAGCCCCCGAGCAGAAAGTGGCCCCGGGGCGGTCCTGAGTCTAGGCGCGGTTGCCTGCCAGGCCGTACTCCGGGTGACGACGGGCCGTCACCCTCGGCCTGTCTGGGGTGGACGGTCCCGGCCGGCCGGCGTTGACTGGCCGGTGTGACGGGGCAGCGGATCGGCCAGGCGGCCGTGCTGGGGTCGGCCGCCGTGCTCGCGATCGCCCTGATCGCGGCCACCTTGCGCGGACCGTTCACCTCGGTAGGTCCGTTGCTCGAGATGATCCGGCTCGACACCGGGCTGTCCTCGTCCGGCGCGGGCGTGCTCAGCATGCTGCCGCTGTTGGCCTTCGCCGCCGTATCTCCGCTCGCCTCCAGTTTCGCCGCCCGGGTCGGGCTGGAACGGGCCATCGGGGCCGCCATCGGGGTCCTGGTGGTCGGGCTGGTGCTGCGCTCCTGGCCCGGCCTGCCCTGGCTGTTCATCGGCACCGCGTTGATCGGGGTGGCGATCGGCCTGGTGAACGTGCTCCTCTCCGCACTGATCAAACGCGATCACCCGGACCGGGCGGCCGGCCTCACCGGGCTCTACATCACGACCATGGGCGCGTTCGCCATGGTCGGCGCCGGCATCGCCGTCCCGGTGGCGGGCGCGATGCCCGGCGGCTGGCGCGCCGCGCTTGGCCTCTGGGTGGTCGTCGCCGCCGTCGCCCTGATCGCCTGGCTCCCCCGGCTGCGCGCGAACGCGCGGCCGGCGACGTCCGGTGAGCCCACCGACCGGAGCCACTGGCGCTCCGGTCTGGCCTGGCAACTCACCGCGTTCATGGGTCTGCAGTCGCTCGGTTTCTATGTGGCCATTTCGTGGCTCCCCACGATCCTGCACTCGCATGGCCTTTCGCCGACCGTGGCCGGTGCCTATGTCGCGCTGATGCAGCTCACCGGTCTCTTCGCCTCAGCCGCGACGCCCGCGATCGTGCGCCGGCTGCCGGACCAGCGGCTGTTCGCCTCGGCTGCCGCCGTGCTCGGTGTGCTGTCCTACCTCGGTTTCGTGGTGGCCCCGGAACTGAGCCTGCTGTGGACCGCGACGGTCGGGGTCAGCCAGGGCGTCGGTATCACGCTGGCGCTCTCGTTCTTCGCCCTCCGCGCCCACGACGCCCGCCAGGCCGCCGCACTCTCCGGCATGGGCCAGTCACTTGGCTACCTGCTGGCCGCGCTCGGCCCACTGCTGTTCGGCATCCTCCACGACGCGACGAACTCCTGGAGCCCGCCGCTGCTCATCCTGGCCGGGCTGATCACCGCGCAGGCAGTGGTGGCACTGGCCGCGGGCCGCAGCCGGCACGTCCCCCGGCACCCCGGTCGGCCGAACCAGATGTGAACCGGCGCCCAGGACGCCCATCAATTCAACTATGGCGGCCTTCTGCTTGACCTCCATGAACAGTTATTTCTTGACTAACTCCCGCACCAGCACATCAAATACCGGCGCACCCGGCAGTGGGTTGCGCTTCTGCGCCACCTTCCGCCAGCCCCACTTGCGGTAGGCCGCCTGAGCGGCTTCCGCCGCCGGAAGTACCGTCAAGGTAGCTCGCTGCTCGATGCGGTCCTCAAGTAGCAGATCATGGACATACTCGGCGATATGTCGCCGACGCCATGGCGCACGCACCAGGAGTTCGACCAGCGCGAAGGTGCGATTAGGGTACTCCTGAGTAACGCCGTCGGCTACCGGCTTGACAAGGTTCTGCCACCACGGCGTATTTGGCAACAACGTCACCCCGAAACCCATGGCCACGAGCGCGCCATGCTCGCGGGCCTCGATCAGCGTAAAACCATCTTGCCGACGCTGACCGTCAAACCACTGTCCAAACAAGGCGACGTGTTCATCACCCCACCCGTAGGGCGCTTCGGCATACACTTCGCGGTAAAGTGCCGATAGCTCGTCGATGTGCTGTCCGGCTGTCTGGCCATCGATGGACAACAATTCAACACTCGGCGACGGCATTGATCTCCCACTCCCTGGCGGGTGCGGCACGCCGAAGGTAATCCCGTAGTTGGCCAGTGAATTCGTCGACTGATGGCTCAGTGGCGTGCCGGACGGTCAGTTCAGTATGGAATCGGATGAACCAGTCACAGACGACTGAAGAACGCACCGAATCGGCCAGCAGAAGCGCGCTGGTGGCGTCGGTGACCGATTCAGCCGGCTCGCGCTGGCTCAGCCGCACCCTGGCCAAACGGATCTCATCGAGGATGCGGCTGCGGTCGTAGCCGTTGGCTCTGGTCCGGCGGGCTTGCTGGGTGTGGTGTTCGGCGCGTTCGGCGTAGGCACGCCAGCGCGCGGGATCGTCGGCCTGAAGGGCAAGCTGGGTGTAGCTGTTGGCTGCCAGGCAATCAACCTCGGCCTGGTTCATGTAGTGGAGCCAGTCAGGAGCCGGCTCATCGTCAGAAGATTCGTGCCAAACCTCGACACAGGTTTCGGCGGAGCGGGCGGCGTCCCGCGCCTCCCGATCACCAAGCTGGGCGTACGCCCGTGATTCCAGCCCGAGCAGTTCGGCGCGTACCAGGTCGCTGCTCGACCGCGGCAAGGCGTACAGGCCGGCGCCTGCCAGGTTCACGCTGTCGTCGTAGTTGCCAAGAGCCGTCGAAAGTTGGGTCATGTCGCCGATGACCTTGACGCCAAGGGGCAAAGCATGGGCGCCGGCCTCCCGGCAGGCGTGTAGCGCTAGCACGTAGTAACGCTGGGCTACTCCCGGCAACCCATGGTCGTAGGCCATCCAGCCAGCCAGCTGGGCAAGCTCAGCCATGATCTGAAACAGCTTGTGGAGGAGGCTGGCATCGGTGGTGTCGCGCACACTTTCGGCCACGGCGTTGAGCTGGCCGACCACGGCCTTGCGCTTCAGGCCGCCGACGCCTGAGGCATCCCAGCGGCGGAAGAGCTTGACCGCCGCCTGGAGCTGACCCAGCTCCTCCTGGCCTGGCGCGCTGTCGCTCGTGTGTCCCACCGGCAACGAAGTCACCCACTGCCGGATGGGCTTGAGCAATGCCGCGCTGCTCAAGATGGACAAGCGTTCGAGCACTTGTCGGCGGCTAGCCAGGTCGTGGGCTGAGAAGCCCTCCATGACCTGAACCGCATGGCCGGAGACGAGCGAGAAGTCCAGTGGCACGGAGGAAAGCAACGGGTGGCCGTCGCCGCGACCAGGAACGTCGGCGATGGCCTCCAATAGCTCACTCAACTCTTCCGGCGTGAGGTGCAGGTGGTTGGCAAGCTTGCGCCGCAGCCAGGGTTGCGGCTCGGTCTCGGCCCGTTCCCAACGGATGATGGTCGTGCGATCGACGCCAACCAGCGCGGCCAAGTCCTCCTGACTGTGGCCGAGTGCCTTCCGCCGCCGAGCAAGGCGCAGCCGTCGGAGTGTCACTGGCTGACCTCCTCCCTCCGGTCACCTCCCAAAATAGTTGGCAGCGCTTCTACGTCGGATGCTGGGCTTAGCCTGTGCAACATTTCTGCCACCTTGACGCGGCTTGCGCGCCCTGGTTCGGCGGTGATCGCTTCCGTTGACTCGAGGACATGAGCAACGGCGGGGCGCCGAGGAACAGGCAGGCTGGCAACGGCGACGAGGCTCCTCAGTTTGATGACGAACACGGCCGAGCGGAAGGAACAGCACCGGTCTGGGCCGTGAACGCCCACATCCTCCCCCGCGATACCGCCTGGCCCCAAGAAAATCGGCTGATGGCCGAGCTGTCGCAGGTCAATACGGAGATCGCCCGCTACATCTTCAACCTGCTGGATGTTGATGCCGGGCGGGCCATGGCGGTATGTGCGGATGACGAGCGCAAGCTCGGGCTCAAGCTCGCCACGCTGGGCGAACGAGTGCAACTCCGAGCCGCGAAACGGGAAGTGCCGGCCAACGGAGGTGTCATTGAGGGTGACAGCGCTCAGCCACTCCAGTTCGACCCGTCCTACCAGCCCCAGACCGACGCCGACTCGTAAGACGGTCGTGGACAGGCTGTTGGTGGCGGCGAGCTTTGTGGTGCCGCTGACGGTGGCGTTGGCATGGGCCACCTGGTACCTGATGGCGCTTGGCCGGAGTTACCGGCGGCAGCCATCAATGAGCCACGTGTTTCGAGGCCAGGGTGAAGCCATCACGGTTGCCGAACTGCTTCAGGAAGCCGTCGAACAGGGCGAAGGTATGCGGCTGAATTGGACAGGAGCGGATCTCGATGCTGGCGGTCGGGTGCGGCCGCACATGCGGGACGAATTTCCGACGGCTATTTTGCCGAGGGTCAGGGACTTCGGCCATAGTAGGCATCAGCCGGTCGCACCGGCCCCTAGCACGACGAACGAACATTGACCTTCCCGCGTGGGCCGGCGCACCTCCGGACGCACGGTAGCCGGGCACGTCCTCATCGATCTCACTGTCCTGCTGGGACGGTGTGAGTTGTTGCCCGTCGACTCGGGTCGCCGCCCATTTCCTGTGGACTGAGGGCCTGGAACTGGGGATGGTGTTGCTGAGCCGAGTTCGGCTTGCTGGTGCATGGCACACCAGCTACCGTGATCGTTGCTCCTGCCCGGCCACGGCTCGACACCGGGCCGCTTTGGCACCGGTCGACCGCGGACGTCTCGGCATTGAGACGGTGGGGCGGACACCTGGAGATTCGACCCGCGCGACCCAGCCGTGACCCGCCAGGAGCTGGCATTGCTTCGTAGTCGGATCACCCGTCTTCGACGAATATCCACCTATATGTGCATCGAGGGAGACCCGGCTATGCGTGCATCTTTCGACAAGTTGATCTCATGGACCGGACTGTTGTTGGCGATATTCCTTCTGGTTGCGGGGGGATTGCTCACCTACGCGTACTTCTACATCGACAACGAGGTGGAGACACAGCTCGGCATGCAGGACATCACGATGCCGCAGGGTGACGCGGTGAAGTCGCTGCCACCCGCCGATCAGGATGCGTTGAATCCCTACGCCGGTAGTCCGATGGATACCGGGCCGGAGGCCAGGGCGTATGCGGATCACTACATCCTCGTGCACATGAACGCGGCTTCCGGCGGCAAGACCTACGAGGAGGTCAGCGGCGACTACCTCGCGATGAGTGCGGAGCAGAAGGCCAGCCCGGACGGCGTGAAGCAGGCCGCCCTGCGCAACACCATGTTCCAGGGCAACACACTGCGCGGTCTGCTGCTCTACGGCGCCGCGTTCGCGACGATGGGCACGATCGCGGGCATCGCGGCGATCGGCGCCTTCCTCGGGACGGTGGTCCTGCTGGTCCTCGGCTTCTTGGGCCTGCGACACGCCCGGCGCGCAGAACAGGCGGGTGCCGGCGAGCCAGCCGTGACCGGCCAGCCGACAGCCTCCTAGGCTGGAGGTCACTCGGTCACAGCTGACCTGCCCGAGGTTGGCCGAGCTGGATCGTTCACCGGGTTACGAACTCTGCGCATGGCCCCGCACAAGTGAGCCTCACACGCGGTGTGACCGCGTCCGGCCCGGTGCATCGCGCGGAGTGAGTCAATGCGCGGATGACCGGGCTGGACCGCCCACGCTCATCACACGTATTGAGACGGACCGACCTACCCTCGCCGGTCGACCCCGACTACCCACAGGTCAGAAGGCCTCACGTTGGTCGGGCTGACAGGATTTGAACCTGCGACCCTCCGCTCCCAAAGCGGATGCGCTACCAAGCTGCGCCACAGCCCGTCGCACCCTCAGGTGCCACACCATCACCCTATCGCCACCGGCTACCCTATTCATCGTGCCACCCACCGGGGGCGCACGCGGGTGTAGCTCAATGGCAGAGCCCCAGCCTTCCAAGCTGGCCATGCGGGTTCGATTCCCGTCACCCGCTCCATCCGTTCCCGCAGGTCACGCCCGGTTCACGCGCTACGGTGGAGATCGCATCGAGCCACACCGTGCGCGGCCCGACGGCCGGTTCAGCACGCGGCCAAGACGCCGACCGCGTCGCCGATCGTGTCGCCCCGGATCACGTCGCCGATGCTCTCGGTGACGCACCCGGCCGGCTGCCGCTCCGCACACCGGCCGGTTCGTGCCGGCACTCGCCGGACTCGACGGCCTCGTCGCCGTGCTAGCGTGGCCTCCCGTGAAAGCCCTGTTCAACGGCGGTGAGCGCGTGCTCGACGCCAGGTGGGACCGCCCGGCCGGAGTCACCGCATGAACGAGCTGGCGGATCTGCTCACGGTCGCTCAACAGGCGGTCGGACTCGGCTACGACCTGGTCCGCGACACCACGCCCCAGGAGGTCCGACACAAGGGCGACCGCGACCTGGTCACCGAGATCGACGTTCGGATCGAGGAGGAAATCCGGCAGTTCCTCGGCAAAATGACTCCGGGAATTGAGTTCCTTGGCGAGGAGCAGGGGGGCCAGTCCAACCTGGACACCGAGCAGGACGTCTGGATTCTTGACCCTGTGGACGGCACCTCGAACTTCGCCCACGGCCTTCCACTGTGCGCCATCTCCCTGGCCCTCGTCCGCCGGGGTGAACCCGTTGTGGCCGCCATTGTCGCCCCCCAACTCGGTCTGCGTTACTACGCGGCCAAGGGCCACGGCGCCTTCGGCAACGACGGGCGACTCCGGGTGAGGCAGACCACCGAGCCCGCCAACGCGATCGTCTCCATCGGCGACTACGCCGTCGGCCCCAACGCCGCGGCGAAGAACGCGATCCGCCTGCGCCTCACCGCCCTGCTGGCCGAACGAGTGGAGCGCATCCGCATGTTCGGCACCGCGGCCCTCGATCTGACCTGGGTGGCCGAGGGCCGCATTGACGCGACCATCCTCTTGTCCAACGACCCGTGGGACACCTCGGCCGGCGTCCTCATCGCCCGGGAGTCGGGCGCGAAAGTGGTCGACGGCGCGGGGGCGGTGCACGGGCCGCAGTCAACGGAGACCATCGCCGCCGGCGAAGGAGTCTTGAGCTCGGTGCTCGACATCGTGCGGCAGATCGGGCTTGACGGCTGACGCTCACCACTCCACGTTGGGGAACGCGCGGTGTGCCCTGTTCGCGTGGGCGCGGGACGGGACCTCAGGCCAGGGTTCGGCAGAGGTTCCTCCTGGCCGCCGTCCTCGGGCAAGCGGCCTGGACGCCGTGGCGGATTTCCGCCAGACGCGGGGTGGGCCGGCGCCGAGACTTGGGACATGGACGACCTGCGGATAGTCGGAGTCGAGGCGGAGCGGTTGGCGCGGATCCGGGAGCGGGGGGCGGACGAGTTCGGGAACGCGTGGACGGCTCGAACGGCACAGGGGTGGGAGCCGTTGCGCTGCTGCCTCACCAGGGCGGGCGAGGGTGCGCAGATAGCGCTGATCTGCCATACGCCGTGGTCAGAACCCAGTCCCTGGCTAGAGGCGGGTCCCGTGTTCGTCCACTTTGGACCGTGCGCTGGATACCTCACGCCGGAGTTGTATCCCGAGCAGTTCAGCAGCGGCAAGCGAACGGTGAACCCGTTCGGGCACGACGGGGAGCGGGTGTACGAGTACATCACGTTCATGGCCGAGGATGACGATCACGAGGCAGTGGTGCGGGAGACCCTGGCCCGGCCGGAGGTCGCCTTCCTGCACGTGCGCAGTGCGACGGCGGGGTGCTTCACGTTCGAGGTGCGGCCGGCCGGTTGACGGCCCAACGATACGATCCAGCGCATGCGCCTGAACGGGAAGTCAGTGTTGGTCACCGGGGCGACCGGCGGGTTGGGCCAGGCGATCGCCCGGCGGATGAAGGCCGAGGGTTGCACGCTGACGCTCACCGGCCGCCGCGCCGACGTGCTTGAGCCGCTGGCCGCCGAACTCGGCGCCACCAGCCTGGTCGCCGACCTGTCCGATGTGGACGCCGTGACCCGGGTAGCCGAGGCGGCGCAGGACACCGACGTGCTGGTGGCCAATGCGGGTGTGCCCGGCGGCGGCCTGCTGGACGAGCTCACTGTGGAGCAGATCGATCGGGTGCTCGACGTGAACCTGCGCGCCCCGATCATGCTGACCCGGCTGCTCGGCGAGCACATGCTGCGCCGCGGCACCGGCCACGTGGTGCTCATGTCCTCGCTGTCCGGCAAGAGCGCCACCCCCTACACGTCGATGTACAACGCGACGAAGTTCGCGCTGCGCGGCTTCGCGCTCGGCCTGCGCGCCGACTGGGAGCCGCGCGGCGTCGGAGTCAGCTGCGTCAACCCCGGCCCCATCGCGGACGCCGGCATGTTCCACGACGGCGGCACGAAGCTGCCGTCCTGGGTCAAGCAGCGCAAACCGGCCGACGTCGCGGCGGGTGTGGTTCGGGCGGTCGAGCAGAACCGGGCCGAGGTGGACGTGGCGGACCTGGTGACCCGGGTCGCCGCCACGGTCGGCATGCTGGCCCCACAGACCAGCGCCAAGATCAGCAAGCGGGTCGGCGCCGACCGGATCGCCCGTGATCTCGCCGAGAGCCACAAGGACAAGCGCTAGAGGTGTTCACCCACCGGCTCCGGGTCCGCTACAGCGAATGCGACCAGCAGGGCGTCGTGTTCAACGGCAACTACCTCTTCTACTACGACGTCGCGGTCACCGAGCTGTGGCGGGCCAGGATCGGCCCGTACCAGGACATGATCAAAAACGGCCACGACCTCGTGGTGGCGGAGGCGCGGCTGCGCTTCGTCGAGGGGGCGCGGTTCGACGACGAGCTGGACATCGCCACGCCGGTCAAGCACCTCGGCACCACCAGCATGATCATCGAGCCGGTGTTCCGGGTGGCCGGCCGGCTGATCGCCGACGGCGAGGTGCGCCACGTCTTCGTCGATCCGGTCACCCTGAAGAAGAAGCCCATGCCGGACGACATCCGGGCGGCCCTGGCGGCGAGCTAGCGCACCGGGCGGATGTACTCCACCTCGAGCACCGGCCGGCCGTCGCCGAAGTCCCGCTCGCGCAGCGCGCCGCTTTCCTCGAAACCCTTGCGGGTGTAGAAGCGCCGGGCCCGGTTGGCACCGGCCAGCGTCCACAACCGAACGCGCCGGAAACCGGCCTCTGTCAACGAATCCAGCGCGCCGGTCAACAGCGCGCCGGCCACCCCGGTGCCCCAGACCGAGGGATGGGCGTAGAACCCGTAGATCTCGGCCTCGCCAGGCCGTTGCGTGTGCTGCGGGGTGACCATCGGCGGTTCCGCGAGCAGGCCGTGCGGCCCAAAATAGGCGAACCCGGCGACCTGATCCCCGCGCACCGCGACCAGCAGCGTGGCCTTGGCGAAGTCCGGCGCGGCCAGGCGGCCGGCCCATTGGGCCCGCCGCCTGGCCACCGAGCGCTCCAGCCAGTGCGGCTCGAACAGGTCACGATAGGCCGCCTGCCAGGCATCGGCGTGCACGTCACCGATCGCCGCCGCGTCCGACGGCGTCGCTTCCCTGAGCAGAACCGGTACGTCGACCCTCATCGACGCACGCGCTGGCTGGCGACCACCCGAACACCATACGTCCGAACGGATGAAGACTCCACCAGCGATGTGGTGTTACCGCTGATCGCCCGCCAGCACGGGGGTGGGTCCGCCGCCGGTGATCTCCTCCGGTTCGACGTCTCGCTTGGCCGAGAGCTTGTGCGGCCACCACATCCACCGTCCGATGTCCAGGGTCAGCGAGGTGACCAGGATGGCCCGGACGATGATCGTGTCGATGACCACGCCGACCGCGACCGCGAAGCCGAGCTCCGCGGTGAACGTCAGCGGCAGCGTGCCGAGGACCGCGAACGTGCCGGCCAGCACCAGCCCGGCCGAGGTGATCACGCCGCCGGTGGCGGAGAGGCCGATCAGGGCGCCCCGCCTGGTCCCCCACTGCTTGGTCTCCTCGTGCACCCGGGTCATCAGGAAGATGTTGTAGTCGATGCCGAGCGAGACCAGGAACACGAACACGAACAGCGGGAACGACGCATCCGCGCCCTCGAATCCGAAGACGTGGTTGAAGAAGAACGCGCTGATGCCGAGCGCGGCGAAGAACGACAGCACCACGGTGGCCATCAGGACGAGCGGTGCGATGAGCGCCCGCAACAGCCCGGCCAGGATCAGGAACACCACGATCAGCACGATCGGGATGATCAGGTTCCGGTCGTGGGTGTTCGCCGTGGCCGTGTCGTGCAGGATCGCCGCCATACCGCCGGCCATCGCGCCGGCGTCCGGCACCCGGTGTACCGCGTCGCGGACCCGGTCCAGGGTGGCCGCGCCGGCCGGGCTGTCCGGGGCGTCGGTCATGGTGCCCTCGAAGTAGGCCCAGCCGTCCTTCACCACCGCGTCCTTCACCGACTGGGGCGCGATGCCCGGCACCCCGGCGAACGCGGAGCGCACCTCGGTGGCCTTGTCCGCCTTGGCCACGACCTGGATCGGCTGCGCGCTACCGGCCGGGAAGTGCCTGGCCAGCACCTGCTCACCGACCACCGACTCCGGCGTGCTGCCGGTGAACGAGCCGGCGTTGGTCAGCCCGTCCGCCTTCAGCGTCAGCGAGCCGAGCGCCAGCACACCGAGCACCAGCGCGGTGGCCACCCAGCTGACCCGCGGCCGGCGGGCGAGCACGCCGCCGACCTTGGACCAGATGCCGGTCCTGGTCTGGTCGACGGTGCCGTAGCCCGGCCGCACCGGCCAGAACATCCACCGCCCGAAGATGACCAGCAGCGCCGGCAACAGGCTCGTCATGGCCAGCAGCGCGACCCCGACGCCGATCGCCGCCACCGGGCCGAGCCCGGCGGTCGAGTTGAGGTCGGCGAAGGCGAGGCAGACCATGCCGACGATCACCGTGGCCGCGCTGGCCCAGATGGCCGGGCCGGCCCGGTGCAGCGCGAAGGCCATCGCCTCGTGCCGGTCCTCGTGCCGGCGCAGCTCCTCGCGATACCGGGCCACCAGCAGCAGCGCATAGTCGGTGCCGGCGCCGAACACCAGCACGGTCAGGATGCCGGCACTCTGCCCGTTCACGGTCAGGTTGGCGTATTTGGCCAGTAGATAGATCGCGCCCTGCGCCGCGAACAGCGCGATGCCGGCGGACATCACCGGCAGCACCCACAGCACCGGGCTGCGGTAGGTGAGCAGCAGCATGGCGATCACCACGATCAACGCGGCGTAGAGCAGGCTGCCATCGATCGCGCCGAACGCCTCGGCCTGGTCGGCGCCGGTGCCCGCAGGACCCGAGACGTGTACGGAGAGCCCGTCGCCGCCCTTGGTGGCGATGTCCCGGAGTTGGTCGACGACGCCGGGCAGCTTGTCCCAGCCGTCGGTGCCCGCGTAGATCGGCACGATCACCTGGACCGCCTGCGGGTTGGGCTTCTCGGTGGACGAGATCGGGCCGACCACATCCCGGTCCACCCGCTCGACGCCGGCGAACTGGCGGGCGTGCCCGGCGATCGTCGCCAGGTCGGACTGAGTCAGGCCGGTGGTCTTCTCGTAGACGACGATGGCCGGGATCTCGTTGCTGGAACGGAACCGCTCGGTGATCTCGAGAACCTTGGTCGACTCGGCCTCCCCCGGCAACCAGGAGGATATCTGGTTGTCCTGGACACTGGTCAGCTTGCCGGCCAGCGGCGCGAGTACGGCGACGGCCACGACCCAGAGGGCCAGCACCACCCACTTGCCGATCCGGTGCGACGGCACTTTCGCAAGCGTGCCGACACCATTCATCATTGCGTTCACGCCAGATTCCCCTTCAATGCCCCGTCCCCGCCAGCCATCAGGTTATCGGGGCGGACCGTCGCGAAGGGACGCATTTTTGGGGTGATGTTGGCGATATCTCAGTGTTTTCTCAGGGTTAACACCCGAGAAGCGGCGCAAGGTGCGCGACCGGTCACGCTGTGCTGCCGGCTCCTGCCCTGGGCGGCCGGGGAACCGGGACGGTAGCGTCACCGTTGTCGGGTTGAGTTGTCTCCTTCGCGGACAACCACATCGGGAGGACCCAATGGCCGCGACGATCGTCGTCATCGCGCTCCTGCTCGCCGTGATCGCGGTCGTGTCGGTACTCGGCCGAAACCGCGCCACGGCAAGGCAGCAGCAGCTCGATGACGCCAAGGCGGACGCCCGGCGCTGGGTGGAGCGGCTCGGCGGTCAGGTGATGAACCTGGTCGGCACGAACGATGCCGCCAAGCAGGCGATCGCCGACGCCTCCGAGCGGTACACCGCGGCCGGCTCGCAGATGGAGCAGACGCGCACCATCGAGCAGGCCAGGCTGGTCACCAGGACCGCCATGGAGGGCCTCTACTACGTGCGGGCCGCGCGCACCGCGATGGGCCTCGACCCGGGCCCGGAGTTGCCCGAGGACCCGCAGGCGCGGCGCGCCGGGAAGGTCACCGAGGACCGGCGGGTGAACATGGACGGGCACTACTTCGAGGCCTCGCCGGAGCCGGGCTCGCGCACCCCGCACTACTACCCGGGTGGCCGGGTTGCCGGCCGGCCGGTGCCGCAGGGTTGGTACAGCGAGCCGTGGTGGCGGCCGGCGCTGATCGGTGGCGCCTGGGGGCTCGGCTCGGTGCTGTTGTTCGACGCGATGTTCTCCGGCATGTACGGCATCCCGGACGCGCACGCCTGGGAGGCCGGCTACGACGCCGGGCAGCAGGACGCCATGGATTCCGGCGACGGCGGCGACGGCGGGGACTATGGCAGCGACGGCGGAGACTACGGCAGCGACGGCGGAGACGGCGGAGACTTCGGCGGCGGCGGCGACTTCGGCCAGGCCGGCGACTTCGGCGGCGGCGACTTCGGCGGCTTCGGGGACTTCGGCGGCGGCGACTTCGGCGGCGGAGACTTCTGAGCGCTCACGCCTGGCAGGCCGGGCACCAGTAGAGCTTGCGGCCGGCGAGCAGCCGCACGGCGATCTCGGTGCCGCACACCAGGCAGGGCGCGCCGGCCCGGCGGTAGACGTACACCTCCCCGCCGTGCCGGTCCACCCGCGGTGCCCGACCGGTGACGTGCGGCAGGTGCTCGTCCCGCACCGTGTCGATCCGCCCGCGGCGAACCCCTTGGCGCATCAGGGAAACCAGATCGGCCCACAGCTCCGTCCACAAGGGGCGATCCAAGGACCGGCCGGGCGCGAGCGGGTGCACCCGATGCCGGAACAGCAGTTCGGCCCGATAGACGTTGCCGATACCGGCCAACACCGATTGGTCCATCAGCAACCCGGCGACCGGCGCTCGGGATGCGGAGATCCGAGCAAAGGCCCGCTCCGGGTCGGCGTCGCGGCGCAGCGGATCCGGCCCCAGCCGCCCCCGTAGCAGCTTCACCTCGGCGTCGGTGAGCAGTTCGCAGGCGGCCGGGCCCCGCAGATCCGTCCAATGTGTCCGGCCGACCATGCGCATCCGCACCTCACCGACCGGTGGCTCCTCCGGCAACGGGTACTCGGCGAACGCGCCGTAGAGGCCGAGGTGGACGTGTACCACGGCGTCCGGCCCGTAACGGTGGAACAGATGCTTGCCGTGCGCATCGGCCTTACGCAGAACTCGTCCGTCCACAAGGGACGCCGCGCCGGCGAACCTGCCCTGAGGACTGGAGATCCGTACCGGGTGGCCGGCGAAGCACCGCTGGTGCCGGCGGGCCAGCCGGTGCAGCGTGTGTCCTTCCGGCACGGTCAGCCGGGTAGCGGCGGCGGTGTACCGGTGCGTTCGTACTCGGCGAGCTGGCTGATCCGCCGGGCGTGCCGCTCGTCGCCGGAGAACGGCGTGGCCAGGAACGCGTCCACGATCGCGAAGGCCTCGCCGGCCGTGTGCATGCGCGCGCCGATGCCGGCGACCTGCGCGTCGTTGTGCGCCCTGGCCAGTTCCGCGGTCTGCACACTCCAGGTGAGCGCGGCCCGGCAGCCGGCGACCTTGTTGGCCGCGATCTGCTCGCCGTTGCCGGAGCCGCCGATCACCACGCCGAGGCTGCCCGGGTCGGCCACCACCCGGCGGGCCGCTTCGACGCAGTACGGCGGATAGTCGTCGGCCGGCTCGACGGTCCGCGCTCCGACGTCGACCACCTCGTGGCCGGCCGCTTCGAGGTGGTCGGCGAGCTGGGCCTTGAGGTCGAAGCCGGCGTGGTCGGCTCCCAGGTAGACGCGCACGGCTGGCAGAGTAGCCGGGTGACGATCTACGGGCAGGACGGGTACGCGGTACGCCTCGAGTGGGGGCCGGACGGGGTTCGCGAGCTCGGCGCGGACTGCGCCGTGTTGATCATCGTGGACGTGCTGGTGTTCACCACCTCGGTGGACGTCGCGTTGGGCCGGGGCGGCCGGGTGCTGCCGCTGCCCTGGCGCGACGAGCGGGCGGAGGAGGCCGCGCGGGCGGCCGGCGCGGTCCTCACCCGGTCCGGGCTGCGCCGAAGCG
The DNA here is from genome assembly GCA_045806965.1 of Labedaea sp. Classification (GTDB taxonomy): domain Bacteria; phylum Actinomycetota; class Actinomycetes; order Mycobacteriales; family Pseudonocardiaceae; genus DASYTH01. Next base: position 52,658 of record JBJMIG010000042.1, on the reverse strand, counting down.
AGGTCGGGTTCGACGCCCAGCGCACGTCCGAACGCTGGACGCTGCGCCCATCGTCGCTGGTGAACCTGCCGGAGGGCACGCTCCTGGCGATGGGTTCGGTCAACGGCGGCACACTCTGCGCGGCCGCGGCCAGCACCGGAGCGACCGTGCTGGCCGGCTGTCTGCGCAACGCGGGCGCGGTCGCGAAAGCCGCGCGCAAGCTCGCCGGGGACCGGCCGGTCGGCGTGGTGCCGGGCGGCGAACGGTGGCACCACACGGCGGACCGCGGGCTGCGGCCCTCGGTGGAGGACCTGCTCGGCGCGGGCGCGCTGGTGCGCGCCATGGCGGCGCCGGGATGCTCGCCCGAGGCGGAGTTGGCCGCGCTGACCTACGCGGCCGTCGCCGACCGGGTGCCCGAGGTGCTCGCCGGCAGCGTCTCCGGTCGGGAGTTGGCGCACGCCGGGGTGCCGGTGGACGTGACACTGGCCGGCGACGTCGGCGCGAGCGACATCGTGCCGCTACTGACGGACGGGGTGTTCCAACCGTGGACCGGATGATCGAGGTGGCCGGCGGGGTGTTCGCCCGGCGGCACGTCGAGCTCGACCAGACGCTCGGACTGATCGTCGGCGACGAGCGCTGCCTGGTGGTGGACAGCGGCACCGACGAGGTGCACGGCGGCGCCTGGCTCGAGGCGGTTCGGGCGGTGACCCGGCTGCCGGTAACGCTGCTGATCACGCATGCGCACTGGGACCACTTCTTCGGCACCGCGGCGTTCCCGAGCGGGCCGGTGTGGGCGCATCCCAGGTGTGCCGGGGAGATCGCGGCCAACGCAGAGGAGCACCGCGAGCGCGGCCTGCGGGCCTGGGCGGAGCGTCCTGAGCTGGCCGAGCGGATGCGAGCGGCCCGGGTCGTGGTGCCGACCGAGCGGGTGGACCCGCGCGTCCGCATCGACCTCGGCGGCCGCTCGGTGGACCTGCTGCACCCCGGCCGCGGGCACACCGGCGGTGACGTGGTGGTTCACCTGCCGGAGGAGGGCGTGCTGTTCGCCGGCGACCTGGTCGAGCAGGGCGCCCCGCCGGCGATCGGCAAGGACGCCTATCCGCTCGACTGGCCGTCCACAATGGACAACCTGCTGGCACTCGGGCCGACGGTGATCGTGCCCGGCCACGGCGAGCCGGTCGATCCGGCGTTCGTGGCCGGGCAGCGCGACGAGCTCGCGGTGGTCGCCGAGCTGTGCCGGGCGGTGCGTGTCGGCGAGCTCTCCGCCGAGGACGCGGTCGCCCGCTCGCCCTACCCGGAGGGCTACACCCGGCCGGCGTTCAGCGCTGAATGGACTTGAGCTCGGTGAACTCCTCAAGCCCGTAGCGGCCGAGCTCACGGCCGTTGCCGGACTGCTTGTAACCGCCGAAGGGGGCGATCGGGTTGAACGCGCCGCCGTTCACGTCCACCTGACCGGTACGCAGCCGCTTGGCCATCGCGATGGCGCGGTCGGTGTCCGCCGAGAACACCGCGCCGGCCAGTCCGTAGATGGTGGAGTTCGCGATGCCGACCGCCTCGGTCTCGTCGTGGTACGGCATGATCGAAAGCACCGGGCCGAAGATCTCCTCCTGGGCGATGGTCATGCCGGGCAGGACGTTCGCGAACACCGTCGGCGGCACGTAGGCGCCGCGCTCCGGCAGCCCGCCGGCGTCCGGCCCGCCGAACACCGCCTCGGCGCCCTCCTCCACCCCGGTGCGCAGATAGCCGTACACGCGATCGGCCTGGGCGGCCGAGGACATCGGGCCGATCCGGGTGGACTCGTCGGTCGGGTCGCCGACGGTGTACTTCGCGGCCGCGGCCGCGGCCAGTTCGGCGGCCTCGCCGTGCCGGTCCGCCGGCACCAGCATGCGGGTCCACGCGGTGCACGTCTGGCCGCCGTTGATGAACGTGTTCGCGATGCCGATCTTGACCGCCTTGCTCAGATCGGCGTCGTCGAGCACCACGTTCGCGGACTTGCCGCCCAACTCGAGGGTGACCCGCTTGACCGTCTCCGCGGCCACCGCGGAGACCCGGCGACCGGCCCTGGTCGACCCGGTGAAGGAGATCATCTGCACGCCCGGGTGCGCGGCGAGCGCCTCGCCGACCACCGGGCCGACCCCGTGCACCAGGTTCACCACACCGTCCGGCACCCCGGCGGCGGCCAGGATCTCCAGGAACAGGTTGGCGTTGAGCGGAGCGATCTCGCTCGGCTTGAGCACCACCGTGCAGCCGGCGGCCAGCGCCGGAACCACCTTGTTCACGATCTGGTGCAGCGGGTAGTTCCATGGGGTGATGCAGCCGACCACGCCGATCGGCTCGCGGAGCACCAGCGAGTTGCCGACCTCCTCGCTGAACGAGTAGCCACCCTCGAGCAGGTCGGCCAACCCGCCGGAGGTGGCCGCCGGCAGGCTGGCCTGCACCCTGGTGGAGAACGCGATCGGCGAACCCATCTCGGCGGTGATCGTGGCGGCGATCTCGGCGCGCCGCGCGGCCAGGCCTTCGGAGATCCGGCGGACCAGCGCGGCGCGCTCCGCGAGCGGGGTGACGGCCCAGGCGCCGAACGCGTCGGTGGCCGCTCGCACGGCGGCGTCCACGTCCGCCTCGGTGCCGGCCGGCACCGAGCCGATGACCTCCTCGGTGGCCGGGTTCACCACGTCGATGTGTGCACCGGACCCGTCGATGCGCCGGCCACCGATGACGTGGCCGGTGCGGGCGGTAGCGGGAGCAGCCATTGGTCCTCCGTTGCCTCGGCTGCCATCGACCCTAGTCGAAGTTGAGCTCGCCGGTCCGCGTGCGCTTTATCTCAAAGAAGTTCGGGAAGCTCGCCACCGCAACGGTTCCGTCGAAGAGCCGGAGCGCTTCCTCACCGCGCGGAATGGCGGTGAGCACCGGGCCGAAGAACGCCACGCCGTTCACGTGGACGGTCGGCGTCCCCACGTCCATGCCGACCGGGTCCATGCCCTCGTGGTGGCTCTTGCGCAGCGCGTCGTCCCACTCGGTGCTGTGCGCGGCCTCGGCCAGTTCGGCCGGCAGCCCCACCTCGGCCAGTGCCTCCTTGATCACCACATCGGGGTCGGTGTTGCCCTGGTTGTGAATCCGGGTGCCCATCGCGGTGTAGAGGTCGCGCAGCACCCCCTCGCCGTGCTTGGCCGCCGCGGCGATGGCCACCCGCACCGGACCCCAGGCCTTCGTCATGATCTCCCGGTACTCCTCCGGCAGGTCCCGGCCCTCGTTGAGCACGGACAGGCTCATCACCCGGAACCGAAGATCGATGTCACGGTGCTGTTCCACCTCGAGAATCCAGCGCGAGGTGATCCAGGCAAACGGACATGCCGGGTCAAAGTAGAAGTCAACCTTGGTCTTCTCAGGAGCGGTCATGTCCACGTCAACTCCGCCGTCGCGTTGGTTCTTCCCCGCCAGCGCCGAGTTTGTCCCTCCGACGTGATTGGATGCGATTGTCAGTTCCAGACCAAGCCGAGGTGATCAGTGGCCGCCCCTAACCTGACTCGTGCCGAAGCACAGCGCCGCGCGGCGTTGCTCGAGGTGGAGTCGTATGCCATCGAGCTCGATCTCACCGACGGCATTGGGCAACCCGGCGAGGGCGTGTTCCGCTCGACCACCACGGTCCAGTTCCGCAGCCGCGAGGCTGGCGCCGACACCTGGATCGACCTGATCGCCGACACGGTGCTCGGAGCCGAACTCAACGGGGTGCCGCTGGACGTCTCCGGCTATCGCGAGGACGACGGGATCGCGCTGCCCAACCTGGCCCAGCGCAACACCCTGACCGTGCGAGCCAGCTGCCGCTACATGAACTCCGGCGAGGGAGTCCACCGGTTCGTCGACCCGGTGGACAAGAAGGTCTACGTCTACACCCAGTTCGAGACCGCGGACGCCAAGCGGATGTTCGCCTGCTTCGACCAGCCCGATTTGAAGGCGGTCTACCAGCTCACCGTGCACGCCCCTCGGCAGTGGCTGGCCATCTCCAACGTGGCCGCGGAGTCCACGGAGGACACTGCGGACGGTGCGCGACGGCACTCGTTTCCCACCACCAAGCCGATGTCCACCTATCTGGTGGCGCTGGTGGCCGGCCCCTACTCCGAGTGGCGCGACGAGTATCGCGACGCGGAGGCCACCATCCCGCTCGGGTTGTACTGCCGGGCCTCACTCGCCGAGCACATGGACGCCGACCGGTTGTTCACCGAGACCAAGCAGGGCTTCGCCTACTTCCACCGCAACTTCGGCGTGCCGTACCCGTTCGGGAAGTACGACCAGTGCTTCGTCCCCGAGTTCAATGCCGGTGCCATGGAGAACGCCGGCTGCGTGACGTTCCTCGAGGACTACGTGTTCCGCAGCCGGGTCACCCGTTACGCCTACGAGCGCCGGTGCGAGACCGTGCTGCACGAGATGGCCCACATGTGGTTCGGCGACCTGGTCACCATGCGATGGTGGGACGACCTGTGGCTGAACGAGTCCTTCGCCACGTTCGCCAGCGTGCTCGCCCAGGCAGAGGCCACCGAGTACGTGCACGCCTGGACCAGCTTCGCCAACATCGAGAAGTCCTGGGCCTACCGGCAGGACCAGCTCCCGTCCACCCATCCGGTCGCCGCGGACATCCCGGACCTGCAAGCGGTAGAGGTCAACTTCGACGGGATCACCTACGCCAAGGGGGCGAGCGTGCTCAAGCAGCTCGCCGCCTACGTCGGCAACGAGAACTTCCTGTCCGGCCTTCGGGTCTACTTCCGCAAGCACGCCTGGGGCAATGCCACGCTGGCCGACCTGCTCGCGGCGCTCGAGGAGGCGTCCGGGCGGGACCTGTCCTGGTGGAGCGCGCAGTGGCTGGAGACCACCGGGCTCAACTCGCTGCGCCCGTCGTTCGCGGTGGACTCCGCCGGCCGGTTCACCGATTTCACCATCGTGCAGGGCGGGGCCAAGCCGGGCGGCGGCGAGCTGCGCACCCATCGGGTGGCGGTCGGCATCTACGACGAGGACCCCGCCGGCAAGCTGGTCCGGCGCCACCGGCTCGAGGTGGACGTCGACGGCGGTCGCACCGACGTGCCCGAGCTGCGCGGGGTGTCCCGGGGCAAGCTGCTGCTGGTCAACGACGACGACCTGAGCTATTGCACGATGCGGCTGGACCCGGACTCGCTGACCACCCTGATCGACCGGATCGGCGACATCACCGAGCCACTCCCCCGCACGCTGTGCTGGTCGGCCGCCTGGGAGATGACCAGGGAGGCCGAGCTGAAGGCTCGCGACTTCGTCACCCTGGTCTGCCACGGGCTGCCCGCCGAAACCGAGGTCGGCGTGGTGCAGCGGCTGCTGATGCAGGCGCAGACCGCCATCGGGTCCTACGGCGACCCGGCCTGGGCGGCGACCGGCTGGCGGGTGTTCACCGACCGGATGCTGCAACTGGCCAGGGCCGACGATCCGGGCTCGGACCACCAGCTCGCCTTCGTCAACTCGCTGGCGTCCTCGGTGCTGGACGAGGAGAAGCTGGCCGTGCTGCGCGGCTGGCTGGACGGCTCGGACCCGCTGCCCGGGCTGGTAGTCGACACCGACCTGCGTTGGCGGCTGTCGCACGCGCTGGTCGCGCACGGGGAGTTGGGCGAGCAGGAGATCGCGGAGCTGCTCAAGCAGGACTCCACGGCGACCGGCCAACGGCACGCCGAGCGGGCCATGGCGCTGCGGCCGGCCGTCGCGGCCAAGGACGAGGCCTGGCGCCGCGCGGTGCACGACGACGACCTGCCCAACGCGGTCAACGAGTCGATCATCTCCGGCTTCTCGCACCCGAACCAGAAGGCGCTACTGGCGCCCTACGCCACGCGGTACTTCGAGGACGTGGCCGGGGTCTGGGAGCGCCGGTCGAGTGAGCGGGCCCAACCGATCGTGTTCGGTCTGTTCCCGGCCTGGGCGGTGAACCGGGAGACGGTCGAGGCCGCGGACGCCTGGCTGGCCGACGAGTCGCACCCGCCCGCCCTGCGCCGCCTGGTCTCCGAGGGCCGCGCCGGCATCGTCCGCGCCCTGGCCGCGCGCGAGTTCGACGGAAGCTGACCACCCGGCGCACGGCCGTGGGGCGCCATTCGCGCTCGGGTCGGCTGACCAGCCATCCAGCGGGTTGCCACAGCCAGCGCGGCAGGCGCACCACCGCTCGACCGGCGACCAGTCGGGAGCACGCCAGGAATACGGCGCAAGGTGACATTCCGCTGTATCTTCGGCGCTCACTCGCAAGCTCGTTCGCGCGGCTCGCGGCCGTTGAGCCGATGTCTTCCCTCCTGCGCTGCTCACTCGCTCGTTCCTCGCTCGCTGCGCTGCTCGTCAGTCCAGACACCGGCGGCCGACTCGCACAGCTCCGGAGCGCGTCAGCGCGTACAGCGGAAGGTCACCTTCATGCGGTTCTACACGCGCAAGGTGACATTCCGCGCTACCTCCGCGCTCGACGCTCCGCGCTCGGCGACGTGCGGCCGGCCGACCGCCACCAAGGTGATGGCCGGGTACAGCTAGAAGCGAAGGAATGTCACCTTCCGCTCCACGTCAGCGGAGCTGTGGAGCCGGACCCAGGCCGCGAACGGCATGCCGTAGACGCGAAACTACGACCTCTTGCCGGCCTGGTCGCTCAGCATGCGCAGGGCGCTCACCAGACCGCCGATCAGGTCACCCTCCTTGAACGAGGCGACCATGCTCATAACGGCCAGGTTGCAGGCCCGGTCCGGTAGGCGACGGGCGGCCTCGGCCCCGGTGACGATCTCGACCCGGCGTTGGCCGGGGGACACGGCCAGCAGCACCGACTCGGACGCGGCCCGGTCGTGGCTGGCGTGCAGCGCCTCGGCGCCCTCCCGGGTGTCCCGGCCGAGATCCCCCACGTACACGCTGAAGTTCAGGCCGGTGGCCCGGGACGACAGGGTCAGCGCCTCGTCCAGCCTGGCCAGCTGCACGGGACTGAACGGCAAATCGGGCGCCACCCGCTGACGGACCCGCGCCACGGAGATCCGGCCGCTCGCGGTCACCGCGGCCGCGTAACCGTGCTCGGCATCCTCGATGACCGGCACCTGGACCTCGCCAGCCGGAACCAGCTCACCAGCTGCCACGGGCACCTCCCTTGGCCGTGCGCTTCGCCGCGCCGGACGCCGGGGGGGCGGTGCGGTCGGCTCCGGCGGCCGAGCCGACGCCCGCCGGGTTGGCCGTCCACCACACCGGCGGGTAGTCCCACGGCTGGCCGGGACGGTACCTCGGGGGCTTGGTCACCCGGTCGCGCAAGGTCAGCAGCGCGACCACGGCGTAGATCGCCGCCGGGATGGCCGCGAAGACGAGAACGGTCTGGACGACACTCACGGGAGGAAACGGTAGCGGATCGACGACCGGGACCGCGTGGTGCCTCGCTGGTCACCCGGCGATCACCCGAGTGACGCAGGAGCGTTCTGGCGGAAAGCCGAGCCGGAGCCGGCGAACGGCCGCAAACTCGGCCGGTGACCTGGTCGGCACCGGAGCGCGACTTGTCGGTTACTAACCAAAGCCATACTTTCACCTGGACGGCCCTTGCAAGAACCGGTGATACTCGTCGATGATGCCGAGTTGCGCTTGGAGGTCACGCCATGTGTTCTATGCGTTCGGCCAATCAGGTGACTATGGTCAAAGCCATGGATGAACCAAGCGTGGTAGTGGAGCTGGGCACCCGGGTAACCAGAGGAACCCGGGTCACGCGGGGCACCAGGGTCACGGCCGGCACCCGGGTCACGCGGGGCACCCGAGTCACCGCCGGCACCCGGGTCACCCGCCGGCTCGCCGCCTGACCGCGCCGTCTCACGCGCCGTCTCAACTCAGGCGGCCGGCTCCCCCAGGTAGGGCAACCAGAGCGGATCGGCCTCGAGCACGCCGGCGAGCAGCCGCCAGTGCGGACCGCGCGGCGCGGTCGGCACCACTCGCAGCCGCCAGCCCAGTTCAGTGAGCAGCTTGTCGGCCTTTCGGTGGTTGCACTTGGCGCACGAGGCGACGCAGTTCTGCCAGGTGTGCTGCCCGCCCCTGCTCCGGGGCACCACATGGTCGACGGTCTCCGCGCGAGCCCCGCAGTAGCCGCAGCGGTAGCGGTCGCGGTGCATGAGACCGGCCCTGGTGAGCGGCACCTTGGCGCGATACGGCACCCGGACGTAGTTGCTCAGCCGGATCACCGACGGCACCACCAGGCTGGATGTGGCCGAGTGCACCATGAGCCCGGCCGGGTCGCCGTGCACGACCTCCGCCTTGCCGCACACCACCAGGACCACCGCACGGCGCAGCGGGAGCGCGGTGAGCGGCTCGAAGGTGGCGTTGAGCAGGAGAACCCTGCGTCGGCCCCAGGAGGGCAACCCGATCGGCGGCGACTCCGCGGCTGGCGGCCCGGTGGTGTCCGGCTCCGGACACGCGGAGGACCGCGGCGCTGGCCCACGAGGGGCGCCGATCGGGCTGAGATGTCGGTCGGGCACGCCCACCACCTCCACCGGTGCAGCCAAATTCGACCACAAACCACACCCCTAACGCACGCGGCTTGGCCAACGTGTCTCGGTTCACGGTTGGGAAGATCCGGTGAACCGGCGTCGAACGGCCGGTCGTAGGGTCGGCGACGATGACGACGAGGATGACTACCGTACTTCCGTTACTGACCGAGCCGCCGGCCTGTGTCCGCCAGGACGGCACCTGGTGCCAGCACGTCTACCAGCTGACCCACAACGAGTGGCTGGCCGCGTCCGCCGACTGGCTGGTGGCCAGGCCGCTGCGCATCCTGATGATCCTCGTGATCGCCGTCCTGGTGCGGTACCTGGCCAAACGCCTCATCGACCGGCTGACCAGCAACACCGGCGAGAACACTCCCACGCTGCTGCGCCCGCTCAAGGAGCGGGCCCCGCAGGCGTTGGGCGCGCTGGTCTCCGAGCGCCGCTCGCAACGGGCCAGGACGATCGGCTCGGTCCTCAACTCGATCGTCTCGGTTCTCGTCTTCGGCCTGGCGTTCGTCCTCATCCTCGGTGAGCTCGGGCTGAACCTGGCGCCGATCGTGGCCTCCGCCGGCATCGTGGGCGTGGCGCTCGGCTTCGGCGCACAGAACGTGGTGAAGGACTTCCTGTCCGGGATCTTCATGGTGCTCGAGGACCAGTACGGCGTCGGTGACGTGGTCGACGTCGGCGCGGCCAGCGGGGTGGTCGAGGCGGTCGGGCTGCGGGTGACCACGCTGCGCGACGTGAACGGGACGGTCTGGTACGTACGCAACGGCGAGATCCTCCGGGTCGGCAACTCCAGCCAGGGCTTCGCGGTGGCCGTCGTCGACCTGCCGCTGGCCCACGGCACCGACGTGGACAAGGCGACCGAACTGCTCGCCAGAGTGGCCGGCGAGGTCACCTCGGCCGAGCCGCTGTCCGAGGACGCGCTCGAATCGCCCGAGGTGCTCGGCGTCGAGAAGATCACGACCGAAGGGATCGTCGTCCGGCTGACCGTGAAGGTGCGGCCCGGCCGGCAGTTCGCGGTGCAGCGGGCACTCCGGGCGAAGGTCATGTCGGCACTCGAGGACGCCGACATCCACCCGCCGCGCAACCGGCTACTACCCCCGACCGGGTCCTGAGCGAGGATGGACACGTGACTGCGGCACAACAGAACTTCTTCGAGGCGGTCGGCGGGGAGGAGACCTTCCGGCGCATCGTGGCCCGGTTCTACACCGAGGTCGCCGCCGACGAGATCCTCCGACCCATGTACCCGGACGAGGACCTCGGGCCGGCCGAGGAGAAGCTGCGGCTGTTCCTGATGCAGTACTGGGGTGGTCCGCACACCTACTCCGAGCAGCGCGGCCATCCCCGGCTGCGGATGCGGCACGCACCGTTCGTGGTCGGCCCGATCCAGCGCGACGCCTGGCTGCGCTGCATGCGGATCGCGGTGGACGAGGCCGGGCTGGACGAGGCGCACCGGCGCCAGCTCTGGGAGTACCTGGAGATGGCCGCCAACAGCCTCCTCAACAGCTGGGTCTAGGGTCTGCCGGACAGTGCCGCAGCGGTAGTCGGGTCCGCCAACACGGGTGAGGATGACGACCGTGCGCCGAACCGCCCCCTCTCGCGCCGCGCCCGCCGAGCAGCCGTGGTGGCAGGACGCGGTGTTCTACCAGGTGTACCTCCGCTCGTTCGCCGACTCGAACGGCGACGGCGTCGGCGACCTGGAGGGGCTTCGGGCCCGGCTGGGCTACCTGGAACTGCTCGGCGTCGACGCACTGTGGATCACGCCGTTCTACCCCTCCCCCATGGCCGACCACGGCTACGACGTGGCGGACCCGCGCGACGTCGACCCGACCTTCGGCGACCTCGAGGCATTCGACCGGCTGGTCGCCGACGCCGCCGGGCACGGCATCCGGGTGACCGTCGACCTGGTGCCCAACCACACCAGCGAGGCACACGCCTGGTTCCAAGAGGCGCTGGCCGGCGGCCCGGCACGGGAGCGCTACCTGTTCCGGGACGGCCGCGGTCCGGACGGCTCGGTCCCACCGAACAACTGGCGCAGCGCCTGGCACGGGCCGGCGTGGACCAGAGCCCACGACGGGCAGTGGTACCTGCACCTGTTCGCACCGGAGCAGCCGGATCTGAACTGGGCCCACCCGGACGTCCCCGAGGATCTGGCCCGCACCATGAGGTTCTGGCTGGACCGCGGGGTGGCCGGGTTCCGCGTCGACGTGGCGCACGGGATGGCGAAGGCGGACGGCCTGCCCGACCTGGACCATGAGCTGCTCGCCGCGCTGCCCGCGATGACCTTTCCCGACCCCGCCGATCCCCGCTTCGACCAGGACGGCGTGCACGACATCCACCGGATGATCCGCGGGGTGCTCGACGAGTACCCCGGCGCCGTCGCGGTCGGCGAGCTCCGGGTCGGCACGGACGAGCGGTTCGCCCGCTACCTGCGACCGGACGAGCTGCATCTCGGGTTCAACTTCCAGCTCGTCGACGCCGCGTTCGACGCGGACGGGCTGCGCCGGGCGATCGAGCGCTCGATGGCCGCGGTGGCCGGCACCGGCGCGCGGCCGACCTGGACGCTGGCCAACCACGACGTGGCGAGGCAGGTGACCCGCTACGGCGGCGACACCGCCGGCCTGGCGCGGGCCCGGGCGATGACGCTGGTCGAGCTGGGCTTGCCCGGCGTGATCTACCTGTACAACGGCGAGGAGCTCGGCCTGCCCGACGTCGACGTGCCGGAATGGGCGCTGCTGGATCCGAAGTGGAGCCACTCCGGACGCACCACCCGACCGAGGGACAACGGCCGCGTACCGCTGCCGTGGGAGGGGGCCGAGCCGCCGTTCGGCTTCACCACGGGCGAACGGCCCTGGCTGCCGATGCCACGCGACTGGGCCGGGTTGACCGTCGAGGCGCAGCTCGAGGACCCGGACTCGACGCTGTCGCTCTACCGGCAGGCGATCGAGCTGCGCGCGACGCACCAGGCATTCGCCGGTGAGAAGCTCGAGTGGTACGGCGCACCGGCTGGCTGCTTCGCCTACCGGCGCAAGGGTGGCGGGCTGATCTGCGTGCTCAACACCACCTCGGCGTCGATCCCGTTGCCGGCCGGCGAGCTGCTGCTGGCCAGCACCCGGCTGCGGGACGGACGGCTGCCGGCCGACAGCGCGGCCTGGCTCGGGTAGCGGGCGGCCGGGTCAGACCAGCAGGGGCAGCAGCGCGTGCCGGCGGCGCACCACCGCGCCGTAGCGCGCGTCGATCCGCAACCAGGCGTCGGTCGCGGTGACCCGGACCTGCTCGTCGGCGTCGTTGGTACCGAGGAAACCCATGCCCGCCATGGCAAACAGGCAGCGCAGCGGCACCTTGATCTCCAGCTTGTCACCGGCCACGGTGAGCACGGTCTGGTCGAGCAGCGCCGCCGGCGGCGTTCCCTGCGGGCCGGCGTTGTCCCGGGCCACCGCGATCCCCCGGTCGGCGAGGTCGGAGACCACCCTGGCCGGCAGTTGGTCCACCACCTGCCAGTGCGCCTCGGGCGGCAGCGCCGACCGCCATTGCAGATCCCGTGCCCGGCCCGGATCCACCCGGTCCCCGCGGACCACGGCCAAGGCGGCCAGCAACTCGTTGCCGGACACCGTCACGTCGGCCGGCTGCACCCGACCGCGCACCGTCCTGGTGGCGAGCACGTCGAACGGGGTGGTCACCCACGAGTCGATCAGCCCGCCGTCCCGGCTGCGCAACCGAACCACCGACTGGCCGTCCAGCCGAACCGCCCTGGCCACGAACGCGCCCAGGTCGTCCCGCTCGGACCGGTCGTCGAACACCAGCTCAGGCACCGTTCCCCCCGAAACCGGCGCTGCGCCACGCGGCCAGGAAGTCGCGCTCGGCCTCGGAAAGCCGGCGCGGCCGGCCCAGGTCGAGGTCGTAGGGCACCAACATGGTCTCCGCGGTGGCCACCACGGGGTCGTCCTGCGCAAGTCCACTGTGGACGGTGTAGTCCAGAGTGAAGGAGACGTTGCGCATCTCCCGCACGGACATCTCCACCCGCACCGTGGTGCCGGTCGCCAGCAGCGGGGCGTGGTAGTCCACCACCAGCCGGGCCACCACGACGCCCTTGGCGATCCCGGCCGCACCGTGCCTGGATGCCTCGACGAACAGCAGATCGATTCTGGCCTCCTCGAGCAGCGTCACCGTGTTCGCGTGGTTGACGTGCCCAAAGGCATCCATGTCCGACCAGCGCGGCCGAACCTCGGCAACGAATACACCCACTACCGGACCATACTGCGGATCTGTCGCGCGGCGACGGACAGTGTCGCCAGGTCCAGCGGCCCGGAGCCCTGGATCTCCTCGAGCGCGAGCCGGGCGCGGCTGAGCCGCGACGCATTGGTCCGCTCCCAGGATGCGATCTTGTCGTCGGCCGGAGTGCCGGGATCGCTCTGCCGCAAGACATCCAGCGCGATCGTCCGCAGCGACGAGTACAGATCGTCGCGCAGCGCCAGCCGGGCCAAAGCGTGCCAGCGGTTGCCCCGCTCCAGCTCATTGACCGAGGTCTGCATCTGGTCCACGTTTAGATGGTCGACCAGGGCGAAGTAGAGCTCCGCGGTCTCAACGGGGCTGCGCTCCACCTCCACCCCGGCCGCGTGCTCGGCCAACTCGGCCACCTCGATCACGTCGAGCAACCCGTAGGCATCCAGCAGCGTGGCCACCCGAACGGCGAGCGGCCGCGGCACGCCGTCGGCAACCAACTTCTCCGCGTCCTGCACGGCCGACTCACGCTGCCGCCCGCGCAGCAGGTCGCCGATGCGGGGCAGCAGTCCCTGCACCACCTGCCGGAACCGGTTGATCTCGGCGCCCACCGCGAGCGGCTGCGGCCGGTTGGACAGCAGCCAGCGCGCGCCCCGGTCGAGCAGCCGGCGGACCTCGAGCACCATCGCGTCCTGGGTGGCGGTCGGCACCGCGTTGTCCAGCGCCTCGATCTCCCGCCACAACCCTGGCAGCCCGTACACGCTGGTCACCACGGCGAACGCGCGCACCGCGTCGGTCGCGGTCGCGTTCATCTCCTCGGCCAGGCGGAACGCATACGACACGCCCGCGCCGTCCACCACCTCGTTGACCAGCAGCGTGGTGATGATCTGCCGGTGCAGCGGGTGCGCCGGGATGGCCTCGGCGAACCGGTCGCGGAGCTGGGTGGGGAAGTACTCGGGCAGCCGGCGGGCGAACGCGTCGGCCGTGGGCAGCTCGCTGGCCAACACCTCCGCCTTGAGGCCGAGCTTCACATGGGCCATCAGGGTCGCCAGCTCCGGCGAGGTCAGCCCCCTGCCGGCCTTCTCCAGTTCGAGGAACTCCTGCGCGGAGGGCAGCGTCTCGAGGTCCCGGTCCAGGCCGGTGTCCCGCTCAAGGGTGTCCACCAGGCGGGCGTGCACCGACACCATCGCCGCGGCGTGCGCGCGGCTGATCCCGAGCACGGCGTTCTGCCCGTAGTTGTCGGCCAGCACCAGCGCGGCCACCTCGCCGGTCATCTCGGCCAGCAGCTCGTTGCGCTGGTTGGGCAGCAGCCGGCCGTCCAGCACCAGCTGGTCCAGCAGGATCTTGATGTTCACCTCGTGGTCCGAGCAGTCCACCCCGGCCGAGTTGTCCAGCGCGTCGGTGTTGATCTTGCCCTGGTTTTCCGCGAACTCGATCCGGCCGCGCTGGGTCAGCCCGAGGTTGCCGCCCTCGCCGACGACCCTGGCGCGCAAGGCCCGGCCGTCCACCCGGACCGCGTCGTTGGCCTTGTCCCCCACCTCGGCGTTGGTCTCGGTGGACGCCTTGACGTAGGTGCCGATCCCGCCGTTCCACAGCAGGTCGACCGGGGCCAACAGGATCGCCCTCATCAGCTCCGGCGGGGACAGCTTGGTCACCCCGTCGGGAAGACCGAGCGCGGCCACGGCCTGGGGGCTGACCGGGATCGACTTCATCGTGCGCGGCCACACCCCGCCGCCCGCACTGATCAGCCCTCGGTCGTAGTCGTCCCAGGACGAGCGGGCCAGCTCGAAGAGCCGGCGCCGCTCGGCGAAGCTGGCCACCGCATCGGGATCCGGGTCGATGAACACATGCCGGTGGTCGAACGCGGCGACCAGCCGGATGTGCTCGGAGAGCAGCATCCCGTTGCCGAACACGTCGCCAGACATGTCACCGACGCCGACCACGGTGAACTCCTCGGCCTGGGTATTCACGCCGAGCTCCCGGAAGTGCCGCTTCACGCTCTCCCACGCACCGCGCGCCGTGATGCCCATCGCCTTGTGGTCGTAACCGACCGAGCCGCCGCTGGCGAACGCGTCGCCAAGCCAGAAGTCGTAGCCCTTGGCCACCTCGTTGGCGATGTCGGAGAAGGTCGCGGTGCCCTTGTCCGCGGCGACCACCAGATAGGTGTCCTCGTCGTCGTAGCGCACCACGTCCCTGGCCGGAATCACCTTGCCGGCGCGCCGGTTGTCGGTCAGGTCCAGCAGCCCGCAGATCAGCATCCGGTAGCAGGCCACGCCTTCGGACAGCCACGCCTCTCGGTCCGTGCCGGGATCTCCGGTCGGCACAGGCGGGCGCTTCACCACGAACCCGCCCTTCGCGCCGACCGGCACGATCACCGCGTTCTTCACCGCCTGCGCCTTGACCAGACCCAGGATCTCGGTGCGGAAGTCCTCCCGCCGGTCCGACCAGCGCAACCCGCCCCTGGCCACCGCGCCGAACCGCAGGTGCACCCCCTCGACCCGGGGCGAGCAGACGAAGATCTCGAACTGTGGCCGGGGCTCGGGCAGCTCCGGCACCGCCTGAGGCTCCAGCTTGATCGCCAGGTACGGCCGGGGCTCGCCGTGCTCGTCGCGGACGAAGTAGTTGGTTCGCAGCGTGGCCCTGATCAAGGTGAGCAGGCTGCGCAGGATGCGGTCGGCGTCGAGGCTGGTCACCGAGTCGATCATGGCGGTGATCGACTCGACCTCCGACCGGGCCAGCTCCCGCCTGGTCTGCTCCGGCTGATCCGGGTCGAAGCAGGCCTCGAACAAGTGCACCAGCGCGGTGGCCACTTCGCAGTGCCCGAGCACGGTGTCCTCGATGTACTCCTGGCTGTAGGTGGTGCCGGCCTGGCGCAGATAGCGGGAGTACGCCCGGAGTACCGCGGCCTGCCGCCAGGTCAGCCCCCCGCGCGGCACCAACGCGTTGAACCGGTCGGACTCGGCGTCACCCTTCCAGATCGCCGCGAAGGTGTCCTGGAACCGGGTGCGCAGCGACTCGATGTGCGCCTCGCTGCGGTTCTCCACCACGCCCGGGTCGATCCGCAGGCCGAAGTCGTAGATCCACCACTTGCTGTCGTCCGTGGGCCGCAGCTCGTAGGGCCGCTCGTCGACCACCTCGACGCCCATCTGCTGCAGCACGGGCAACACCTGGGACAGGCTCACGCCGGGGCCGGCCCAGTAGAGCTTGAACCGCCGCTCCCCCGGTTCGGCGTCCTGCGGCACGTAGAACCACATGTCCAGGTCGCCCTCGCGCTCGAGGGCCTGCATCCGGCGCAGGTCGGCCAGCCCCTCCTCGGCGTCGAAGTCCTCCTTGTAGGCCTCCGGGAAGACGCTGGCGTACCGGTGGCCCTGCTCGGTGGCGGACTCCGCCCCGACCGGCACCGTGCCGCTCGGCGGCTCGGCCCCGGCTACCTTGTCCCGCTGCTCGCGGAGCACCGCGTCGACCATCCGGTCGTCCCAGGTGCGCACCGCCTCGGCCAAACGTTCCTGGATGTGTCCGACGTCCGGCTCGGCGTACCGGTCCGGCTCGGTGTGCACGGTGAAGAACACCTGCGCCAGCGGGGTCTCGCCGACCCGGGTGCTGTACTCAAGGTGGGTTCCGGCCAGCTCTTCCAGCAGCACCTGCTGCATGGCCAGCCGGGACGTGGTGGTGTAGCGGTCGCGCGGCAGGAACACCAGGCAGGAGAAGAACCGGCGGTAGGGGTCGCGGCGCAGGAACAACCGCAGCCGCCGCCGGTCGGCCAGGGCGATCACGCCGGTCGCCGTGTGGTACAGCGTGTCCGAGCTGGTGGAGAACAGTTCGGTGCGCGGCCAGTTCTGGATGACCTCGAGCATCTTCTGCCCGGTGTAGGACTCCATCGGGAAGCCCGCTCGGTGGATGACCTCGCGAACCCGGCGCTCCACCACCGGGATGTCCAGCACGTCCTCGTGCAGCGCGTTGGTGTTGAACACGCCGAGGAACCGGTGCTCTCCGGTGACCTTCCCGTTGGTGTCGAACGTCTTCACGCCGACGTGGTACGGGTAGATGTTGCGATGGACCGCGGAGGGTGCGCTGCCCTCGGTCAGCACCAGCAGGTTCGACGACAGCGCGTAGGCGGTGGTGTCCGGTCCGGCGGAGAGGCTGCGGGTGGACAGGCTGTCGCCGCGCAGTACGCCGAGACCGCTGGCCAGCACCGCCTTGAGCGCCGGCTCGCCGTCGGTGTTGACCAGTTCGTGGTTGCGGTAGCCCAGAAAGGTGAAGTGGCCGTCGGCCAGCCAGCGCAGCAGCGCGGCCCCGTCGGCGACCTGGTCCGGGTCGAGCGGCGGCGGCTCGGCCTCCAGCTGGTCGGCGAGCGCCCGCGCGGTGCCGGCCATCCGGTCGGTGTCCTCGACCACCTCGCGGACCGCGTTGAGCACGGCGAGGAGACTGCTCTCGCTCTCCCGGCCGCGTTTGTCGTCGGTGATCAGGTCGACGTCGATGCTCATCCAGGACTCGGCCAGCGCGTCGGCGGGCGGATCGTCCGGGTCGGCGGCCGGCAGCACCTCGCGGAGCTGGCCGACCGCATCGCGGCGTACCACCACGATCGGGTGAACCACCCGGTGCACCGGCAGTCCGGCGCGGGTCAGCTCCGCGGTGACCGACTCGACCAGGTACGGCATGTCGTCGGTGACGATCTGCACCACGGTGCCGGGTGCGGCCCACCCGTCGCGCAGCCGGTCCGGGTTGAAGATCCGCACCGCCGGCCGGCCGGGCACCCGGTCGACGGCCAGGTCGTGGTGCGAGCGGACCGCACCGACCAGGTCAACCGGGTTGTCATCGACGATCTCTTCGGGCGGCAGGTAGCGGTAGTACAACCGGATCAGCTCGGCCATCTCGGGCAGCAACTGCGCCGCCTGCTCGATGCGCTCGTCGCGGATCTGCTCTGGACTCGGCTGCTCGGCTGCTCCGGTCTGGCCAGCGGTCGGACCGGTTCGGGCCCGGACACCAGTCGAAGTCATTCTCACGGGACTCCACGCCTCGGCGGCACCCCTGCGTGCCACATGCAGCTACACCCTAATCCGGGCGCCGGCACTCGCTGGCGCGGCGGACCGCGCTTGATCGAACACTGAATCGAGCCACCTCCAGTGTGGCGCGATCCGGTCGTTCACGCGCCCGCTGGGCGGCGGGCAGCTGGTGACACGCCGCTCGTCGTGCGGATACCTGGGGCTTCTAGTGGCCGTCGAAGTCCATCGCGGCCCAGTCCGGCATCCGGTGCCGCCCCCGGGTGGGCGCTTCGGTGGGCTCCGGCACCGCGGGCTGGACCGCGTCGGCCTCTTCGGGCTCGACCTCCTGGTAGGCCACCAACGCTTCGGTCAGCAGGTCGGCGATGCTCGGCGTGTCCCCGCGTTCCCGCCGCCGAACCCCCCGCGCGGGACCGTCGTCCGGTCGTGGCTCCGGCCCCTGGAGCGGGCCGAGAGCGTCGTCCGCCGGACGCAGCCGGACCGTGTTCGCCTCACTCGGCGGCGCCGCCCCAGGCCCGTGCTGCGGCCGCGATGCTGACTTCGGCCCATCGCCGGCAGACTCGGGACTCGGTTCGGCGGACCGCTGCGGTCCCCCGACGTTCAGCTCGGCACCGTTGGCCTGGCCCGACTCCGGGTCGACACCCGGCCATGGCGACCCCGCCGTCCACTGGCCGTCTCGCTGCCGTGGAGCCTGGCGCACCTCGTCACTGCGCGGCCGGGGTGCGTTGCGAGCCGAGCCTCGGTCGCCCGGCCAGGGATGATCCGGTTGCTCCAGTGCGGTCGCGGGTGGCACCTCACCAGGCGGGATCTCGGGTGCCGGCGGCACGTCCGGCGGCGGGTCCAGTCCCGGGCCCACCGGTGGAACCTGATCCGGCTCCTCCGGCAGGATCACGTCCCCGCGCCGCTTCTTCTCCCGTTGCGGCGCGTCCTCGCCGGTCAGGTCGTCGAATATGGCGCGCATCGACCCATGCTGCCGGGCCTCCATGCGTCCCTCGCTTTCCGCGCCGGACAGAGCCGGGTCGGCGGCGCGGAGCGATCCGCCGCCGGCCCCCAGGGTCTCGGCCGCACCCGGGCCTTCGGGTTCGACTCCTGGCCGCTCACCCCGCCCGGCGCCGGACTCCGCGTTCGGGGTCAAGTCTGCCATCGGTTCGGCGCTGGACCGCGCGGTTTCGCTCCCGCTGATCGCCTCGTCCGGCCGCACCGGTTCGCGGTGTCCCGCCGAACCCCCGTTGATCGGGGGGTCGCCGATCGGCCCAGAACGCTGTTGGTCATCGTCGAGCGTCGCGGTGCCGGTGTCCTCCCCGCGCTGCGCGTGCCACGTCTCGGCGGGTTCAGCGGATGGCCGGTGCATGAGCGTCGGATGATCCAGCAGCGGTGCGAGCAGGTTGCGGATGGCCAGGCTCGGAGTGCCCGGTGCATCGGCAACCATGGTGGAGCCGTCCAGCGCGATCCGGGCGGAGTGCTGCGCCGTGGGGCCGGGCACGTCGTCCGCCGGCATCGCGGTCGCGTCCGCCGGCGACCGGGACGAGCCTCGGTCCTCAGCCGCAGGAGCATCGTCGCCGGCGACGTCCTCCCGATGATTGGCGCGAAGCTCCGGTGGGTCGACACGATCGGCGCGAGCATCGGGTCCCTCGGCATCGGCCGCGGAGCGAGGCAGGTCGCTCCGGCCCGTCGGCAAGGATTCGACTTCCCCGGCCACCGGTTCGGAGTCGGTCGGGCCCGACTCACGGTCGGTTTCGGCCGGTTCGGGATGCGCCGATCCGGACGGTTCAGTGTGGCCCTGATCAGACGACGAGGTGTCGGTGCCGGTCGTGGCGGAGGGCTGCGTGGCAGGCAACTGAGCGGGGGTTTGACTCGCACCCAGCGACAGCCCGGTCGTGTCGGCTCCGGCCCGCTCCGATGCCGCGGCGACGGTTTCGTCCGCACCCAGCGACAGCCCGGTCGTGTCAGCTCCGGCCCGCTCCGATGCCGCGGCGACGGTTTCGTCCGCACCCAGCGACAGCCCAGCCGTGTCAGCCTCGGCCCGCTCCGACGCCGCCAGGTGCTCAGCGCCGGGCGCGGAGCCGGCGTGTCCAGCGGGCGGTGGGGCTTCACCGGCCTGCGGCGCGGGGACTCCCGCCACGGCGTGAGTCGCGGGGCCAGGGTGCTGAGCGTGCGTCAGGGTCTGCCGCGCCGCGGTGAGGAGCGTGTCCGCATTGGTGTTCGGGTCGGATTGGGCCACGCCGGTGCTGATGCTGAGCGCCGCGCCGTTAGTGGCGGTGAGCCAGTCGGACTCGCGGATGGTGGCGGCGAGTTCCTCGGCTTGATCGCGAGTGGTGTGCGGCAGGAGGACGGCGAGTTCGGCGCCGTCGGACCTGGCGAGCTCAGCGTCGTCCGGAGCGATGTCGCGAACTCGGCCGGCGAGCGCGGTCAACGCGTCGGGAGGTGCGACCGGCGGGTCGGCATCGAACGGGCGTTGGCCGTTGGTGTCGGTGGTGTGATGGTTGGCGTCGACCGGTACCAGGCGAACCAGGGTGAGGGCAACCGGGCGGTTGGCGCGTCCAACGGCTTCGAGGCGGCGGGACAGGCCCTCGCGGCTGAGCAGGCCGGTGGCCTCATCGGTGTCGACCGGCTGGGTGGTCTCGCGAACGCTGGGGGGTTGCGTGGCCGGGACCGGCGCATGGCCTGCGGACAGGGCGGGTGTACTGGACGCTGTTTTGCGGGTTGCGTTGCGCAGCAAGGAGTTGACCAGATCGAGGTGGTCCGCCACGCCGAACTCGGCACGAAGCTGACGAGCCGCGGACTCGGTCGAGCGACGGTGGCGGTGCTCGGCGGCGTGCGCGAGGCGCAGGGCGCGCAGGGCGTCCTGCGGCCTGGCGGCCCGCTCGTCGAGGTCCGCGGTCGCTGCCAGACCGTCCGCGAGGAGCCAATCCAGGCCGTGCCGCTCGGCGACCCGGGCGACCTGGTCGAGCAGGGCGCGACCGGCCTCGACTCGGCCAGCCGGGAGCAGGACCCGGGTGGCCATGGCCAGGAGCACGCGCCCAACGGCCGGGGCCGCGGCTCCGCGCACGGATTGGGCAAGCAGCGGAGCGGCCTCGTGCTCGGCATCGCCGAGTTGGCCGTCGTCCAACATGGCGAAGACCAGTTCCAGGACCAGTCCGGCACGGATGTGGCCGCCCTCGAGCCGACCGTCGCGAAGCTTGGCCAGCAGCGTGAGACCGGCCCGGGCCGACTCGATCGCGTCCTCGGTCTCGCCGTAGCGCCGATGGTAGGCGGCCGTTCTGCCCGCGAGCAGGGCTCGTTGCACGCGCCGGGCATCCGGGCTCAGCCGCTCGTCCGCGGCGAACAGGCGGTCCGCCTCGGCCAGCGCGTCCTCGAGGTCGTCGCGGCGCGCGACGTGTGCCGTAAGGCCGACGAGTTGACCGACGGCGCTGGCCGTGGCCGCCACGCGAGGACCGGCGGCCTCCAGCACCGGACGCAGGATGGCGCAGCCGAGCAGCGGCTCGCCCAGCGCCTGGGCGCAGGTGGCCAGGTCGAGCCGGACCGAAACGGCGATCTCGGACAGGCCGGTCTGATCCGCGCCGCGCAGCGCGGCCAGCGCGGGATCCACCGCGTCGACCGGCCGACCCAGCCGGACAAGTGCTCCGGCGAGCAGCGCCTGTGCCCGGACGACAACGGCCGGACCCACCACGAGGGCGTCGACGATCACCTGGCGGGCATAGTGGACGACCAGCTCGGGCGCGCTGCCATTGAGCTGCTCGGCGAGCTCCACGAGTACAGCTGACTCGGGGAACCCTCCGCTCGGAGGTAGTTCGTTCCAGGCGGCCACCACTGGCTGCCGCGCCCTAATCTCGGGTCAGCTTGCGGTAGGTAACCCGGTGCGGGCGGGCCGCTTCCTCACCGAGCCGCTCCACCTTGTTCCGCTCGTAGCCTTCGAAGTTGCCCTCGAACCAGAACCACTTCGCCGGATCGTCGCCGTCGCCTTCCCAGGCGAGGATGTGCGTCGCCACACGGTCCAGGAACCACCGGTCGTGGGAGATCACCACCGCGCAGCCGGGGAACTGCTCGAGCGCGTTCTCCAACGAGCCAAGTGTCTCCACATCCAGGTCGTTGGTCGGCTCGTCGAGCAGGATCAGGTTGCCGCCCTGTTTGAGCGTCATAGCGAGGTTGAGCCGGTTGCGCTCGCCGCCGGAGAGCACGCCGGCCGGCTTCTGCTGATCCGGACCCTTGAAACCGAACGCACCCACATACGCCCGCGACGGCATCTCGACCTGGCCGACGTGGATGTAGTCCAGTCCTTCCGACACCACCTCCCAAACGTTCTTCTTCGGGTCGATCCCCGACCGTTCCTGGTCGACATAGGACAACTTGACCGTTTCGCCGATCCGCACCATGCCGGAGTCCGGCTGCTCGAGGCCGATGATGGTCTTGAACAGCGTCGTCTTGCCAACCCCGTTCGGCCCGATCACCCCGATGATGCCGTTGCGCGGCAGGTCGAACGACAGGCCGTCGATCAGTACCCGGTCACCGAAACCCTTGCGCAGGTCGTGCGCCTCAACCACCACACTGCCCAGGCGCGGACCCGGCGGGATCTGAATCTCCTCGAAGTCCAGCTTCCTGGTCCGCTCCGCCTCAACCGCCATCTCCTCGTAGCGGTCGAGTCGGGCACGCGACTTCGTCTGCCGTGCCTTGGCGTTGGACCTGACCCAGGCCAGTTCGTCCTTCAGCCGCCGCTGCAGCTTCTGGTCCTTCTTGCCTTGTACCTCAAGACGTTCGGCCTTCTTCTCCAGATAGGTGGAGTAGTTGCCCTCGTAGGGATATGCCCGCCCGCGGTCGAGCTCGAGGATCCACTCCGCCAGGTTGTCCAAGAAGTACCGGTCGTGGGTCACGGCGAGCACCGCGCCCTGATACTGCGCGAGGTGCTGTTCCAGCCACAACACGCTCTCCGCGTCGAGGTGGTTGGTGGGCTCATCCAGCAACAGCAGGTCGGGCTTGGACAGCAGCAGCTTGCACAGCGCCACCCGGCGGCGCTCACCACCGGAGAGCACGCTGACGTCCGCGTCCGGCGGCGGGCAGCGCAGCGCGTCCATCGCCTGCTCAAGCTGGGAGTCCAGATCCCAGGCGTCGGCGTGGTCCAGGTCTTCCTGGAGTTTGCCCATCTCCTCCATCAGGTCATCGGAGTACTCGGTGGCCATCAGCTCGGCGATCTCGTTGAACCGGTCGAGCTTGCGCTTGGTCTCGCCGACGCCTTCCTCGACGTTGCCGAGCACGGTCTTGTCCTCGGTCAGGTGCGGCTCCTGCTCGAGGATGCCGACGTTGAAGCCCGGGGTCAGGAACGCGTCACCGTTGTTCGGCTGATCCATCCCGGCCATGATCTTGAGCACGCTGGACTTGCCGGCGCCGTTGGGCCCAACCACGCCGATCTTGGCACCTGGGTAGAAGGACAGCGTCACGTCGTCGAGGATGACCTTGTCCCCATGCGCCTTGCGCACTTTCCTCATGGTGTAGATGAACTCCGCCATGGTCGCGATCGTAGAGCGCTGCTCGGTCGGGCCTGAGCGCGGACCGCGTCATCGGCGGCGTCGATCTTGGCCTCGGCTATGATCGTCTCGGGCATACCCCCTCTCAGGTGCGCTGACCCCGAAGTGGACCGGCTGTCGCCGGGGGGCTCAGGCCGCGACCGGGACCGGATCCAGAGACTCGGCGCCGACCTCCAGCCCGCGCGCGGGCCGCTCGAGGACGACCGTCGAGGTGGCCAAGTTGGGACCAATGGCCTTCGCGTCGAGCACCAGCATCGACCGCCGTTCGCCGCTGGCCTCGTACTCGTCGACGAACAACCGGCCCCACAGCACGACGTTGTCGCCTCTGGCCAGGGACTGTGCGGCATTCTCGGCCAGCTTGCGCCAGCATTTCACCTGGACGTACAGGTGACTGCCGTCCTCCCACTCCTGGGTGTCCTTGTTGTAACGACGCTCGTTGGAGGCCACCCGGAAGTAGCACAGCTTGTCGCCGTTCTGCGTCACACGCACATTCACGTCGGTGATCACTCTGCCCACGACGGTCAGATAGGTTTCGAACATCGCACTTCGGTCCTCTCCTGCGGGGTTGGATGGCGGCGGGTGCCGCCGACGTGACCAACCATGCCGGGTCGGAGGGACGGTGCGCTGCCGCGGAGACCGAGTTGTGGACAACTTGGGGGGTTGTGGATAAGTGCCCGTCCGAGCGTCGTCGCGTGCCGAGAATGTCGGTGCCAGATGCTAGCGGCGGTCGCCCTCGGCGAGTTGGCGGAGCATGGCGTTGTACGCGGCCCGCTCGGCGTCGCCGTCCGCATCCGCGCGACGGTCCGACCGGCGCGCCTCCCGCTCATCCGCTCGCGCCCACTGCAACAGCAGCGCGACGAGCACCACGAGCAGCGGCAACTCCCCGGTCGCCCAGGCGATTCCCCCGCCAAGCCGCTGGTCGGACAGTAGGTCGGTGGCCCACGGCAACCCGAGACCCCGGTAATACCGTTCACCGATCACCGTCTGCGTGCTCATCAAGATCACGCCGAAGAACGCGTGGAACGGCACCGACGCGAACACCATGCCCAGCCTGGCCAGATGCGGCAGCCGGCGAGGCGCCGGATCCACCCCGATTACCGGCCAGTAGAAAAGATAGCCAACCAGCAGGAAGTGCAGGTTCATCGCCATGTGGGCCCAATGCTGTTCCAACGCGGCGTCGAACAAGCCGGACATGTACAGCACGTAAAACGACCCGATGAACAGCACAAGGGCGACCACCGGATGGGTCAGCGCCCTGGCCACCGGAGAATGCACCGCAGCCACCAGCCACTCGCGCGGACCCGGCGGCGCGTCCTTGCCGGCCCTCGGAAGTGCCCGCAGCGCCAACGTGACCGGCCCGCCGAGCACTAACAGCGCCGGCGCCAGCATGGACAGCATCATGTGGGTTTCCATGTGGATGCTGAACATCACCGGTGCGTAGCGTCCGAAGCCCGAGCTGGTCGCCATGATCATCACGAAACAGCCGGCCAGCCAGGCGACCGTCCGCCCCACCGGCCAAGCGTCGCCGCGCATCCGCAGCCGGCGAACGCCAAGCACGTAGAGCACTGCGAGGGCGCCCGCGAGCAGCGCGTAGATCAGGTCGATCCGCCAGTCGAAGAGCAGCCGGCCGACGGTCGGCGCACCGCTGAGCGGATAGCCGACCCGCAGCTCCACCGGGTCGGGCTCGGCCAGCACCGCCGGCGGCGGAGTTCTGGCGAGCGCCGCGGCAAGGCCGATCGTGGCGAACATGATCAGTACTTCCACCGCGGCGAGGCGAAACAACATGGTTCCGGAGCCCGCGACCACGTTCGGCACGCTCCGCTCGCGATGCAGGTAGCCGATCACGCCGAGCAGGCCGAGCGCGCTGACCTTGCCGAGCACCAAAACGCCATAGGGCGTGGTGAACAGGTCGGAGAGCGGCAGCCGGATCAGCGCGTTGATCACACCCGAGCCGGCCATCACGATCCAGCAGGGCAGCGCGACTTTGGAGAACCGGGTCGCCGCCAGTCCGAGGTGCTCCTTGGCCCTGCGACCGTGGACCAGCAGCGCGGCCAACCCACCCACCCAGAGCGAGACGGCTAGCAGGTGCAGCATCAGGCTGTTGCTGGCCACGTCGTGCTGGCGGCTGGAGGAGTGCCCAGTGACCGCCACCGGCACGATGCCGACCAGCGCGACCAGCCACAGCACGGTCGTCCAGCCCCAGGACAACACGATTCGCGCACCGACCGCGACCAGCACGGCGATGGCCGCGGTGATCACCCAGGCCTTCGCCTCCGGCAGCACATCAATGAGGTTGACCAGGGTTCTCGGCTCGAGCACCGCGGACACCGGCTTGCCGAGCGAGGCGGCCGCGGTGAACGGGACCAGCACGACCGAGCCGACGAACCACAGCCCGGCCGACCAACTCGCCATGCGCAGTGCGGCATAGCCGGCCACGTCGAGCATGCCGGAACGCTGGGGCGGCACCAGGAACGCGGCGAACAGCAGGGAGCCGACGGTCAGCACACAGCCGATCTCGGCGACTACTCGGACCACGGTCGGCCCGTAGGCGTTGATCAGGTTGGCATCGAGCGGCCCGGCGGCGAGCGTGAGCAGCGCCGCGGCGATCAGCGTGGCGAACAACCCACCGACGATGAGCAACGGCACCACGCCGGCGCCGGCCGCCGCGCGCGAAGCCGGCTTCTCCGCAGGACTGTCGACGAACACGGATTGAGCCTATGCGGGTCGCGGTTTTCCTTGAGTCAAGGACCTGGGTTGCGCGAGCAGTTACGGACCAGACACCGAGGCGGTTCGTACCGGGGCTTCGGGCGCGACCTGCTCCGCACGCCGGCGAGCCCTGGCCGCGGCGAGGGCAGCCGGCGCGATCATCGAGGCAATCACGCCGGCGACGCCGAGCGCGACCGCGAGGTTGCTCAGTTGCGCGATGCCGCCGATCATGGGCGGTCCGAGCAGGAACCCGCCGTAGGCGATCGCGGTGACGAAGCTGAGCTCACGCTCCCCACCGGACCCGTCCGGCCGCCGTCCGACCATGCCGGCGAGCCCAAGGGCCACCGGGAACGAGTAGGCCAGACCCGCGCCGGCCAGCACGAAACCCAGGTAGGTGGCCCAGCCGGCGGGCACCAGCACCGCGACCAGGAGACCACCACCGGCCGCCACGGCGCCGCCGACCAGCAGCCGGTCCGGGCCCCACCGCCGTTCCGCCCGCTCGCCGAGCAACCGGGTGACCGCCATGGCGATGGAGAACGCCGCATAGACGATCGCAGCCCGGGCTTCACCGAACCCGCGATCGCGCACCGCGAACAGAGCGGACCACTCCGCACTCGCGCCCTCGGCGACGGCCGAGCTGAACACGACCGCGCCGAGCAGCCAGAGCACCGGGCGCCGAGCCAGGCTCGTGCCGGCTTGTCGCCGACCGGCACCCTTCTCGGCCAGTACCGGCTCGTTGGGGACGCTGGGGGCGACCGCGAGGGTGACCAGGATGGCCAGTGTGGAGACGACGCCGAAGTGGGCGACGATGCCCCAGCCCTGAGCGGCGGCGACCGCGGCGCCGAGCGCACCGAAGAGCCCACCGAAACTGAACCCGGCGTGGAAGAC
Organism: Labedaea sp.; assembly: GCA_045806965.1. GTDB lineage: Bacteria > Actinomycetota > Actinomycetes > Mycobacteriales > Pseudonocardiaceae > DASYTH01. The sequence continues at coordinate 25,859 of JBJMIG010000042.1, read as the reverse complement.
CGGCATCAGTGGCCGTTCGGTCCGGCGCACCACGGTCACCGCGGCGATGTTCATGGCCACATCGAGCGTGCCCACCGACGCGCCGACCAGGAACATCGTCAGACCGAGCACAAGTGTGGTCGGGGCGAGCGCGAGCAAGGGAAGTTCGGCGGAGGCAGCCAGGGCGGCGATCAGAACCATGCGGCGGGCGCCGAACCGCGCACACAACCGTCCGGCGATCGACGCCGCGGCGATCAGACCGACACTGCCCCCGAGCAGCGCCAACCCGAGGACGCCCGCGTCGGCGTGGACGTGTTCGGCGACCACGGGCACGCGAGGCACCCAGGAGCCGAAGATCACGCCCTGCAACACGAAGATCACGAGAACTGGGTTTTTCCCGGTGCCCACCGCGCCTCCTCCCGAGAGATCTGACTCGAGCTTATCTGAAGCGCTTCAGTGGCCGCCACCGCAATTTGTCAGGATGGGTTCTACCCTTAGTCCGTGAGCGCGCAGCGGGTGCGGCGACCGACCCTGGACACCATCGCCCTCGAGATGGGCGTGTCCAGGGCGACGGTGTCGAACGCGTACAACCGGCCGGACCAGCTCTCGCCGCAGTTGCGCGACCGGATCATCGCCACGGCGACCCGGCTCGGCTACCCGGGGCCCGACCCGACCGCCAGGAGTCTGGCCACGCAACGCGCTGGGGCGGTCGCGCTGCTACTCGGGCAGGGTCTGTCCTCGGCGTTCTCCGACCCGGCGCTGTCGATCATGCTCGACTCCCTCGCATCGACCGTGGACAGCGGCGACCGCGCGCTGCTGCTGCTGCCCGGGGTGGACGACCAAGGCCCGCGGCCGAGCAGCGTGACCAGGGCGCAGACCGACGTGGTAGTGGCGTACTCCCTGCCGGATGGCGCGCCCGCGCTCGAAGCCGTGCGGCAGCGTCAACTTCCGCTCGTCGTGGTGGACCAGCCCGTACTGGCGGACTCGGCCAGAGTGGAGGTCGACGACGCCGCGGGGGCCGAGATGGCCGCGCGACACCTCGGCGAGCTGGGACACCGGCGGGTCGGCATCCTCGGGTTCTCGCTCAGCCCGGACAGTGCGCACGGCCCCGCGGACCGGGCGCGGGTCGCGTCGGCCAAGTTCCGGGTCACCCGGGACCGGGTCGCCGGGTACCACAAGGGCCTCGGAGAGTTCGGCATCGGCGCCGACGAGGTGCCGATGTGGGAGGCACGCTGCGGTGATCAGCGGCTGGGCCGGGAGGGAGCGCGCTGGCTGATGAGCCGGCGACCGCAGCCGACGGCGTTGCTCTGCATGTCCGACGAGCTGGCGTTGGGTGCGATTCGGGCGGCCTCCGAGGTCGGCCTGTCCGTGCCAGGGGACATCTCGATCGTTGGCTTCGACGACACCCCAGCGGCCGCCTGGTCCACCCCGCCGCTGACCACGATCCGGCAAGACTTGGTGGAGAAGGGCCGCCGGTGCGGTGAGCTGGCCCTTCGCCTCCTTGACGGCGCCAGACCCGGGGTGCCCACGACCCTCGGCGTCGAGCTTGTCCCGCGCGCGTCCACCGCTCCCCCGCGCAGCTAAGGGACATCACTCGCGGATCACTCGTCAGAGGCGATTCGGAAACGGCCGGCCGGTCCGGAGCGATCAGACCCATCGGGATGACTAGCCTGCCGATCCGGCATCGCACACCATCCACGCCCTCGTAGCTCAGCGGATAGAGCAAAGGACTTCTAATCCTTGGGTCGCAGGTTCGAGTCCTGCCGGGGGCACGGCACCTCAACAGGCACGACAGTGCTTCCATGATCACTCGCAGGTGACTTGGGTGCGAGTTTGGCTCCGAGTAGTGCTCTGGGGCTCATGGCCGGATCTCTTCCAGGAGGGCCGCCGGAAGGGCCGCATAGAGCAGGACCGGTTGCCAGGCTAGGCGTGGGGCGGCGGCGATCTTCGCGACCAGCGAGACGGCGATTCAGCCCAGGAAGGCCGACCACACGGCGATGCGCATGCGGCGGGTGCGGTGGCCGGGGTTTGAACAGGCCGACCGTGGCCAGTGGCACTAGCCCGTCCACTGAGTGGCCACAACATCGCGTTGGTCGTGTTGGCGCCGCCACGGACGGCGAACCCCCACTGGCGCTCGAAGGAGGAGGAGGCGGCCACCGCGGCGACGATAGGCGCGTAGCCGCGCCGCACCCACGTCTCCAGCCCCACCGGTTTTGATCTCTGTCATCGGGGCGATAACGTGCGGACCATGGCTGCCGGTATCGAGCACCCGAACGTGGTGGACCTCATCACCCATAATCCGCGCACCGACGAGTACGCGCTCATCATGATCGAGAATCGGGAATGGAACGGTTCGCCGGAACAGCTCGAGCAGCTTCAGCTCAAGATTAACAATTACCTGATCTTCGCCTTAGACGGTGGTCTGGTTCGTGAGTATCCGCAATCTGCCGGCTGTCCCGTGCGCCTGCAACTGGACTGTGTCCAATGGCCGTCCGGACAGGCTGCCCAGTTTCTCGACCTTGTCAGCGGCCAATTGGACGCAGACTACAACATCCGGCTGGTCGTGAACGTTCTGGACTGAACTTGACCTTAGCCGTTTGAGGTCAACCTTGCCGTCATAGCCGAAGCGAACTGCCGGAATTGATTCCTGATACCGCCTCGGCGTGGTGACCGGTCAAGGCCAGCGCCGTTGTGAGGCGCATGGCTGTTCCTCACCGTCATGAACATCCCCGCAGAACCCAGACCGCCGCAGCAGGCACCAGCCGGTCCGGGACGTACTCGGCTTTTGGGAATCCCGCGGGAACTGCCGCGGGGCTCCGCGAACCGCGAACCCCTGATCACTGCTATCGGCCCACCGTGAAGCGACTTGGTTGCCTCACCGCTCGAACTCCTCCTTGAGCGGAAGGTAGAGCGCGGCGCCGGTGACACGCTGGCTCGTGCCTGGTCGGTCAGCCGCTCCACGGTCACGCACCGTCCCTGGCCGTGGTCACAGAGGCGCTGGCGCGCGCGCCGGTCGCCCTTGGCGGATGCGATGCGGCCCTGCTCACGCCACTGCCGCAGCACCGTGCGGCCGTAGTTGTTCGTGCCGGCCACCCGATCCAGCTCGGCACCGGTCGGGGTCCGCGCCCGCTCCTGCTCCTGCTCCTGGAGTTAGTACGCCCACATGATCTCTTGAGCGGCCGGTTTCCCGACTGCTCGGTGGTCGACGAGACCTCGGCAAGAGTGATCACCCGTCCGGTCTCGCTGGCGTTCTCGCCGTCACGCTCGACCGGAGGGGCGGCCGGCTCGGGTCGGCGCCACTGCGATGGCGAACTCGCGCTGGTGCTCATAGGAGGAGTAGCCGGCGACCGCAGCGACGATCAGGGCACAGCCACGCCGCACCCAGGTATCAAGGTCTGCCCGGCCACGGGACCGGATCAGCTCGATGCTCGCGGTCATCGGGCGTCACCGGTCGGGCGGCGGTGGCGACGGGGAACACCCAACCGATGCCGGCTCGATGGTGGCGTCAGGGCAACCGCCGAGAATCCTTCGACGGGCGACCCGTCCGGGCCGCGCCCTTCTCCGGAACCCCCAGCACGTCGGCTGGATGCCCGCCGTCTGGCTCAATCAGGTCCCGAGCCCGGCTTGCCGCGCCGCCGGGACGCCACGCGGAGCGCGGCGCCACTGAGGATGACCAGGCCGGCGATGGCGAGCAGCGCCAGCCCGAACCCGGTGCTGGCCAGCGAGCCGGGACTGCCGGTGGTGGAGGCGAAGTCCGCGTCCGGAGCGGGCGGTGCGGTGCCGGTTGGCGGTTCGGTGCCGGCCGGCGGCGGCGTGCTGGTCGGTGGTTGACCGCCGGCCGGTGCGGGTGCGACGAAAACGATCACGTCGGCGAACCCGCACACGCTCGGACTGCTCGGCGCGCAGCGCCGGTAGGTGAACGTGTCGGTGCCGAGGAAACCGGGATGCGGCGTGTACACCAGCGGTACCACGTTGCCGAGGACCGGCACGTTTCCGGCGTCAAGCGCGAGGATCTCGGTCAGCCCACTGCCCTCAACCGTGCCGTGGGCGGGCGGGGTGGTCACGACCGCGCGGGTGGCCCCGCCGATGTCGTTGTCCACCACGGGAATCGTGACCGACTGATTTGGTTTGGTCGACGCGACGTCGTCCTTCAACAGCGGCCCGATGAACACGGTGACCGGCGCCGTAGCGCAGTGCGGGGCGCCCGCTGGGGTGCACACCTGGTAGATGAAGGCGTCGATGCCGGTGAAGATTCCCTGCGGGGTATAGGTAATGGTGCCGTCCGGACCGACCGTGGCGGTACCGCTCGACGGATTGGCCCGGATCGTGACGACGACGCCCGGCCCGAGGATGTCGTTGGCCAGCACGGGCGCCTGGACCGGTTGGCCGGAGATGGTGGCGACGGCGTCGGTGACAGCGACCAGCAGTACGGCGATATGCACTTGCGCGGAGCCGCACACCGACGGATCCACAAGCGAGCAGACCTGATAGGTCAGCGAGTCGCGCCCGGCGAAGCCCGGATCGGGGGTGTAGCGGATCGAGTCGGTCGTCACCTCGGCGGCGCCGAAGCCGGGCGGCACGGTGATGGTGGCCGGCCCGAACTCGCCACGGTCGTTCGCTGTCGCCGGAATGTCGACCGTGCTGTCGATCTCGACGGCCGCCGCGTCGGGAAGGACGAGCGGGGTCACCGTGACCGGCACGGTGCTGTGCTCACACAGCGCCGGCGCGGCGTTGTCACACACGACGATGGTGAACTCGTCGCGACCGGTGAAGTCGGCGACCGGGACGTAGCTGACGATCGCGCGCTCGTCGATGTCCGCCGCGCCATGTGCCGGACCGGACTCCACGGCGACGGTCAGGGTCTGGCCGACGTCCGGGTCGTAGTACACCAGGTGACCGGTGACCGGGCGGTCGGCGACGGTGGCGAGCGTGAGCGGTTGGATGACCGGAGGCCGGTTCGGGGTCGGACCGACGGTGATGGTGACCGGGGCGCTGTCGCACACCGTGTTGTCCGTGCTGGCGCACACCCGGTACTGGAAGGTGTCCAGGCCGGTGAACGCCGGGTTCGGGGTGTAGGTGATCGTCCGGCCTGGTTGGACGACGGCGGTGCCGGACGTCGGTTCGATCGTGACAACCGGCTGACCGATGGTGCCGAGATCGTTCGCCCGCACGTCGATGCCAACCGGCTTGCCTTCCTCGGTCTGCGCCGTGTCGGGGCCGGCGATCGGTTTCACGGTCACGGTGGCGGTAGCCGCGTCGCAACCGGACCCTCTGGCGTTGTCGCAGGCCTCCACCTCGAATGCGTCCCTGCCGGCGAAGCCGGAGTCGGGGGTGTAGGTGAACGAGCCGTCCACGGCCACCACCGCCGTGCCGGAGTCGGGCGGGCGCAGCAGGTGGGTGGACACGGGCTGGCCGACGTCCGGGTCATAGACCGGCACGGCACCGGCGACCTGGGTGTCCACCACCGTTGTCACGGCGACATCGTCGGCGACCGGCGGCTGGTTCGGATTGACATCGACCACCACCGTCACCGTGGCGTTCGCGCAGACCGACGGCTCCGCGGGAGCGCAGGTGCGGTAGCCCAACTCGTCGACACCGATGAAACCGGACTCCGGCGTGTAGACGATCTCGTTCCCGCTCACGGCGGCGGTCCCGAATTCCGGCTGGCCCAGCACGGTGGGCGCACCGGTGTCGCCGATGTCGTTGTGCAGCACGTCGATCCGGACTGCCAGTTCCAGCGTGGTGTACGCCGTGTCGTCCACGGCAAGCGGCGCCACCGCGACGGTCACCATGCCCTCGTCGCACAGCACGGGGTTGCCGTTGTCGCAGACGATCGCGGTGAAGGTGTCCAATCCGGAGAAGTCGAACCGCGGGGTGTAGACGAACACGCCGGACGGGCTCATCGACAGGGTTCCGCTGCCCGGCGGCTGGCTCCGCCGAGCCACGTGCTGCTGCTGAGTGTCCTGGTCGCTATAGGCGATGATTCCGATGACGGGGTGCCCGGCAGAGGTGCTGAACGTGCCGTCGTCGACCACTGGTGCGACGTTGGCCGGCGTCCCGGGCTGGATCTCGGTGCTCAGCCGCTGGGCCGGGGACGAGCCGTCGTTGTTGGCGGGATTGGGGTCGTGGGTGCCCGCCCGCGCCGAGGCCTGGTTCAGCAGGGTTCCCGAGTCGGGCACCGTCGCGCTCACGCTGAACGTGGCGCTGGCGCCGACCGTGAGCTCCGGCAGTGTCCACTGTGCCGTCGGCGGCGGTCCCGGGCTGAGCGTGCCGCCGGGGGCGTCCAGACCGGTCAACTCCGGCGGGAGGATGTCGGTGATGACCAGGTCGCTCGCCGGATCCGGACCGTTGTTGGTGAGCACGACCGTGTAGGTGATGCGCCCACCCGCCTCGACAACGGCAGGACCGATCTTGGCCACGGTCACGTCGGCCACCGGCGAACCGCCGCCCGGCACACAGTCTCCCGGCAGGCTGGTGAGGCCCGGGTCGGTCACCGAGCCCGCGACGACGTTGACGACGGTGCCGGTCTGGACATCGAAGATGGCCGGCGGTGGGGACGCGGAAACGTCCTCAACGAGGATCGGCTCGGCCGCGCTCGCGCCCGCGAAAACGCCCGCGCTGCGAGTGAACCGCTCGAACCGGTACCGGCCGAACCCGAACACCACGCCGTCGCTGTCCAGCGATTCGGCGAGAGTGATGCCGATCGGACTCTGAGTATATTTTCCGACCACGCGCAGACTGCCGCTCAGGGCTCGGACGGTGCCGCTGTTGATGACGCTGCTGGAGCTGGTCACGAGCACGTCGCCGGTGGAGACGATGACGCACGAGTTCACCACCGTGGACCCATAGGTGAACTCCACGGGTCCGTTGTGGGCGGTGATCTGGCCACTGTTGAACAGCGGTCCCTCGATCTCCAGACCGTCACGGGCGATCAGGTCGCCGGAGTTGATCAGGGTGGACCCGCCGCTGGTCTCGATGTCGCTGTCGATCGTGCCCGCATTGGTGGTGAGCGAGCCGGACAGCAACATCAGTGTGCCCCCGGTCAGGGTGCCGCCCGCGGCGACCTCGACCGACGAGGAGCCCAGCAGTGTCGCGCGGTTGATCACCACGGAACCGGCGACGAACAGCGCGAACCCGGATCTCGAGCTGAACGACGGAAATCTGGCCGATCCCTGCACGACCACGCTGCCCTCCGGTTTCCGGACGGCGCTCGTGTTGAGCGTCGCGTCCGCCGCAAGGCAGAGCGTGCCCCCGTGCTCGAGAATGTCGATCGGCCCGGTGTAGGTCCCCGCGGCAAGCAGCAAGACCTCCCACGACCGCACCCTGAGTGCCTGATTCCCGCCGCCGGACAAGGTGTTGGTCGGCGTCGCGCACGCGGATGGATCAGCAGCCGCCGCCGGCACGAGCACCGGGTAGGCACCCCCCACGGACATCAGCAGCAGTCCCCCCACGATGCCGCTTCGCCACCGCTTACCCGCCCCGGCCCAGTGAGAGGTCATTATGACACCCGGAATCCGTTCAAAAGGCAGGCGAAATTGAACCCCCAACTAGTCCCACGTGTTTGTTAACAACATAACCCGTCCAGTTTAACGACGTCACGAGCCCCCGCAACTCTCGCGACTGCCCGTTACACTTCGGATTGATCCATCCATTCGAGTGACCCCATTAGTGGTATAGGGTCAGTCAACCGGGTCGCCAGATCGCCATTTTCGACGCGCCACGAATCTCGGTGCTGGTGAGCCGAGCTTGCTGATCGCGGGGCCGGCTCGGTCCGGGTGCTGGCGTCACTTGCCTCAAGATCAGCGCGGCTGTGTCATCGAACCTTGTGCCGCCGCCGCTGTTGCTCGCCACCGGGATTCCTTGGCCTAGGTGCCATCGCCGCCAACCCGCTGAGCAGCTTGCTCAGATCGGCCAGGCTGTCGACCAGGGCCAGGGTGTAGGTGAGGATGCGCCCAGCCCAGTTGGCCACCGCCGCGACGATCTGCGAGGCGATCACCGGTACGGCACTGCGGCCGGCCGCGGTGAAATGCGGAATCAACCCGCTTCCGGCGCCGCGAGGCCGATCGCGTCCGGTCCGCTCGGTCCGTCGGCCGCGACCTCCACGACGAGGGAAACTGCGGTGCCCAACCCCGTGCTCGCCGCTGGCTGATGATGGTCGAGTGCGGCCTGTGCGGCCCGTGCTGGTGTGCCACCAGTGGCGGCACACCGCGCAGATTCAGTCGGAGGGATGGAGCTCGACGTTGCGTTGTTGGGCCTCGTGGAGTTGGTCTTCGAGGGTGATGATGCGGCAGGCCGCGTCGATCGGGGTGCCCTGGTTGACCAGTTCCCGGACGCGAGCGGCAAGGCGGAGTTGGTGGCGCGAGTAGCGGCGGTGCCCACCGGTGGAACGCTGCGGCTGGATCAGCCCGTTCTCATCAAGGCTGCGCAGGAATCCCTGGGTGGTGCTCAGCATTTCCGCGGCCCGGCCCATGGTGTAGGCGGGGTAGTGCTCATCGTCAAACTTGTCACCCGCGCTGGCTGCGGTCGCGTCGGGTTGGTCAGGGATCATTCCACCTCCGCATCACAAAGGCCCCTGGGTGCCGTGGATGGCACCCAGGGGCCCTGGGGTTGGGTTTCACCATTGCTAGCCGATCGTGAGATCGGCTTTCCGTACCCGCGGTGTCCGGTCGAGAAACGGACGGAGCGGGGATCGCGTCTCAGTAACCGAGAACCACCTACCAATCCGATGGGCCTGCGGTACCCGCCCGGCACAAGACAGCCACGGCGGGCGATCCAATGATGCGCCCTCTCCCTTCTTTCCCGTGTTTCCTTACCTGGTACCACTACGACCGGCCTGGCCGGGACCACTTCACTGATCGGCTCCGGCACGCCTGACCGCCTTTATCACTACTACCTGCGTACTACCTACCAACTTCGTTCCACGGGCACACAAACTCCGCCCGCGTCCTGCACTACCTCACCAGGACCAACACTTCTTCCATCACTTCGACTACGTCGGTCCCGGCCCGGTCACCCATCGGAACCTGTACCGCTCTGGCTCCGTACTTAGGTGACCGTCTTGTCTCACCTCGCGGGTAGTTCCGTCATCTCCCGCGCCTGCTTGACGTTGTCTCTCTTGGTATGACCAGAACAGTACACCCACCTACTGCCGAATGTCTACTCCGGCCGCCATAGATTTTCTCCGTCATGTCACGGTCACGGATAGCGACGCTAGGACGCGGGCGGCTTGACCCACGCTCGGCGAGTGGACGGTCCGGTCGCGAGGATGGCCGCCGGCATCAGCACTACCTGGGGTACGTGGTGGTTTCGGTGGCTTTCACGGTGGCGCAGAGCACGGTGCCGGGGGCCAGGCGGAGCTCGGCGATCACGGCGGGAGTGACGTCGGCAACGACGGGCGGTGTGCCGCTGAGGCGGATCCGGACGGTGTGCGCGTGTTGCTCGATGTGGGTGACCGTGACGGGCCAGCTGTTGCGCGGGCTGCCGACCGGGCGCTCGGGGTGCAGGCTGACCGCGGTCGGGGGAAAGGCGATGTAAACGGGACCGGTGGTGGGTTCGGCGATGGTGAACGTGCCGCCACCGTCGAGTTTGACGCTCGTCCCCGTGGCGGTGCCGCGGTAGAGGTTGAGACCGACGAGTTGGGCGACGTAGTCGGTGCCGGGTTGGCGGGCGACCTGGGCTGGCGGTCCCGTTTGGACCACGGTGCCGTTTTCGATGATCACGAGGTGGTCGGCGAGCACCATGGCGTCCAGCGGGTCGTGGGTGACCAGCAGCGTGTGACCGGGGTACTCAGCCAGATGGCGGCCCAACTCGGAGCGGATGTGCACCCGGGTGCCGGCGTCGAGCGCCGCCAACGGTTCGTCCAACAGCAGCAAGCCGGGGTCGGTGGCCAGCGCCCGCGCGAGGGCGACGCGTTGGGCCTGGCCACCGGACAACGCTCGTGGCCGGATATCGACGCGGTCGCTGAGGTCCACCTTGTCGAGCCAGTACCTGGCGTGCGCACGGGCGCGGATCCGGTCGGTGCCGCGGGCGCGGAGTCCGAAGGCGACGTTGTCGAGTGCGCTCAGGTGGTTGAACAGCAAGTAGTCCTGGAAGACCACGCCGATGGGGCGGTGTTCGGCGGGCACGAACAGGTCGGGTGGGCGGTCCCAGACGTCTTCGTCGAGCCGGATGTGTCCACGGGTGAGCGGCAGCAGGCCGGCCAGGGCGCGCAGCACGGTGGTCTTGCCGGCACCGTTGGGGCCGAGCAGGGCCACGACCTCACCGGGCTCGATGGTGAGGTCCAGGCCGAGGTGGAAGCCGGAGTCGCGGCGGACGGTCAGGTCGGCATGCAGGGTCATCTGGGCACGTTGATCCAACGGTCGCGCAGGCTGGCCAGGACGCTGATGGACAGGACGAGCAGGACGATGGACAGGACGATGGCGGCGTCGGGGTCGGTTTCCTGGGCGAGGTAGACGGCTAGCGGCATGGTGGTGGTCCGGCCGGGAAAGTTGCCGGCGAAGGTGATCGTCGCACCGAACTCGCCGAGCGCACGGGCCCAGCACAGCACGGTGCCGGCCACAACGCCGGGGGCGATGGACGGCAGCGTGACCCGGCGGAAGGTCAACCACCGCGACGCGCCCAGGGTGGCGGCGGCTTCCTCGTAACGAGGGTCCGTGCCGCGCAGCGCGCCTTCCACGGAGATGACCAGGAACGGCATGGCCACGAACGCCTCGGCGAGGACGACGCCGGCGGTGGTGAACGGCAGCGAGACGCCGAACCAGGCGTCGAGGTACTGGCCGATGATGCCGCGCCGGCCGAGAACCAGCAGCAGCGCCACGCCGCCGACCACGGGCGGGAGCACCAGAGGCACGGTGACCAGGGCGCGGAGCAGACCGCGGCCCGGCAGGTCACTGCGGGCCAGCAGCCAGGCCAGCGGAATCCCGAGCACCAGGCAGACGGCGGTGGCCAGGCTCGCGCAGATCAGCGACAGCGACAACGCCGCGCCGACTTCGGCGCTGAACAGCTGGTCCGGCAGCGTGGACCACGGCGCGCGCACGAGCAGTCCGGCCAGCGGGAAGACCAGGAATGCCACGCCGATCACCGCCGGCACGGCGAGGACCAGCGGGAGGCGTCGGCGGCGCCGGGTGACCGGGCGGGTGGCCAGGTGCGGTGCGGTTACCGTCACGGACCGTCGAAGCCGGCGGTGGTGAGGACCGCGCGGCCCTTGTCGGACAACACGAAGTCGACGAACGCCTTGGCGCCCGCGGGGTTGGGGGCCTTCGCGCACACGGCGATCGGGTAGTCATTGACGGCCTTGTCGGCTTCGGCGAACTCCATTCCCTGGACCTTGCCGCCGGCGGCCCTGACGTCGGTCTTGTAGACCAGCGCGGCGTCGACCTCGCCGAGCGAGACCTTGGCCAGCGCGGCCTTCACGTCCTGCTCAAGGGTGTCCGGTGCGGCCCTGACTCCCGCGGTGTCGAACACCTTCTTGGCCGCCGCGCCGCACGGCACCTGCTCGGCGCACAACGCGATCTTCAGCTCTGGCTTTGCGAAGTCCGAGAGACCGGCGACCTTGCCGGGGTTGCCGGCCGGCACCGCGATCTCCAACTTGTTCTTCACAAAGGTGACCGGGGTGGCGGTGACCGCACCGCTGTCGGTGACCTGCTTCATGTTGGTGGGGGCGGCTGAGGCGAACGCGTCGGCCGGGGCGCCCTGGTTGATCTGCTGGGCGAGGGTGGAGCTCGCGCCGAAGCTGAACTTGACCTTGACTCCGGGGTGGGCGGCCTCGAAGTCCTTGCCGATCCGGGTGAACGACTCGGTCAGGGACGTCGCGGCGAAGACCGTGATCTGCCCGCTGATCTCCGGCGCGCCGGTTGCCCCCGACCCGGCCGGGTTGTCGCTGTTCGCGCAGCCGGCCAGTGCCAGCGCGGCGGCCGTACTCAGGGCTGCGACGCGTAAGGAGCGGGTCACTCACGCCTCCGGTATCTCGACCACGACGTGGGTGGACTTGATCGAGGCGACGGCGACGCTGCCGGCCTCGAGGCCGAGCTCCTCGGCCGCCTCCCGGCTCATCAGCGAGACGATCCGAAACGGCCCGGCCTGCATCTCGACCTGGGCCATCACCCCGTCCTTGACGACGCCGGTGACGATTCCCCGCATGCGGTTGCGCGCCGACGCCGCGACGGTGCTGCCCCGCTCGGGTGACTCGGCGAGCTGCTTGACGAACGCGGCCAGCTCGTGGCCCTCGACCGCCATGCGGCCGTTGTCGGTCGCAACGACCGGCAGGCGCCCCAGGTCGACCCACCGCCGCACCGTGTCGTCACTGACGCCGAGCAGTCCGGCGGCCTCACTGATCCGCAGTTTCGGCATGTTGGACAGTCTAACCACGCAGATGCGGATTTCCGGCACGACCCTTCGGACCACGACCGTCGCGGTGGCACGCCGGCACTACTGTGGCGGGCGTTCCGCGCCGGTGAGGTCGGTGAGGAACCGTAGTGCCGCGCTGGCGTTGGTGTGCCGCCAGGCCGCGAGCACCGCGTCGAAACCCTCCTGCCGCTCCCGGTCGTCGGCGACGGCGGCCACGATCGGCTCGAGCACATCCCGCTGGCGCAGCAACAGGGTCTGCGGATCGAGGCCGCGCCGCTCGAGCAGCGCCAGCTTCAGCAGCAGCTGCGAGCGCAGCTGCCGGACATGCTCGCACGGCTGCCCCAGCCACTCGTCGACCTCGGTTCGCCCGGCACCGGTGAGCGCGTAGATGGTCCGTTGTGGACCCGGGCCGGACTCCACGATGCTCGGCGTGATCAACCCGGCCGTCTCCAGCCGGCCCAGCGCCCGGTAGACCACCGGACGCGGAATGTGCCAGACCCGCCCGAGCGGGCCGGCTGGCCCGGTGAGCGCCGCGATGGCGAAGCCGTGCCTCGGCTCCTCGCGTAGTAGCGCCAACACCGTCCATTCCGGCAACGCCCAGTCCATCAGCCGAGCGTAGCGTCGGCGGGGTCGCCCGCGGCGGACCGAGGCGTTCATTGAACCCGCTGGAGGGTCAACGGGTTCGCGTACTCTCGCGCCGGTGCGGTCACCCTTCATCAGTGCTGAGTTTCCGGCGGATCCGTATCCGGGGGCGCGGGCCGGGGTGAGCTTCGTCGAGTTGGACGGGCTGGGGTGGGTGCTGCGGCCCGGCGCGCCGCAGGGCTGGGTGGTCGAGGACGAGCCAGCGGCGGAGCTTGACGCGTGGTTGGCGCGGCGGGGGGCGGCCGCGGTCGATGAGCGGTTGCCGTTACTCAGCTACGGGAGCAATGCGTGTCCGGGCAAGTTGGCCTGGTTGCGGGACGTGCGGGCGCTGCGTGGACCGGCGGTCATGCTCGAGGCGGACGTCACGGACGTGGCCGCGGTGTGGTCGGCGGGCCTACGGGCCCGAGACGGGCAGCGGCCGGCGGTGCTGGCCGGAGCGCCGGGAGCGGTCGAGCGGCATGCGGTGTGGTTGGTGACCCCAGACCAGCTCGCCGTGCTGGATCTGGTGGAAGGGCGTGGCACGCGGTACCGGCTGGGTTGGGTGCACGCGCCCACGACGCTGGCCAACGGGCAACGTTTCGACTGGGTGCTCGCCTATGTGGCCCGGACCGAGGCGATCGGCTTGGACGTGCGGACCGAGTTGAACCGGTCACCGCTGCTGGTCGACGGGAGGCCGGTCCGGATCTCCGATGTCGACCAGGCGACGGCGCTGACCCTGACCGGCCTACCCGCCGAGTCCGATGAGCTCGAGATCATCGACGTGCTGGACGAACCATCGTGGCGCGACCTCGACGGCCTGACCAACCACAGTGGACGCGGGTAGCACGCGGTCAGGAAGCGGCGTGGATCCACAGGTCGAGCTCTTCGCGGACCGAACGCAGCTCCGCGGCCGGCGCCCCGAGTCCGGTCACCGCCTGGCGTTGCAGCTCGAGCCGAGCGGTGCGTCGGTACTTCGGGAACGCGATGCGCAGCGCAACGTGCAGCACCTCGTAGTGGTAGCGCAACAGCGTGGACACCCGCCGCTCCAGCGAGTCCACGTCGGCGTATGGCGCGTAGTCGAGGGACCAGGCCCACAGCCGGTGGTACTCGCCGGCAACCCGGCCGCCCGCCCTGGCCAACACCGGGGCCGGCTCCTCCGGCGCGGCGCAGGCGTGCAGCACCGAGTCCGCGTCCACCTGCATCCCGACGCCCAGATCGACGATGATCAACAACGCCCGCAGGTCGGCCAGCGCCCACTCGGGTGAACGCCCTGTCCCCCGGCCCATCGACCTCACCTCGTCAGTTCCGTTCCCGATGATACGGACGCCGGGTTTCACCGAGGTGTCCACGGAGCCGGGAAGTGATCCACATCGCCCCGCACCGGCGTTCTTGCTTAACCGGATCAGCACCGGTCTGACCCAACAGCCGCGACCCGGCGGGCGGACTCCGCGCCGTGCTGGTGCCGGGGCGCGGAAGTCAGTTGCTGGAGCGCGCGACTCGCTTGCCTGAGCGCGAGACTCGCGGGTGGGAGGTGCTGAACCGGATTTTGTCAACGTTGACATCACCTCGCCGCAACCTTAGCTTGGAATCGAACTTTCACGGTTAAGTACCGGCCGCGAGGAGCTACGGTGAGCGGGTACCGCGCGCTACACGACGGCTGGACGCTGGCGTCGGCCGACCTGGCCGCCATCCCCGCGACGGTGCCCGGCTGCGTGCACACCGACCTGCTCGCCGCCGGGGTCATCGCCGACCCGTACCTCGACGCCAACGAGGACGATCTGGCCTGGGTCTGCCACACCGACTGGACCTACGAGCTCGGCTTCGACTGGTCCGGCGCGGCGGGACGCACCGACCTGGTCTGCGCGGGGCTGGACACCGTGGCCACGATCGGGGTCAACGGCGTCGAGATCGGACGCACCGCGAACATGCACCGGTCCTACCGTCTCGAGCTCGGCGAGGTGCTCCGGCCCGGGCGGAACACGCTGCTGATCCGGTTCACCTCGGCCTACGACTACGCCGCCGAGCTGGCGGTGCGGATCGGTGACCGGCCGAGCGCATACCCCGAGCCGTACAACCTGATCCGCAAAATGGCCTGCAACTTCGGCTGGGACTGGGGACCTCGGCTGGTCACCGCCGGCATCTGGCAGCCGATCGGGTTGCACACCTGGCACACCGCGCGGCTGGCCGAGGTCCGTCCGCTGGTCACGGTCGACGGCGAGACCGGACGGGTGGAGGTCCACGTCGGACTGGAGCGGACCGGCCCGGATCACCCGGTCGTCGTCGCCGCGACGGTCGCCGGGCAGCGGGTCAGTGCGCAGGTGCCGGCCGGGGAGAGCACCGCGGTGCTCGGCCTGACCGTGCCCGAGGTCGAGCGCTGGTGGCCGCGCGGTCACGGCGGGCAGCCACGATACGACCTCGACGTCACGCTCACCGACGCGACCGGCGGCGAGCTCGACCGCTGGCGGCGGCGGATCGGCTTCCGGTCGGTGCGCCTGGACACCGCGCCGGACACCGAAGGCAGCGCGTTCACCGTCGTGGTCAACGAACGCGCGGTGTCGGTGCGCGGCTTCAACTGGATCCCGGACGACTGCTTCCCGCACCGGGTCGACCGCGTCCGCTACGCCGCCCGGCTCGGCCAGGCGGTCGAGACCGGGGCAAACTTCCTGCGGGTCTGGGGCGGCGGCCGGTACGAGAGCGACGACTTCTACGACCTGGCCGACGAGCTGGGCGTGCTGGTTGAGCAGGACTTCCTGTTCGCATGCGCGGCCTATCCGGAGGAGCAGCCGCTCGCCGGCGAGGTCGAGGCCGAGGCGCGCGAGCAGGTGGTGCGCCTCGCCCACCATCCGAGCCTGGTGCTCTGGGTGGGCAACAACGAGAACCTGTGGGGCCACGCGGACTGGGGCTGGACGGCCGACCTCGGCGGCCGAAGCTGGGGCGCCGGCTACTACTTCGACCTGCTCCCGGGCGTCGTCGCCGAACTGGACCCGACGCGGCCGTACTGGCCGGGCAGCCCGTACTCCGGACGCCCGGAGCTGCACCCGAACGACCCCTCGCACGGCACCACGCACATCTGGGACGTGTGGAACACCCACGACTACACCCACTACGCCACCTACCGACCACGGTTCGTCGCCGAGTTCGGGTTCCAGGGCCCACCCGCGTACACCACCCTGCGCCGGGCCGTCGCCGAGCCGCTCGCGGTCAGCTCCCCCGCACTGCTGCACCGGCAGAAAGCCGTGGACGGCAACGGAAAGCTGCTGCGCGGGCTGGACGGGCACCTGCCCGCGTCCACGAACTTCGACGACTGGCACTGGGCCACCCAGCTCAACCAGGCCAGGGCGGTCAGTTTCGGGGTCGAGCACCTGCGCGCGCTGCATCCGCTGTGCACCGGAACGGTGGTCTGGCAGCTCAACGACTGTTGGCCGGTGATCTCCTGGGCCGCGGTCGACGGGGACGGCCGGCGAAAGCCGCTCTGGTACGCGCTGCGCCGGTCGTTCGCGGAGCGCCTGCTCACCCTCCAGCCGACCGTCGACGGGCTGGACCTGGTGCTGGTGAACGACACCGACACGAGCTGGCACGGACAGGCCGCCGCGGTCAGAGTCAGTTTCGACGGCGATCCGCAGGCCAAGGCGTTGCTCGACTTCGGTGTGCCGGCACGAGGTGCGCAGCGGTTGCGGGTGCCGGAGGAGGTCAGTCGGCCGGACGACCCCACGGCCGAGTTGCTGACCGTCGGCGACGGGCGCACCCGGCGCAGCCACTTCTTCGCCGAGGACGTCGAACTCCAGTTGCCCGCACCCCGCTACGGCACCCGGGCGGTGGCCACCGCGGACGGAACCGACCTCACCGTCACCGCCGGCTCGCTGCTGCGCGACCTGGCCCTGTTCCCCGACCGGTTGGACCCGGAGTCCATAGTGGACGACATGCTCATCACGCTGCTGCCCGGCGAGTCGGCCACCTTCCGGGTGCGCTCGGCCACCGCTCTCGACCAGGACGCACTGGCCGCACCACCGGTGCTGCGCTGCGTCAACGACCTGGACATCCGGCCATGACCGGCTTCGCGCTCGCGCTCGACGTCGGCGGCAGCACCCTGGCCGCGGCCATCGTCGGGGCCGGCGGCGAGGTTCTGGCCAGCGAAGAGGTGGCCACCCCGGTGAGCGCCGACGCCACCCGGATCGCCGCCGCGGTGACCGGGCTGGCCGCCCGGCTGGCCGCCGCCGTGCCGACCGGGGAGCTGGCCGGGGTGGGCATCGGCTCCGCCGGACCGCTGGATCCGGTGGCGGGCACGGTCAGCCCGGTGAACATCCCCGCCTGGCGCGACTTCCCCCTGGTCGCCGAGGTGCGCGCGGTGACCGGCGGGGTGCCGGTGTTGCTCGCCGGTGACGGGATCTGCATGGCATTCGGGGAGCACTGGCGGGGCGGGCACGGCGGCCGGAACCTGCTCGGCATGGTGGTCTCCACCGGGGTCGGCGGCGGCCTGGTGATCGACGGGGCGGCTTATCCGGGGCCGACCGGGAACGCCGGCCACATCGGGCACATCGTGGTCCGGCTGGACGGCCCGGACTGCCCGTGCGGCGGGCGCGGTTGCGTCGAGGCGCTGGCCAGCGGGCCGGCCATGGTCGGCTGGGCACTGGCCAACGGCTGGCGGCCGGACAGCACACCGAATCGCGCACCGGACGGGCGGCTGCTGGCCAAGGCCGCGCGGGGAGGCGATCCGGTGGCCCGGCAAGCGTTCGAGCGCGGTGGGCGGGCCATCGCCGCGGCTGTCGTGTCCGCCGCGGCGTTGGTCGACCTGGACGTGGCCGTGATCGGCGGCGGCGTCGCGGCGGCCGGTGACGTGCTGTTCGACCCGCTGCGCGCGGCCATGGCCGACTACGCCGTGATGCCGTTCATTCGGCGGATCCGGGTGACCTCGTCCCCGCTCGGCCGGTTCGCCGGCCTCCTCGGCGCCGCCGCGCTGGTGTTCGGGGGTACCGCCGCGCACGCCCGGCCGGACCCGGCCGCCCTGCCGGCCTAACCCCGTGTCCGGCGCGACCTGTCGGGGTGGCCCGCTGGGCTCAGGCACCGGCCTCGGTCAGCCGGGCCACCGCGCGGACCGCGGCCGCACGCACCCGGGGCACCGGATCCTCGCGTAACGCGGCGACCATCGGCAGCGCGTCGCCGACCAGGTGCCTCGCCACGACCTTGGCGGCCATCTCCCGCACCCGCCAGGCCGGGTCGCGCAGCGCCAACAGCAATGCGTCGAGCCCGGCGGTGTCCCAGACCCAGAGCAGACCGCGGGCGGCCCACACCCGCGACCAGTAGCGCTGGTCCGGGTGCCCGCCACCGAGATACCAGTTCGCGGTGTCCCCGCCGAGCACCGCGATCAGACCGATGTCGGATTCGTCACCCCGGATCAGCCGCACGCACCCGGCGACCAGAGCGGGCCGGCCGCGGCGGCGGCATTCCGCCTCGATCCGCTGGCGAGGGGTGCGGGCGGACGGCGTGCCGGACATGGTCGGATTGTGCCCGCGAGGACCGACACACGACCGACAGGAGGACGTGACATGTCCTATCCAGACCCCCGCTACTTCGGGGAGACCGGCGAGGTCGACTGCGTCTTCAGGCGCGATGACGCACCGCCGGACCTGACCTACAACTCCGGCGGCACCGTCGACTACCTGGCCACCAGCGCCGCGACCGGGGGCGACTTCGGGCTCTACCGCTGGAACTTCGGGCCGAACGAGTCCGGGCCAGGCGCGCATTTTCACCGAACGATCTCCGAGTCGTTCTTCATCCTGACCGGCAAGGTGCGGCTCTACAACGGACAGGACTGGCGCACCGCCACCGCCGGCGACTTCCTCTACGTGCCCCCCGGCGGCATCCACGGCTTCCGCAACGTGGCCGGCGAGCCCGCCTCGATGCTGCTGATGTTCACGCCGGGCGCTCCGCGGGAGGGCTACTTCGAGGGCCTGGCCGCCGGCATCGCCGACCTGACCGAGGAGGAGCGCGCCGAGTTCTACCTCAGGCACGACAACTACTGGGTCTGAGCCAGGCGGTCGGCGGTGTCCAACTGGTCGCGCAGGCCGAGTAGCTCCCAGCGCTGCAGGGCGATCGGGACGTTGCCCTCGCGCCACAGGCGGTCGTGGAACTCACGAAGATCGAAGCCGGCGCCGAGCCGCCGGCTCGCGGCGGCCAACAGGTCCGTGATCTGCCGCTTGCCGACCGTGTAGCTCATTCCCTGGCCGGGGTTACCGGCGAAGAACACCGCCTCCTCCCAGGCCGTGGTCCGATCCATCGGCACCGCGGCGGCCAGTTCACCGGCCGCCGCGTCGATAGTGAGGTCACCGAGCGCGAGGGCGAGGTCCACCTCCACCCGCAGGGCCCGCAGCCGCATCGCGTTGGCCACGAACACCGCACTCGCCGGCGCGTCGTCGAACAAGCCGGCGAGCAGCATCAGCTCCTCGTGGTAGAACGCGATGCCCTCGTTCGGCACCGAGTCGTAGAAGTGCCGCCGCGCCGGGTTGTCGTGCCGCCAGGACAGTGCGAGCTGCTGCGCGTGCACACCCTCGTGCACGATCGCGGTGCGCGGATCCAGCGCGGCGGCCGCGGCGAAGTACGGCAGATCCGGCCCGGGCTGGGGCACGTACCGCAACGCGTCCTGTCCGGCGCGCGACGGCCCGGTCAGGTCGTCGCTGACGCCGAGCCAGGTGAGCGGCGCGAGATAGTCCGGCTCCGGCGCGAACCGGTAGTGCCGCAACGTGTCCGGCTGGCTGAGCAGACCCCGGTACACCGCGAAGCCGCGGACCCGGTACTCGTCCGCGCACTGGCGGGCGACCTGCTCGGCGGTGTCCGCCGGCAGCTTCGGCGGATGCTCGTCGCGGTAGCGGGTGCGCAGGATCGTCTCGGTGGTCACCGCCCGGTCCCACTCCTGCCGTCCCATCGCCGCCAGCTCGCCTGCGGTGTACGGCAGCAGCGCCACCCGGTGCAGGAAGTAGGCCAGCGCATCCGGCCCGACCGGCTCGACCTCGCCCCAGGAGGGCAGGCGGTCGGTGAGCCAGTCCCGGTAGGCGTCGACCGCGGCTTGTGCCGCGCCGGCCGCGGCCGGCAGCTCGACCGCCAACGGCTCCGGGAGATGTGGGCGCAACGCGGCCATCGCCTTCGCTACGCAACCGTCCACGCTGGACAGCAGCCGCGCGGTGTACCGGGCGAACGGTGCCGCCGCGGTCTCCCCGAGGTTCTCCCGGGCCTGTCCCAGGATCGTCGGGACGTGCCGCAGCCGCGCCAGGAGCTCCTCACCGCGCCGCTCACGAAACGGCGGCGGGGCGAGCAGCAGTAGGTAGATCGGGCCAAGGCTCTGGTCGATATAGAAGCCCGGATCGCGCTGCCAGCCGCGGACAAGTTCCAGCTCCCAGTGCACTCTGGCCAGCGCCGAGCCGAGCAGCCGGCCGTCCACTTGGGCCGCGACCGACTCGCCGGCGAGGTCGAGCGCGCGGTGCCGGCCGGTCAGCGCGGCGAGCGTGGCCCGGCGCGCCGCGATCGCGTCCGAGGACCAGTCGGCCAGCCACCCCGGCGGCCGCTCGATTCGTGGCAGATCGTCGTGGGTGTCCGGTGCGGTCACCGTCCGCCACGCCCAGAACTCGTCGGCCAGTTGCACAAGGGGCATGAGAGGCACCCTACGGTCCGGCCGCCTTTACCCGCCGCCTGAAGTGGGGCAACGTGGGCGTATGGACTCGACTGACGAACCGCGAATCGACACTGTGTCCGTGCACGGCGGCGAGCGGCGCCCCGGCCCGGAGGGCTCCGTGGTGTTCCCGATCTACCAGGGCACCGTTTACAGCGTGGAGCCGGGCACCGGTTACCACGACATGCAATACATCCGGCTGAACTCGACTCTGTCTCAGAAGTATCTGCACGACAAGCTGGCCGCGCTGGAGGGCGCCGAGGCGGGGCTCGCCACCGCGTCCGGCATGGCGGCGCTGACCTCGGTGTTGCACACCGTGCTCCGGCCGGGCGATCACCTGCTGGCCAGCGACTGCCTCTACGGCGGCAGCTACGACTTCATCACCCAGCACGCCGAGAACCTCGGCTGGACCTACTCGTTCGTCGACCCGCAGCGTCCGGAGACCTGGACCGCGAACCCACGCACCCGGCTGTTCCTGGTGGAGACGATCACCAACCCGTTGATGCGGGTGGGCCGGTTGCGTGACGTGGTGGCGTTCGCCCGCGAGCACCAGCTGATCTCCGTGATCGACAACACGTTCGCCAGCCCGGTGAACTTCCGGCCGCTGTCGGTCGGCTTCGACCTGGCGTTCCACAGCGCCACGAAATATCTCAACGGGCATTCCGACCTGGTGGCCGGCGCGGTCGTCGGGAGTGCCGAACAGGTCGACCGGGTACGCCGCACGGTCAACCTCTACGGCGGCAGCCTTGACCCGCACGCCGGCTTCCTACTCGCCAGGGGCCTCAAAACGCTCGCCGTGCGGGTACGGGCGCAGAACCACAACGCGCTCACCCTGGCCGGCCGACTCGCCGAGCACCCCAAGGTCGCCAAGGTCAACTACGCCGGGCTGGTCAGCCACCCCGACCACGAGCACGCCACGGCACTGCTCTCCGGCTTCGGCGGGATGCTCAGCATTCGGTTGGCCGGCGGGCTCGACGCCGCGGAAGCCCTCCTCGACGCACTGCGCATCCCATATGTGGCACCGAGTCTCGGCGGAGTCGAGACACTGGTCACCCGCCCGGCGGCCACCTCGCACGCCGGGATGACCGCCGAGGAGCGGGCCAGCGCCGGCATCACCGACGACCTGATCCGGATCAGCGTCGGTATCGAGGACACCGCCGATCTGGTTGAGGACTTCGAACAGGCGCTGCAGAAGGTGTGAGTCGCCGGAAGGTGGCCACCGCGCACCCGGCGCCGGTGGCCACCGGGGCCGACGTCGGTCCTATCGAGACAGTCCGCCGTGCAGCGCGGAGATCAGCTCGCCGCTGGTGGTGTCCCCGTCCAGCGACCAGATCATCACGCCGCCGAGCTTGCGGTCATTGACGAAACGCGCCTTGCGGGCCATCTCGACCGGGTCGTCCCAGGTCCAGAACGTGGTGCCGTCGAAGAGCCAGGCGAACCCGGCGGCGTTGTCCCGGTACACCGTGTAGCGCGAGAGCTGCGCCTTGAGCACCTTGTAGTCCTCGGTGCCGGCCTCGAAGGTGGCCGGCGCGGGCCCGGCGGACGGTTGGAACAACCCGAAGTTCGCCGGGTTGACGCCGGTCCAGCCGTGGCTGAAGAACGGCACGCCCATGACCAGCCGGTTGCGCGGCGCGCCGCGGACGAGCAGTGCGTCGATGGCCACCTGGGAGCTGAACTTCGGCGCGGTCGGGTCGGCGGCCGGGGTGCGCAGCGAGGACTGCTGGTTGGTCGTCGCTTCCCAAGCCCCGTGGTAGTCGTAGCCCTGAGTGGTGGCGAAGGTCAGATAGCGGAAGATCTGGTCCACCTCGAAACCGCGAGCGATCTTCGCCGGGTCGGCGGGGAGGAACGCGGTCAGGTCGTACTTGCGGTCCGTGGTGCGGCCCAGCTTGTCCAGCTGGTTGCGGAACTCGCGCAGCAGCAGGGTGTAGTTCTGCTTGTCGGCCTGGCGGATCACGTTGCCGGGGTTGCCTTCGCTCGCCGGCCACTCCCAGTCAAGGTCGAAGCCGTCGAAGATGCCGGCCGCGGCACCGGGAGCGGCGTCCGGGAGGTTGCCGCCCAGCCACATGTCGATGCACGAGCGCACGGTGGCCGCGCGGGACTGTGGGGTGAGCGCCGCGTCGGAGAAGAACTTCGACCCGGTCCAGCCGCCGAGCGAGATGTTCACCCTGAGGTTCGGGAACTGCGCCTTGAGCTGCCGGAGTTGATTGAGGTTGCCGGCGAGCGCCTGGCCGGCCTCGTCGGCGTGGCCGTTGACCGCCTGCTCGGCCGGGAACGGCCGCTGGTAGTCGGCCCATGGGTCGGCGCTGACGCACTTGCCCTGTGCGTCGAGGAATCCGAAGGCGTAGTTGAGGTGCGTGAGCTTGGCCGCGGTGCCGTTGCCGATCAGGTCGCGGGCCACGAAGTTGCGGGCGTAGATACCCCACTGGATGTAGTAGCCGACGGTGCGGGCCTTGCCGGCGTCGGCGTGCTCGACATCCGCCTGCGCCGAGGGCAGCGCGGCGGCCAGCGAGAGGGTCAGGGCGCCGACCAGCAGGGCCGTTCCCAAGCGCCGGATCGACATGGCTCACCTCGATGTGGGACGGCGGTAGTGGTCCAGGCCACTTTAGGCCTGAGGTCTAGACCATTGCTACGTCCGAACGGACCTACTCCATCCGGTTGACATGTGACCCATTGGTCACATATTTTCCCTACGTGACCGACGCCGACCGCGTGTTCAAGGCTCTCGCGGACCCGACTCGGCGCTTCCTGCTCGACCTGCTCTTCGTCCGGGACGGCCGTACCCTGACGGAGCTCGAGTCCGAGTTGGAGATGACCCGCTTCGGCGTGATGAAGCACCTCAAGGTGCTCGAGGAAGCGGACCTCGTGGTCACCCGCAGGTCAGGCCGGGAGAAGCTGCACTTCCTGAACCCCGTGCCGATCCGGCAGATCCACGACCGGTGGATCGACAAGTACACCGAGCGCCAGGTATCGGCGCTCGTTGATCTCAAGAACAGCTTGGAGGAGCAGTCATGACCAGCACGACGGTTCAGGTCCACCGGGTCTACATCAAGGCCAAGCCGCAAGCGGTCTGGGAGGCCATCACCGACCCGGAGTGGACGCAGAAGTACGGCTACGGCACCGGTTTCGAGACCGCCCCTCGGCCCGGCCAGCCGTACCGGATGCTCACCACCGACGACATGCGGAAGGCCGGGGCCGAAATGGGCTTCGAAGTCCCGGACGTGGCGGTCGACGGCGAGGTCGTGTCGATGGACCCACCACACCGGCTGGTGCTCACCTGGCGCATGGCGATGGACGCCGGCATCGCCGCGGAGGGCTTCACCCGGCTCACCTACGAGATCGAGGAGGTCCCGAACCAGGCGGGCTACACCAAGCTCACCGTGGTCCACGACCTCGAGGGCGCGCCCAACCTGGCCCTGCTGGTCGCGGGCGAGCAGGAGGCCACCGGCGCCGGTGGCGGCTGGCCCTGGGTGCTCAGCGACCTCAAGTCCCTGCTGGAGACCGGCGCCGGGCTGGCCGGATAGCGGGCCGCCGAGGGGGCGGCCGGGCGGGGGCGGCGGAGTCGGACGACCCGCGCCACCCGCCCGGCCGGGTGGGACCACCGGGCCTCAGGTGAGACCCCGGGGTACCGATTGCTCAGCCGACCGCGATGTTGTCGAGGTTCGGGCCGCCGTTGGCCGTCGTCGCGGTGGCCCGGATGGTGTTGGTGCCGGCGCCCAGGTTGACCGTGGTGGTGGCCGTGACCCAGTTGGTCCAGTCGCCGGTGCCGGCGAAGGCCAGGTTGGCGGCCGGCACGCCGTTCACGGTGAGGTCCATCGGCCGGTTCACGGTGGTGCCGTTGGCGAAGCGCAGCCGCAGCGTGGCCGGACCGGCCGCGGCGACGTTCACCGCGAACTCCACGAAGGACCCGACCACGTTGTCGTAGTTGACGAAACCGCTGCCGGTGAAGCCGCCGTGGTTGGACTCCACCACGCCCTGGGAGATCGTCGCACCCTCCGCCTCGTACTGGTTGAGCGGCGCCACCCCGGTGATCACGTCGAGGTAGTCCAGGTTGGGCGCACCGCCCGCGGTGGTCGCGACCAGCCGGACCGTGTTGCCGCCCGCTCTCAGGTTCACGGTGACATTGCTGGTGGCCCACAGGCTGAACGCGCCGGTCGGCGGGAAGCCGAGTGCCGTGGCCGCGACGGTGCCGTTGACCAGAACGTCCATCGGCCGGTTCGCGGTGGTTCCGTTGGCGTAGTCGAACGCCAGCACGGCGGGACCGGCCTGCGGCGCGGTCACCGTGAACTCGGCGAACGCCCCGGTCGCATTGGGCGTGTTGACGAAACCGCTGCCGGAGTAGCCGGACCAGTTGTTGTCCACGGTGCCCTGGAAAGTGCCGTTCTCCGCCTCGTACCGGGTGGCGCTGCCGTCCCTGGCGACCCGGTAGAGCACGGTGGCGTGTCCGGGCACGGACGCGCTGATCGCGCCGGTGCTGGTCCTGGTCGCCTTGGTCCACAGGTCCCTGAGCGTGTAGGACGCGGAGCCGGCCAACCCGACGGCCGAGGCGCTGGTGCCGATCGTCGCGGTCGCGGTGGTCTCGTTGGACAGGGCCACCGCCCGGTCCCCGTTGGCCAGCGTCTTGCTGTAGACCACGAGGCCGTCGGCGCTGCTGACCACCGTGCCCTGCCGGCCGAGCGGATCCTGGTCGACCGCGATCACATCGGTGTTCTTGAGGATGGCGAAGGTGTCCTCGGAGACCCGGCGCAGGTCACTGCCGATCAGCAGCGGCGCGGACATCATCGCCCACAGGCTGAAGTGGGTGCGGTACTCGGCCGAGGTCATGCCGCCGTTGCCGACCTCGAGCATGTCCGGGTCGTTCCAGTGCCCGGGACCGGCCCACTGCGCCAGCGTGCGGTTGAACTGGGCCTTGCCGATCATGCTGCCCCAGTTGTCGCTGATGTCTCCCGTGGTACGCCACAGGTTGCCGACCTCCTTGCCCCATTCCCACACCTTGGGCGGACCGGTGCGACCCCACTCGGTGATCGAGTAGGTGATCGGCCGGCCGGTCGCGGCCAGCGCGTCGCGCATGGCGGTGTACCGCTGCTGGGCGTCCACGCCCTGGTTGTTGCAGTTGTCGTACTTGAGGTAGTCCACCCCGAACGAGGCGAACAGGTTGGCGTCCTGCTGCTCGTGGCCCAAACCGCCGGGGAAGCCGGCCGTGTTGCAGGTCTTGGTGCCGGCGCTGGTGTAGATCCCGAACTTCAGGCCCTTCGCG